>CAJTXN010000001.1 GCA_910583605.1 uncultured Lachnospiraceae bacterium
ACAAAAATGAAGCTGTCGCTTCACGAATTTTCATTCGTTAAAGCGACAGCCCCATTATTTTTTATCAGATTTTTTTGGTTTTGAAAGATTTTGAAATAACTTGGTATAATAATTGATTATAACGTGAAAGAAAATGAAATAAATTGAAAGAAAATGATTGAAACGGATAAAACTCTATGATATAATAAGTTAAACAATCAAAAACGTTCAATTTCACTCAGATGGAGGTGATACATGTGTTAACCGAAGAAAGACATGCAATTATACTGGATACTGTCAATAAGAATAAAAGTGTCGGATTAAACGAATTATGTCAGTTACTTTATACCTCAGAATCCACTGTAAGAAGAGATCTGACAATTTTGGATGAAAGAGGTTTACTGATAAAAGTTCGGGGTGGTGCAATTGCACTGGCTGAAAACTATACTGTTGTTGAGCATAATGTTGAGGAAAAATCAAAGCTGTTTATCAAAGAAAAGGAAGCAATTGCCCGTTTTGCCGTATCTCTTATCCATGACGGAGATTTTGTTTTCATTGATGCTGGGACAACAACGGAAAAGATGCTGAACTATATTTCTGCCAAAGATGTAACCTTTGTAACAAATGCCTTTCTGCATGCGAAGAAACTGGCGCAAAGGGGTTTTAAAGTGTTTATTCCGGCCGGAGAAATCAAGCTTTCTACAGAAGCAATCGTTGGTGCCGAATGTCTGCTGAGTCTGCAGAACTATAATTTTACAAAATGTTTTATGGGGGTCAATGGGATTTCGGTTTCCGGTGGCTTTTCTACTCCGGATATAAATGAAGCCAGTGTTAAAACAGCAGTAATTAATAACGGACAAAATGTATATGTACTTGCTGACCATTCGAAATTTGATAAAGTAACTGCGGTAAAATTTGCTGCCCTTAACAGAGCAAAAATTATTACAGATAAGCTGGAGGACAAAAAATATCTTACCGAGACGTCGGTGAAGGAGGTTTTATCATGATATATACTGTCACATTCAATCCTGCAGTTGATTATGTGTTGTATACCGATGAAATGAAGGTGGGCTGTGTGAATCGTTCCAAAAGTGAAAAAGTTTATTTCGGAGGAAAAGGCATTAATGTTTCGCTTATACTCAGTCAGCTTGGAGTGAAGTCAAAGGCCCTCGGATTTGTAGCAGGTTTCACAGGGGATGCGATTGAAAAAGGGGTCATCCAAAAGGGAGTTGACGCGGATTTCGTACACCTTGAAAACGGACTGTCAAGAATCAATGTCAAGATAAAATCAGGGGATGAAACCGAGCTGAATGGCCAGGGTCCTCAGGTTAGCGACAGTGCATTAAAGATACTTTTCAAAAAGCTTGACGGACTTCGGGATGGAGATATGCTGGTTCTTGCGGGCAGTATTCCCGATACACTTCCGTCTGATATCTATGAGAAGATACTGGAGTATTTATCCGAAAAAGAGATTCGGGTGGTGGTAGATGCAACAAAGGATTTATTGATGAATGTTTTAAAATACAGGCCTTTTCTTATAAAGCCCAATAATCATGAATTGGGGGAGATGTTTGGTGTAACATTGAAAACCCGTGAAGAAATTATTACATATGCCGCAAGGCTCCGGAATATGGGCGCAAGAAACGTACTTGTTTCAATGGCAGGAGACGGTGCATTGCTGTTGGATGAAAATGGAGAAACACATATATGCGGAGTCTGCAGAGGAACAGTGAAAAATTCCGTCGGTGCAGGAGATTCCATGGTTGCGGGATTTATAGCAGGTTTAAAAGACGGTGATTATGAATATGCGTTAAAACTTGGAACTGCGGCAGGAGGTGCTACGGCATTCTCCGAGGGTCTGGCGCATAGAAATGAAATTTACAGACTGTTGGAACAGCTTCAGTCTGTAAATAAATAATTTAACAGAATGGAGGAATTGATATGCGTATTGTTGACTTACTGAGCAAAGAAAGTATTGCATTAAATGCAGCACCTGAAAGCAAATCAGAGGCAATTGATATGCTGGTGGATTTGCAGGTTAAGGGTGGAAAGATTGCCAATCCAAACGAGTATAAAAAAGGAATTCTTGCAAGAGAGGAAATGGGTTCTACCGCTGTGGGAGACGGAATTGCCATACCCCATGCAAAGAGTACCTCCGTAAAAGCTCCGTCACTTGCAGCCATGACAGTTCCGAATGGCGTTGATTATGAGTCTCTGGATGATGAACCGTCTGATATTTTGTTTATGATTGCGGCGCCCAACGATGGTGACGTGCATCTGGAAGTGCTTTCCCGTCTTATGACAATCCTTATGGATGAAGATTTCAGAGCAAAACTGCTTGCGGCAGACAGCAAGGATAAATTTCTTAAAATAATTGATGAGATGGAAACGGAAAAGTATCCGGATGAGCCTGCAACGGAAGTAAAATCAAAGGCTTTGTATAAGGTGCTTGCAGTAACGGCCTGTCCTACGGGAATTGCCCATACATATATGGCAGCAGAGGCGCTGGAAAAAGCGGGCAAACAGTTAGGTATTTCAATCAAGGTTGAAACCAATGGGTCCGGCGGTGCAAAAAATGTGCTTACCAAAGAGGAAATTGCAGAGTGTGACGGTATCATTGTTGCTGCGGATAAAAGTGTGGAAATGTCCAGATTTGACGGTAAAAAAGTAATCAGTACCAAGGTATCAGACGGTATTAAAATTCCGGAAACACTGATTAACAGAATTGAGTCAGGGGATGCCCCTGTTTATCATCATACAGGTGCGAAAACTGAGGATTCTTCAGCGGAGGACGAAAGTTTCGGCAGAAAAATTTACAAGCATTTAATGAACGGTGTTTCCAATATGCTGCCTTTTACGGTTGCCGGCGGAATTTTTATTGCGATAGCTTTTTTGATTGATACAATTGCAGGGGCACCCCGGGATTCCGGATTTGGTACCTATACGACTGCAGCATCATTCTTTAATACCATTGGAAAATATGCTTTTAATTTTATGGTTCCCGTACTGGCAGGATATATCGGCAAGAGTATTGCTGACAGACCTGGCTTTCTGGTAGGTCTTGTAGGCGGTTATCTGGCAACAACAGGTTCAACCTTTGCAAATGTAGGCGGTGATGTTCCGTCCGGTTTCCTTGGCGCATTGCTGGCAGGTTTTGCAGGCGGATTTCTTATGCTGGCGGTTGAAAAACTCTGTGATAAAATGCCAAAGGCTTTAAATGGTATTAAACCGGTGCTGGTTTATCCTCTTGTGGGACTTGGACTTATTGCCGTAATCATGTGTGCGGTAAATCCGTTTATGGGAATGATTAACACAGGGCTTTCTGATTTCCTTCGTTCAATGGGTGACAACAGTAAGATTATTCTTGGCTGTATTCTTGGCGCAATGATGTCAATCGATATGGGCGGACCATTCAATAAGGCGGCATATGTATTCGGTACGGCAGCAATTGCTTCAGGCAGTTACAATATAATGGCGGCAGTAATGATTGGCGGAATGATTCCTCCAATTGCCATTGCACTATCAACCACATTTTTTAAGAACCGATGGACAGAAGAAGAGAGAAAGAACGGTCCGGTAAACTACATCATGGGACTAAGCTTTATTACTGAGGGAGCAATTCCGTATGCGGCAGCAGATCCAATGAGAGTTATTCCGGCCTGTATGATAGGTGCAGCAGTTGCAGGAGGTTTATCTATGGCATTTAATTGTACGCTTATGGCTCCTCATGGAGGTATCTTTGTATTCGCTGTAGTCGGAAACAGATTGATGTATCTGCTAGCTCTGCTTATCGGATCAATCGTTGGAATGCTCCTTCTTACACTGTTCAAGAAAAAGCGTTCATAATCGTTTATTAAAAATCAAATATAAAGGAGAGATTCATTATGGTATCAAAAAAAGTGACGGTAGTAAATACTCAGGGAATGCATATGCGTCCGGCAGGTATCCTTGCAAAGGCAGCAGCATCACATAAGGAATGCAAAGTTACACTTAATGCATATGGAAAATCAATAAATGCGAAGGCAGTTATGCAGATCATGTCTGCCGGTATTAAATGCGGCACGGAGGTTGAAATTATATGTGACGGCACAGAGGAGCAGGCTGTTCTTGATGAAATAGCAGGAATGTTTGAAAATGGTTTTGGTGAATAAAGAAACAGTGGGCGGCAGTATTTTTCTGCCGCCTGCTCCGAAATGGGAGGTATTGTTATGAATAAATTTACAGGAAAAGGCGTATATGGAGCCATTGCCATAGGTAAGATATTGAAGTTTCAGCGGAGGGAACTATCAGTAAAAAGAAAACATATTGAAGACGCAGACAGTGAAAAATCCCGTCTTGCCACTGCCAAAGAACTGGCAGTGCACCAGCTTCAGGAGATTTACGAAAAAGCACTGAAAGAGGTAGGTGAAGCAAATGCACAGATTTTTGAAATTCACATGATGATGATTGAAGATGAGGATTATAATGAATCGATTAAAAATATCATTGAAACCCAGATGGTGAATACAGAATATGCCGTTGCAGTGACTTCTGATAACTTTTCGGCTATGTTCGGTTCTATGGAAGACAGTTATATGAAAGCGAGAGCTGCGGATATCAGGGATATTTCAAACCGGATTATCAGTAATTTATCCGCCGGCGAAAGAGAGAATGTAATTGGTGATGAAAAGGTAATTATATGTGCGGATGATCTTGCACCCAGTGAAACGGTATTACTTGACAAAGAAAAAGTACTTGCCTTTGTTACGGCGTTCGGTTCATCAAATTCTCATACGGCGATTCTTGCCAGAAACATGAATATTCCTGCAATTATCGGTGTGGGCAGTGATTTTCTGGATACAGTCAAAGATGGTGATTATGCGGTTGTGGACGGATTTACAGGCGAAATATTTGTAAATCCCGATGCCGAAACCACAAAACGGCTGCAAAAAAAACAGCAGGAGGATGAGGAAAAGAAAAGACTTCTGCAAAATCTCAAGGGCAAGGAAAATGTAACTCTTGATGGAACCAAAATAAATATTTATGCAAACATCGGCGGAGTTGACAATATCGGTGCAGTGCTTTTAAACGATGCCGGGGGAATCGGATTATTCAGAAGTGAATTTCTCTACCTTGAAAACAGTGATTATCCTTCAGAGGAGCAGCAGTTTGCCGCTTATAAAAAAGTTCTTGAAAGTATGGCAGGTAAAAAAGTAATCATCCGGACGCTGGATATCGGAGCGGATAAACAGGTGGATTATTTTAATCTTGCGAAAGAGGAAAATCCGGCAATGGGATATCGGGCAATCAGGATTTGTCTTACCCGTCCGGAAATTTTTAAAACACAGCTCAGGGCATTGTACAGAGCATCCGCATATGGAAATCTGGGTATTATGTTTCCGATGATTACAAGTGTTCCGGAACTAGAAGCGATTCTTAAAATATGTGATGAAGTCAAAGACGAACTGAAATCAGACGGTATGGAATATGCGGAAAATATTGAGTTAGGTATAATGATTGAAACTCCTGCAGCAGCAATCATAAGCGACAGACTTGCACCAATGGTTGACTTTTTCAGTGTTGGAACAAATGACCTTACCCAGTATACATTAGCCTGCGACAGACAGAATTCCATTATCGAAAGATTCTGCGATACCCATCATGAGGCAATTCTGCGGCTGATAGAACTATCGGCCCAAAATGCCCATGCAAACGGCGCCTGGATTGGTATCTGCGGAGAACTTGCCGCAGACACTTCTCTTACAGAAACCTTCCTTCGAATGGGGATAGATGAGCTTTCGGTTTCACCTTCCTTCGTTCTCAGAGTAAGAGATACCGTCAGAAATATAAATCTGTCAGAATAATTTATAAGCCGGCAATTATGAAAGAGCAATGAAAAAAGTTAAAAAACAGTTGACAAAATTAAATTGCCAATATATACTATTCCTATCATAATAATATGAATAATAAATGCAGACTATAAAAGAAAGGAGAAAACCGATATGAAGACAAGACATACGAATATCATGATTCAGAATATGATGTGCTGCTTTGGTTGTATGTGTATGCATATAAGCATGGAAATTTTGTGTGCGCCTTCATATCCGGACTCCGAAAGAGAAAAATAATTCAAATTTATTTTTGATGATTCCGAAGCAGGTGCATACGTGTACCTGTTTTTTTTGTTGTTAAAAACTGAGAATAAGGAGATGTACATACATGAAGCAAATATTATGTTTTGGAGATTCCAATACCTTTGGTTTGATTCCCGGTACCGGTAATCGCTACGACTGGAATATCCGCTGGACCGGTATTTTAGATAAAAACCTGAGAGAGAAAGGATATCGGATAATCGAGGAAGGATTGTGCGGCAGAACCACAGTGTTTGACGATTCTTTCCGGGAAGGCAGAAAGGGAGCTGATATATTACCGACCCTGTTAGAATCCCATAATCCCATAGATATTGTGATACTTATGCTGGGAACCAATGATTGTAAAACCATATATAATGCAACTGCCGAGACAATCGGTAAGGGAATTCAGCGGCTGCTGCAGCAAATAAAACAAAAATCACCGCAGGCAAAAATAATACTAGTATCCCCTATATATCTGGGTCAGGGAGTAGGGGAAAAAGGATTTGATTCGGAATTTGATGATTCCTCTGTGGAAACCTCGGAAAATTTGCATAAAGTATATAATAGGATAGCAGATGAAAATGAAATTTATTATCTGAAAGCATCCGGATATGCAAATCCAAGTCCGCAGGATCGGGAGCATCTGGACGAAAACGGGCATCGAAAATTAGCGGAGGGATTATTAGATTTATTAGAGGGAGTTATAACCGATGGATATTAATTTTATCAGAGAACAGCTTCCGTTATATGTGGAAGCTGCAAAATTAACCGTATATATAGCAGTCATCGGAATTATTCTAGCAATTCTGGCAGGTTTGCTGTGCGGTATGATTCGATATTTTCGAATCCCTGTTTTAAAACAAATTACAGCCTGTTATATAGAACTATCCAGAAATACACCGTTGCTGATACAATTATTTTTTCTCTATTTCGGTCTTCCAAAATTAGGCATTGTTCTTAGTTCTGAAAGCTGTGCCGTTATCGGTCTGACTTTTTTGGGAGGCAGCTATATGGCAGAGGTGTTTCGAAGCGGATTGGACAATGTATCTCCGGCCCAGACGGAAGCTGCTCTTGCGTTGGGAATGAAGAAAAGCCAGGTGTTTTATTATATCATTTTACCTCAGGCAGTGTCCAATTCCATACCGGCTTTTTGTGCCAATATTATTTTCTTAATTAAGGAGACATCCGTTTTCAGTGTAGTAGCCCTGGCGGATCTGATGTTTGTTGCCAAAGATTTAATCGGTATTTATTATAAAACAGATGAGGCGCTTTTTCTTCTGGTAATGGCATATTTAATCTTATTGCTGCCGGTATCGCTTCTGTGCTCACTGGTGGAAAGGAGGATACGTTATGCAGAATATGGGAATTGAAGTAGTATTCAAAGGAAATAATTTCATACGGTTATTGGAAGGCTTGTGGGTAACGCTGCGAATTGCATTAATTGCCATGATGCTTTCCATACTATTGGGATTTTTCTTAGGGATGATAATGAATGTCAGAAATAAGGGGATTCGGGCAGTCTGTAGAATTTATCTGGAAATTGTGAGAATCATGCCCCAGCTTGTATTATTATTTCTGGTTTACTTTGGGGCTGCCAAACATATGGGTATCAATCTGTCTGGTGAAAATGTGGCAATCATTGTGTTTACTTTTTGGGGAACGGCAGAAATGGGAGACCTGGTGCGCAGCGCATTAATCGCCATTCCAAAACATCAGTATGAAAGCGGTTATGCATTGGGAATGACAAAACTGCAGGTGTATCTTTATATTATTCTGCCCCAGACCTTCCGCAGGCTGCTGCCATCAGCCATCAGCCTGCTGACCAGAATGATAAAAACCACGTCTCTGGTTGTGCTGATAGGTGTAGTGGAGATGGTGAAAGTAGGAAAACAGATTATTGATGCCTCCCGTTATACCAGTCCGAAAGCGGCATTATGGGTATATGGAATGATATTTTTACTGTATTTTTTTATCTGTTTTCCGTTTTCAAGGCTTTCCGCCATGCTGGAACGCAGGTTTTCCAATGGATTTCAAAAAAAATAAAATTGTTGATGGAAAGGTTTGGTATTGAATATGTCAGAGGAAATATTAAAAGTGGAACATTTAAAAAAATCCTATCTGAAATCGGCGCCGGTATTGAATGATATATCCTTTTCGCTTCAGAAAGGGGAAGTGGTGGTAATCATAGGTCCTTCCGGTTGTGGGAAGAGTACATTCCTGCGATGTCTGAATAAACTGGAAGATATCGATGAAGGTACCATTGCGCTGAGAGGAACAAGATATGAACAGGATAAGAAAAAGGAGTATTTGATAAGGGAAAAAATCGGAATGGTATTTCAAAGTTATGATTTGTTTCCCAATATGACGATTTTAAACAATTTGCTGCTGGCGCCATGTAAGGTTCAGGGCAGAGATAAAAAGGAAGTGAGAGAAGAAGCGGAAAAATTATTAGAGCGGGTGGGACTGTCAGAACGTATCCATGATTATCCGAGGCAGCTCTCCGGCGGACAGAAACAGCGGGTTGCCATTGTCCGGGCGTTATTAATGCATCCGGAAATATTGCTGCTGGACGAAATTACGGCGGCTCTGGACCCGGAAATGGTAAGGGAAGTTTTGCAGGTGGTATTGGAACTGGCAAAGGAAGGAATGACCATGGTGATTGTTACCCATGAAATGGAATTTGCCAGAGCGGTTGCCGACCGGGTGATTTTTCTGGATCAGGGGCAGATAATAGAAGAAAACACGCCGGAAGAATTTTTTGAACGTCCCCAAACCAAACGGGCAAAGCAGTTTCTCCACAGTTTTCATTATGAGACGGAAAACGTTTTGGAAATTAAACATAAAAGAAAGGAAAATGCAGTATCACAGGTGTTATTGTGATAAGCAAGGGTAAGAAAATGAAACATAAGACATTGAAAAAAAGATTTATCGGAATTCTGTTGATAGCAGGTATTGCGGCAGGTATTCTGGCAGGTTGCGGTTCTTCTTCCAATACGGCAGATACCAAAGCCAAAGCAAGAACGTTAGAGGAGATAAAGAAAAGCGGAACTGTTAAAATCGGAGTGTTCAGTGATAAGAATCCATTTGGGTATGTGGATGAACATGGTGAGGTTCAGGGATATGATGTGTATTTTGCAAAGCGCATTGCAAAGGATTTACTGGGAAGCGAAGATGATGTAGAATTTATCTATGTAGAAGCAGCCAACCGGGTGGAATATTTGAAAGCCGGAAAAGTAGATATTATTTTGGCAAACTTTACCGTAACCGACGAGAGAAAAGAACAGGTTGATTTTGCCTTACCCTATATGAAAGTTGCACTGGGAGTGGTATCACCAGAGGAATCATTGGTTACGGATGCAGAAGAGTTAAAAGGAAAGAAATTAATTGTAGTAAAAGGAACCACTGCTGAAACATATTTTACAGAGAAATATCCCGATATCACATTGGTTAAATTTGATGAATATCAGGAAGCATATGATGCACTGCTGGACGGCAGAGGAGATGCATTTTCTACCGACAATACGGAGGTTCTGGCATGGGCAATCCGGAATAAGGGATATACGGTTGGCATTGAATCGTTAGGCAGTCTGGATACCATTGCGCCTGCGGTGCAGAAGGGAAATACGGAGCTGCTGAATTGGCTGAATGAAGAAATAAAATCGCTGGCGGCGGAAGAATTTTTCCATGCCGATTATGAAGCAACGTTAAAGAAAGTATATGGAGACAGTGTTGACCCTGACAATCTGGTAGTAGAAGGGGGAAACATTGAGTAAACGTAAAGAGGATTTGATTTAGAAACAGAAAACAGGAGCGTTGCCCCCGGACAGATTTCAATTGGAATCATTTGGTATCGAAGCATTTTCATTCCGCTATAATTCTAATATGGAATATCCGGGGCAACGCAGTTAAAAGACGGAGGATCAGGATGACGCTTACACAATTAAGATATGCTATCGTTGTTGCCAATGCCAGTTCCCTGAATGAGGCAGCACGGATATTATTTATATCCCAGCCCAGTTTATCTGCAGCCATCAGGGATTTAGAGGAAGAAATAGGAGTAGAGTTATTTCGGAGAAGCAACAGAGGGATTTCGCTGACACCGGAAGGTGAGGAATTCATTGGCTATGCCCGGCAGGTGGTAGAGCAGTATCAGTTGATAGAGTCCAGATACATACAGAAAGAACAGGTGAAAAAGAAATTTAGTGTTTCCATGCAGCATTACAGTTTTGCGGTTAGTGCTTTTGTGGAAATGGTGAAACAATTCGGAATGGATGAATACGAATTTGCCGTTCATGAGACAAAGACTTATGAAGTAATTGAAGATGTGAAAAATTTTAAAAGTGAAATCGGAATTCTCTACCTCAATGACTTTAACCGGAAAGTGTTAACTAAATTATTTAATGAATATAATCTGGAGTTTCACGAAATACTACAATGCGGAATTTATGTCTACATATGGAAGGGGCATCCGCTGGCGGACAGACAGGAGATAGCCTTGGAGGAATTGAAAGAATATCCCTGTTTGTCCTTTGAGCAGGGGAATTATAATTCCTTTTATTTTGCCGAAGAAGTATTAAGTACCTATGAATATAAACGGCTGATAAAAGCCAATGACAGAGCCACCATGTTAAATCTTATGGTTGGTTTAAACGGATATACGCTGTGTTCCGGTATTATCTGTGAGGAATTAAACGGTTCCGACTATTGTGCAGTTAAATTAAAATCAGAGGAACGGATGTGGATTGGTTATTTGTCCAGAAAAGGAATTGCAATCAGCCCGCTGGGACAAAAGTATCTGGAGGAGATTGCAAAATATAGGGATAAGGCTCTTTTATAACAGGGAATTCCACAAAAAAATCAAATAAAAAAATGTATAACAAATCTGTCTGTTATAGTTTCATGCTATGACAGGCAGTATTTTTTATGTATTAACACTTTTCCTATCAAAATGATATACTATCAACCATCCAAAGCAGACATAAAGAGAACTGTAAAACAGAACAAAAGAAGGTGATAAAAATGATTCGATTGGAACATGTCAGTAAAGAGTTTTTTAGTAAAGGAAAATCGGTACCCGCAGTAAAGGATGTCAACCTGGAAATAAAAAAAGGTGAGATATTTGGTATCATCGGATTTTCGGGAGCAGGGAAATCCACTTTGGTCCGGTGTATTAATTTATTGGAAGTTCCCGGCAGTGGAAAAGTATTTATCAATCAGGAAGAGATAACCGGATTGTCCACCAGGGAACTTCGTAAACACCGGAAGAAAATCGGAATGATATTTCAGCAATTTAATCTCTTTGCATCCAGAACCGTTTTTCAAAATGTAGAATTTCCATTGCAGGGAAGCGGTTTATCGAAAAAAGAGAGAAGGGAAAAAGTAGAACATCTGCTGAAACTGGTAGGATTGGAAGAAAAAGCAGGCGTTTACCCTTCCAACCTCAGCGGCGGGCAGAAACAGAGGGTGGCCATTGCCAGGGCATTGGCAAATGATCCGGAGATTCTGTTAAGTGATGAATCTACCAGTGCCTTAGATCCAAAGACTACAAAGTCGATTTTGGAGCTTTTAAAAAAACTTAATCGGGAATTGGGAATTACCATTGTTGTGATTACCCATGAAATGCAGGTTATTAAAGATATTTGTGACCGGGTGGCAGTTATGACGGATGGAAGAGTTGTGGAATATGGAGATGTATTTGATATATTTTCAAATCCAAGACAGCAGATTACCAGGGAATTTGTTGAAAGCACTTCCAATTGTTCCAGAATATATGATTTGTTGGAGGACAAAGAGATTATTCATCTGAATCCGGGGGAGGCAATCCTGCGGTTCCGTTATCTGGAACGGAATGTTTCCGAGGCGTTAGTCTCACAATTATCCAGAAACTTTCATCTGGATATCAATATTATTTTTGGAAACGTAGAACTGATAGGCAGTAATCCCATTGGAGGACTGGTATCCATTGTTCAGGGAAAAGCAGAAGATATGGATAGTGCCATCGCCTATTTAAAAGAGAAAAATGTCGGAGTGGAGGTGATTTTAGATGGCAGAACTGTTAAATGATTTTATTCCTAATGTTATGAATAAGCTTCCTGCTTTTTATCAAAGCATAGAGGAAACTCTGCTTATGACAGCATGGTCGGGTATCATTTCGTTTATTGTCGGACTAATTCTGGGTGTGACGATTACGGTTACAAAACCGGGAAACATTTTGGAAAACAAAATTATCTATCACATATTGGATAAAATAATAAATCTTTTTCGCTCCATTCCCTTTATTATTTTATTAGCCGGACTGGTTCCGTTGTCAAGAATTATTATGGGAACGGCCATTGGAGTGGAGGGAGCCATAGTTGCCCTGGTATTTGGCTGTGTACCCTTTTTTACAAGGCAGATAGAAAGCAGTCTGGCAGACGTTAATCCCGGATTAATAGAAGCGGCGCAGTCTATGGGGTCCGGTAATCTGGATATCATTGTCCGGGTATATTTAAAAGAGAGTATTGCCGGAATTACAAGGGCAGCCACGATTACGATCATTAATCTGATCGGACTGACTGCTATGGCAGGTGCGGTCGGTGCCGGAGGATTGGGAGATTTTGCCATTCGGTATGGACATCAGAGAAATCAGCCGGATGTAACCTATACGACAATTTTGGTTTTGGTTCTTTTTGTTACCATTATTCAGGTTCTCGGTAATTACATAGCAAAGAAAAATACACATTAGTTAAAAAAAGGTGATTGTGAAACTCATGGTTACAGGCCATAAGTGTCGCTTTCGTTCCGTAACCATGAGTTTCACAATTACCTAAATGAAGAAAGGATAGCATCACAGGATAGCTTGTGATGCAAATGGGTAAATATTATGAAAAAGAATAGATTAATTGCAGGTTTATTACTGGTGGTTTTTGCGGCAGGAGTTTTCAGCGGATGCGGAGCTTCTGATAAGAAGAAAGATGAAAATACGGTTCGAATCGGGCTGACCGGAACAATCTATGAAGATATCTGGAATCCGGTGAAAGAGGAGCTGAAAGAGGAAGGAATTAAGATTGAACTGGTGCAGTTTTCGGATTTTTCATTGCCAAACAATGCATTGAATGCAGGAGACATAGATTTAAATGCATTCCAGCATCATGCTTATTTTAAAAATGATGTGGAAAGTAATAAATATGATATTACACCAATCGGAGATACCTTTGTCATTGCAATGAATCTGTATTCCAATAAGATCAAAGATGTAAAGGAATTAAAGGATGGAGATAAGGTGGCAGTTCCAAACGATGCTTCCAATGAGGGAAGAGCATTGAAATTATTGGAATCGGCAGGAATTATTTCGATTCGGGAGACTGCGGGAGCAAATCCGGAACTTTCAGATATTGAAACCTATCATGTGAGAATTGATATTGTTGAAGTGAATGCGGCGGATATCTGTGCACTTCTACCGGATGTAACGGCTGCTGTTATTAATGGAAATTATGCATTGGATTATGGGATTGATCCAGCCGGGGAGGCCGTTTTTCTTGAGAGCGAGTATGCGGATGACAGTTACTTTTGCCTGATTGCAGCCAGAAGTGATGAGGCGGATAATGAAGTATACAAAAAGATAGTAGAGGCATTTCAGTCAGAACGTACCAAGAAGATATTTAAAGATGAGTTTAAAGGATTTTTTGTACCGGCATGGGAGGAGTGAGCAGAATGAAAAAAACATGGAAACCGTTACAGGATGAGTGGATAGAGGCATTATATTCTATTATAAAGGAACCGGACAGAATTCAGACCGAACCTATAGATACAAAATATCTTTCCGATCATCTGGGAAGAAAAATAGGAACAGCCAGAGCGCTGGTGTTTCCCGTATCCACAAAGGAGGTAAGTGATTTATTGCGCCATGCCGATGAACATAATATTCCGGTTACACCAAGAGGTGCAGGGACAAATCTGGTGGGTTCCACAGTTCCACATGGGGAAGGAATTGTACTGGATTTTTCCAGAATGAATCATATTTTAGGACTTGATGAGGAAACATTTACCGCTACAGTGGAGCCGGGAGTAATATTAGAAGAGTTTCAGACTTATGCCGAAGAGAGGGGATTCTTTTATCCGCCGGACCCCGGTGAAAAGAAGGCAACCATCGGAGGGAATATCAGTACCAATGCCGGGGGAATGAGAGCCGTAAAATACGGTGTTACCAGAGATTATGTTATGGGATTGGAACTTGTGCTGGCAGACGGCAGGATTCTGACCGTAGGCGGAAAGAACCGGAAAGATACTTCCGGTCTGGACTTAAAAGAGATTATCATAGGATCGGAGGGTACGCTGGCAGTTATTACGAAATGTATATTAAAACTGATTCCAAAGCCGGAGGAAAGTTTGAGTGTTCTGATTAGTTATGACAGTTTAAAATCCGGAATTGAAAGTGTAAGGAAAATTATTCAGGCAAATATTAATCCTACGGCAGTGGAATTTATTGAGCGCAAAGTGGTACAGCTGGCAGAAGATTATTTACATCTGAAATTTCCGGAAGCGGATGCAAAAGCTTATCTGCTTCTGACATTTGACGGAGAAAGCAGGGAGATTCAGGGAAATATTGAACGGTTGCAAAGCATTGCAGATATCTGTGGTGCGAAATCGGTTCGTATTCTCCGGGATAAAGACGAAGCAGCAGAGGTATGGAAGATCAGAGGCGCTCTGGTAACATCCGTAGAAGCAGTGTCGGAACAGGAACCCCTTGACATTGTAGTTCCGATTAACCGGATTGATAGCTTTGTGAATTTTATTAATGAACTGGAGCAGAAGAGAGGAATGCGCATGATTTGTTTCGGACATGCCGGCGATGGAAATGTGCATCTGTGTATGGTGCGTGGAGAGAGAGATGATGCGGAATGGAACCGGGATTTAAATGAAAATCTGCAAATAATTTATCACAAAGCATATGAGCTGGGAGGAGTTGTCAGCGGAGAGCATGGTATTGGAATCAGCAAACAAAAATATTTCTTTAAAGAGACGAATCCTGTTAATATCGGGTTAATGAATCAAATTAAAAATGCATTTGACAGGAAACACATTTTAAATGAAGGAAATTCTTATGTTATTAAACAAAACGGAACGGATAATAGCAGCAGGATTGACAGAACGGAATGTAAACACGACAAAAGAGATGAGGTGGCAGGATGAAATCATTGAGTACAAGAACTGCAGGATTTACCGACTCTGTCATACGAAGAATGACAAGAATATCCAATCAGTATGGAGCCATCAATTTATCCCAGGGGTTTCCGGATTTTGAACCGCCCGGAGCGATTACGGACAGGCTGGCAGAGATTGCGGCGGATGGCCCTCATCAGTACGCCCTGACCTGGGGAGCGGAGAACTTTCGGATTGCCCTGGCAAAGAAACAGGAGCATTTTTCCGGGCTGTCAATTGATTCCGAATCAGAAATCGTAGTAACCTGCGGAAGTACGGAGGCAATGATGGCAGCAATGATGTCTGTCTGTAATCCGGGAGAAAAAGTAGTAATTTTTTCACCTTTTTATGAAAATTATGGTGCAGATACCATTTTGTCCGGTGCAGAACCGGTTTATGTTCCATTAAAACCCCCGGCATTTGGATTTGACGGGGACGAATTAGAAGCTGCAATGCGGCAGGAAGGAGTAAAGGCGCTGATTCTCTGCAATCCTTCCAACCCCTGCGGAAAGGTATTTACACGAGAAGAACTGCAGATAATTGCGGATCTGGCAATTAAATATGATATTTATGTCATTACAGATGAAGTCTATGAACATATTGTATATCAGCCGTATGAACATGTATATATGGCGGCGATTCCGGGTATGAGGGAAAGAACCATTACCTGCAGTTCTCTTTCTAAAACATATTCCATTACCGGATGGAGACTGGGATATGTGATTGCACCGCCGGAGATTACCGACAGAATTAAAAAAGTGCATGATTTCTTAACGGTAGGAGCTGCGGCACCATTAATGGAAGCTGCAGTGACAGGTTTGCAATTTGATGATATATACTATCAGGAATTGCAGCAGCATTATACGCATATGAGGAATCTGTTTCTGAACGGTTTAAAAGATATCGGATTGAGTGTTACGGAACCGGAAGGAGCATATTATGTATTGATGGATATCAGTGAATTTGGGTATGAAAAAGACACCGTCTTTTGTGAAGAACTGGCAAGAAACATCGGAGTAGGAGCGGTACCTGGTTCCGGTTTTTTTAAAGACTGTAACAGTCAGTATATCCGTTTCCATTTTGCGAAGCAGGATGAAACGCTGAAAGGTGCTCTGGAGCGATTGGCGGATATAAAGGTTAAAATGAAGAAATAAGTTCTATATCACGGATATCATCAAAACTTAATTTTGTATTGACAATCTGCAAGGTGCGGCTGCTGGAAGAGAAGCGGGAAACCATACCCGTAATCTTCAGATATTCATTTCCTTCATAATAGATGACCGTAATTATGTCGTTGGGTTTTATCCGGTGTAATATCCGGTCCAGCTCCGCCTTTTTATCTTCGGACAGTTCCGTTTTGGGAACAATGTTTTTTTCTTTTTGCAATAATGCTTCCCGCAGACCTTTTAATGCATCGAAAGAAGCAAATTGTTTTGCACGGTCGCTATTCGCCACTTTTATGTCCTCCTATCTGGTGATTCCGCTCTAAGGTTGTACCGGCTTCCAGAAGATTCATTCCTTTAATTATGGAATTTCTGCCGTATTTTGCCCGGATATCCAAAACCGCCTGCTGAACTTTTCTGTCTTTTTCCAAATCTTCCGGTCCGATAAACAAATCATACTGCTCACAGGCTTCATCGATTACATCATTAAAAGTAATGGTTATCCTGCGGATGGGAGTCAGGCGGTTTACAATCTGTTCATATAATTCTGTAACATATCCGGTGATGACTTTAACGGAATTGGTGACAACCGTCATCCGTCTGGTACCGCCTGCCGGTTTCAGGGCATCCCTGGAATATCCGATATGGAGGGAAACGGAGTTTGTGACCAGTTTTTTTTCTACCAGATCAAGACAGAGTAAATCGGTAATTTCTTTTACGATCAACAATCCTTCTTCATATTTGTAATCCCGCATCAATACCTGTCCGCTAGATAAAGAATTGCTTTTAGCTTTATATGCCTTGATTTCGGCAATGGTGACAGGTTCCCGTCCCCAGGCATGGTCGATCAGATACTCCGCATCCACACCAAACGTCTGGTATAAGATGGAGGTGTCTGCCATGGCAACCTCTTTCATTGTAAAGATTCCCATCAGGGAAAGTCTTTTTGCGATGCCCGGACCGATACGCCAAAAATCGGTAATGGGTTTGTGAGACCACAGGGTTTTCCGGTAAATGGCTTCGTCCAGATATCCGATCCGGTCGTTCGTGTGCTTGGCGGTAATATCCAGTGCAACTTTGGCCAGATACAGATTGGTGCCGATGCCGCAGGCAGCAGGAACATGAAGGGTATCCATGATATCCTGCATGATGGTGATCGCAAGTTCTCTGGATGTCATATGGTAGAGAGAGAGGTAATCGGTAACGTCTAAAAAAGCTTCATCAATGGAATATACCTGTATATCTTCTTTAGAAATATATTTTAAATATATGGCATAAATATCGGCAGAATAATCAATATATAACTGCATTCTCGGAGGTGCCATGATATATTGCAGATGAATGGGAATCTCATATACACGGCAGCGGTTTTTTACTCCTGAAGCACGAAGGGAAGGGGATACGGCAAGACAGATGGTACCTCTGTCCCGTTCCGGGTCAGCCACCACAAGATTGGTGGTAAACGGATCTAAATTCCGCTCCGCACATTCTACGGAAGCGTAAAATGATTTTAAGTCAATACATAAATAGATACGGTTCTGCATTTCTATCTCCCGGTCAGATATCAGAGTTATCTTATTTTTATAATATAGTTTGTCAATATTATTATGGAATATACATCATTATAACAAACGAATGTTCGGATGTAAAATATCAAATGTTTTATGGCAGATTCCATATGCAGGTGTGTATTACGGTTTTATAAATAGAAAAGACAAATAAAAATAAAAAACTTCCCTGACAGACAGCCGCCTCTCAGGGAAGTTTTATTTGTTATGCAGTTATATTTAACAGTTTTTTTACGCTGTTTGTTTCTTCTTCCGCTTTTTTCTTTTGCATAAAAAGGGAATATTGTAACAGTGCCTCTTCTTTTTTCTTTTCCGAAATTGCCTGTGGATAATCTAAATCTTCAATCCGGCTCTTTGCAGCAGATGAATAGTAAGCTGCAGATGAATTATAGTTCATGGCGTATTCCAGTGCATTGGTCTGTGCGCCGATGCCGCTTCTGGAATTGCTGACCATGGAGATGGCTTTGTCAATGGTCTTTATACTGAAATTCTTTGTTAAGTCAAAACCATTGATTCCAAGAGCCTCTAATGTGGCATTGGCAGTGCTTACGGATGTACTGTTTCCGTTGGCATCCGTTGCAAGTTTATAATCTGTTTTGCTTCCGTCCAGCAATGGATTGGTATTGTAAGAGGTGTTCTTAGCTACATCGCTGATACCTTGTAAAAGCTGGCTGACTTCTTTCTGCATGGCTGCACGGTCGCTGTTTGTTACGGTAGCGGTATTCGATGCGGATACTGCCAGTTCCCGTATTCTCTGAAGATAATCATTGATACTTTCTAATGCGCCGTCTGCTATATTCAGGGCATCTTTTGCGGAGGCCATATTATTTGCTCCGGCTTTATATCCGGATACCTGCACGTTTTCTTTTTCGGCAATGGCAAGTCCGGCGGCATCGTCTGCGGCACCGTTAATCCGTTTACCACTGGAAAGACTTTCATAACTGCTGCTTAGTGTGTTTGTAATACCTGAAATAGTACTCATGGTTCATTCACTCCTTTCATAGGATTTATCGAAATAATATACTTATTTATATTATAGTATAATATGGAAAAAAAATCAACTTAAGATTAGGATTTTTGTAAATTTGAAATATAATTGTATTGGACTTTTTAAATATTTATATAGTACATTATTCAATAGGTGTTATAGTTAATAAAAGAAAATATATTTATTATTGACAAATACAATTATTTATGATAAAACCAATAAAGATATAGATTTGATACTTTTAATAATTATATTATTAGAAATCCCTGTTTCGAATTTAATGATATGATATCAGTTATCATAATAACTTTTGTCTCTTTTCAGGTAGTGGCCTGGCAGATTATACAGAGTGCTAAATTTGAAGAAAACCTCTGTGTCTTTCGGTTGATACTTTACCATAAATATGTTAAAATAAAACTAACTGCAAATTTAGGGAAGGAATGTCTTGAAAGAGGTATAGATATGAAAACTGTAACAGGAAGAAGTACAAAATGTGATGTTGGAAAAGCAATTGAAGAAGCAGTATCAAAAATATCGGATGTTCCTGTCCTGATTATTTTTTCGGCAGATGAAGAGAATTTTAGTGAATACTCTATTCTTCTTTCTTCAAGGTTTCCTCAGAGCATAGTGGTTGGAAGTACAAGTTACATACATATGTGTGAACAGGGATATTCCAAAGAGGGGATTTGTCTGACAGCAATATCCGATATAAAGTGCTGCGGTGGTGTAATCGAAGAAGCGGGAAGATTCCCGGGAAAATATATTGATAGATTTAAAGCAGATGTTTCAAAGATTTCGGACCGGGAAAACGGTGTGTGTTTTGAGTTGTGCGCGTTAACATATTATTGCGAGGAGTTATTTTTAGACAGGCTTCATCATATATTGAAAGAGAGAAACATACCGTTATTCGGAGGTTCTGCCGGCTCCGTAAAATCCAAAGGCAGCGCCGTGATCAGTTATAACGGCAAAGTATATACGGAAGCTGTTGCTTATATATTTTTATACGGACAGTTCAGGCTTCATTTTTATAAAGAAAATATTTTTAAACCAATGAAGCATCAATATGTTGTTACCGATGCGGAAGTATCAGAACGGATTGTATATGAATATAACAATGTGCCGGCTGCCAGAATCATAGCAAAGGCATTGGGAACGGATATTGTTTCCCTGCAGTCTGTGCTGGCGGAACATCCCATGGGCAGAATGGTGGATAATGATATCTATATTACGGATCACATTGGTGTAGTACAGGACGAAGGATTGAAATATTATGCTACCGTGTACAATAATACCAGAGTGGTAATGCTGGAAGCAGATGATTATAAAAAAGTATTCCAGGAAACTATGAAGAACATTTATGATAAAACAGGGATTCCTGACTTTGCTGTTGTGATTAATTGTGTTTCAAGAAGTATTCGATTTGAGAATGATTCTTATTTACCAGAGTATTACAGCGGATTAAAGAATGGATTTGGAAGCTTTATCTGTTTTTCAGGTTACGGAGAACAGCTCAATAATCATCATTTGAATCAGACAATGGTTATCGCTACATTTTCAAATTAATTATTAAAGCAGTTAGAAAGTTGAGGGATACATATGAAAAAACTCAATCTAGGTCGTATCTTTACAAATGATAATTGCATTGCCTGTAACAGGTGCATATCGAAATGCCCGATTACCGGTGCAAATTATTTTGTTAATCGGAATGGTAAGGCAAGAATTGAAGTAGACGGTAATAAGTGTATTCAGTGCGGATATTGTATGGATGCCTGTATTCATGGTGCGCGGGAATACAAGGATGATATTGACTTATTTATGGATGAGTTGTCAGCGGGCGGGAAGTTCTCGGTAATTCTGGCGCCTTCTTTTTTTATAAATTATATAGAACTGGCAGAACATGTGATAGGTTACTTAAAACATCTGGGTGTTGAGAAAGTTTATAATGCAGGTTTTGGAGCGGATATTTCCGTCTGGAGCAGTTTAAATTATCTGGATACCCATCAGGACGGAGCGGTGATATCTGCCAATTGCCCGGCAATCGTAAACTATATTGAAAAAGAGCTGCCGGAACTGATACCGAATCTGATACCTGTACAGACACCGGTCTTCTGTACGGCAATCTATGCAAAGAAATATCTTGGAGACAGTAATTCCATGGTGTTAATTTCTCCATGTATTGCCAAGAGTGAAGAAATATGTTCTCAGTCTGAAGCAGATATAAAGTATAATGTTACATTCCGTCATTTGTTTGAAAAACTGGAAGGGATTGATATAAGCAACTATCACGGGGAAGTGGATCTTGATGATGTGGGATTGGGAAATATATTTCCGTTTCCGGGCGGATTAAAAGAATATATTGAGTACTTTGCCGGGTATGAGAAATTAATCTGGAAGCTGGATGAAGGCGGTACAGTCTATAAGAAGTTTCCGTATTTTAAAGATGAGAAACTGGTCCGCAAATTGTATGCAGTGGATGCCTTAAGCTGTAACCGGGGCTGTATTTACGGTCCGGGTACAGACTGTTCCACGGTAAATAAGGACGCTTTTTTTGGAAATATCACGGCCATCCGTTCCAAGCATTACAACGAAAGGGGAAATTTTTGTGATGAACAGCTGTCGATAAAAGAACGTCGTGAAATGATGAATCAGTTTTTCTCAAATTTAAATCCTGAGGATTTTGCCAGAACATTTCAGGATCGGTATGAACAGCAGTATCCGGTTCCGGAAGAAACCATCGAAGATATATTTACACAGATGAATAAAAATACCTTTGATGAAAGAAACATCAACTGCCAGTCCTGCGGATATGAAACCTGCAGCGATATGGTGCGGGCAGTGGCGTTGGGATATAATGATATGAACAATTGTATTCATTATTCAAAAGAAAGGAATATCCGGCTTCTGTCTACCGACACCATTACAGGGATTCCAAATGAAAATGCTTATATAATGTTTCTGCAGAAACTTGTTGACTATGGCAGGGCTTCGGAATATGTGGTTGCCAATCTGAATATTAAGAATTTTACACTGGTTAATGAGCGGTTCGGTTCGGAAAAGGGAGATGAAGTCATACGCTTTTTCTCAAAGAAATTAAATGAACTGGCGGATAAGGACGAAATTGTTTCCAGAGTCGGAGGGAATAATTATTTTGCTGCATTTAAAAAAGAAGGTTTTGCCGAAAAACTTGAGAAATGTAATTCGATTACGGTTCAGATAGAAAATCTGGATGAAATAATCGAATATCCGATTCAGATTCGCGCAGGTATTTATTATATTCAGGAACAAGATACCGTGGTCAGTGAAATTAATAACAAGGTGGCAATTGCGTTCGGATATGCGAAACGGGTGGAAAGCAAGGATTTTGTGTATTTTGATGAAAATATCCGAAAAGAATTATATCAGGAAATGCTGATCCGGAAGATGTTGCCGAAAGCTCTGGAAAATAATGAATTTGTAGTATTTTATCAGCCAAAGGTATCGTTGGAAACTTATAAACTCAGCGGTGCGGAAGCATTGGTCCGCTGGAAACAGAATGGCGAAATCGTTCCACCGATAAAATTTATTCCGATATGTGAAAAAAACGGATTTGTGAAGCAGATAGATTTTTATGTTTTAGAGCAGATATGCAGAAAAATCCGCACATGGCTGGATGAAGGACTTGAGATTGTTAAAATATCTTCAAATTTCTCAAAGCATCATTTTGAAGAAAAAAATATTGCAGATAAAATATGCGGTATCGTTGATAAGTGGAATGTGCCTCATGAATACATAGAAGTAGAATTTACGGAAACGGCATATATTGACAGACAGGATATACTCAGTGATACCATTGAAAAACTGAAGTCGTATGGTTTTTCTTCATCCATGGATGATTTCGGTTCCGGATATTCTTCCCTCAGTCTGCTGCAGGCATTGAATTTTGATGTTCTTAAATTAGATAAATCATTATTGGGAAGAGGAGTGAATGATTTAAGGACAAATAAAATTATTGCCAACATAATTGCCATGACTAAAGACTTAAATATGGAAATCATTGCAGAAGGTGTGGAGACGAGACAGGAACTGGAAATGCTGCACAGGCTGAATTGTAATGTTGTTCAAGGTTATATATTTGATAAACCTTTGCCTGAAGAGGAATTTTATAAACGGCTGCTGAACAAGGAATACAGGATTTGAATTTAATTTATTCACGGAGGCTAAAACGTTGAACCATAGGACTTATATAAAAAATTTATTGGAATCATTTGTGAAAGATACCAGAAAAGTGGTTTCCAGTACCATGTTTATTAAACATTATGATACTTTTAATATTACCCTTGAAGAAATAGAAAATATGGTTTGTGACGAGTATCGGGCAGGTCTTCTGTACCACAGGTATGCAAAAAATGATATAAAGGAGCCTTATGAGCCGTTTGTCAGCGGTATCCGGTATTTTTACCGGAAATTCTTCTCTGATTACACGGTAGAAGAGTTTATAGATGAATGTAATGTATATTCCCTCCATAAGGATATTTTAATTTCATATTTAAAAACAGGGTGTGCCACAAGGCATGAATTAATGATCATATCCGAAGTACAATATGAGAAAAAGAAGTTTATGCAGTCGATCTGTAATTGTCTGAATTACATTAGCAGCAGAAAGAAACTGCTAATTGTTCTGGACTGCGTACAGCAGGCATGTCTGTCCTCCCTGCATATCATCCGGGAATTTATGAATACCTTGGAAAAACAGGATTTCAGGCTGCTTGTCATTTATAATGAAATGCATATGCCGCTGCCGTATCTGGACGAAGAATT
The DNA here is from genome assembly GCA_910583605.1 of uncultured Lachnospiraceae bacterium. Lineage (GTDB taxonomy): Bacteria > Bacillota > Clostridia > Lachnospirales > Lachnospiraceae > Bovifimicola. The sequence continues at coordinate 23,789 of CAJTXN010000001.1, forward strand.
TAACGCCATGGTAGATCAGGCGGAGAGATACAGTATACTTTTTGAATGGGACGGAATGGAGGAAAACATGGTCAATGATTATCATGTTACTTTTATTCCCAGCAGCCGTTATTTTTCGGAATATTTGCTAAAGCTGAACAATTTATTTCATATGCTTGCAATTGAAGATGTTGAACATTATATGCAGATCATACATGAAAGAATTGTTCAGGAAAAATTAAATATAGATAAGACGGATAAATTTAATTTTTATGCATTGCGGGCATATAACTATATTTTCAGTGACAATATTAATTCGGCGCTGCTGATGTGTGAAAGAATGCTGCAGTTCTATGACCCTAAAAAAGATTTATATCAGGATTATGTATATAATTTTATTACCGCATTAAGTCAGATGACCCGGATACAGTCCGATCTGGCGCTCCGGTATTCTGAAAAATGTATTCTGACAGCAGAACGACTGGGCGATACGGATTTAATGTTTCGTGCAAATGTGCTGTTTACCAGTGCAAGATTCTGTGGCTGGAAAGATATTTTTTCTATTGATTTTACCAAAGTTACAATCGATGAAAATATTGTTTTGGAATTAAGAGTCCATAAATATTACAATACTCTGGCGTATTATCTGGCCTGCGGAAGTGACAATGATTATGATACCATTCAGAAGGTGGTGGCAGGTGAGCGGGAAGCCGATTATCTCAATACGGCGGTTCAGATCGGAACAGAACTTGGAAATCACAACTTCCTTCTGGCGGCATATACAAAAAGTATTATTCTGTATACGGAAAAGGGATTTCATAAATATGCAAATTTATTTTATGAAAAAAAACTTCAAATCCTTCATACCGAAAAAAATAACCAGAGAATGGCAAATCTGTTATTGGGAATGGGATATAACGAAATTGTAAGCGAGCAGTATATTAAGGCCAACGAATATTTTAATCAGGCATTTGAAATATTGTATTCTCTTAAAAATGTGGAAGCAATGGCAGAAGGATTGTATAATATGGCGGTGAACGGAATCTGCTGCCGGGATTATTCTTCTGCTGCCTGGTATCTTCAGAACATTTTTAAAATAATCAATAATCTGGGAAATGAAACAATAAGAATCTGTAATGCTTCAAAACTATATGGCGTGATGGCGTTGGCGAATTACAGAATCGGAAATGAATACCGGTGTTATTTATGTCTGAGTAAGATTGAAATATTATTGAGTCATTTGCTGACGGATGATACGGAGCAGGATTACGAACAATGGCATGAGGATTTATTTTTGTTTTACTTTGTAAAAGGTATTATGTTAAGAGATAATGGAGAACTGGAGGAAGCGCTGGAATGTTTCCGGAAGGCGGAATTTCATTATGACAGTTATCCGGGAGCTAAATTTTATACCACAGTAGAATATGTTACAGAATATGTAGAGCTGTGCAGCAGGACCGGTAATGAAGAAAAAGCCGGTGCATTGATAGATGAAGCTTTACGGTATTGCAATGAAAACGGATATTCCCATATGAGTAAGAATATTATGTATACCGTTGAAGGAAAAGGCAATAAACTTGTTCCGGTTGCCAATAATCTTACAACTATCCGGTTGGAACAGATGATAGAACTGTCTGTAAACGCAGGCAGGGAAAAACAACTGGAGGAGAGAAAAAAGGATATACGGTTTTTATCTGCATGGCAGGAAATGCTGAATCGGGATGAATTGGACGAAGATCATCTGATCAATAATGCCATGGTGATGATTCAGAATAATTTTAATCTGGATGGAATCATAATCATAAATCGGCATAATGAACAGATCGAACCTCTTTATAAATCTTCAAAAGCAGAAATCAGTCAGGAGGAAATGAATCAGGTTTTTGAGTTTTTTGATTTATTTAAACGGGAGTTTATTACCAGCAGGACGGATCGAACTTTTTTAGAGTATGGCAGAATTGTTTCCGTTTTTGGAATTAATCAGGTGGTTACGGTTGCAGGGATTCCACTGGCAAATGAAACAGGCATTTACAGCATATTACTTGCATATGTAAATATGCATAATAATTTCCGGCGTCATATGAGCCTGCTGAACGAAGAAAACCTGGTTATCATGAAAACAGCATTTGTTCAGTTGGGAAATGATCTGGAGAGAATTCACAACAGAAAAAATATTGACAGAATTAATCAGAAATTAAATGAACTGGCCATTACGGATATGCTAACCGGCCTGTATAACCGTCAGGGATTTTCCAAAAATATGGAGGAAGTAAATTCGGACAGTTTGGTTACGATTTTATATGCGGATTTGGATAATTTTAAATATTATAACGATACCTTTGGTCACGAAATCGGTGACATCATATTAGTGGAATTTGCGGGAATTTTCCGGCGGGTTTCAGAAAAACTGGGTTATGCAGTCCGGTACGGCGGAGATGAATTTCTGGTGGTGCTGAAAAATGCGGATGTGAAAAAGGGAATAGAAGTTGCTGAAGAAATTTACAGGGAAATCGGAGACGGTTTTGTGGATGTGGTAAAGGCACACGTTGGTAAAAACGTAGAAATTCCAAAGGAAAAGAGGGTTTCCTGTTCCATTGGAATAGCAGCTTCCACAGGCTGTGATGAAGAGGCAATCTCGGAGACACTGAAGAAGGCAGATGAAGCACTGTATTATATAAAACGCAGTAAAAAGGGACGATATATCGTCTGGGAGGACATCAATGCAGAAAAAAAGAATGATTAGTCTGTGTCTGGTTTTTCTCTATATATTCTTTTGTGGATGTAATCAGATTGAAAAAAAATCAACCGGGGTGAACGCAGTACCAGAATCCCCGGTTGAGTCCGTTTATATGGAAAGTACAGCAGAGGAAGAGGATACAGAAAAACAAAGTACAACGAAAAATGAAGAAACGACTATTAATATAGAGGAAAAAAGGATTGAAGCTTTTAATGTGGTGGCAGGAAAACTGACAGCAGTGAGGGATATGCTTCAGGCCACGGGTTCGGATAAATCCGTCACTGATTTTGTGGAGTGGTTTACGGCAGAATATGGAGAAGATGTATTATTTCAGATATTTGAACAGGCCGGACAGGGCCGTTATTCGGATAAATTATTTTATATGCTGACCGGAAGTTCGGTTTATGTTCTGACGGATGCTTTTCTGGGGAATCAGGAACAGCCGGGAAATATAAAAAAAGAAGCCGCTAATAGTGAATATGTTAATTTAATGTTTGCCGGAGATTTATGTCTGGCAGAAGACGGTTTTGTGCTGGATTATTTTGATGAGACAGGTATACTGTCGGACTATGTCAGTCCGGTTCTTTTGGAGAAAACAAATCAGGCGGATATTTTTCTGATTAACCATGAATACGCCGCCAGTAACCGGGGAGAGCCTTTAAATGGTAAATATTATACGTTCCGGGCAAAACCGGAGCGGGTATCCATATTGGAAGAGATGGGAACGGATATCGTATCTCTGGCCAATAATCATATTTATGATTACGGAGCCGAAGCTTTTCTGGATACACTGGATATCTTAAAGGGTGCCGGTATATCTTATGTAGGCGGTGGAAGCAATTATGAAGAAGCTGCAAAACCGGTATTTTTTACGATAAACGGAATGAAAATCGGATATGTTGCGGCCAGCAGGGCAGAAAAAATGAGGTTTACCCCGGAAGCAACGGAGAATACTCCCGGTATTGTTCGAATGTATGATTTAACCAATATAAAAAATATAATTTCACAGGCTTCCGTACAGTGTGATTATCTGATCGTATATCTGCATTGGGGAACCGAAGACAGTAAATATTTCGAACAGTATCAGCGGGAGACAGCCCGGGAACTTTTTGACTGCGGAGCCGATATTATCATCGGCGGACATCCCCATGTGCTTCAGGGAATGGAATATCTGGAGGGAAAGCCGGTGGTCTACAGTCTGGGTGATTTCTGGTTTAACGGGGAAACCAAGTATACCGGGCTGCTGAACCTTCAGGTCAGCATAGACGGATTGCGGCAGATGCAGTTTATTCCCTGTATCCAGACCGGATATAAGACATTGTATCTGGAGCAGGAGGAGGAACAGCGGAAACTATTTGATTACCTTCAGAACCTGTCGGAAAATATTACTATTGACAGGGCTGGTATAATATCTAACAAAGAATAAAAAGTGCAGAGAGGATAAATAGAAATGGAAATTAAAGGTTCAGAATTATTTGTAAAAGCCCTCATTGAAGAAGGGGTTGATACATTATTTGCTTATCCTGGCGGACAGGCAACAGATTTATTTGATGCATTATATGGAAGAGATGAAATAGACGTGATTCTGCCGAGACATGAGCAGGCGTTGATTCATGCGGCCGACGGATATGCCCGTTCTACTGGAAAAGTCGGTGTATGTCTGGTAACCAGCGGACCGGGTGCCACAAATCTTGTTACGGGAATTGCCACTGCAAATTATGACAGCGTTCCGCTGGTATGTTTTACCGGACAGGTTCCGACCCATCTGATTGGCAATGATGCGTTTCAGGAAGTGGATATTGTAGGAATTACCAGAAGTATCTGCAAATATTCGGTTACGGTCAGAAATCGTGAGGATTTAGGCAGGATTATCAAAGAGGCATTTTTTATTGCCGCTAACGGAAAACCGGGACCGGTAGTTGTAGACCTGCCGAAGGATATCCAGGTGGCATTGGGAAGCGACGAATATCCCGGCGAGGTAAATATCCGAAGCTATAAACCGAATACCAATGTCCATGTGGGTCAGTTAAAGAAGGCCATTGAAGTGTTGAAACATGCAAAGAAGCCTGTGTTTTTAGCCGGCGGCGGAGTTAATATTTCACGGGCAAATAAGCTGATGTGCGAAGTAGCGGAAATTACAAACGTACCGGTAGTGACAACGATTATGGGAAAAGGCGCGATTCCTACCGACCATTCCTTATATCTGGGAAATATCGGAATCCACGGAAGTTATGCCGCCAATACGGCAATCAGTGAGTGTGACGTATTGTTTTCCATCGGAACCAGATTTAATGACAGAATTACAGGAAAAATAGATGAATTTGCAAAAAATGCCACGATTGTACATATTGATATTGATCCGGCATCCATTTCAAAAAATGTGGCGGTAGATATTCCGATTGTAGCAGATGCCAAAAAGGCACTTACAAAAATGAAATCACTGGTTTCACCGGTGGATACGGAAGAGTGGCTGGTAAGACTGATGAAGTGGAAAGAGGAATATCCGATTCATATGAAATCCGAATCCGGCCGGATGACGCCGGAGAATATTCTCAACGTTATTAACGATATGTTTGACCGTTCGGTTATTGTAACGGATGTGGGACAGAATCAGTTGTGGACCACACAGTATATTGAACTGAAAAAACACAGACAGCTTCTGACTTCCGGCGGACTGGGCACCATGGGTTATGGCTTTCCTGCAGCCCTGGGAGCAAAGCTGGGGAATCCGGATAAAGATGTTATATGTATTTCCGGAGACGGCGGTATGCAGATGAATATACAGGAACTGGCAACGGCAGTGGTGCTGGAACTTCCGCTGATTTTATGTGTATTTAATAATACTTATCTGGGAAATGTCAGACAATGGCAGGAATTATTTTACGGCAGACGGTATTCCAGTACCTGCCTGAAAGCCAGAAGAAGCTGTGGAAAGAATTGCTTTGACAAAAATAAGGAATGTCCGAAATATACACCTGATTTTGTGAAACTGGCAGAAAGTTATGAAGCGCAGGGAATCCGTGTATTTTCCAAAGAAGAAATCATCCCGGCTTTCGAAAAGGCCAGAATGAAAAAAGACAGACCAACCATCATTGAGTTTATTATAGAGGAAGAAGCCAATGTATTTCCGATGGTTCCTGTCGGAAAGCCGTTGAGTGAAATGATGTTTTAAATTTATCAGGAAAGGCATGGACAGAACAATGAAGAGAAGATGGATATCTATTTATGTAGAAAATGAAATCGGTATGCTGGCAAAAATTTCAGGATTATTCTCCAGTAAATCCTATAATATCGATACAATTACAGTGGGAGAGACAGAGGATGCCACCATTTCCAGAATGACCATAGGATTAACCATTGATGATATGACGTTTGAGCAGATTATCAAACAGCTGAACCGCTGTGTCGGCGTTATAAAAGTAATCGATATAACGGACGCAAGAATTCATATGAAAGAATTATTGTTTCTGAAAATCCGGGGTTGTTCGGAGGAGGACAGGACAGAAATCTATAGGATTGCCCAGGCATTTGATTTAAAGGTGATTGACTATGATAAGAATACGGTGATTTTGGAGTGTGTTAAAACGGAAGAGCGGAATAATGACATTATCCGACTGATGCGCAGTACCTTTGGCGGAAAGATTGAAATTGTAAGAGGCGGAAGCGTGGCGATTGAAGCAGTCAGTATCTGTGACCGATAAAAGGCAGTTTGTGTCAAAATTGCACAAAGTTTGAGGTGAAAATGCATATTTTATTGACTAATTAGTGAAATCAGTGTAAAATGATGCAAGGTTTCACTAATTATTTTTTAAATGGATTAGTAAATGAATAAATAAAAAAGAAACAATTGTGCATGGGAAATGCATATCCATGGGAAAGTGGAGAATGGAGGAAAAATGAAGTTAAAGAAATTTGCAGCGGCAGCACTGAGTGCAGCAGTGACATTGAGTTTACTGACAGGATGCGGTTCTAAGGAAACATCTTCCGGAGGCGGGGATTACAACATCGGAATTATCCAGCTAACAGAACATGTAGCCCTTGATGCCGCCAATAAAGGTTTTGTGGACGGACTGAAAGAAGAAGGCATTAATGCAAACATTGACCAGAAAAATGCACAGGGGGACCAGTCTGCACTGGATACCATTGCAACGAAATTTGTCAATGATAAAAAAGACCTGGTACTGGCCATAGCAACACCTGCAGCTCAGGCAGTAGCAGGAAAAACAAAGGATATTCCAATCGTTGTTACAGCCGTAACCGATGCGGAAGAAGCAGGTCTGGTGAAGTCTAATGAAAAACCGGATACTAATGTTACAGGAACATCCGACTTAAATCCGGTAAAGGAACAGATTGAATTACTGGTTAAGTTATTGCCGGAAGCAAAGACCGTTGGTATTCTTTACTGTTCGGCAGAAGATAATTCTTTATTCCAGGCGGAGATTGCCAAGAAGGAAATTGAAGCTAAGGGACTGAAATATAAAGTTTATACCGTATCCAATTCCAATGAAATTCAGACGGTTGTGGAATCCATGGCAGGCGATGTAGATGTTATCTATACACCGACCGATAATATGATAGCTGCAGGTATGGCCACAGTATCCATGGTAGCTACTGATAATAAGATTCCGTGTATTGTGGGAGAAAGCGGTATGGTAGATAACGGCGGACTGGCTACTTATGGTATTGATTATTATAATCTGGGTAAAATGACTGCCAAAATGGCAGCTAAAATCCTGAAAGGTGAAGCAAAACCGGAAGATATGCCGATTGAATATTTAGAGGCGGCAGAGTGTAAATTATCCGTAAATAAAGAAACGGCAGAAAAGTTAGGAATCGATCTGTCAGTACTGGATGAAAATTAATTTGAATTAAATGTTTCGGATTGGAGGAAAAAATGAGCGGTATGCTTGGCACATTTGAGGGAGCCATTGCCCAGGGAATTCTCTGGGCAGTTATGGTTCTCGGTGTATATATTACATATAAGATTTTAGATATTGCAGACCTGACCGTAGACGGCAGTTTTTCACTGGGAGGCTGTACCTGTGCGGCATTGCTGTTTCAGGGTGTAAATCCCATACTGGCATTGTTTATCGGCTTTCTGGCAGGTCTGGCAGCAGGCGCCGTTACCGGGATTCTTCACACGTTATTTGAGATACCGGCAATACTGGCAGGAATTCTGACACAGATCAGTTTGTGGCCCATTAATTACAAGATTATGGATAAGGCCAATCAATCCATTTCACAGGATAAAAACAGAAATGAAATAAAAAATATTTTTATGCGTTTTCAGGAATTTACAGGACTGGAACTGAGAGAAGCAACTTTGGTGCTGGGATTGATCATTGCGATTGTGATCATTCTTATATTGTACTGGTTTTTTGGAACGGAATTGGGTTCTTCCATTCGTGCCACAGGAAATAACCCGGATATGATCCGGGCATTAGGTGTAAATATTAAAATCACAAAACTGCTTACTCTTATGCTGAGTAACGGACTGGTAGCGTTATCCGGTGCCTTGGTTGCACAGAATCAGAAATATGGTGATATCAATATGGGTACCGGAGCTATAGTGATCGGTCTGGCTGCCATAGTTATCGGTGAAGTATTGCTGGGATGGATCAAAAACTTTGGAGGAAAATTATTTTCAGCAGTTGTGGGCGCTTCCGTATACTTTTTAATTCGTGCCATCGTTTTGGAACTGGATATGGGAACAAACTGGATGAAGTTAATATCCGCAGTCATTATTGCGGTAGCAATGGCAGTTCCCGTAATTTCCAAAAAGATTAAAACACGGCGGATGTATGCGGAATCCGTGGAGGAAGATATGGTAAAGGAGGAGACAGAATGTTAGAATTAAAAAATGTCAGAAAAACATTTAACCGTGGTACGGTAAATGAAAAAAAGGCATTAAACGGCGTGAATCTCCATCTGAATCCCGGGGATTTTGTAACCATTATCGGTGGAAACGGCGCCGGAAAATCTACGATGCTGAATATGATTGCCGGAGTTTATCCCATTGATTCAGGAGTTATCACACTGGATGGTGAAAATATTTCCAGAAGACCGGAACATAAACGGGCAAAATATTTAGGAAGGGTTTTTCAGGACCCTATGCGGGGAACAGCCACGGATATGGAAATTGAAGAAAATATGGCATTGGCTTACCGAAGAGGAAAATTCAGAGGTTTGGGCTGGGGAATTTCAAAAAAGGAAAAGGATTTTTTCAGAGAGCAGATTAAAGTACTGGGTCTGGGACTGGAAGACCGCATGACCTCCAAGGTGGGTCTGTTATCCGGCGGACAGCGTCAGGCGCTGACATTGCTGATGGCGACCTTGCAGGAACCAAAATTACTACTGCTGGATGAGCATACGGCTGCTTTGGATCCGAAGACTGCGAAAAACGTACTGGAATTGACCGGAGAAATTGTGGAATCGAAAAAACTGACGGCGCTGATGGTAACGCATAATATGAAGGACGCCATTAAAATGGGAAACCGTCTGATCATGATGCATGAGGGCAGAGTGGTTTATGATGTGGCAGGAGAAGAAAAGAAGAAACTGGCAGTACGGGATCTGCTTCAGAAGTTTGAAGATGTCAGCGGCGGGGAATTTGCCAATGACAGAATGATGCTTGCGGATTAAATAATTGTAGGAAATATTAAATGAATAAAATCGTCACTTAGTAAAGGTGGCGATTTTTTTGTTCCCAAAATGATTTTATTTCCTGTTTTCATCAGTCATAAATAAAGCTTGTTCGCATATACATTATTAAAACAAGTTGAAAATCACTTTAATTGAGAGTAGTTTCAATGATCAGAAGTTTATAAGGAGGGTTCGTATGTATGATGATATTATTCCTGAAAGTATCAGGCGCATTTTTTCCATGAATTTAAGAAGAATCATCAGTTGTCTCAATCTTGATTATGATAAATTACAGGAAATCAGGCTTAGAAGCAATCAGCCGCTGATTGTTCTGTATGACAATCATGAATACTTTGTAGAGGAAGGAAGGGGACTGACGTTTAATCAGGAGAAAGCATACATTGTAAAAATAAGTGAAATGAAAGAAACCATGGAGTATGTAAGCAACTATTCCCTATATGCCTTTGAAGAGGAACTGCGGCAGGGGTACATAACGGTCATGGGAGGCCACCGGGTAGGATTAAGCGGAAAAGTTATTATGGAATCGTCACGGATTAAAACCATAAAATATATTTCCTGCATGAATATTCGTTTTGCACATGAAATTATCGGATGTTCGGATGGGATTATGCGCTATTTGTTCCGGAACGGCAGTATTTATGAAGGCGTCTGTAATACTCTGATCATTTCTCCTCCGGCTTGCGGAAAGACAACCCTGTTACGGGATATTATAAGAAATCTGAGTTCCGGAGAGGAAGGAATCAACGTCGGAGTGGTAGATGAGAGAAGTGAAATTGCGGCCTGCTACCTGGGAGTACCCCAGAATGATGTGGGAATCCGGACCGATGTACTGGATGCCTGTCCAAAAGCCCTGGGAATTACCATGCTGATACGGACCATGTCTCCAAAAGTCATAGCGGTGGACGAGGTTGGCAGTGAGAGAGATATGGAGGCCATCCGGACCGGAATCAACTGCGGCTGTGCCTTTCTGGGAACCGCACACGGAAAGACCATCGGAGATATGCTGAAAAAACCGTTTTATAAAAAAATGATTGCCGAAGGCATTTTTGAGCGTTTTATTCTTTTGGACCGGACACCGGAAATATGTACCGTAACTGCCATACTGGATGATAAATTAAAAGATGTGTATGGATAATATTAAAAAGGAGGGTTCAGGATGCTGAAATTCTGCGGAATATTGTTAATTATATTATCAGGAAGCGGGATGGGATTTCGGGCAGCCTATAATATGAGGCTGCGTCTGGAGCAGTTAAAACAACTGAAAAAAGCATTTCTGCTGTTAAAAGGGGAAATCCGATACAGTCATCAGCCCATGAATGTGGCATTACTGACGGTTGCGGGAAAAATGGAAGAGCCGGTCAGCGGCATATTTCGGGAAACAGCGGAACAGCTGGAGAAATTTGACGGCAGACTTATGTATGATATCTGGTGTGAAACGTTAAAAGAGCATCGGGAAGAATTCATGTTGACAAACAGACAGATGAATTTTTTAGAGGACATTGGTAATACGTTGGGATACCTGGATAAGGAAATGCAGATGAATCATTTTGATTTACTTCTGGAGCAGATGAATCAGGAAATAGAGGAAGAAGAAAAGAACATGAAAGACAGCACAAGGCTCTATCGGTGTCTTGGTGTCATGGGAAGTATACTTGTAACCCTTATTCTGGTATGAAAATTTAGTTCCTGTTGTGGGAATCTGCAGGTGACGGAAAGGCAAAGTAATTAATATGGATGTGAATCTGATATTTAAAATAGCGGCAGTGGGCATTCTGGTTTCGGTGATCAGCCAGGTGCTGAAACACAGCGGAAGAGAAGAACATGCTTTTTTGACCAGTCTGGCGGGTCTGGTGCTGGTGCTGTTCTGGATCATACCTTACATATATGAATTGTTTGAAACCATTAAAAATTTATTTGCTCTGTAAATAATTGTTTTTTTGCCGCAAAGCGGCGAATCCGGAAGGTTAAAATTCAGATGGAAAGGATTAAAAATGAGTATTATTAAGGTGGCAGTGATAGGAATTGTATCCGTATTATTAGGCTTACAGTTTAAGACCATTAAGTCGGAATACGGAACCATGGTGGTTCTGGTTGCAGCGATATGTATTTTTTTCTTTGGAATCACCAGGGTAAACCGGATTATAGAAGCAGTAAATCTTGTGAAAAGTGGTCTTGGAATATCCGGCAGCTATATTCAAATGCTGTTAAAAATTGTGGGAATTTCGTATATCTGTGAATTTTCTTCGGATATCTGTAAGGACAGCGGTTATTCCGCACTTTCCAACCAGATTCATATCTTCGGAAAATTAAGCATTCTGGTAATCAGTGCGCCGGTATTTCTAAAACTGTTCGATGTGATTGGAGGTATGCTGTGAACAGGGGAAGAGTATACGGTTTTGGAATTATAATCCTGCTAATGCTTGTCTTTGCCGGTTCTGCGGTGGTGCCCGTATGGGCAACAGAATTCCGGATTTCTGCAGAACAGCCGGCGGATGAAGATAATTCTTTTATAACGGATATACAGGAGGAATTTAATTTCGCTGAGATACAGGAATTTCTGGAGGATAATTATTCCGGCCAGGAGTTTGAATTTTCCGATATGGTAAGAGAACTGATGGCGGGAAAATCCGATAATGTGTTTAAACGATATTTTAAACTGTTAAAAGAAAGTGTTTTAAAAGAACTGGATTATAACCGGGATGTATTAAAGAAAATCATTATTATTTCTATTTTTGCCGCCGTATTTACGAATTTTTCCATGATATTGGGAAACCGCCATATATCAGAAACCGGATTTCATGTCAGTTATCTGTTAATCGTAACATTGCTGCTTACTTCTTTTGGGGTATTGAGCGGTATTGCGGTTACGGTACTGGAACGGCTGGTAGATTTTATGAAAGCACTGCTGCCGGTCTATATGGTATCTCTGGGTGTCAATATCGGACAGGCAGGCGCCTCTTCCTATTATGGAATGGCACTGATGATCATTACGGTCATAGAATTTCTTTGCCTCAAAGTACTGATACCTGCCGCCGGAATCTACATGATACTGACTCTGGTCAACAACATATCCAAAGAAGATTTTATCTCCAAGGCATCGCAGCTGATAAAAAAGGCAGTGAATTTTTCCATCAAGTCCATGTTCACTATTGTGACAAGCATCAATGTCATTCAGGGGATGCTGTTGCCGGTAACCGGAACCGTCAGAAACAATGCCGCCAAAAGTGTACTTGGCATCATGAGTGGAGGAATATCCAATAACATAACCAATCTGGTCTATGGGTCCGCATCGCTGGTAAAAAGCGGAATCGGAACGGCAGGAATGATAGTAGTCTGTGTCATTATGATAGTACCCATTGTAAAAATGCTGCTGTTTATCTTCGGTTACAACATCATAAACGTAATATTACAGCCGGTAACGGACAAGCGGATCATTAACAGTATAGAAGGAGTAACGGAAGGGGCGGAACTGCTGCTGAGGTGTGTGTTCCTGTGCTCGATGATGTTTATAGTGACGATAGCAATCATATGTGTGACGACAAATTGAAGTTTTTGTTTTTTGGCTGAGGGGATGCCGCCGGAAGGCACCGGACCTGCCTGTCCGGCGGCTGTTTATTGGCAAAAATAATAAAAAAATGAATATTGTGAAAGAGGGAAAGTGTGGTGATCGCTATGTTGTTTAAATTTTGTAATACTTTTGGGGGTTCACGAACTTTCGACATCGTTTTGCTTTGTGGTATTTGCTCAAAATTGCCATAGAACAGCAGTCGGAGGGGGACCTGGGGACAAATTAATTATCACCAAAAAAGGAGATTTTATATGATGGATATTCTTAAAACAACCGTTAAGGAAATCGCCGGTTTCCTTCTCATCGTATCTATTCTGGAAAATCTGATTCAGGATGCAAATTTTAAAAAGTACCTGAAAATGGCGGCCGGCATTGTCCTGATCTTAATCATCATTCATCCGGTGGTAAAACTTTCCGGCAGCCGGTATGATTACTCCGAACTGTTTACACTGCAGGAGTATGAGGAGGATATCCAGCAGATGGAGCAGGCGCTGGGGGATATAAACAGGACGGCATCTGCGGATATTATGAATCAGTATAAGCTGTATATGGAGGAAAAAATCAATCGGGATTTAACGGAAGCCGGGTTTGACATCAGGGAAGTGACGGTGGCCTTATCCGTGAACCGGGAGGAACAGGTGGAGTTGGGAAAAATGACGATTCGCTGCAATAACGGACCGGAAGGGAAAATGATCCGTGTCGGAGCCGAAGCCGGCGGAATCGATGCCGAAAAGCAGTATTTAAAAAAATATACGGCAAATTTATATGGAATTGACGAAGCGCTCATAGAAATAATATAGGAGGGTATGATTTTGAATAAGGAAAGGAAAAATAATATCAGGGATGCGGACCGGGAAGTCCCGTTAAAAGAAAATCCGAAAAGGGCTGATTCCAAAAGAACGGAAGAACCAACGGCAGCGGGAACCGGTGGAGAAAATCAAAGTTTTCTGACGAAATTCTATGAAATCGGGAAGGGAATCGGGATGGATAAGCTGCTGATTATTGCCATTTGCGGTGTCGTACTGGTGATATTATCCATGCCGTCCTCCAACAATAAAAGCAAAACGAATAAGAAGGAACCCCAGACCACAGCGGACAGGGTATCGGAAATCAGTGTCAGCAGCAGTGAATATGCGGCAATGCTGGAGCGGAAGCTGGAGCTTTTTCTGATTAATGCGGACGGTATCGGAAATGTAAAAGTGATGATAACTCTGGAAGACTATGGAGAAAAAGTGGTACTGGCACAGAAACCTTATTCAAAAAATGAGCAGAAAGATACGGACAGCCAGGGAGGAACCAGCACCAGAACAGAATATTCCCAGGAGGAACAGGTAGTTTACGAGAAGGATTCCCAGGGAAATGAAATACCTTATATAGTAAAAAATAGGCAGCCCACGATTAAAGGAATCGCAGTGATAGCCCAGGGAGGCAATGATGCAAAAACGGTTGTGAAAATAACTAACCTGATTGAAGCATTATTTGGAGTTTCGGCTCATAAAATATCAGTAATAGGAATGAGTAAATAATACATATTTCGGAGGTATTTATGAAAAATTTGGTAAGGAAAAATCAGATAATTATTACAGCGCTGGCAATACTAATAGCTGTAGCAGGGTATTTGAATTATACCGAGCGGAATGCGTTGAACCAGACATCAAAAACGGGTGAAACAGTAACAACCGGAAATCCGTCAGAAGTCGGACTGAATCCGGTAAATGCGGATGCACTGAAAGATTTTGAAGAGGATGATCTGCTGAAATCTACGGATGATATTTTAAGTCTGGATGGGGACGGAAGTGAAAATGAAGCAGAAGTAACAGGAGAAACACAGGATGTGGCAGCAAACGCAGCAAATCCGGAGGGTCAGGAGACATCTGCTCCGGAAGAGACAACGGCAGAACCGGGAGAAGCGATATTAACCAACAACTCCACATTTTCGGCAAATGCCAGACTGAGCCGGGAACAGGTAAGGGCACAAAACAAGGAAACACTGTTAAATGCTTTGAACAGCGGCGGTCTTTCCGATGAACAGAAAAACCAGATAACAAATGAGATGCTAAAGATCACACAGATTGCGGAACTGGAAAACGCAACGGAAATGCTGCTGGCAGCAAAAGGATTTGGTGATGCAGTGGTAAACATCAGTGATGAGCAGGTAGAAATCGTGGTCAATTCTACCGATGTTTCGGATGTGAGCAGGGCGCAGATTGAAGATGTGGTTAAGAGAAAGACCGGAAAGGCAGCAGAAAACATTATAATAACACCGATTACGGATGAAAATTAGTTGCAATTGTCTGTGATTTTGTTATAATAAGAGTAGTATTGACTTTTGGAGGTAATAACGTGGAAGAAAATAGGAGTACACATATGATACATGAAGACGGAAGTATAGGTGAAGTGCAGATAGCAGATGATGTAGTAGCGGTAATTGCCGGTCTGGCCGCCACGGAAGTGGAAGGAGTCGTTAATATGGCAGGAAACATTACCAACGAACTGGTGGCAAAGCTTGGCATGAAAAATCTTTCCAAAGGCGTTCGGGTAGAAGTATCGGAAGAAGGTGTCGTAGTAGATCTGGCGCTCACCATACAGTTCGGCTATAGTATTAAGAAGGTTTCCTTTGCGGTACAGGAAAAGGTGAAAGGTGCAATTGAAACAATGACAGGTCTTGCGGTAAAGCAGATTAACATCAGGGTTGCAAATCTTGCCATAGAGCAGAAGGCATAAGGACAACGGAAGAGTATACGAAAGGCATGTTATTGGTATGACAAGAAGAGAATTAAGAACTTATACATTTAAGCTGTTATTTCGTGCATTGTTTCACTCGGGAGAAGATATGAAAGAGCAGGAAGCATTGTTTTTTGACTCTCCCGAAGTGGAATTGGATGTGTATGATACAGAATATGTACAGAATAAAGTAAACGAGATTATAAGCAGAATACCGGAAATCGACAAAGCCATTGACAGTAAGGCGGAAGGCTGGAAGGTCAACCGGATGAATTATGTGGATCTGACATTAATCCGGCTGGCATATTATGAAATGAAACATGAGGAGGATGTGCCTACGGCGGTTGCCATTAATGAAGCGGTGGAACTGGCGAAAATATACGGTGGTGATGAATCGTCATCGTTTGTAAACGGAATACTGGCAAAATTATTATAACAGGCGGAAGAATTATGAATTGTTCCGATCTGGAGGATAACCATGGGAAGTGTATATACGGTCGCACAGGCCAATACTTACATTAAGAATATGTTTACACAGGATTTTCTGCTGAACAATATATCCGTGAAAGGTGAAATATCCAACTGTAAATATCATTCATCCGGTCATATCTATTTTTCAATAAAAGACAAAAGCGGAGTCCTTTCGTGTGTCATGTTTGCAGGCAGACGAAAAGGACTTAATTTTCAAATGCGTGAAGGTGACAGGGTAATTGTAACCGGGAATATCGACGTGTATGAGCGGGATGGTAAATATCAGCTTTATGCCGCCCAGATTGAACGGGAGGGAACCGGGGATTTATATCAGCGGTTTCTGGAACTGAAGCAGGAGCTGGAAGAAATGGGCATGTTTGCTGCAGAGTATAAGAAACCCGTACCCAGATATGCCGGAACCGTGGGAATTGTTACGGCATCCACCGGAGCGGCGGTTCAGGACATCATTCAGATCGCCGGGCGCAGAAATCCCTATGTGAAGCTGATATTATATCCGGCAAAAGTTCAGGGAGAGGGAGCGGCAGTTACCATTGTGAACGGTATCCGCTGTCTGGACCGGATGAAACCGGATGTGATCATCGTAGGCAGAGGCGGCGGTTCCATTGAGGATTTGTGGGCCTTTAATGAGGAAATCGTGGCAAGGGCTATCTTTGAGTGTGAGACACCGGTGATTTCTGCCGTGGGACATGAAGTTGATTATACCATTGCCGATTTTGTCGCAGACCTGCGGGCGCCTACGCCTTCCGCCGCTGCAGAACTGGCAGTGTTTGAATATGATAAATTTTTGGAATATCTGGAATATCTGCAAGACCGGTTGAATCAAAAGATTAATAACCGGTTAAAAATCTGTAAAAATCGTTTGGAACAGGCGGAGTGGAGATTAGAAAAAATGTCGCCTTCCGTTTTGGTGCAGTCCGGAAGACGGCAATTACAGGACTGTCTGGAACGGCTGCAAAACCGGATGGGAGATAAAATAAAAAGTCAGAGACATCTGCTTGCCATGTATTCCCTTCAGCTGGAAGGACAATCCCCGTTAAAAAAACTGTCCGGGGGATATGCATTTATTACTGACAGGGAAGGGAAACCAATCCGTGATATTCATCAGATAGAAATATCGGATGTTGTGGATATTACGTTAAAAAACGGCAGGGCAAAGGCGGTCATTCAGGAAACAGAAACGTTCCGGACGGGACAGAACGGAGGGAACCATGGCTCAGACAAAAAGTCTTGAAGAGACATTACAGGAAATAGAAGATATCATTAACAAAATGGACCGTGAAGAGATTTCTCTGGAGGAGTCTTTTCAATTATATAATACCGGTATAAAATTGTGCAAACAGTGCAATGATAAAATTGATAAGGTTGAAAAACGGCTGGAAGTCATAGGAGGACAAGCAGAGGAATGAGCATAAAAGAAGAAATACAGACTAGAATAGCGTTGATTGAAGAAATAATAAATGCCCGGCTGATTGATACGGACGGATCATCGGAGGACAGGCAGAATCAGATATATGAGGCCATGAATTACAGCGTACTGGCCGGAGGAAAGCGTCTGCGTCCAATGCTGGTGCTGGAGACTGCCCGGCTGTTCGGCGGGAAAGAGGAAGATACCTATGATTTTCTGACGGCGATTGAACTGATTCATACATATTCACTGGTTCATGATGATCTGCCGGCCATGGATAATGATGAATACCGGAGAGGACGAAAAACCACACATGTGGTCTATGGAGAAGATCTGGCGATTCTGGCAGGAGACGGTCTGTTGAATTATGCCTATGAGACAGGTTTAAACGGTGTATTACAGTCCGGGAATCCGCTGCAGGCAGCAAGGGCATTAAAGATTCTTGCGGATAAAGCCGGTGTGTTCGGAATGGTGGGCGGACAAACCGTGGATATTATTTCTGAGAACAAAGTTTTGGATGAAGAGACCTTAAATTATATCAATGAATGTAAGACCGGTGCTTTAATTGAAGCAGCCATGATGATGGGAGCCGCACTATCCGGAGCATCGGAAGAAGAGCTGGGGCTGGTGGAAAGCATCGGCAGCCGGATTGGACTGGCATTTCAGATTAAGGATGACATTCTGGATGTCACCGGAACCACGGAGGTACTGGGAAAACCGGTGCTCAGTGATGAAAAAAATCATAAGTCAACGTATGTGACGCTTCTGGGAATTGAGGGGGCACAGCAGAAGGTACAGGAACTGACGGAAAGTGCATTAAATGATCTTTTGACGCTACGCGGATGTACAGAGGATTCTTTTATATGGAAGTTATTAAATAGTTTGGTATCCCGTGAAAAATAACGGGGAACCGGAGGTTGTATATGATACTGGAAAAGATAAATAAAGTAAATGACATAAAGGATATTCCAAAAGAAGAATACGGTGAACTGGCAGCGGAAATCCGTAATTTTCTGATTGAAAAGATCAGCAGGAATGGTGGTCACCTTGCTTCCAATCTTGGGGTGGTGGAACTCACCATGGCACTGCATCTGGCACTGGAGCTGCCAACAGATAAGATTATATTCGATGTGGGCCATCAGGCATATACCCATAAGCTTCTGACCGGAAGAAGGGATGCCTTTAATGAACTCCGGGTATACGGCGGCATGAGCGGTTTTCCAAAGAGAAGGGAAAATGAATGTGACTGTTTTGATACCGGACACAGTTCCACTTCCATATCGGCAGGACTGGGAATGGTAGTGGGCAAACAACTGTCCGGTGAGCCCGGGACGGTAGTTTCCGTAATTGGAGACGGTGCGCTGACTGGTGGAATGGCATTCGAAGGATTAAATAATGCGGCCCAGCTCAAAAGGAATTTTATCATTATCCTGAATGATAATAATATGTCCATATCCGAAAATGTAGGAGGAATGTCGGGATATTTAAGTACCATGCGTGCCGGAGAGGCATATAATGATTTAAAATCCGGTGTGGTGGATACGTTAAATAAAATTCCAGTGGTGGGAGACAAGCTGGTCAGTCAGATCCGGAAGACAAAAAGCGGGATTAAGCAGCTGGTCATACCGGGAATGCTGTTTGAAAATATGGGAATCACTTATCTTGGTCCGGTGGACGGGCATAATATAAACCGTATGGTAAGTCTGATAAAAGAAGCAAGACGATTGGACCATCCGGTTTTAATTCACGTTATGACAAAAAAGGGGAAAGGATATGTACCGGCCGAAAAACACCCTTCCATGTTTCACGGTGTGGAGCCTTTTAACCGGGAAACGGGACAGCCTTTGACAAAAAAAGAAAAGCCGGCCTATACGGATGTATTTTCAAAAGCCATTGTCCGTCTGGCAGAACAGGATGAAAAGATAGTTGCGGTAACGGCTGCCATGCCTGACGGAACCGGCTTGAAGAAGTTTGCAGGTCTGTATCCGGACCGTTTTTTTGACGTGGGAATTGCGGAAGAACATGCGGTCACTTATGCGGCCGGGCTGGCAATGTCGGGGTTAAAACCGTTTGTTGCGGTGTATTCTTCTTTTTTGCAGCGGGCTTATGACCAGATTCTCCACGATGTCTGTATTCAGGATTTGCCGGTAACGTTTATGATAGACCGGGCCGGACTGGTAGGAAGCGATGGTGAAACCCATCAGGGAATTTTTGATTTATCCTATTTATCCAATATTCCCAATATGAATATACTTGCACCTATGAATAAATATGAGCTGGCAGATGCGGTTAAGTTTGCGGCCGGTTTTAATCATCCGCTGGCCATCCGTTATCCGAGAGGGACGGCCTTTGATGGTCTGAAAGAATACCGGACACCCATGCAGTACGGAAAAAGTCTTCTTTTGTATGAAGAGAAAGATATTGCTTTGCTGGCCGCCGGCGCCATGACGGAAACGGCGGTAACGGTAAGACAGCGGTTAAAGGAATATGGATATTCGGTATCCGTGGTAAATGCCAGATTTATTAAACCCGTGGACGAAGAAATGATAGAGTATCTTGCAAGAAATCATAAACTGCTGGTCACTTTGGAGGAAAACGTGCTCAGCGGAGGATTTGGAGAGCATGTCCTGCGGATTGTTTCAGCCATGAATCTGAAGATTGAGGTGCTTCCGGTTGCAATACCAAATGTATATGTGGAACATGGGAATCTGCAGATTTTAAAGAAGGAAACAGGGATAGATGCGGACAGTATCACCAGGAGAATACAGAGGAAATGTGAGGAGTCGGGACTATGAAAGAAAGACTGGATGTAATGCTGGTAGCCAGAGGACTGGCGGAATCACGGGAAAAAGCAAAAGCGATCATAATGAGCGGAAATGTATTTGTGAATTCGTGCAGGGAAGATAAAGCAGGCTCCATGTTTGATGAGAAAGCAGTCATTGAGGTAAAGGGGAATACTTTAAAATATGTCAGCCGGGGTGGATTGAAACTGGAAAAGGCCATGGATAATTTTTCGGTATCTTTGAGCGGAAAAATATGTATGGATGTAGGAGCATCCACCGGAGGTTTTACCGACTGTATGCTGCAGAATGGAGCCGTTAAGGTGTATTCCGTGGATGTGGGACACGGACAGCTGGCATGGAAACTGCGTCAGGATGAACGGGTCGTATGTATGGAGAAAACCAATATAAGGTATGTTACGCCGGAAGATATACCGGATAAAATCGGAGTTACATCCATTGATGTATCTTTTATTTCGCTGACCAAGGTACTGCTGCCGGTCAAAAATCTTTTAGAAGACCATGGAGATGTGGTATGTCTGATCAAGCCCCAGTTTGAAGCGGGCAGGGAAAAAGTAGGAAAAAAAGGTGTGGTGAAAGATAAAAGCGTTCACCGTGATGTCATTCATATGGTTATCGACTATGCCCGTTCCATCGGCTTTCTGGTCTGTAATCTGGATTTTTCGCCGATTAAGGGACCGGAGGGAAATATTGAATATCTGCTGCATATTGTGAATTCCGTTTCGGAACCGGAATCTGCTGCGGATAACAGTTCTGACCGGTATTTACTGCCGGAGATTATGGAAGATGTCATTTGCGAAGTTGTGGAGCGGGCGCATGGCACTCTTGATAAATAATATTGGAGTTCGTAGAATGGAAAAGTATTATATTATTACAAACCCTTTGAAAGATAAAGGCTTAACAGTGACAAACCGGATTGCGGAATATCTTGGCAGCAGGGGAATGACGGTAAAAGGAAATATGGTAGCCGGCAGTGTATGCCGGAAACGTGAGAGTTATACCAATCCGGCAGATATTGAAGATGATACCCAGTGTGTGATCGTAATCGGAGGCGACGGTACCCTGATTCAGGCTGCCAGAGATTTAAGAAATAAGGATATTCCAATGATTGGTGTAAATCTGGGAAATCTGGGATTTCTGGCAGAGATTGAGAAAGAATCGGCGGAGGAAACTTTGGATATGCTGATTCGGAATGATTTTACCGTTGAATCCCGTATGATGCTGACCGGCTGTATCTATAGAAATCATGAGAAAATTCAGGAGAATATTGCCCTGAATGACATTGTTTTTGGCAGAAGCGGTACACTGCGGGTTGTGGATTTTAAAGTCTATGTCAATCAGAAATTTTTAAACCATTACAGTGCGGATGGCATTATCATTACAACCCCTACCGGTTCCACCGCATATAATCTGTCTGCCGGAGGCCCAATATTGGAACCCTGTGCCAATATCATTGCCATTACACCAATCTGTTCCCATTCCCTGGGGTCCAGAAGCATTGTTTTTTCTGCGGATTCCGTGATACAGATTGAGATTTGTGAAGACCGCCATCTGGAAGAAAATGAGACGAAAGTTTATTTTGACGGAAATGCCTCTTTTGCACTTCAGACCGGCGACAGGATTGAGATTACGAAATCCGTTCTGGATACGAAAATCATTAAGCTGAACCGATTGAGTTTTATAGAAGTATTACATAAGAAACTTTTAAGTTAATTTAGAAAGCGTATGGAAAGGCATGAATACAATATGAAAATTCAACGTCATAGCAAAATTATTGAATTAATAAATGAATATGACATCGAGACACAGGAAGAACTGGCAGACAAATTAAATGCGGCAGGTTATAATGTTACACAGGCTACCGTATCCAGGGATATCCGTCAGTTAAAACTGATTAAACAGAATATCAACGGGAAACAGAAATATGTAGTTTTACAGAGCGGTATTTCGGATATGAATGAGAAATATATCCGGATTCTGCGGGACGGATTTGTATCTATGGCAATGGCACAGAATATTCTGGTGATTAAGACCGTAGCCGGAATGGCAATGGCAGTGGCGGCGGCGCTGGATGCCATGGAATGGCCGGAAGTGGTAGGCTCCATTGCCGGAGATGATACGATCATGTGCGCCATTGGAAGTGTGGACGAGACATTAATTGTTATGGATAAGCTGAATAAATTAATTCAAAGCAGCGGAGATTAGAGAACTGACATTCGGAGAGAATCAGGGTTAGGAGGTTAATATGCTGTTAAACGTAAATGTAAAGAACCTTGCCCTTATTAAACAGGCAGATATATATTTTGATGAAGGGATGAATATACTGACAGGAGAAACCGGAGCCGGAAAGTCCATTATAATCGGTTCCATACTCATTGCACTGGGCGGCAAGGTTCCCAAAGACATGATCCGGGAAGATGAAAAGGAAGCTTTGGTGGAACTGGTATTCCAGATACAGGATGAAGAGACAAAGGCAAAATTACGGGAACAGGGAATTGAAACCGAAGAGGATGACCAGGTTATCATTACCAGAAAAATTATGAATGGCAGAAGTTTAATAAAAGTTAATGGAGAAAGTTTTACCGCAGGAAATCTGAAAAAAGTTACGGAACTGTTAATTGATATTCACGGTCAGCATGACCATCAGTCGTTGTTAAAACAATCCAGGCATTTGGAGATACTGGATGAATTTTCGGAAAAGACATCCGGTGACGTAAAATCAAAGGTACGGCAGACATATAAGGAATGGAAAGAACTGAAAAAGTCTCTGCAAGAGTTTGACATGGATGATGAAACCAGAAACCGGGAGATATCTTTCTGTCAGTATGAAATTAACGAGATTGATGAAGCAGCCCTGCGGCCGGGAGAATATGCGGAACTGGAAGAACGGTATAAGAAAATGTCCTCCTCGAAACAACTGATTGAAACCATGAATGAGGTTTACGGATTAACCGGATATGAAAATGATTATTCTGCCGCGGAACAGATTGGAAGGGCTTCTTCTATGATTCAAAGCCTGCTGCCCCTGGATTCCACTCTGGAATCCCTGGTTTCTTCCTTTATGGATTTAGAAGCAATCTGTCAGGATGTGAACCGGAATATTAAAACCTATGTGGAGGAACTGGCCTTTGATGAAGAACAGACGGCGGAAACGGAAGAACGGCTGGATCTGTTAAATAAATTTCGGCAGAAGTATGCCAATCTGGCAGATAAAACAGAAGTGATTGAAAAAATACTGGAATATCGGGACAGGCAAAAGGAAAAACTGGATAAACTGCTTCATCTTGAGGAGCAGAAACATGAACTGATCCGTCAGACTGCCGTAAAGGAACAACAATTAAAAGAATTGTCGGAA
This sequence comes from uncultured Lachnospiraceae bacterium, assembly GCA_910583605.1. Taxonomy (GTDB): domain Bacteria; phylum Bacillota; class Clostridia; order Lachnospirales; family Lachnospiraceae; genus Bovifimicola. The sequence goes on from CAJTXN010000001.1 coordinate 47,513, forward strand.
ACCCTTTCTGAAATAAGAAAAAAACAGGCAAAAAAGCTGGAAAAGGATATTATTTCCGTTTTAAAAGGATTAAATTTTCTGGATGTGAAATTTGAAATTACATTTTCCAAGCGTCCGGATTTTAATGAGAACGGAACTGATGAAGTGGAATTTATGATTTCCACAAATCCCGGCGAACCGCTGCGTCCGCTGACAAAAATTGCTTCCGGCGGAGAACTTTCCAGAATCATGCTTGGAATAAAAACAATCATGGCAGCCAAAGATAATATTGATACATTAATTTTTGATGAAATTGATACCGGAATCAGCGGAAGAACTGCCCAGATGGTGGCAGAGCGAATGAAGGAAGTCAGTCGTGTCCATCAGATTATCTGTATTACTCATCTGCCACAGATTGCGGCAATGGCGGATATGCATTTTCTGATAGAGAAATCGGTGGTTCACCGGGAAACCGTTACCGCCATTCATACATTAAATGAAAACGAATCCGTAGCGGAAATTGCCAGAATGTTAAGCGGTTCCCAGATTACGGAAACGGTTTTGGAAAATGCAAGAGAAATGAAAAAACTGAATAACAACATTTAACAGTGTGTAAAAACTCCTTCTGGACAAACTATTTTTACGGGTAAAATCTGTGACCTGAAAAAGTTTGGAAAGGTGGAGTTTTTTGTGTCTGCAAAGAGAAAATACAGGAGAATTCTGATAGGGCTGCTGATTATCAGCACTATATTTACCTGTTTTTTTACGTATCATATGATTGATGAAATGATTCCGGATGAAATCAGTATTATTGAAGGAACGGAAGCGAATCTGAAATCCAATCTTCTGGTTCAGTATACAGTAAAAAAAGAGGAAATGCAGGAGGTTGATTTCCAGACTTCCAAACACGCACTGCAGGACAAAGCCGCCGGAGAATATAAGATTCAGGCCGATTTATTCGGATTGATCCATTTTAAAGATGTGGAGGTCAATGTAATCCGGAATCAGAAACTGATTCCCGGAGGAATTCAGGTCGGAATTTATCTGCAGACAAAAGGTGTTATGATTATCGGTACCAGTCCCATCAGCGGAATGGACGGAATGAAATATGAACCGGCAGAAAATATTGTAAAACCGGATGACTATATCGTTTCTTTAAACGGAGAGAATGTCAGTTCCAAATCCCAGCTTATGTTTCTGGTGAATAAGTATGGAAATGATGATATCATATTGGGATTAAACCGGAATGGAGCCTATCTGGAAACCCGGATTACTCCGATTCGAACCGCAGAAGATGAATATAAGCTGGGAATCTGGGTCAGGGATGACACACAGGGAATCGGCACATTGACCTATATCACGGAACAGGGGGAATTCGGAGCATTGGGACACGGAATCAGTGATGTGGATACCGGGGCGCTGCTGAGTTCGGAAAACGGTACCCTTTATATGGCTGATATATGGGGAATTAAGAAGGGAGAAAGCGGAAATCCCGGCGGATTGTTAGGCTCCATTGAGTATGAAGAGGATAATGTCATTGGTGTAATAACCGATAATAATTCCCACGGAATATTTGGAAAAGCAGATAAAAATCTGACGAAGGCATGTAAATATCCTGCTCTTTCCATTGGTTTAAAACAGGAGGTTACTGCCGGTCCGGCAAAGATATTATGTGCCTTACAGGATGAAGTGGAAGAGTATGAGATTGAAATTGTCAGTGTGGATTATGCCAATAATGAAAAAAGCAAGGGAATGGTGATTCAGATTACAGACCCGGAACTCCTGGCCAAAACCAACGGCATCGTTCAGGGTATGTCCGGTTCTCCGATCATCCAGAATGGGAAACTTATCGGGGCTGTCACCCACGTGTTTGTAAAAGAGCCTGCAAAAGGCTATGGAATCTTTATAGAGACTATGCTGAGTGAAAATAGTTCGGATTAATCTTACATCAGATATGTCAGAAAATGTCGAAAACATACGACAGATTAGACTTGCAAAATTATGGCTTAAAATATATAATTGTGTATGTAAGCGTAAAAAAATAAATAATAAGGAGGAAAAATTGAAGTCATGGGTTGTGTTAAAGAAAAATTAGATGTTGTTATTGCAGATGATAATGAAAGGATCCTGCAGCTGCTGAATGATATATTAAGTAATGATGATGAAATTGAAGTGGTAGGCATGGCAAGAAACGGGGAGGAAGCGGTAAATGTAATAACTACCAAACAGCCGGATGTGGTTCTGGTGGATATTATCATGCCGAAACTGGACGGTCTGGCAGTTATGGATAAAGTAAATAAAGAAGATACACTGAAAAAAAAGCCGGCATTTGTGGTTCTGTCGGCGGTAGGCAGAGAATCCATAACGGATGACGCTTTTGACCTGGGTGCCTGCTATTATATAATGAAGCCTTTTGACAATGAAATGGTACTGAACCGGATCAAGCATATAAAGACCACATTGTACCGCAAGAGTCACGAACCGAGAAAGATTAATGCCTATGAAAATAAGAGGGAATACATAGAGCGGAATCTGGAAAGTGATGTGACGAATATTATACATGAGGTGGGTGTTCCGGCACATATTAAGGGATATCAGTTCTTAAGGGATGCCATTATCATGGCAATCAATGACATGGAGATATTAAATTCCATTACAAAAGTTCTGTATCCTACCATTGCAATGAAAAACAATACCACACCGAGCCGGGTGGAACGGGCAATCAGACATGCTATTGAAGTAGCATGGAACAGGGGGAAGATGGATACCATCGATGCACTGTTTGGATATACCATTAATAACGGCAAGGGTAAGCCTACGAATTCTGAATTTATTGCACTGATTGCGGATAAGATCAGACTGGAATACAAGAACGGTTAATTTCAATGATTTCTTTGCTATTGAATAAATGTTTTACTTTAAAAGAATAGAGAAATGAGTTATAATATAAATGATAGTGAATCGTACTGTCTGATATTGTAACTCTTTTTTATATATTTGTGCCATGGCGGCATGTATGAAAGGTTGAAAGAAATTTTATAAGGAAAGGATTGTGCGGCTGCCCTTCTTTCAACCGTTTAGGCGGGGCAGTATCGCAGTCGGGTCTGCGATATGCATAGGGACAGATATGAAGAATATTTTATTTGTTGCATCTGAAGCGGTTCCGTTTATTAAAACAGGAGGACTTGCAGATGTAGTCGGCTCGTTGCCGAAATATTTTGACAGAAATGAATATGATGTCAGGGTGGTACTGCCGAAGTATCTCAGTATGCCGTGGCATTTTACGGAGCGTCTGGAGTTTATTGCTTATTTTTATATGGAAATCGGTTATCAGAATAAATATGTCGGAGTATTTAAGCTGGTACATGACGGCATTACATTTTATTTCATAGATAATGAAGCTTATTTTGGAGGAGCGAAACCTTACGGCGATATTAAGTTTGATCTGGAGAAGTTTTCTTATTTCTCAAGAGCGGCATTATGTATACTTCCGGTGGTGGGATTCCGGCCGGATATCGTTCACTGTCACGACTGGCAGACCGGTCTGGTTCCGGTATATATGAAAGACAGCTTCCGGGGCGGAGAATTTTATCAGAATATGAAGTCTATTATGACCATTCATAATTTAAAATTCCAGGGCGTATATGATATCAAGACCATCCGCCGGATCAGCGGTTTGTCCGATTATTATTTTACATCGGATAAATTAAAGGTGTATGATGATGCCAACCTGTTAAAGGGCGGTATTGCCTATGCGGATTATGTAACGACTGTCAGCAATACTTATGCCGAGGAGATAAAAACCGAGTTCTTCGGCGAAGGACTGGACGGTCTTATGCGGGCAAGAAGCAATTCTTTATGCGGTATTGTCAATGGTATTGATTATAATGAATATAATCCGGAAACCGACTGGAGAATTCCGTTTAAATATAATGCGGTGAATTTTAGAAAAGAAAAGTGGAAGAATAAGACGGATCTGCAGCAGCAGCTTGGACTGGAAGTCAATCAGCATAAATTTATGATCGGTCTGGTATCCCGGTTAACGGATCAGAAGGGACTGGATCTGATTGCCTGTGTGATGGATGAAATCTGCTCGGATGATGTGCAGTTTGTAATTTTGGGAACCGGCGAGGAACGATATGAAAATATGTTTCGTTATTATGACTGGAAGTACGGAAACCGGGTGTCTGCAAATATTTATTATTCTGAGGATATGTCTCATAAAGTATATGCTGCCTGCGATGCATTTCTTATGCCGTCGCTGTTTGAGCCGTGTGGTCTCAGTCAGTTAATGAGCCTGCGTTACGGAACCATTCCGATCGTAAGGGAAACCGGAGGTCTGAAAGATACGGTTGAGCCGTATAATCAATATGAGAGTACCGGTACGGGATTTTCTTTTGCAAATTATAATGCCCATGAAATGCTGGGAGCCATTCGATATGCAAAACATGTATATTATAACGATAAACGGGGATGGAATAAGATCGTGGACCGGGCGATGGCCGCCGATTTCTCATGGACAACTTCCGCAAGAAAATATGAGAACTTATATAACTGGTTATTGGGATGGTAATTTTCAGAGTCAGAATTGGAAAGGCATTTGGTCAGATGAAAAACAGAGAAGAAGATTTTTTTTACCGTGAGGCAGTCCGAAAGGAAATTATTAAAAACCTGAAGTCGAAGAAATGGATTAACCGTGGACAGTGTTTACGGGATAAACAGTATATGGAATGTGTATATGATATATTGTCAAGCCGGCCGTTTAAGCAGATGGATCAGTATATCCAGCATGGCAGCACAACCACAATGGAGCATTGTCTCTCGGTGTCTTATGTCAGCTATAATATATGCAGACGATTTTCACTGGATTATCGTTCTGCTGCCAGAGGCGGACTGCTACATGATTTATTTTTATATGACTGGCATACACACTGTCAGGAAACCGGAGAACGTTTTCACGGCCTGACCCATCCGAGGGCGGCATTGAAAAATGCAAATAAATATTTTGATTTAAACCGGGTGGAGCAGGATATTATATTGAAGCATATGTGGCCATTGACGGTAGTACCTCCAAAAACCATGGAAGGGTTTGTGGTTATGTATGCAGATAAATATTGCGGGTTGATAGAATCCATGGAAACCGTACGAAGGGCTGTACCGAATATTGCGAAATATGTGAAAATTCCTTGAAAAAGCATAAGAATCTGATAGGGTACTATCAGTCTTATCCTTTTTAGAGGATCGATGAACAATGTGGAATTGGGCAATTCCGGGTTTGGGTGAAACGGTTTATTTCTATATGTTTATCGCCGGCTCTCTGCTGGCGACCACTTTTGAATTTATAACTGCTAATATTATGAGAAGAAGTTTATATTGTTTCCAATGATGGTGAGTTTTCCAATATCCGTCAGTGTGATATCGTGACAAAAAATAAGACTCTTTTAGGACGTTGAATCTACAGGCAATTGTAAAATTATATCTGATTTATAATTTTACAATTGCCTGTTTAACATATCAGTGCAGGTTTTGAAGGAACCATACTTTTTTATTTTTCGGAAATCAGTCCCAGCTGATCCGGAGAGGCCGGAGTGCATACCATGGAATAATTGGTATGGTAGATTACAAATCCCGGTGCGCCGCCGTTGACTTTTTTAACATGTTTTTTCTGAATATAATCAATCTCCACTTTATCCATTTCCCGTCCCTTGGAATAATAGGCAGCCAGAGTTCCGGCCAGTTCAAATGCGGAGTCGGGAAGTTCCTCCAGAGAGCATTTGACGATAACATGGGAACCGGGAATTCCTTTGGCATGAAACCACCAGTCGTTTCCCGTGGCAATCTTAAAGGTAACTTCTTCGTTCTGATAATTGTTTTTTCCGATATAAATTTGTGTAGTATCATCTACGATAAAATGCATAGGTTTATTTGTAAACTTTAATTTCTTATCGCCGGATTTTCTTCTGATATATCCGTATTGTACCAATTCTTCTTTTAAGGCTTTTAAATCGTTTTCATTGGTGGCAATATCCAGTGCAGTGGAAATGGATTCTAAATGTTCAATTTCCTGCCTGGTTTCCAGTACAATCTGGCTTAATGCTTCGTAGGTCCGTTTTAATTTTCCGTACTTGTCAAAATATTTTTTTGCATTTTCCATGGGTTCCAGTTCGGTATCCAGCGGAATTGTAATTTCCGTATTGTCGTAGTAGTTGGTACAGTGCAACGTTTTATCTCCTGCTTTGGAACTGTAACCATAGGTAGTCAGCAGTTCACCGTATATTCGGTATTTATCCCGCTTCTCCGTATTTTTTAACTGCTTTCGCTGTAAATCATATTTTTTATAATTTTTGGAAAGAGCAGAAGATACGATCTGTCTTAAATCAGCAGAACGCTGTTTGATCCGGGTAGCGGCATTTTTTTCGGAATAATATTGTTCCAGTACCATGCTGATGGAAGGAAAGGTTTTTCTTTCCAGATCGGAATAGACTGTCAGCGGAATGGCCGAAAAATCCTTTGGTATCCGGTTTTTATAATAGATGACGGGAGTGAAGTTCCCGGAAACCATTTCTTCCATATATTGGGAAAAAATATGATACAGATGGAGCTGTTCGGAATCATTCAGGGTATTGGCGGGTAAATCCGAATCAATCCCTGATATGCTTAAAATGTCTTCGGCAACAATGGGGCTGATACCGGTCAGAGAAGTATATACTGCCTTGGAAACAGGTAGATTTTTTTGAAAAACCGCCTCTGTAAATGATTCCCGGGTACAGTTCAGGGGATTTAGTTTTTCATCAGCTTTTGGTATGAAATAATCTCTTCCCGGCAGTACTTCCCGGACAGAACTCATCTGAAAGTTTACATGTTTGATGCTGTCAATGATTCTGTTGTCTTCACAGAAAATAATGTTGCTGTGTTTGCCCATTAATTCTATGATCAGCGTTTTTTTGCATAAATCACCCATTTCATTTAAGTGTTCGATTTCAAAATTTATAATCCGTTCCAGTCCCGGCTGATAGATTTTTATGATCCGTCCGTTATTGATATGTTTCCGCAGTAGCATACAGAAGCTGGGAGCGGTCAGCGGTGCCGGCTTATTTGTATCCGTAAGATAAATCAGGGGCAGGGACGCTCCGGCTGATATCAGCAGACGGTATTGTTCTTTGTTGTTTTTTATTGTTAACAGCAGCTCATCATTCTCGGGCTGGGAAATTTTAAAAATCCTGCCGTCAATTAATAAACGGTTCAGCTCGGAAACAATGGCGGCAACGGTTATTCCATCAAATGCCATAACAGTATCCTCCGTTTCAAAAAGTTTTGTGATTTTATGGTAACAATAGTTTATATGATTGACGCTTTAATTTCAAGCAAAACTTGACGTCATTTTGGAAATCGATTATAATAACTCTAAGTATGTTATTTGGATATTGGAAAAAGCTGGACATTTTTTCTGATATAATATAAATATACATAAATATACAGATATAAAAGGATATTCCATGGATAAGATTAAAAGTATGACAGGTTTCGGCCGGGAGGAGTATTCGGACGAAGAATGTAAATTGACCATAGAGATGAAATCCGTAAATCACAGATATTTGGATATCAATGTCAAACTGCCGAAAAAGCTTAATTTTTTTGAACTAAAGGTCAGAGGACTGCTGAAAAAATATATTGAGCGGGGAAAGGTTGACATTTTTATTACGTATAAGAGTCTGAAAGAGACGGAAACCGGATTGAGATATAATGCCGCTTTGGCAAAGGAGTATGCGGATTATCATAAAAGGATGGCAGAGGAACTGTCCGTTCCGTATGATATTTCCGCATCGGACATTGGCAGATGTCCGGAAGTTTTTACGCTGCAGGAGGAGTCCGGTGACGAGGAGGAACTGCTGGGGGTTCTTACCGCTGCATTCGATGCTGCCGCACGAAGATTCGTGAACAGCAGGGAAGCAGAAGGAGAGAATTTAAAAACAGATTTACTGGAAAAACTGGAAATAATGAAAGAATATGTGGCATTTATTGAAGAGCGTTCGCCTCTCATAATTGCAGAATACAGAAACCGGACAGAAGAAAGAGTCAGAGAATTATTGGAAAATGTCCAGATTGATGAAAATCGGATAGCCATGGAAGTAACGTTGTTTTCTGATAAGGTCTGCGTGGATGAAGAAATTGTCCGGCTGGGCAGCCATATGGATGCGATGAAGGAATGTCTGATACGGGGAGGGGCAGTCGGACGTAAGCTGGATTTTATTGCCCAGGAAATGAACAGGGAAGCAAACACCATTCTGTCAAAATCCGGGGACCTGGCTATAACGGATACAGGTATAGAATTAAAGACAATGATTGAGAAAATACGCGAACAGATTCAAAATATAGAATAGGATGGTTATGAATGGCAAAACTGATAAATATAGGATATGGGAATGTGGTGAATTCGGAAAAAATCGTGTCGGTCATCAGTCCGGATTCCGCACCCATCCGACGGCTGGTCCAGAATTCCAAGGATAAAGGCCAGGCGGTGGATGCAACCCAGGGAAGAAAGACAAAATCAGTGATCATAACGGACAGCAGTTATGTTATTTTATCTGCATTGATGCCGGATACCATAGCCGGCAGATTTACTTCCAATGATTCATACGGAAAGGATGAGACGAATGAGGAATAGAGGAGTCTTAACGATTATTTCCGGATTTTCCGGAGTTGGAAAGGGAACGCTTGTAAAAGCCCTGCTGGATAAATATGATAATTATGCGTTATCGGTTTCCGCAACCACAAGGGCGCCCAGACCGGGAGAGGAAGACGGGATAAATTATTTTTTTATCCGGAAAGAGGAATTTGAGGAAAAGATTCAAAACGGCGCTTTTCTTGAATATGCCCGATATGTAGATAATTATTACGGTACGCCCAGAGAATATGTGGAACAGCAGTTAGATGCGGGAAAAGATGTACTGTTAGAGATTGAAATCCAGGGTGCAGGGCAGATAAAAAATCTTTTGCCGGAAGCCTTTACCATATTTATTATGCCGCCGGATGCCACGACTTTAAAAGAACGGCTGGTGGGCAGAAATACGGAGACCATGGAAGTAATTGAGTCACGGCTGCGCCGGGCATCTGAGGAAGCGGAAGGAATCGAGTGGTATGATGCCGTTCTGGTCAATGACGATCTGGAAAAAAGCGTGGAAGCCCTGCATGGTCTGATACAGGCTGCACACTATGATACATTCAGAAATAAAAATTTTATAAAAGATATAAGAGAAGGCGTGAAAGCTTTTTCGAAAGGAGAATAGAATTATGTTACATCCATCGTATACAGATTTAATGGCAGTAGTAAACAGTGAGGTTGAGCCGGGAGAACAGCCGGTAGTACAGAGCAGATATTCAATTGTGATGGCAACATCCAAAAGAGCAAGACAGATTGTTGCCGGTGAGGAACCGTTGGTAAACGGATGCGGAAAGAAGCCGCTTTCGGTTGCAATTGATGAGTTATACCGTTCCAAGGTACGTATTGTCGGAGACGAGGAAGAAGTATAGGAGGCAGCAGGTTTGAAAATATTATTTATTTCGCTTGGCTGTGATAAGAATCTGGTTGATTCGGAAGAGATGCTGGGACTGCTGGCAGGGGAACATTATGAATTTACCGATGATGAGACCCGGGCAGATATCATTATCATCAATACCTGTTGTTTTATAAACGATGCGAAGGAAGAAAGTATTGAAACCATTCTGCAGATGTCTGAGTACAGGCGGGATGGGAACTGTAAGGCACTGATCGTCACCGGATGTCTGGCACAGAGATATCAGAATGAAATCCGAAAAGAAATACCGGAAGTGGATGCCGTGTTGGGAACGAGTTCCTATAATGAAATTGCCGCTGCGGTGAAAAAAGTGATTGAAGGGGAAAAGATAGAAATTTATACCCCGCTGGATAAACTGATAGTGGAAGAACAAAACCGGATGGTGACAACCGGAGGTCATTTTGCTTATTTAAAGATTGCAGAGGGCTGTGACAAGCGTTGTACCTATTGCATTATACCGAAGATCAGGGGAAATTACCGGAGTGTGCCCATGGAGCAGCTGATTGCTTCTGCAGAACAACTGGCGGAAAAAGGAGTAAAAGAGCTGATTCTGGTTGCACAGGAGACTACGGTTTACGGTAAGGATTTATATGGCGGGAAGAAACTGCCGGAACTGCTCCGCAGATTGTGCAGGATTCCTGGAATTGTCTGGATTCGGTTGTTGTATTGTTATCCGGAGGAAATTACCGATGAATTGATTGAAACGATGAAATCGGAACCGAAAATCTGTCATTATATGGATATGCCGATACAGCATGCCAGTGACAGGATTTTAAAGGCCATGGGACGCCGTACCAATAAGCGGCAGCTGATTGAAATTATCAGGAAACTGCGGAAAGCATTGCCGGATATTGCACTCCGGACCACACTGATCGCAGGGTTTCCGGGAGAGACGGCAGAGGAACATGAAGAGGTCATGGAGTTTGCAGACCGGATGGAATTTGAAAGGTTGGGAGTATTTCCATATTCTCCGGAGGAGGATACACCTGCGGCAGAACTGCAGGAACAGATTGATGAAGCAGTTAAAACGGAAAGGCGGAATGCCATTATGGAACTTCAGCAGGATATTTCCATGGATAACAGTGAAAAACTGATTGGAAGAGAGATGCAGGTTATGATAGAAGGCAAGGTAGCAGACGAAAATGCCTATATCGGACGAACTTATATGGATGCACCCAATGTGGATGGAAATATATTTGTTCATACGGATGAAGAGCTGATGACCGGAGATTTTGTACGGGTACGGGTAACCGGAGCTTTGGAGTACGATCTGATTGGTGAAATTGTATAGTTAAGATAAAATAAAAATGAAAGGAGACATGCGGGCATGCAGGAATTTGTATCAGGATATGAATTCCGTAATGCATAAGCATAACAGTCATATGAATTTACCAAATAAATTAACATTATTCAGAGTATGTCTGATACCTTTTTTTGTTTTATTTATGCTGGCAGATATTTGTGGTACAAATGATAAATATATTGCAGTTGCAATTTTTGTTATAGCCAGTTTGACGGATATGCTGGATGGTCAGATTGCAAGAAAATATAATATGGTAACAAATTTCGGAAAGTTTATGGATCCGCTGGCAGATAAACTGCTGGTCTGTTCTGCATTGATCTGTCTGATCGATCAGAAGCTTCAGGCATGGATTGTAATTGTGATCATCAGCCGGGAACTGATCATCAGCGGATTCCGTATTGTGGCTGCCGATAACGGTATTGTGATTGCGGCAAGCTGGTGGGGAAAGTATAAAACAACGGCACAGATGATAATGATTATTATTCTGATTTTGGACTGGAATTACAGGTGGTTTGGAATACTGGAATATGTATTTATTTATCTTTCGCTGGTATTAACGGTAATTTCACTGATCGATTATCTGGTGAAAAATAAAAATGTCTTTATTGAAGGGAGTATGTCTAAATAATGGAGGAATGGCTGGTATTTTTTCTGAAGGAACATAAAATGACGATTACGACTGCAGAGTCCTGTACCGGGGGTATGGTGGCATCCCATATTGTCAGTGTATCGGGTTCTTCCGAAGTCTTTTCGGAAGGTTACATTACTTATTCGGAGCAGTCAAAAAATAAACTGCTGGGTGTGTCCATGGATACCATAAAGAAGTATAATGTTGTCAGCCGGGAAGTGGCCGGTGAAATGGCAGAGGGAGCAGCCAGAGCAGCCGGAACGGAAGTGGCGGTATCCACAACCGGTGTTGCAGGTCCACTGGGCGGCACCGAAGAAATTCCGGTGGGAACTGTATGTATCGGATGTTATATCAACGGAAAAGTATATACGGAAAAATTTTATTTTGACGGAAATCGAAAGAAAATCAGAAAAGCGGCTGCGGAACAGGCGATTCAGTATGTCTGCGGTTTGTTAAAACAATAGAGGTTTTTATGCGGGAATTTAATTTTAAAGCGTATCTTGAGAAAAAACAGAAACTGGATTATGTAATATCAAAGGAAGAGTATGTAACCGGACAGACATGGTGTATATTAAAAAAGCAGCATGTCTGTCTGTATTTTTTTGCTTTGTTTTTTGCGGGAATATTACTGGAGCTATATGATCTTGCAGTAAAAAACAGTGTGACAAACGTTTTTCTGCTGTCGGTATTTGCTGTTGGAATGTTTTTACTCGTCGTATGGAAGACACGTAAGACGGCAGGTATTTTATATGAAACAGAACCCCGGGCTTTTTGCATTACTTATGAAAAAAAGGGATTTCTGCTGACAAATACGGATACGGCAGAATCTGTTTTTTATAGCTGGAACATGGTTCTGCGGCAAAAAAGAGCCGGGAAAGTTGGAATTGTTTTTTTATCAAAGAATGTTTATTTTTTTCTACCGGTTGAATCAGACATTCGGTTATGAAATGTATGTTGACAATTTACTTAAAATATTATAAAATACAACAAATAATAAATGTGATTTCTGCGGGTTGGTTAAATAGTACATAACATGAAAATTTAATATTTTATTATTGACAAATAAATCCATATAGTTTATTATGGATACAGAAACGAACATTAGTTCGAAAAATGAAGTAAATGGAGGATGGTTTGATGGATAATAGCGAAAAACTAAAAGCATTGGATTCTGCACTGGCGCAGATAGAGAAGCAGCATGGCAAGGGTTCCGTTATGAAGCTGGGAGATTCAAATGCTTCCATGAATATAGAAACAATTCCCACAGGAGCATTGAGCCTGGATATTGCATTGGGAATCGGTGGTCTGCCAAAAGGAAGAGTGGTAGAGATTTACGGACCGGAGTCCAGTGGTAAGACCACGGTTGCACTGCATATGATTGCGGAAGTACAGAAACGCGGCGGTATAGCCGGCTTTATCGATGCAGAGCATGCACTTGACCCGGTTTATGCAAGGGCGATTGGTGTAGACATTGATAATTTATATATCTCGCAGCCGGATTTTGGTGAACAGGCACTGGAGATTACGGAAACATTTGTACGAAGCGGTGCGGTAGACATTATAATTGTGGATTCCGTAGCTGCACTTGTACCAAAGGCAGAGATTGACGGAGACATGGGGGATTCCCATGTGGGACTGCAGGCAAGACTGATGTCCCAGGCATTGAGAAAACTGACGGCAATTATCAGTAAGACCAACTGTATTGTGGTATTTATTAATCAGCTTCGGGAGAAAGTCGGAGTTATGTTTGGTAATCCGGAAACCACTACCGGCGGAAGGGCATTAAAGTTTTATTCTTCCGTGAGAATGGATGTCAGAAGGATAGAGACACTGAAGCAGAGTGGGGAAATGGTTGGAAACAGAGCCCGTGTAAAGGTAGTTAAGAATAAAGTGGCGCCTCCGTTTAAAGAAGCAGAATTTGATATCATGTTTGGTCAGGGAATATCAAGAGAAGGCGATGTTTTGGATTTGGCGGCAGAATTAGGTGTAATCGTAAAGAGCGGTGCCTGGTATGCATATAAGGACGATAAAATCGGTCAGGGCAGGGAAAATGCCAAGATGACGCTGAAAAATCATCCGGAAATGCTGGAAGAGGTTGAAAATGCCGTTCGTGAACACTATGGCCTTCCAATTTCAGGCGGGGCAAAGAAAGAGACTCCGTCAGAAGAAAAGAAGGAGGAAGAGAAAAAGACCAGGGCAAAATCCAAGGATAAGGCAGAGGAGTAATGTTAGTAACATCCATTCACAAGCTGGACAAAAAAAAGAGTCTGATTCATCTGGATGAAGATATTAAAATATCCTTATATAATTCCGAGTTGTATAAATATGGAATTCGGGAACAGACAGAGCTTAGCGATGAGATATCCAGAGAGATTTTCGAGGTTCTGCTTCCAAGACGGGCCAGAGAGCGTGTATTTTATATGCTGAAGGATTCCGATAAGTCGGAACAGGATGTCAGACGAAAGCTTTTAACGGCGTATTATCCGGAGGATATTGTGGAAGCAGTCATCCGTTATATGAAAGATATGAAATATATAGATGACAGAAGATATGCAGATAATTATATCCGTGGTAATCGAAGACAGAAAAGTATCAACCGTATGAAACAAGAGTTATATTTTCATGGAGTAGAAAAATCGGTTATTTGTGAAGCGGTAAATTCCTTTGAAGAAGAGTGGGATTTATTATCTGAAGAACAGCAGAGGATTATTCATAAGGAATTTATACGCCGAAAATATGATTTTCGGAATGAGGATGAGAAGCTGAAAAATAAAATTATCCAGTCATTAATGCGCAAAGGTTTTAACTTTGATGATATTCAATCTGTTTATCGGAAGCTGAAGGAAGAGAGCGAAACATAGTATGTTTCAGATAAATAACCGGAAGATATCAGACCGCTGATGTCTTCCGGCATTTTTTACGACAAAATTGAATTTACTTTCAGCAGCATCATGCAAGACCTTTTTTGTGAATAAGTGCAATGTGTATAGTTATAGAACCGTTAAGTACTATTTTTTTTACAATTTGTATAGAAAAGGAGCAACTTTACTTGACATAATTATAAAAACAGTATAAAATTTATATGTTGTAATTGTACAATGAAAACTAAATAAGGAGGTGCTCCTGTGAACGATATTACATTAGTAATTGTCAGCGTTATCATTACCTTATGTATTGTTGCTCCAACTTCTTGGTTTTTTGCAATTGCCCATCATAAAAAGAACTTTGAGTCAAAGATTGGCAGTGCGGAAGAAAAATCAAGAGAGATTATAGATGAAGCTTTAAAGACAGCGGAAACTACAAAGCGAGAAGCAGTATTGGAAGCGAAGGAAGAGTCGTTAAAGACTAAGAATGAGCTTGAAAAGGAAACGAAAGAGCGCAGAGCAGAAATTCAGCGTTATGAGAAGCGGGTTCTTTCTAAAGAAGAAGCTTTGGACAAGAAATCAGAGCAGATGGAGAAGAAAGAAAATGCTTTAATGAAGCGTGAAGAAGAAGTTGCTAAAATGCGTGAAGACGTAGCTAAACTTAATGAACAAAGATTACAGGAACTGGAACGAATCTCTGGACTTACCTCCGAACAGGCAAAAGAATATTTGTTAAAAACTGTTGAAGAAGAAGTGAAAATTGATACTGCTAAGATGGTGAAAGAACTTGAAAGCAGGGCTAAAGAAGAAGCTGGTAAAAAAGCAAAGGAATATGTTGTGACTGCAATTCAGAAATGTGCTGCCGACCATGTGGCAGAGACAACAATTTCCGTTGTACAACTCCCTAACGATGAAATGAAAGGAAGAATTATAGGTAGAGAAGGACGTAATATACGTACACTTGAAACTATGACAGGTGTTGATCTTATTATAGATGATACCCCTGAAGCAGTTATTCTTTCGGGATTTGATCCAATCAGACGTGAAGTTGCACGTATTGCATTGGAGAAGCTGATTGTGGATGGAAGAATTCATCCGGCAAGAATCGAGGAGATGGTTGAAAAGGCTCAGAAAGAAGTAGAAACAATGATGCGGGAGGAAGGCGAAGCCGCAACATTGGAAGTTGGTGTTCATGGAATTCATCCGGAACTGGTTAAATTGCTGGGTAAGATGAAATTCAGAACAAGTTATGGACAAAATGCATTGAAGCACTCCATTGAGGTGGCACAGTTATCAGGACTTTTAGCTGCTGAAATCGGTGTGGATGTTAGAATGGCCAAAAGAGCCGGTCTGCTTCATGACATCGGTAAATCCGTTGATCATGAAATGGAAGGCTCCCACATTCAGATTGGTGTAGATTTATGTAGAAAATACAAAGAATCTCCGATTGTTATCAATTCAGTGGAATCTCATCACGGTGATGTAGAACCTGAATCATTGATTGCATGTATTGTTCAAGCTGCTGACACTATTTCAGCCGCCAGACCAGGTGCCAGACGTGAGACTCTGGAAACCTATACCAACAGATTAAAACAATTAGAAGATATAACAAACGCCTACAAGGGTGTAGAGAAATCTTTTGCAATTCAGGCAGGTAGAGAGATTCGAGTAATGGTAGTTCCTGATCAGATCAGTGATGCAGATATGGTTTTACTGGCAAGAGATATATCAAAGCAGATTGAGCAGGAATTAGAATATCCGGGACAAATTAAAGTAAGTGTAATTCGTGAAAGCAGAGTTATCGATTACGCGAAATAGCATTCAAACTAAAAAGAAGAATCTGAAAATCCAATATTTATAACAGATCATTGGATTTTCAGGTTCTTTTTGTTTAAGGAAATATATTTTTTTATTGCAAAATTATATATGTTATATTAAAATAGACGAGATAAAAATATATGCGGAGGTTCTGTGATGAAATCATACAAAGAGATGAGCAAAGAAGAATTACAGGAAATAAAAGAATCACTGGAAAAAGAATATGCAAGAGCTGCAGGCATGGGCTTAAATCTGAATATGTCAAGAGGAAAGCCGTCAGCTTCACAGCTTGATTTAACCATGGATATGTTGAATACGGTTAACAGCAGTTCAGATATAAATGATGCAGAAGGCAATGATTCCAGAAATTACGGAGTAATGGATGGTATTACGGAAGCAAAAGAATTAATGGCAGATATCATGGGTGTTAATTCTGAAAATATTATAATTTTTGGAAATGCAAGCTTAAACATTATGTATGATATGGTATCCCGCTCCATGATATTGGGTGTGATGGACAATACACCATGGTGCAGACTGGATAAAGTTAAATTTTTATGTCCGGTGCCAGGTTATGACAGGCATTTTGCCATTACAGAATTATTTGGGATTGAAATGATTCCGATACCGATGACAGAAAACGGACCGGATATGGATATGGTTGAAAAATATGTAAATACTGATGAAACGGTGAAAGGAATATGGTGTGTTCCAAGATTTTCCAATCCTCAGGGAACTGTATACTCGGATGATACGGTAAGAAGATTTGCTGCACTGAAACCGGCTGCAAAAGATTTCCGGATTTACTGGGACAATGCCTATGCGGTTCATGCCTTATATGATGATGCACCGGAATTATTGGAGATATTTGAAGAATGTAAGAAAAACGGAAATGAAGATATGGTATATGAATTCTGTTCCACCTCCAAGATATCCTTTGCAGGCGCCGGTATCTCAGCAGTTGCCGCTTCAAAATCAAATCTGGATGCGATAAAAGAAGTAATGACCATTCAGACCATTGGACATGATAAGGTGAATCAGTTGAGGCATGTCAGATTTTTTAAGAATATGGACGGAATCAGGGAGCACATGAAGAAGCATGCGGATATTATGCGTCCGAAGTTTGAAGCAGTGATAGATACCTTTGAGAAAAATCTTGGAGGACTGGAAATCGGTTCGTGGATTAATCCAAAGGGAGGATATTTTATTTCCTTTGAAAGTATGCCGGGCTGCGCAACCGGAATTGTACAGAAGTGTAAGGAAGCAGGTGTGGTATTGACAAATGCCGGTGCAACCTATCCGTATGGGAAAGACCCTCAGGACAGCAATATCAGAATTGCTCCTTCGTTCCCGACAGAAGAAGAAATGCAGCAGGCAGCAGAACTGTTTGTATTGTGTGTAAAATTAGTCAGTGCTGAAAAATTACTTGAAAATTTCTAATACAGAAAGAAGGCGTTTGTTATGAAAATCGGATTTATCGGAATGGGAAATATGGGATATGCCATGCTGAAGGGAGTATTAAACGTATTTTCCAAAGAAGATTTGGTATTTGCAGATTCCAATATGTCCAGAGCGATACAGGTCAGTCAGGAAACGGGAGTGCAATACGTGGAATCCAATGCAGAGTGTGCCAACAGTGCAAAATATCTGATTTTGGCAGTGAAACCGCAGTATTACACACAGGTATTAAAAAATATTGAAAATATAGTAAGACCGGAGCATGTGATCATTTCCATTGCACCGGGGATAACCATTGATTATCTGAAAAATGCATTGGGAACGGATAAACGGATCGTCAGGGCAATGCCGAATACTCCGGCTTTACTGGGCTGCGGAATGACAGGTATCAGTTATGATGCCAAATTATTTGAGTTTTCCGAGCAGGAAATCATTGAAAAAATATTTTCTTCCTTTGGAAAGTTCAGAGTTGTGGAGGAGCGGTATATGAGTGCAGTTACCTGTGTCAGCGGAAGTTCACCTGCTTACGTGTATATGTTTATTGAGGCACTGGCTGACGGTGCAGTAAAATACGGTATACCAAGAGATGCGGCCTATGAGATGGCGGCTCAGGCAGTGATGGGTTCTGCGAAAATGGTACTGGAGACAAAAGAACATCCGGGAAAATTAAAAGACCAGGTATGTTCACCGGCGGGAACAACAATTGCAGGAGTGGCAGCATTGGAAGAATATGGATTCAGAAATGCTGTTTTAAAGGCAACCGATGCCTGTTATAATAAAGCAGAACATATGAAATAAGCATATGTTAAAATATAATTCTAATATTGTAAAGGAAAAACACAGCTGTGTTGTATAATGAAATGGAAAAGTATAATCGTGAAAAAAGAGAATTAGTGTATCAGGGTTCAATCATAAGCGTATATCGGGATTCCGTCAGAGTACCCAACGGGAATCTGGCAAAGTGGGATTTTATCGGACACAAAGGAGCTGCTGCCGCATTGCCGGTTACGGCAGAGGGTAAAATCTTATTGGTAAAACAATGGAGAAATGCATTAGACAGGTTTACTTATGAGATTCCGGCCGGAGGCAAAGAGGGATTCGATGAGCCGATGATAGAATGTGCAGCGAGAGAGTTAGAAGAAGAAACCGGATATAAGGCAGGTACTTTGGATTTTCTTCTGTCACTGAGGACAACGGTTGCATTTTGTAATGAAAGAATTGATATTTTTTTAGCCAGGGATCTGGTTTTAACAGGCCAGAACATGGATGAGGATGAAAATATTGAAGTGGTGGAATTTGAACTGAAGGAACTGCTGGAGAAGATCCGGAACGGGGAATTACAGGATTCCAAAACAGTATCGGCTATATTGGCATATCAGGTCTATGAAAAGTAAAGAAGATTATGCGGTAAGAATAATGTAACTGATAAAAGCATATATTTGTTTAACGGAAGGAGTTAGACAAATATATGCTTATTTTAAATTCAAGAAAAAAAATAACAGTAGCCGCATTATTTATTGCGGGAGTTGTTTTAGGAACCCTTTTATGCGGACAGATGATCGGATATTCATCGGATAAGATCAATATATACGGAAATTTTGTAATGCGTACCCTGAAGTATGAGAATATCAGTTCCGTAAATTTATTAAAATACATAGCCGCATATCGAATCAAAGAACTAATTGTGATTGCCGTTATCAGCATGACTTATGTGAAATCAGCATTATACGGCATTTATGCCGGTTATGTGGGAATACGGCTGGCAGTGCTGATTTCAACGCTGACAATGATGAATCAAAAAATGGCTATACCATGGTTTTTCTTATTTAATATGCCTCATATGATATTATATGTAATAGCAGTGGTATGGCTGATCAATACATCTCTTGACGGAAACAGGGAACAGATGATACGCGGGAGAAGAATTGGGATCGTGAAATTATGGTTTATAGTATGCGTATTATATCTATTGGGTATTCTGTCCGAAGTATTTATAAATCCAATTTTAATAAATTTGTTAAAATAAACAATGTAAATCATGTATATGAAAAATGTTTTTATAAGATAGTCATAAAGAAAATTTAAAAAAAATAATAATTTTGTTTGATTTTATCCGAAAAAGTATATATAATGGTTATATTGATTGTAAGTCAGAAAAAGCAGTACAATTTAGAATTGAGGAAATGATATGGAAGAAACAGTTGAAAGATACGTGGATTATCTTCGAAATACAAAAAACGTATCTGATAATACATTAACATCTTATAAGCGTGATTTGATTAAAATGATAATGCATTTTCAACGAATCGGAATAAAAGATGTACGAAAAATCAATTCAACCAATATTAATTCATATATACTCGGATTGGAACGGGAGGGTTGTGCTTCTGCAACTATTTCCAGGTATATTGCGTCCATGAAATCGTTTTTTCATTATTTGCTGCAGACAGGAGAGCTGTCAGAAGATCCTACATTATTGCTCAAGGCTCCTGTGATTGAAAAACGGATACCAAACGTTCTGACCGTTGCGCAGATTGATAATCTGTTAAGTCAGCCTTCCGGAAATATTCCAAAAGAAATCCGGGATAAGGCAATGCTGGAACTTTTATATGCAACCGGAATCCGGGTGTCGGAATTGATCCGTTTGAAAACAGAAGATGTGAACATAAAGTTGGGATATATCATCTGCAGGGACAAAGAGAAAGAAAGGATTGTTCCTTTTGGTTTAACGGCCAAAAATTCGGTCTTACGATATATGACAGAAGCCAGAGATAAGCTTTTAAAAGGTCTTGAGACAGAGTCGCTGTTTGTAAACTGTTCCGGCAGACCTATGAGCAGACAGGGATTTTGGAAAATTGTCAAATTATATGGGGATAAAGCGGGAATTGAAGAAGACATTACCCCGCATACCCTCCGTCATTCCTTTGCCCTGCATTTGGTGGAAAACGGAGCGGATTTGCGTGCGGTACAGGAAATGATGGGACATTCTGTTATATCAACCACACAGGTATATGCTGATATGAAAAATACTAAGATTCGGGAAGAATATAACAAGGCACATCCCAGAAATTAGAAGAAAAGAATCCGGGTACCGGTAACATCAATATATAAACACAGGGTGCTGAAAAATCATCTGTTCCGATGGTTTTTCAGCACCCTTGTTCTGTTCTGATTGTTTCTTATATGTTATTACTTTAAAATTACAGTAAATCCGCAATATCGTAGATAAGGCGTTCGGTCTGTTCCCAGCCGATGCACGCATCGGTAATGGATTTTCCGTAAATGCCTTCACCGACTTTCTGATTGCCGGGTTCGATGTAACTTTCTATCATCAGTCCCTTTACGAATTGGTTGATATCGGAAGAATGTCTCTTACTGTGCAGAATTTCTTTTGAAATCCGAATCTGCTCAATGTACTGTTTGGCACTGTTTGAATGATTGGTGTCAACAATTACGGCAGGATTTGTCAAATCCAGTTCACCATACATTTCATGTAAACGGATTAAATCTTCATAGTGATAATTCGGAATACACTGGCCGTGTTTATTGACGGCGCCCCGGAGAATGGTATGGGTCAGAGGATTGCCGTCCGTTTTTACTTCCCATCCCCTGTATATGAAAGTATGTCCGGCCTGGGCTGCAATAACGGAATTCAGCATCACGGAAAAGTCACCGCTGGTAGGGTTCTTCATTCCGGCAGGAATGTCCATTCCGCTAACGGTTAAACGATGCTGCTGGTCTTCCACGGAACGTGCGCCGATTGCCACATATGATAAAATATCCGAAAAATATCTGTAATTTTCGGGATAAAGCATTTCATCTGCCGCAGTTAATCCTGTTTCACTGATTACACGGATATGCATTTTACGAATTGCCAGCAGTCCGGCAAGTAAATCCGGTTTTTTTTCAGGGTCCGGCTGGTGCAGCATTCCTTTATACCCCATACCGGTAGTACGGGGCTTATTGGTATAAATTCTTGGTATGATCAGGATATTTTCTTTTACTTTTTCCTGAACGGCGGCAAGTCTTGAAACATAGTCGCATACGGCATCCTCGTTGTCTGCGGAACAAGGTCCGATAACTAAAAGAAATTTATTGGATTTACCGGTAAATATATCTTTTATCATTATGTCACGGTCTGCTTTGAGTTTAATAAGATTTTCCGGTAAAGGAAACTGCTCTTTAATCTCGGCAGGAGTCGGCATTTTTTTGATAAAATCGAAACTCATAAAAAATCCTCCTTTTTTTAAACATAGTGTGTATTATAAAATAATATAATCAAACTTGCAAGTTTTTTATATATTGGAATTGCTGGAATTATTATCATTCCGGTTCGATTTTTTCGCAGTGAGATTCATGTTCGCAGATTTTTCTTAGTTCGTCCCTTACCTCCATTAAAGCAAAACCCAGCAGGTTTTGTCCTCTCCATTTTAACGGATTCCGGACATTTTCGTTATTTACCGACATCTTTATTCCCCATACTCCGTCATACGGACTGGCTTCCGCTAAAATTTTGTCACCAGTGGAAAGCAGAAATGCTTTTAATTCGGAATTTTGGGAAAATTTAAGAAAATTGCCGTTGAGAACAATGGAATATTTTATTTCGTTCCAGATTGCTTCATCAAAATTCTTTACTTTACGACCCAACGCCTTTATTTGTTTTGGGTCTTCGCTTGATAAAATCTGCTGTAATATTTCCTCATCGCCAAATAATTCGGCTTTTTTTGCCATCATAAATTGTTCCATGCAGCAATAGTGTTTTGTAACGGAATAGAAATCCGTTTTCCACCACTGGCTAAAGCAGCTTTTGGTCAGATCTCCGTCAGGAGAAGGCTGATGTCCCCAGAATAAAAGGAACTCAGATGTCTTTCCGGCTGTATGTTCTTTTCTTATCTGTTCCAGCGAATATTTGGGAGTGCCGTTTTCACGCCACAATTCCATGAAAAAGTCACCATTTTCATAATATCTGCAGTCATCATTATGATTCCAGTAACCGCTCCAGGTTACCGGTTCTGGAAAAAGTTTTTGGTACTCGGCGGTTTCGTCGGGTGAAAGTGTATTTAGCCATGTACTCCATTTCATAATATAACTCTCTCCGTAGCCCATTCGCCATCCGATGGAGTAGCGTTCAATTTCGGGGTATGCAAGCCATGGCGGGGGTAAAATTTTTTTATCTTTTAGCATTTTTTGTTGCTCCTTTCTTTGAATTTTACTGCTTAGGTTGGTAGTTGCCATGCAGAATTTTTTGTTTATTGTATCAGAATAGTTTTGTTTGTGCAATTTTTTAAAATCTTGATAAAATGATACTGGAGATGTAAAATATAAAAATGATATATATGTCGCAAAAAAAAGTATTAAAGGGATTATGAACCGAAAAATCCTATCGAATGTATATTATTTTGACAAACGACTTAAAATAATGGATAATGGAACTAATTGGAAGTATTGTTTTTATATATTCAGGAAAGTAAAAATTATTTAATAAGCAATAGTAAAACTATTAAAATCGGAAAGGAAGGTAATCATATGGCTGGTATTAACCGTGTGATCTGGATTATTCTGGATAGTGTAGGAATGGGGGCGTTGCCGGATGCAGACCGGTTTGGAGATGAAGGAACCAATACGATTGCCCATGTGTCTGCAAAACATGGCGGACTTAAAGTACCAAACATGGTACGACTGGGACTGGGGAATATTGACGGAATGTTGGGGATTGAAAAAGAGAGCCGGCCGGTCGGCTCCTATGGAAGAATGAAGGAAATTTCCAACGGAAAGGATACTACCATCGGACACTGGGAGATGATCGGGATTTATTCACCAGTAAAGTTTCCGACCTATCCGTACGGATTTCCGGAGAGCATCATTGTTGAGTTTATCGAAAAAACCGGAGTTCCCGGAATATTGGGAAACAAAACGGCTTCCGGTACGCAGATTATTCAGGAATTAGGGCAGGAACATATGGAAACACGGAAACCGATCATATATACTTCGGCAGACAGTGTGTTTCAGATTGCATGCCATGAAGATATATATTCTCCGGAAGAATTGTATAAAATGTGCGAAATTGCCAGAAAGATTCTGACAGGAAAAGATGAAGTGGCCAGAGTTATTGCCAGACCCTTTATTGGAAAAAGAACCTTTGAGCGGACGGCAAACCGGAGAGATTTTTCAAAACAGCCGGATACGGATAATCTCCTTGTGAAAATGAAAGCTGCCGGACTGGATGTCATTGGTGTGGGAAAAATCGAAGATATTTTTGCAGGTGTAGGAACTACGGAAGCAGTTCATACAAGGGATAATATGGATGGAATGAATCAGACGATAGCATATGTGGAAAAAGAAAATCGTGGGCTGATATTTACAAATCTGGTAGAATTTGATTCGAAGTGGGGACATAGAAATGATTTTGAGGGATATGCCGTGGGTTTGGAGGAATTTGACATACGACTGGGAGAACTGATGGAAGCAATGAAAGAAGATGACCTGCTGATCATCAATGCCGATCATGGTTGTGACCCGACGACAAAAGGTACCGACCACACCCGGGAATATGTTCCGTTGCTGGTATATGGAAAGAAACGGGGCAGTTCCGTGAATTTAGGAACCCGGGAAACTTTCGCCGATGTGGGGCAGACGATAGCAGAGATATTTAAACTGGGAAAACTGCCGATTGGCACAAGTTTTTTAAGTGAAATATAAGGAATTCTGAATGGAGAACAAATGGATGAGAATGTATGACATAATAATGAAGAAACGCAACGGGCATGAGCTGGGTGAAGAAGAAATCGCCTTTGCCGTTCAGGGATTTACTGATGGCAGTATACCGGATTATCAGATATCCGCATTGCTGATGGCAATATATTTTCAGGGAATGAGCGAGAAAGAAACCATTGCTCTGACCATGGCAATGGCGCACAGCGGTGATCTGCTGGATCTGTCTGCCATTGATGGAATTAAAGTGGATAAACACAGTACCGGAGGAGTGGGAGACAAAACTTCACTGGTAGTGGGACCGATGGTTGCGGCGCTGGGGGTTCCGGTTGCAAAAATGTCCGGCCGGGGACTGGGACATACCGGAGGAACCATTGATAAACTGGAAAGTATCAGCGGGTTTCAAACGACACTGAGTACGGATAATTTTATAGAGAATGTAAATGAAATTAATATGGCAATCGTTGGACAGACTGCAAATCTGGCGCCGGCAGATAAAAAACTTTATGCCCTTCGGGACGTTACGGCTACCGTAGATAATCTTTCCCTGATTGCCAGCAGCATTATGAGCAAAAAAATCGCATCCGGGGCAGATGCCATTGTTCTGGATGTCAAGACCGGTAGCGGAGCATTTATGAAAACGGAAAAAGATGCCATTGATCTGGCACGTGAGATGGTAAAAATCGGAACCGGAGCTGGTAAAGATACCATTGCCATTGTTTCCAATATGGACCAGCCGCTGGGAAACATGGTAGGGAATGCCCTGGAAGTTAAAGAAGCAATTGAAACCCTGGACGGAAGGGGTCCGGAGGATTTAATGGAATTATCTTATGTATTAGGGGCATATATGCTGATTGCAGCAGGAAAGGCGGACAGTCTGGAAGAAGGTATGACGAAACTGAGGGAGACCATTGAAAATAAAAGTGCTTTAAATAAATTCCGGGAGTTTATTGAAGCACAGGGCGGAGACGGCACCGTGGTGGAAAATACGGAACTGCTGCCGAAAGCTTCCATTGTTATGGACATTATTTCGGAAGAAGCAGGGTTTATCAAGCATATTGATACATCGGAAATCGGAATGGTATCCCTGATTCTGGGCGGAGGCCGTGAAACGAAGGACAGTGAGATTGATTTATCTGTAGGAATTGAACTGAAGAAAAAAATAGGAGACAGAATCGAAAAAGAGGAAGTAATAGCAACGATATATGCCAATGATCTGGAGCGGCTGAAAGCAGCCAGGGAACGGCTTGACATGGCATATGAGATTTCCGTGACACCCGTAAATAAGCAGCAGCTGGTGAAATGGGTGATTTCGAAAAACGGTGCAAAAAAATATTGATGATATGTAAATTAGTAACTTTACATGAAATCTTAATTGTGATAAACTATTACCCATGCATTTTATCAAGAAAAGTTTTTAAAGTTGAGGCGAAATATGAAAAATAGGATTCATGAAATTTTACGGAATCAGATATACAGGCGAAATATTTTATGTTTTCTTGTACTGCCTGTTGTATTGAATCTGGCGGTTGAAATGATGGGAAGAACATCAGTGATTGACGGTATTGTTTATATGTTTACACATCCGATTCCGTTTCTTTGTAATACACTGATTATAATGGTAACGGTTTCCAGTGCGCTTCTGGTAAAACGAAGAACATTTCTGATTACGTTTATCTCTGTGATCTGGCTGATTCTGGGAACGGTAAATATGGTAATGCTGAATGTGCGGGTTACACCGTTTAATGCTTCCGATTTACGCCTGCTGGATGCGGCACGCTCCATTATTGATAAATATTTCAACGTATTTACCATAACGCTGGTAATTATTGCACTTATTATTGTAATCTGTCTGATTACCATTTTATTTATAAAAGGTTCCAGGATAGAATATAAGATAAATTATTGGAAAAATACGGTGATCATCGGCGCTATATTTGTGCTCTGCGTTGTGGTGCTGAACATATCCATCGACACGGGATTTATGGCTTTAAAATTCACAAATCTGACGACGGCGTATCATGAATATGGATTTGTCTATTGTTTCGGCAACGGGCTGATAAATACCGGGGTAAAAAAGCCAAAAGACTATTCCCAGACTACCATTGATGAAATTCTGGAACAGATTAAAACGGAAAAAAATGATAATCCGGTAAATATTCATCCGGATGAGAATACCCGGCCGAAGGCAACGCCAAATATTATTTTCCTGCAGCTGGAATCTTTTTTTGATATAAATAAAGTGAAGAACATAGAATTTTCGGAAGATCCTATACCATATTTTAATTCTCTAAAAAATCAATTTTCTTCCGGATATCTCAATGTATTTAATGTGGGTTATGGAACATGTAATACGGAATTTGAGATAATGACGGGAATGAATCTGGATGATTTTGGTCCGGGAGAAGTTCCGTATAAAACGGTGCTGCAGAAAACCACATGTGAGAGTATGGCCTATAATTTAAAGGAATATGGCTATTCTGCCCATGCCATTCATAATAATGACGGCACATTTTATTCTAGAAAATGGGTATTTGAGAAGCTTGGATATGATACGTTTACGTCCATTGAATATATGCATGTTACGGAATTTACACCGATGGACTGGTCCAAGGATAAATTTCTGACGGAAGAAATACTAAAAGCAATTCGTTCAACCAAGGAACCGGATTATATTTATACGATTTCCGTTCAGGGCCACGGCAGTTATCCCTCCACGGGTAAAATAGAAAATCCGGCAGTGACGGTCAGCAATGTCAGTGATGATGGAAGGAAAAATGCAATCGAGTATTATGCCAATCAGATTCGGGAAATGGATGATTTTATTAAAGAATTAACAACGGAACTGTCAAAGCTGGACGAGGAAGTAATTTTGGTAATGTATGGAGACCATTTACCGGGCCTGGGATTTTCCGAGGAGAATTTAGAGAACGGTTCCTTATATCAGACCGAATATATTATTTGGAACAATATGAATCTTCCGGTGGAAAATGAAGACCTGGAAACCTATCAGTTATCTTCAAAAGTAATGAAACTGTTGGGAATGAACAGCGGTGTTATCAATAAATATCATCAGAATTACCGGAATGATGAAGGATATCTAAGCGGTCTGCAGAATTTGGAATATGATATATTGTATGGCGATAAAATCGCATACGGCGGGATTAATCCGTATACACCGACGGAACTGCAGATGGGGGTGGATACTATTGAGATTACCAGAGTTGAAAAACAGGAAGCGGATGGCAGACAGTATGCAGTGATTCATGGGAAACATTTTAATGAATTCAGCAGGGTATATGTGAACGGCGATTCTTTCAGTACGGAATATGTGGATGAACAGACATTGCGGATTGTTTATGAGGGGCTTACTTCCCTGGATTCATTTGTGGTATCACAGGAAGATAAAGATGACGGAACGATTCTCAGTTCCACAAAAGAATGTTTATATTACGGACAATAGAACGAATGCTTGCATAAATCGGACGGTCGGAAAATATAATAAGTAATAAAAGCTATGGTTGGTAAACATTATGAAGAAATTTATATGTATTTTATTAATGTTGACAGTAGTTATCTCCGTTATATTTTCAAGACCGTCTTTATTGTACGGCAATATACCGGATACGGACGCAGTCAGCGCAGACAATACGGCGGGATTGAGCCTGACGTCAAAGGCGGCGATACTGATGGAGGCTTCCACCGGAAAAGTGATTTTTGAGCATAATGCAGATGAGGTACTGTCTCCGGCCAGTATTACAAAAATAATGACATTAATCTTAATTTTTGAAGCAATAGACGAAGGAAAACTGGATTATGATGATGTGGTAACAACCAGTGAACATGCCAAATCCATGGGAGGCTCCCAGGTGTTTTTGGAAACAGGGGAACAGCAGACCGTGGAGACCATGATTAAATGTATTATCATTGCATCCGGAAATGATGCCAGCGTTGCCATGGCAGAACACATTGCCGGAAGTGAAGAAGAATTTGTGAGACGTATGAATGAGAAAGCTGCCAGTCTGGGAATGACAAATACGGTATTTAAGGATTGCTGCGGATTATATGATACCATGGACCATCATTCCACAGCACGGGATGTGGCTCTGATGTCAAGAGAACTTCTGGTGAAACATCCGGAAATCAAAAACTATACAAAAATCTGGATGGAAAATATTACCCATGTGACTGCCAAAGGAAGCAGTGAATTTACCCTGTCCAACACAAACCGGCTGATCAAACAGTATGAATGGGCAACCGGACTGAAAACGGGAAGTACATCTCTGGCAAAATATTGTCTGTCTGCTACCGCTATGAAAGACGGAGTCGAACTGATTGCGGTCATTATGGCAGCACCGGATTATAAAGTAAGGTTTTCGGAAGCGGTTACACTGCTGAATTACGGATATAATGCGGTCAGCCTGTATGAAGATGCTTTGTCAGATATGCCCGAAACCGTGGGAATAACCGGAGGAACCAAGGATACGGTACCGCTTATGAAGCCGGAAAGTTTCCGCTATATCTGTACCGGTGATGAAAAGGCGGAAAATATTACCAGACAGTATAACCTGCCGGAAAAGATAAAAGCGCCGGTGGAAGAAGGGCAGGTTCTCGGTTCAGTGGATTATTACCTGAACGGAAACAAAATCGGAAGTGTGGAACTGAAAGCGCGTAAAAAAGTTTCAAAAGCTTCTTATATAGACTATTTTAAGAAAATATGCTATAAGTATATAATAATTGAAAATTAAGTTGAACTACATAAGTTAGAATGGAGCTTTAGAATGGAACTTGAGGTAAAACTTCAGGTGTTTGAAGGACCTTTGGATTTGTTATTACATCTGATCGATAAAAGTAAAGTAAATATATATGATATTCCTATTGCCGAGGTTACAGATCAGTATATGGAATATGTCAGGTCAATGGATAAGCAGGATTTAAACATCGTCAGCGAATTTCTGGTTATGGCGGCAACCCTGCTGGACATTAAATCAAGAATGCTTTTACCGAAAGAAGTAAATGAAGAGGGCGAAGAGGAAGACCCGAGACAGGAACTTGTGGAAAAACTGCTGGAATATAAAATGTATAAATACATGTCTTATGAACTACGGGACCGGCAGACGGATGCGGAAAAATGTATGTTTAAGAAGCCTACGGTTCCGGAAGAAGTCAGAAAATATGAACCGCCGGTAGATTTGGGGCAAATGCTTTCAAATCTCACTCTTTCTAAACTGAATGCCATTTTTCAGGAGGTTATGCGGCGACAGGAAGATAAAATAGATCCGATCCGGAGCAAATTCGGAACAATCGAAAAAGAGGAAGTAAATCTGGAGGAAAAAATAGATTACATATACGGATTTGCATTAAAAAACGGTACCTGCAGTTTCAGACAGATACTGACAGGACAGTCTTCCAGGGCACAGGTGATCGTTACGTTTCTGGCGATACTGGAATTAATGAAGGTGGGGAAGATTAATATTGTTCAGAATCATATTTTTGATGATATCATTATAAATGCCAATGAAGTTACGGCCGGAGAAATTTAATACAAAGAAAGGATTGGCACGGTGAACCATGGAAATACAGAGAATAGAAGCCGCAATTGAGGCAATTCTTTTTACAATGGGAGATTCCGTTGAAGTGGAAAAGATTGCACAGGCAATTGGGCATGATGTTGCAACAACAAAAAAGATTATACATAATATGATGGATCGGTATGATGAAGAAAATCGTGGAGTTAAAATCTGTGAATTGGAAGATTCCTATCAGATGTGTACAAAACAGGATTTATATGAATATCTGATCAAAGTGGCATCCCAGCCAAAAAAACATGTATTAACCGATGTGATGCTGGAAACATTATCCATTGTGGCATATAAACAGCCCGTTACCAGAAGTGAAATTGAAAAGATACGCGGCGTGAAGTGTGACCATGCGGTGAATAAGCTGATGGAATACAATCTGATAACGGATATCGGAAGACTGGATGCGCCGGGAAGACCGTTGCTGTTTGGCACCACTGAGGAATTTTTAAGACAGTTTGGGGTCACATCCCTGGAGGATTTGCCGATGCTGAATACGGAAAAACAGGAAGAGTTTAAGATGGAAGCAGAGGAAGAAATACAGATGAAGCTGGACGTATAGTTTTTTGGTAAAATTAACTATTATTAAAAAATCTTTTGGCAAAATAAGGACGGTTTTTAGTGCAAAATGCACAAAAAATTGTCCTTGTTTTACATAGAAAATATTGACAATAGCGGTCTTGAATGATATACTACAAAAGAACAGTAAAAGTGGCAGTCTATTTTGTGCATTTTATTGGTTTTATGTACGGTTTAGCCTGATAAAAAAGGCTTTATTGGTTATAATTACTAATAGTTTGTTTATTATAGACTTATATTTGCTGGGTGATGAATGATATTTCTGCAGAATCTGATTGGCTGCAGTAGTCATTTTTACCATAGTTAAGTAGCTGTTTGTGAAAAGGAATCAACTGGTGAACGAAAAAGATTCCGATTCACAGAAATATTAACACTATAGAACCAATGGGTTCGGAAAGGCGAGAAAATATGAAAAAAAGAATTTTATCAGTTGCCCTGGCAGTAACTATGGCAGCAGGTCTCTTTACCGGATGTGGTCCGAGTAAGAAAGAGACGGAAGAACGTGATTATATCACAGTGGAAGGTCTGAAAGAGAGCTTTAAGACAAATTTGCAAATCAATACAACAGATAAGATTGAACTTGTTGTATGGGAGTCCCTGTTAGGACCAGATCAGTTTATTCAGGAGGCCGGTGAATGGTTCACGCAGTTATATCCAAACATTACTATTAAATATATTAATGTTGAATCTTCGGAAGCAAATTCCAAGATCGTACTGGATGGTCCTGCCGGAAACGGTCCTGATTTATTTGCATGTGCCCATGATACGATTGGTAAGATGGCTGCACAGGCAGCAATCGAGCCGGTTCCTGAGTCTGAAATCGAGAATGTTAAGGCAAGTGTTACAGCAGAAGCACTTCAGGGTGCAACCTTAAATGACAGTAAGGGAAATTCCGTTTTATACGGATATCCGGTATCTGTTGAAACTTATGCATTGTTCTACAATAAGGAAATGATTTCAGAAGCAGAAATTCCGAAGACAATGGCAGACATGGTTGCTTACATTAAGGAGTTTAAAGCAGATTCCAACAACAAAGGAAAAGAAGCATTCTTAATGGATTCGGATAATGCATATTATACAGTAATGTTTACTTCCACACCGGATAATCATCTGTATGGACCAAACGGAAATGACATAACAGCAACATACCAGAATACAGAAGCTGCAGTAGCACAGATTACAAATGACTTCCTTCCTTTATCCGAAGCAATCGGTATGAAGTCCGGAGACATGGATTACAAGAATAATGACTCATTATTCTCAAATAAGAAGCTTGCAATGAATATATCAGGTGCATGGAACATTAAAGTATATGAAGAAGATGGTGTTGATTTCGGTATTACATCTATTCCTTCTTTAACAGGTTCCGAAAATCCTCCGACAAACTTTATGGGTGTCAGATGTATGTTTGTATCTGCATATTCAAACCATAAGAACGAAGCAGAAGCATTTGCAGAGTTCCTGTTAACAAAGGAAATGCAGAAA
This sequence comes from uncultured Lachnospiraceae bacterium, assembly GCA_910583605.1. Lineage (GTDB taxonomy): Bacteria > Bacillota > Clostridia > Lachnospirales > Lachnospiraceae > Bovifimicola. Next base: position 79,492 of record CAJTXN010000001.1, read on the forward strand.
TTACGTTGCGAAATCACAAGCACAATGCCTTCCAGAGATGATGTTTATGCAGACATTGAAGATCCTAAGGTAAAAGAATACATGGAAGGACTTCAGAAGCAGATTGCACATTCTTATCCAATGCCGAATATGCCGGAAGCAAGTTTATACTGGAGTGCATTTGAAGCTGCAATGGGTAATATCTGGAATGGAAATACGACCGATATTCAGGGAGAGCTTGATAAGGCGAATAAATCCTCATTACCTCCTCAGAAATAGTTGACTTTATAATTCCAACTGAAGAGTTCTTCAGTTGGAATTATAAAAATAGTTATGTAAACAATAAAATATCACATGAAAGATAGGTGAGTTTATGGGAACATCACTTAAGACTGATGGTTCTTCAAGAAAAAATATACTTGCATCATCTTGTATATTTATGGGATTAGGTCATATCATTTATCTTAAACAATATCTGAAAGGTGCTTTTTTTGCATTGTTAGAAATTATTGTTTTGGCAGTATCACCAAAGCTGGCCAATATGATAAAAGATATGATTGAAATCGGCAGATGGTGGGGAAGGGTACCTGGTGACCCGAATTCCGTACCAATCAGCCCGGCTTATTTCCGATTAATTGACGGATTGATCGCATTGGTAATTGTTATATTATTTATTCTGATGTATATTGCATCTGTTAAGAGTGCTTTATCAGCATACACAGAATTTTGTCTGGATGGAAGATGCAAAAGTAATAAGGAATCATTACATGGTATTGCCGGAAAGGCATTCCCGATTGTCGGACTTTCACCGGCATTGATTCTGGTTATCTTTTTCGTTATTATTCCATTGGTATTTTCCATGTTAGTTGGTTTTACCAACTGGTCTTCCCCGAATCATCTGACACCGGGTGCTCCGGTAAACTGGGTTGGAATCAGTAATTACATAAGTATGTTCGGTGGAGATTCCACATGGACATCTGCATTTGGAAGTGTTGCAATCTGGACTCTGATCTGGGGTGTTCTTGCAACAGCAACCTGTTATTTCGGAGGAATGATTCTTGCAGTTATTCTTTATGAAACCAAACTTAAGATTGCACCGGCATTCCGGGCGATTTTAATTCTTCCGTATGCTATTCCGTCGATTCTGACCGTAAAGGTTTGGCAGAATATGCTGAATGGTTCTCAGGGAACCATTAATAAGACTTTGATGGAATTAGGTATTATCAGTGAAAATATTAATTGGTTAACGGATGAAACATTGGTAAGAGTTGTCTGTATCCTTGTTAATCTATGGGTTGGTGCTCCATATTTCATGCTTTTGATCACCGGTCAGATGACAGCTATATCCGAAGATGTATTTGAAGCGGCTACCATAGATGGAGCAAATAAATTCCAGGTATTTAAGAGCATTACATTACCGCTTGTATTATACCAGACCGTTCCGCTGGTTATTATGTCATTTACACATAATATCAATAACTTCGGTGCTATTTACTTCTTAACCGCCGGTGGTCCGAATACTCTGGCTTCCACGGAAACCGGGGCGGGTGCCACGGATTTGCTTGTCACGTGGATATATAAATTGACAATCGACCGACAATATTATGCAAATGCCTCGGTTTTGGCAATGTTGATATTTATTGTTCTGGCGCCATTTGCTATATGGAACTTTAGGCAGACAAAATCGTTTAAGGAGGGTGAATTATAATGCGTGGTACAACAAAAAGCAAAATTGTTCAAGTTATGTTCGTATTGTTTTTAACAATAGCCTCCTTAGTAGTTTTATATCCTATTGTATATGTTATTAGTACGGCATTTTCACCATTGAACACTGCAACACAGGCATCAATTATGCCGTTTTCAGATGGTTTCTCTCTGAGACAGTTTGATAAGCTGATTAATGAAACAAATTTCATTTACTGGTTTGAAAACACATTAATCGTAGCTGCTGCTACAACTCTGTGTACAGTAATTGTTTGTTCGTTATCTGCATATATCTTTTCAAGATTCCGTTTTGCATTCAGAAAAAGTATGATGATGGCGATGCTGGTTCTTCAGATTTTCCCGTCCTTCGTAGGAATGCAGGCGTTATATGTAATCGCTGACAGAATTGGTGCCCACGACCAGTTATGGGGTTTGGTATTAATCTATGCAGCAGGTAATATACCATATAATACATGGCTGATGAAGAGTTATGTAGATACGGTTCCAAAGGCTTTGGATGAGGCAGCAAGAATTGACGGTGCAAACCACTTTACGATTTTCTTCCGTGTGGTTATGCCTATTCTTCGTCCTATGATAATCTTCCTGGCAATCACCAGTTTTACCGGTCCGTGGATGGATTACATTTACCCGAAGCTGTTACTTGGTACACCAACAAAATATACACTTGGTACCGGACTTATTACATTTATCGACGGAACCAGAATTCAGTTTACAACGTTTGCCGCTGGTGCGGTTACAGTAGCAATTCCTTTCGTTATTCTTTTTGTATTATCACAGAAAGCAATGGTTACCGGACTTGGCGGTGCGGCCGTAAAGGAATAATCAATCTGAATAAAATAGTTGTCCTGTTGCGTATGAGGCGCAGCAGGATTTTTTGTGGATTATTTCAGGATGATTGAAAATAATAGGAACCGTGTTATTGGATATAATAAGGTTAATTATAATTGTATGGAAAGGGAAGTGAATATTTGTGGAAATTCTGCAACAAATGATAGTTTTGTTTATTATAATGGGAATTGGACTTGCTGCATATAAGAGTAATATTATTACATCGGAAACCAGGGGAAAGCTGTCATCCATTGTTGTAAACATTGCAAATCCGGCATTGATTTTATCCTCAGTATCAGGAGAAGCCGTTAATATAAAAAATATGGAATTATTGAAAACACTTGGAATTGCCGTAATCGTATATCTCATACTGATCATTTTAGCTGCGGTTATTCCTGCGCTCATTGGAACAGAGCCATCGTCCCGGGGAGTTTACAGCGCAATGACCGTATTTTCCAATATCGGTTTTATGGGATTTCCGATCATATCAGAAATCTATGGAAATGAAGCGTTGCTATATGGTTCTATATTTTTGCTACCCTATAATATTTTAATCTATACGTATGGAATAAGCCTGATGGATAAAGGAGAGAACAAAGAGAAAGGACCGGGAATCCAATGGAGAAAGATATTTAATAACGGTGTCATTGCCTGTATGTTAACGCTTATTTTGTTTTTTACAAAAATTCCGGTTCCTTATGTGGCGGCTAAAACCATTGAAATGGTCAGCAGTCTGACGGCACCGCTGAGCATGATGGTAATCGGGGCATCGTTAGCGGTTATTTCTGTCAAAGAAATGATAACGGATAGAAAAATGCTCCTGTTTGTGGTTATCCGTCAGTTTATTCTGCCAATTACACTGAGTCTGTTGGTTTTTTCCGTTTTATCCAATCAGCTGCTCTGTGGAGTATGCATGATAATGTTAAGTACACCGGTAGGCTCCATGACATCCATGCTAGCGGAGGAATATAACGGAAATTATGAACTTGCTTCTAAAGGTGTTGCTATTACTACTATAGTATCAGTTATTTCTCTGCCGGTAGTTTCATATATTGTAAATTTTGTATTTTAGAATCAAGTTTTTGAATAAAATATAAAATTAATACTGGATTTTTTTTGATATTTCTAGTATTATGGATAAGAGTATATGAGGAAAGGAGGGAGAATGGTGTTTGGATTTTGGAAAAATGGCAAAATACCTACTGCGGCAGTATTTGTGGATTATGAGCATTGGTATTATGGATATAGAAATAGTTTTCAGATGAAACCAAATATTGAGGAATGGGTGAAAGAATTGGAAAATGAGTATGTCATCAGTAACTTATCAGTATTTGGGGATTTTTCAAGGTATAATATTGGTATGGATATGGACCGGTTAAAAGGAATAACAAAGAATGTTGTTCATACGGCAAGTGATAAAAGCGGAGTTGACAAAGATTTTACAGATGTAATTATTTTGGATGCCATATACAGAAGCGCGGCTAAGAAGAAAAGCCCCGATGTGTATGTTTTATTTACCGGAGATGCTCATTTTACAAAAGTAGTACAATATTTAAAAGAGAAAAATAAAAAGGTTGTTATATATGGAGTAAAATATGGATTCAGTAACCAGTTAAAATCAGAAGCAACCAGTTATGTTGAAATGCCGCGGAAGTCTCAGGAAAAAAATCACTATAATGATTTGATTCTGACAAGCCTTGCCAGACTGAGGCATAAGCCAAGAACTATGGTTACATATTGGAAGACCATAAACAGTGTGGCTGATTATAATCATGTTCCGAATGATAAAGTTAAGGCAGCATTGGATAATCTGCTGAAGCAGAAATATTTATATATTGAAGAAGAAATCGGATACAGTGGACAGATTATATCTGTTTTAAAAGCAGACTGGAGCAGACTGGCAACCGATGGATTATGGTATGATAAAACAAATGAAATATCTTCTTAGAGATGACAGATATAGAAAACGGAATGTTTAAAATATAAATTATTTTATATAGAATATAAAAGACGCTTTTCAATCAGAATACTGATGAAAAGCGTCTTTTTACAGAAATGAATGGAATCGGAAGAATTCAGGGATAATATGAATAAGTTTATGATTAACCGGCAGAAGCTGCCGGGATTAATAGAGAGGACTTTTCCATGCAAATTGATACCAGAAAAGCAGAATTACAGATTGTTTTTCAATGTGCTCCCTTATTATCGGGACTGAAAATATCCAATCTTCTCATTATAGATGAGTGCTTGTCGGAGGCAGTTGTGCAGATATTAAGTGTTACGGATATATCCATATACTGGCTGGTCTGCAGTCGAAACAGATTGTCTTTTTTATTGTATAAAGATAAAGAACTAAATGATTATTTATTGCGGAATGATGTAAATCAAATGCTGGACCAAAATGGATATGGAGGTTTGGGTGTGGAACAGGCATTACAGCTTTTATCAGGAAGATATCGCTGCTATATGGAAAAAAAGGGAGATTTTCCTCATGAAATAGGATTATTTCTGGGTTATCCGGTAGAGGATGTGAAAGGATTTATTAAAAACAGAGGAAAAAACTGTTTATATAGCGGATATTGGAAAGTATATGGAAAGATGGCTGAAAAGGCAAAATTGTTTGAACGGTTTGATTATGTTCGGGAATTAATGGTTCTGTTAGTTTATCACGGAGCAGAGTTATCGGAAATTATAGATATTTTTCATTCAATAAATTAAATGATTTTGTAAATAAAATCCAAAATGTTCTTGACAACTAACATTGGTAAGTATATACTAACTATTGAAAATAGATAATTTATGCAGGTATGATGATAGAAAGAGGATGATAGGATGCCATTATCAATGGTTAAAGAAGGGGAGCCAAATATTATTAAAAGGGTAAGCGGAAAAGATGAAACCCGTAAATTTCTGGAAAATCTTGGATTTGTAAAAGGAAGTACGGTAACCGTCATTTCTCAGATTGGTGGAAATATGATTGTAAATATCAAAGATTCCAGAGTAGCCATAGGAAAAGATATGGCAAATAAGATAATGGTATAGGAGGAAAGTTTTATGAAAACGCTTAAAGATGTTGCCTGCGGGCAGACCGTTCAGGTGAAAAAGTTAACTGGGGAAGGTCCGGTAAAACGAAGAATTATGGATATGGGGATTACAAAAGGAATTAATATATTTGTGAGAAAAGTGGCGCCGCTGGGTGACCCGCTGGAAATAACCGTAAGGGGATATGAGTTGTCGCTGAGGAAAGCAGATGCAGAAATGATTGAAGTGGAATAATTTTTTGTTCAATGGTTAGTTGCGACTAATAAAAAGTAGATATACAAAACTAAAAAATTGAGGAAGAAAAGGAGCGGGAAAATGTCAATAAAGATTGCATTAGCAGGTAACCCGAACTGCGGTAAAACAACATTGTTTAATGCCCTGACAGGTTCGAATCAGTTTGTGGGAAACTGGCCGGGCGTAACGGTAGAGAAAAAGGAAGGCCGGTTAAAAGGACAGAAAGATGTTATAATCATGGATTTGCCGGGAATTTATTCGTTATCTCCATATACATTGGAAGAAGTAGTGGCAAGAAATTATCTGATCAACGAAAGACCGGATGTCATTATTAATATTGTGGACGGTACCAATATTGAAAGGAATTTATATTTAACAACACAGTTGATGGAACTTGGAATTCCGGTCATCATGGCAGTAAATATGACGGATTTGCTTGAAAAAAACGGGGATAGAATACATATAGAGCAATTAAGCGGTAAACTTGGTTGTGAAGTGGTAGGAATTTCTGCATTAAAAGGAACCGGAATAATGGAAGCGGCAGAAAAAGCAGTTGCTTTGGCACGGAAGAAAAAAGCAGCAGTGCCGGTTCACAGATTTGCATCCGGTGTGGAATCGGTTATAGAGGCGGTAGAAGAAAAACTGGGATCCGATATTTTAGAAGAACAGAAACGCTTTTTTGCAATTAAATTATTGGAAAAAGATGATAAAATATCTGCCCAGATGGAGGAGGTACCGGACATATCATCAGAAATTAAAACATTGGAAGATGAATTTGATGATGATACGGAAAGTATTATTACAAATGAAAGATATGAGTATATTTCTTCAATTATCGGAGAGTGCTGTGTAAAGAGCAATAAAAAGAAATTATCAACCTCAGATAAAATTGACCGGGTAGTAACAAACCGATGGCTGGCATTGCCGATTTTTGCAGCAGTTATGATTTTGGTATATTATATTTCGGTAACGACCGTGGGTACATGGGTGACAGACTGGACGAATGATGGATTCTTTGGCGATGGCTGGCATTTGTTTGGCATTGGTTCCGGCGAATATGATGATGATATGACGGAATATGCAATTGAGCATATATGGACCAACGAACTTAAAGTGACAGTAAATCAGGCAGTAGAAGCCGATGTAATTGGCGCAGAAGATATTATGGGTGCCATTGAAGATGAGGATTATGAAGCTTTTGATGAAGCCGTTGGTTTTTATGGTGATTCTCTTGCAGAAGAGGGATATGATATCTCAGAATATTTAGAAGAGTCCTTAGGTACTGAAGATGATCCAAATCCGGAAGTTCCGGACACAGCAGATTATGGCGTCTGGGTACCGGGTATTCCGGTATTTGCAGAAAAGGGACTGGATGCAGTGAATTGCGCCGATTGGCTGAAAGGATTGATTCTGGACGGTATTGTAGCCGGTGTCGGTGCGGTTCTTGGTTTTGTTCCGCAGATGCTTGTGTTGTTTATTTTCCTTGCATTTTTGGAAGCATGCGGTTATATGGCGCGTGTAGCATTTATTATGGACCGGATTTTCAGAAAATTTGGACTTTCCGGTAAATCATTTATTCCAATGCTGGTAGGAACCGGATGCGGTGTTCCCGGTGTAATGGCATCCCGTACCATTGAAAATGACCGCGACCGCAAGATGACAATTATGACAACAACATTTATTCCATGCGGTGCGAAACTTCCGATTATTGCATTGATTACAGCAGCATTGTTTGGCGGTGCATGGTGGGTTGCTCCAAGTGCATATTTTGTTGGTATTGCAGCAATTGTATTTTCCGGTATTATTTTAAAGAAAACAAAGATGTTTGCCGGAGACCCTGCTCCGTTTGTAATGGAACTTCCGGCATATCATCTGCCGACGGTTGGGAATGTATTGCGTTCTATGTGGGAACGCGGATGGTCCTTTATTAAGAAGGCAGGTACCATTATTCTGTTGTCATCTATCCTGATTTGGGCAGGTTCCTGCTTTGGTTCAACCGGCAGCGGATTTGGATTCAGCGCGGATATGGAATTGAACGACAGTATATTAGGACATATTGCAAATGGTATTAAGTGGATATTTGCACCGCTTGGATTTGGAGAAATTACAGCAACGATCGCTACCGTAATGGGTCTGGTTGCAAAAGAAGAAGTTGTTGGTGTATTTGGCGTTCTTGATTTTGAAGGATTAACACAGATAGCAGGATATTCCTTCCTTGTATTTAATCTTCTCTGTGCACCTTGTTTTGCAGCAATGGGTGCAATTAAGAGAGAAATGAATAATATCAGATGGTTTTGGTTTGCCATTGGATATCAGACAATTTTTGCTTATATAGTATCCCTTTGTGTATATCAGATTGGAATGCTGATTATTGAAGGAACCTTTGGCATTGGAACGGTTGCAGCCTTCCTGTTGGTAATCGGATTTATTTATCTTCTGTTCCGGCCATATAAAGAAAGCAAGACATTAAAAGTAAATATGAAGAAAATAGCTGGAGCATAAGAAACAGTCCGGCAGAACGATTGAGGACCGGTATTTGAAAAAATCCGGTCTTCTTTTTTGAATCAGTAAAGGGTGGACAGATTCTTTAATTGGAGGAATAGAAATGATGCAAAAACAGGAAAAAAAGAATATATGTGAGTCTGTCGGGTATCACAGAACACAGTTGCAGAAAGAAATCATTTTACAAAAACTAAAGGAACAAGGCTGTAGAATTACAAAACAGAGACTTATGCTTTTGGATATTATTCTGCAGGAAGAGTGTTCGTGCTGTAAAGAACTGTACTATATAGCATCCAAGCGGGATGAGAAAATAGGTTCTGCTACTGTTTACCGAATGATAAATACGTTAGAAGAAATTGGTGCCATTAGTAGAAAAAATATGTATAAGATTGCCTGCTGTGCCGAATGTGAAATTGAAAATGCATGTACGGTTGAATTTGATGATGGTACGGTTATGGAATTATCAGCCACAAAATGGAACCGGGTGATTCGGGAAGGATTGACAGCCTGTGGTTATTCTGATGGAAAAAGTGTATGCAGTGTCAGTACGAAGCCGTGTAGATGTGCAGATTTAAAATGATGTATGTTAAAGTTCCATAATGTATTTTTGATAAAATTTATCAATTACAGAGAAAAACTGGAAAAATTAAATGCAAAAATATATAATAATTAACATACATAGAGGAGGATTTTCAAATGAAGAATCATAAATTTTGGGCATGGGCGCTGGTGTTTTGCCTGTTTATGACAATCTATACCGGTTATAAACATAAGTAAGAAGAAAACAAGTCAGGAGGCGTATCAGTTATGGTAAATTATATCAGGAAAATCAATAAGGCTAAAACCGGAATTTTTGCAGCAGGTGTTTTATTTGGAACAGCAGGAATTAAGATTTTATCCAGTAAAGATGCAAAGAAATTTTATACTAACTTCACAGCAGCAGTTTTGCGTGCAAAAGAGTAGCAGTACTGGGAAAAATTGGTGAATAAAGTAGTGCTTCGTGCCGGAAGCCGCCTTTTTCTGCCTTATCCGTTAAGAGTGGGAATGGCGGCATTAAAATCACTGAAATATATCAATCAGGGATTAAAAGTATTGGCGAAAGGAAAGATTGAAGTTCCGGTTCTGGATGCAACGGCAATCGGAGTATCCATGTTGCGTGGAGATATCGGAACTGCCGGTTCCATTATGTTTTTATTAGGTATCGGTGAAATATTAGAAGAGTGGACCCATAAGAAATCAGTAGAAGACCTTGCCAGAAGTATGTCATTGAATATAGGAAAAGTGTGGCTGCTAAAAGACGGACAGGAAGTTTTGGTTTCTATCACGGAAATTGAAGAAGGCGACCGGGTTATCATACATATGGGAAATCTGATTCCGTTTGATGGAACGGTTTTAAATGGGGAGGCCATGGTGAATCAGGCTTCCCTGACAGGGGAATCTCTGCCGGTTTGTAAAAATACCGGTCATTTTGTTTATGCCGGAACCGTTGTTGAGGAAGGGGAACTAACAATTCAGGTAAAAGAGGTCAGTGGATGTAGCCGGTTTGAAAAAATTGTTACTATGATAGAGGAATCGGAAAAACTGAAATCTTCTTTGGAGAGCAAGGCAGAGCATTTGGCGGATAAGCTTGTACCATATACACTGGCAGGAACCGGTCTGACATATCTTTTAAGCGGAAATATTACAAAAGCACTATCGGTATTGATGGTGGATTTTTCCTGTGCATTAAAACTTGCTATGCCGATTTCTGTATTATCTGCCATTCGTGAGGCAAGCCTTTACCGGATAACGGTGAAGGGTGGGAAATATCTGGAAGCTATGGCGGAAGCTGATACCATTGTTTTTGATAAAACGGGAACATTAACAAAAGCCCGGCCTACCGTTGCCTATGTCATTTCCTTTAATGGAGAAAAACCGGAGGAGTTACTTCGTATAGCGGCGTGTCTGGAAGAACATTTCCCTCATTCCATTGCAAAAGCTGTAGTGGATGCTGCCAAAGAGAAGAATCTGATACATGAAGAAATTCATTCAAAAGTAGAATATATTGTTGCTCATGGTATTTCCACCACTATAGATGGAAAGAGAGCAATAATCGGAAGTTACCATTTTGTCTTTGAAGATGAACACTGTATCATTCCGGAAAATATGCAGCAGCAGTTTAATCATCTGCCGTTGGAATATTCTCATTTGTATCTGGCAATTGAAAATGTTCTGGCAGCAGTGATTTGTATTGAAGATCCGTTGAGGGAAGAAGCGGCAGCGGTAATTACCTCTCTGAAACGGGCGGGAATCCGCAAAGTGGTTATGATGACCGGAGATAGTGAGAGGACCGCCTGCTCCATAGCAAAAATGGTGGGAGCAGATGAATATTATTCTGAGGTACTTCCTGAGGAAAAAGCCAAATATATAGAGATGGAAAAAGCCAAGGGAAGAAAAGTGGTTATGGTGGGAGATGGAATTAATGATTCTCCGGCATTATCGGCAGCAGACATAGGAATTGCCATAAGTGATGGAGCAGAGATTGCAAGAGAAATCGCGGATGTTACCATAGGCGCAGATGATCTGTATGAGATAGTTACTCTGAAAGCCATCAGTAATGGATTGATGAGACGGATTAATAAAAATTACCATGTTATTGTAGGATTTAATACCGGATTGATTGTTTTGGGAATCAGTGGTTTGATAAGTCCTACCACATCTGCATTGTTACATAACACTTCTACACTGGTTATCAGCTTGAAGGGGATGGAAAATCTTATTACATAATTTTTGAAATTATAACAGAAATACATTATCAAATATAAATCTTGATTAGTTATATTTGATAATGTATTTTTTACATTTACATAATCAAACATTATTTTGGTTATAATTGTATTATTAAATAAATAATGGTTATATCATAACCGTAACTTAAAAGGGAGGATTTATATGGATCATTTAAAAAGCCAGGCACTAAACGGAAAAAATAACAATCGAATCAATAAGGTTGATAAATTAGAAAATGAGGGAACTGCTGCATGGGCAGATACCAAACATACCATTCCGGAAAGCAATGTTTCCGTTCCGGATACGGATGCAGTTATCAGGGCAAAAAACTGGGTGGACAATGGAAGCAGATTGTAGAAAGGAAATAAAGCAGGTATGGGAAAAATAACGATGACAGTGGACGGTAATACGGCAGCGGCATATGTAGCCTATGCATATACCGATGTAGCAGCCGTATATCCGATTACCCCATCATCAACCATGGCAGAAGTGGTAGATGAATGGGCAGCAGGCGGGAGAAAAAATATATTCGGTCAGAGTGTCAGGGTTGTAGAGATGCAGTCGGAAGCAGGGGCAGCGGGAACCTTCCATGGTTCTCTTCAGGCAGGAGCCCTGACGACTACATTTACGGCCTCTCAGGGATTACTGCTGATGATTCCAAATATGTATAAGATTGCAGGAGAACTGCTGCCGGGAGTATTTCATGTCAGTGCCCGGTCGATTGCGGCACAGGCATTGAGCATTTTTGGAGATCATCAGGATGTTATGGCGGCCAGACAGACAGGATGTGTCATGCTGGCCTCCGGTTCCGTTCAGGAAGTAATGGACCTGGCACCAGTAGCACATGTATCGGCTGTAAAAGGACGTTTGCCGTTTATACATTTTTTTGACGGCTTTCGGACTTCTCATGAAATTCAGAAAGTGGAAGCTTTAGAATATACGGATTTAGCAAAATTAATGGATGAAAAGGCACTGCAGGCATTCAGGGATAATGCTCTGTCACCGAATCATCCGGTGACAAGGGGAACGGCCCAGAATCCGGATATATATTTTCAAACCAGAGAAGCATGCAATCCGTTTTATCAGGAAATCATATCTATTGTAGAAGATTATATGAAGCAGATCAGCCGGATGACAAACAGAAATTACGGATTGTTTAACTATTATGGAGCCGAGGATGCAGAATATGTCATTGTTGCAATGGGTTCTGTATGTGAAACCATTGAAGAAACCATTGATTATTACAATGCAAAGGGAGAAAAACTGGGACTGGTCAAGGTTCATTTATTTCGTCCGTTTTCCATGGAGCATTTTCTTAAAGCTATGCCGAAGAGCGTAAAGCGGGTTGCAGTCTTAGACCGGACAAAGGAACCGGGAGCAATGGGAGAACCGCTGTATCTGGATGTGAGAAATTGTTTCTATGATCAGGAAAATGCACCGATGGTTATCGGAGGACGTTTTGGTCTGGGTTCCAAAGATACAACACCATCAGAGATAAGGGCAGTATTTGAGAATCTGAAGAGTCAGAATCCTAAAACACATTTTACTTTGGGAATAGAAGATGACGTTACGAATACTTCTCTTGCATCCGGGAAAAAAGTGGTGGTTGCAGAACCGGAAACCGTCCGCTGCAAGTTTTGGGGATTGGGTTCCGATGGTACGGTAGGAGCAAACAAGCAGGCAATTAAGATTATTGGAGAGCATACAGATAAGTTTGTACAGGCATATTTTGCTTATGATTCCAAGAAATCAGGAGGTTTGACAACTTCCCATCTGAGATTTGGAAACAAACCGATTAAATCGGCTTATTTAATTGATGAAGCGGACTATATTGCCTGTCACAATCAATCCTATGTCAATAGTTATGATTTGCTGAAGGGATTAAAAAAAGGAGGAATCTTTGTTTTAAATTGTCTCTGGGATATCGGGGAATTGGAAGAAAATTTACCTAAAAATCTATTGCGGGAGATTGCTGAAAAAGACATAGAGTTTTATTGTATTAATGCAATTGGCATTGCGGAAGAAATCGGTCTTGGAAACCGGATTAATATGATTATGCAGGGAGCATTTTTTAAGCTGACGGAAATCATACCGGAAGAAGATGCGAAACAATATCTGAAAGAATCCGTACAGAAAGCCTATGGAAAAAAGGGAGAAAAAGTTGTAGGGATGAATCTTCAGGCTATTGAGCGGGGATTTACGGATATCAGGAAGGTGCAGGTATCTGATCAATGGAAACGGTATTCCGGGGAGATAAAAAAGGAGACGGAGGAACCGGAATTTATAGCTAAAATTATGCGGCCGATGAACCGGCAGGAAGGAGATTTATTACCGGTCAGCGCTTTTTCCGGTATAGAGGACGGAACTTTTCCGTCGGGAACTTCGGCATATGAGAAACGGGGAATCGGAGTCAATGTGCCGGAATGGAATGAAGAAACCTGTATTCAGTGTAATCAGTGTTCCTATATATGTCCGCATGCCTGTATCCGGCCGTTTCTGCTGACGGAAGAGGAAAAAGCGGAAGCGCCGGAATCATTTAAGACACAGAAAGCAAAAGGAAAGGGACTGGAACAATATTATTTCCGCATGCAGGTGACTACCATGGATTGTACCGGATGTGGAAACTGCGCAGATATCTGTCCGGCCAGACCAAAGGCGCTGGTGATGAAGAAACTTGGCACACAGAGTAAAACAGAAGTGCCGAACTGGGAATATGCAGTGGAGCATGTATCTTACAAAGGAGATCTGGTGGAAGGCAGAACGGTAAAAGATTCCCAGTTTAAAACGCCGCTGATGGAATATTCCGGTGCATGTGCAGGGTGCGGGGAAACACCGTATATTAAACTGATTACCCAGCTATATGGTACAAGAATGATGATTGCCAATGCAACCGGCTGCTCCTCAATCTGGGGTGCCTCTGCACCCACAACTGCATATACCTGTAACCATCAGGGAAAAGGACCATCCTGGGCAAATTCTTTATTTGAGGATAATGCGGAATACGGATTTGGAATGTATCTGGGTGTTAAGCAGATTCGGGACGGCATGGAACAGAATATGAAGACTCTGATTCAGAAAGGAATTGATTCTGGTCTGAAAGAAGCCTTTGAAAACTGGATATCGGTCAGGGAAGACGGAGCGGCATCCGAACAGGCAGCCGTCCGGCTGCGTAAACTATTGGAGCATACGGAAACAGAAAATCAGGAACAGCAGTATTTGCTGGAGGAAATAAGAAAGCATCAGGATTATCTGGCCAAACGCTCCCAATGGATCATCGGCGGAGACGGATGGGCATATGATATTGGTTTTAGCGGTCTGGATCATGTCATGGCATCCGGTGAAGATATAAATGTGCTGGTATTTGATACGGAGATATACTCCAATACCGGAGGTCAGGCATCAAAATCCACGCCCACAGCAGCAATTGCTAAATTTGCGGCATCGGGAAAGAAATCCGGTAAAAAAGATCTGGGCAGAATGATGATGACATACAAAAATGTTTATGTGGCACAGGTAGCCATGGGTGCAGATAAAAATCAGACATTGAAAGCAATCGTGGAAGCGGAAGCATATCCGGGACCCTCTCTTATTATTGCATATGCCCCGTGTATCAGTCATGGAATTATGGAAGGTATGGGCAGAAGTATGGCCAATATGGCTCAGGCAGTAGAGTCGGGATACTGGCATTTGTACCGGTATAATCCGCTTTTAGCGGATGAAGGAAAAAATCCGTTTATATTGGATTCAAAAACACCAAAGGCTGAGTTTCGTGAATTTCTTATGGGACAGGTCCGGTTTGCGGCTCTTGCCAAACAATTTCCGCAGCAGGCAGAAGAGTTATTTGCCAAGGCAGAAAAGGAAGCAGGCAGCAGGCTGGAGTATTACCGGAGAAAAGCAGAAGGTTAAAATACTGATATACAAAAGATAAAATTTATGTTAATATTATTTTGGATAAATTTTACAAAGGAGCTGATAGATATAGAAGAGATGACGGAAGATTATTCAAACGGATAAATTAATTATAAAATACAGTACAGATAAAGGATATATCAGGAATATCCAGAGAATACATAAGAGATAAAAATAATAAAATATAAAGAAAATTTTAATTCTACTGCCTCAGGTGTCATGAGAGGAAATTGGTAGAAGGGAGGAACAGATGAAAATCAAGAGAAAAATATCATTTATGCTTACCGTATGCCTAATGGCAGGAATCTTTTCTGTTTTATGGAACAATGTGTTAACATTACAGGCAGCTTCGGAAGAATCTCTGGTTTGCTTTGGTGTAAAGGGAATCAATAATCCGAACAGTGAGAATCTTACAAAAGATGTAGCATGGTCGGGAGATTATGTGTGGTTTGGACATTATGGAGTCAACCCGATTAAGTGGCGTATCTTGAATAAAAGCGGTTTAAAAGAAACAGGAACCAGTTCTATGGATGGCGGTATGCTGCTTCAGTCTGATACTGTTCTTGCGGAGTATCATTTTGAAGATGGAACGGATTTAAATAATGAGCATCAGGGCGGTGCGATTTCCGATACGGACTGGTCAGCAAGTGATATACGTGCCTGGCTTCAGGGAGACCAGGAATTTTTAAATGGATTTTCTGCTGCAGAGAGACTTTTAATAATGAGCAGTACGAACGAGAAAGGCTCAGACTTTAATAGTTATGCAAGTGCGGCATTATTGAATGATACAGTTTTTTTGCTGGATGTTGCAGATATCAATAATTCAAAGTATGGATATTGTATTTCTGATGATGGTTATGATTTTACAAATACCAATTTGAATTATGATACATGGTGGCTGCGTTCATCATATCTGGGATTTTTTGGCGTTACGTTAAATCATCATCAACTGTCACAGGAAAATTTAATGAATCTGGCAGGACTAGCGCCGGCTTTAAATATTAAATTAGATGAAATTTTTTTGACATCGGCATCAGAAACGGATTTTTCGTCGCTTATTTCAACCAAAGGTATTAATACCGGCAGAGAGTGGAAACTGACACTACTTGATACTGACCAGTCAGTAAGTATCAATGCGTCTAAAGAAATTACAAGAAGCGATAAAGACGGCAGAACAACGATAACAGTACCATATATATATAATGAAAATGCGGGTGCTAAATCTGCAAATCAGATATCTGTAATGATAACGGATAAAGATTATACCGCAAATAATGATGCTACAATAAAAGCTTATGGCAGGGTATCCGGAAATGAAGGTATAGATTTAAACAGTGAGATTTCTTTTGTACTGCCTGAGGATTATAATGCAGATACGGATAAAGTTTATCTTTTATCTGAACAGGCAAACGGCGGCAGGGGAACCAATTATGTCAGTATACCGGCTTCGGTGGATATACCCACAACATATACAATCAAATTTGACCCGAATGGCGGAAGTGGTCAAATGCAGTCTGTGAAAGCAGGAGTAGGAGAAAATTATATTCTTCCGGATTGCGGATTTACTGCACCGGAGGGAAAAGAGTTTAAGGAATGGGCAATCGGCAGTATAGACGGAACAGCATTGAATGCCGGAGAAGGATATACTTTTACCGAAAATACCACGGTATATGCTGTTTGGCAGGATATTAAGGAAGAGGATACGACAGAAGAAGATACTACAACAGAAGAAGACAGTACAACAGAAGAGGATACTACAACGGGAGAAGACAGTACAACAGAAGAGGATACTACAACAGGAGAAGAAAGCACAACGGAAGAGGATACTATAATCGGAGAAGAAAGTACAACGGAAGAAGATATTACGACGGGAGAAGAAAGTACAACCGAAGAAGATACTACGACCGGAGAAGAAAGTTCAGCGGAAGAGGACAGCATAGCTGAAGAAGACAGCACAACCGAAGAATATGATACAACAGAGGAAATCAGTACAGCCGAAGAAAACCCGGCAGAAGAAGATAACACATCCGGGGTAGAAGTTACGACAGAAAAAGATACGGAGAATAAAGAAGTTACAACGGAAGCAGATACTACAGCGGCTTCTGACAAGGGGGCGTCAGTCAATACAGGAGATTCTCTTCAGATGGCACTGTTTGGTATGTTGTTTATAAGTGCAGGAATTGTCCTGACAGCCAGTAAAAGGAAAAAAAATGAATAATTGAGATGAATGTAAAGAGAGGGGTTATATTATATTGATAGACACTGGTTGTAAAGACCGGTGTTTTATCATTTATTAAAAAAGGAGAATTAATGATGTCAAAGGATACTTTTCAACAGGATTTAAGTAAAAAAGAACAACCGGGGCTTGTTTTTGTAATGCAGCTTTTGATGAAAAATAAGTGTGAAATGCCAAAACAGGAGATAATGACTGAAATAATGCAGAAACATCTGGGTAAAGTGAATTGTTTTGCCTATGATACAAATATGGCCATATTTACTGCCGAAAATTATAAGGAAGAATTTGAACAAGGAAGTATTCCACCGCAGCTTATAGTTACGGAATGTATAAAATTTCCTGCAGACAGGATTGATGATTTTACCAGAAGCCAGATGTGGGACTGTCAGGAGGACAGAGACCGGATTTTATCCGAATGCGGCTATCAGGTGATTGCCATGAATATGCTTGCCGGAGGAATGAAATATCAGGACCGGGCCGATATGCTGATGGATTATCTGGAAGCATTAGTGGAAATTTATCCGGAATGTGAAGCGGTTTATTTCCAGACTTCAGGAAAAATGTTCACTGTACAGGCTATCCGTGAACACAAAATTCCCAGGGAAAGCCGTTTTATTTATTTTGCGGTAAATGTCCGTTTTTTTACAATAGAAGGAACAGAGGAAATGCTGGTGGATACATTGGGAATGAGTACTTTGTTTCTGCCGGATCTTCAATATCATTTTCATGGAATGGACCCAAACTGGGTAGTGAATCACGCATATAATGTACTTTCATACATATATGATAATAATAATCCGATAGAGAACGATGAAACTATTGACGGAGTTGTAGAAGGAAATATGAATCAGGCAGTTCAGTGGCAGTGTCATTATGAAGATTCATTGATCCAGCCGGTCAGAGGCGTGCTGGATATCTGCATGAATGAATATGCTTCCGGAAACAGGAATTATGAGGAATAGAAAGGAGATTGCATTTTTATGGCAGTTGATGTTGTGATCAGACAAGGCGGTCTGTTTAAAAAGGAAATCAGCATTCAGGATATCGTAGCAGAAGATTTAAAGTATGGGATAATGGATGGGGCATTTCGTCTTGTACCGGACCAGGTAGGAGATTATACGGTTGTTTATGATTCCGGGCATTTATGCAGAGGTATGGAGATTAGTTTTGAAAAAAAGGATATCAATCTGAGGCTTCCACTACCAAACAGTCAGTATGATATCCGGTTATTTTACGGAGTGATTCAGAGGATATGCCAATTGTGTAAGGTTCAATATTTTTATAGGGAGGATGAAAAAATCAGGGCGGATGATCTGGAAACGATAAAATCCTGTGTGAACATGGATATAACCGCAAGTATCGGAGCTCTGAAATCCATAGAGGAAGATATTGGGAATGATAAATATAAATGTATGACGGTATGTGGTGTTATAAATCCGGTTGACATTGGAAAAAAAGAAATCAGCCAGATTTCCGGCGATTTAAACCGGTTTGGAGAATTAATGAACCGGCTGCAGAGTATGGATATTTATTATGCGGCACCCCGTTTCTACCAGATGAAGGATGGAAAAATACTGGGTGCGTATGCTCTGACTGCTGATGTACCGTCAGTTATACCTTTGATACCACGCACAGGGATGATGGTCAGTGAGGATATTAAGGTAGATGTCTGGAATGTTAGTCTGGTTATTTCGGAAGAAGAGATTCATATAGTATTGTATGATGACCTTATTCGTTTCATTGGGGAAAGAGAACATTATGACGCAGATAATATTCTGATTACATTGTCTGCAGATGAAATGAAAGAACTGGCTGCAAAGCATGGAGTGGAAAAACATTGTTAAAGCAATACAATTGTTACTTGATAAAGGGATTTCTGCTCATGCAAAAGATAATTACGGGAATTTCCCGTTGCATGCTCTGGCCGGACTGGAGCGAATCAACGGAAACCGTTGTATGTTATATGTGATACAGCAAGACATATCTGACCGGAGATGGCAGCAGTATAACCGGTGGTATGAATGTATTTGAAGCAATTTTAAAAAACGGTATGGATACACTAAATGAAATCCTGAAAAGAGACTGTGATTTTCTTGCGGAAGCGGAAAAGGGAGATTTTTTGGGAATGACACCTTTGATTCGCCTTTTATGGTATTTCCCGGGAAGTGGACTGAATATTTCAAATTTGCAAGGTCAGACGGCATTAATCATTATGCAGCACAGAACAATACTGACAGTATGGCAAAAGAAGTATCAGAATTGTTGCTGGAGTTTGGCTTTCGTACAGTGGATGCCGTAAACAATGAAGGAGAAACTGCACTTGATATTGCGGCTGGCAGAGATAATGAACCATTGGTGAAACTGTTATTAATGAACTCTTAAAGCTTTTGAAACGATTAGCGGATTCGAATGTTTTGGGGCAGCCAAGCATACGATTTTATAACAGAAGATGCTTTGGAGTAATGATAATTTAATAGACTTTACATCCGGGATATGATATACTTAGCCTAATAAAGGCGGTGATAGAATGATGGATAGTGAAAAGCTTGATTTGATTCTTTCAGAAATGCATGATATGAGAAGTGAAATGCAGGGAATGAAAGATGAAATGCAAAATATGAAAGGTGAAATGCAGGACATAAAACGGCGCACAACAAACATTGAATTAACACTTGAAAATGAAACAAATCCAAATATTAAAATTATTGCGGAGGGGCATTTGGATTTAAACCGTAAGCTTGACGATGTTTTAAAAGTTGAAAATGAAAAAGAATTGCTTTTAATTCGTGTGAATACTATTGAAAATGAATTACATAAGATAAAAGAACGTATTGAGATTATAGCATAAAATCTACATAAATAAAACACACAAATAAACAAGGTGTAAAGTCTGTTAAATGATTTAGGCTTTACACCTTGTTTTTTATTCAAATTTATAGGAGTGTTACAGAACGATCAGATTGAGTTTTTTAAGTACTAAACAAATTAGCACTCACCTATTGACATTGCTGATTAAACGTGTTATATAATATATATAACAAATAAGACAAAGGAGTCGGGTTATAAATCAATCTTTGTCCTGTTTGTAAGAAAAGGAGGAATGACCTATGTTAACACCAAGTATTTTTAGTTCCGATTTAGCAAATAATATTTTCAGCGAAATGTTTTTATTTCCGTTTGACAATTTGTCACAAAAAATTGACAGGCTGATGAGTAACAATAAACTCCAAATGACACAGGGGATTATTAGCACGGATATCCGGGAATATGAAAACAGTTACCGGTTAGATTTTGAACTTCCGGGATTTAGAAAAGAAGACATCAAAGCAGATATAACAGACGGATATTTAACCATACATGCTTCCCGCTCTTCCGAAGAAAGTAAAAAAGATGAAGCAGGAAATTATATCAGACGGGAGTGCTGTACCGGAGAATGTAAACGCAGTTTCTATGTGGGAGAGAATATTACTCCGGAGGAAGTTCATGCAAGCTTTGAAAACGGACTTTTAAAATTGGAGATTCCAAAGAAACAGGAGACTGCGGAACAGAATGACAGGAAATATATAAGTATTGCAGATGAGTAAATAAGGTGATAAAATAACTTTATAGGGAAGGGAGTGGTACCCATGTTTATGGAAAATGAAGTTTTAAATCTGTTTGATAATTTTGATGAAGACTTATTTGCGAAAATGAATATACCGGATATTATGAGAACGGATATTTATGAATTGGATGGGAAGATTCTGTTTGAGGTGGAGCTGCCAGGTTATGAGATACCAAATATCAGTGCAGACTTAAAGGATGGATATCTGACCATACTGGCATCCAAAACAAAGAAGATTGAATCCGGTGAAGAAAAACGCGGATATATTAAACGTGAACGCCATATTGGCGGCTGTAAGAGAAAATACTATGTAGGAACAAATGTGAATCAGAAAGATGTCCATGCTTCGTACAAACATGGAATTTTAAAAATTATGATCGATTTGCCGGACAAGGCAATCGAAGATAAGAGAAAATATATAGAGATTCACTGATAACGGAAGAACCGTTGCCGGATGGATATTGGGTCCGGCAATGGTTTTTTTGTTTATTCATAAAGAATCAGTAAATACTGTATAGACAATTATTATATATTAAAATTATAGAATGAAACAGAAGAAACAATCATATGAATAAAATAAGAAAAAATATTGGGAGAACCCTTTGAATAAGAGGATACAGCACATATTTAAATACATAATAAAAATGATAATGATCATAGGTATTGCGGTGCCGTTTCTGTGTCCGCATATATCCATAAATATTCAGGCTGCCGAACTGGCGGAAAGCAATCTGAATGCAAAGTCAGCGTTGCTCATGGATGCTGACAGCAGACGTGTTCTGTATGAAAAAAACGGATATCAGCAGATGCCCATGGCCAGTACCACAAAAATAATGACCTGTCTGCTGGCGCTGGAACAGGCAGATATGCAGGATGTGGTAGAATTTTCCGCAAATGCGGCTTCCATGCCGAAAGTTCATTTAGGAGCGCCGAAAGGAACCAAATTCTATATGGGGGATATGCTCTATTCCCTGATGCTGGAATCCCACAATGACACTGCTGTAGCCATAGCAGAAAGCATAGCAGGAGATACCCTGTCTTTTGCAAATATGATGAATGAGAGGGCAAAGCAGATTGGAGCAAAAAACACGAATTTTGTTACGCCCAACGGGCTGGATGCCGAACAGCATTATACGACAGCATATGACCTGGCACTGATTGCTGCAGAGGCAGTCAAAAATGAAGAATTTTTAAAAATTGTAAATACCGCGTCACACAGTTTCCGGGATGTAGAAGGAAAACGTCAGTATGTGGCAGGCAATAAAGATGCATTTTTATCCATGATGAACGGAGCCATTGGAATCAAAACCGGTTTTACCGGAAATGCCGGATATTGTTTCGTGGGAGCGTTAAAGCGAGACAACCGGACATTTATATCTGTGGTACTTGCCAGCGGATGGCCGCCGAATAAATCCTTTAAGTGGAAAGATACAATAAAATTAATGAATTATGGAATTGATAATTACAATTATCGTGTTATTTTTAACGATATCAATGATTATAAAACTATAGAGGTTATAAACGGACAAAGTAAATATGTTCAGACATATATAAAGGGAAATGTTTCAACTTTGTTGTCCGACAAAGATGTGGTGGAATATGTATATGAACTGCCGCCGGGAGAAGTACTGGAGGCACCTGTACAGGAAAATCAGGTAATCGGCCGGGTGAAAATATTGATTAACGGAGAAGAATTTCAACGGTTTGATATCTGTACCCGGGGAAGTGTCAGGAAAATTGATATGCGGTTTTCTTTTAGAAGGATATTAAAAAAATTCCTTTTAACATAAGGAACAGACCGGAATGATGGTTTGAAAAATATTTAACTGGAAGGCGGAACGGTTTATGGTTCCGTCTTTTATTTTTTCTGTTTTATAACGTATTTTTAAAATAAATCTGCTTGCTTTTTTTTAGTATAAGTAATACAATTATAATCGGCAGAGATTAGGGTTTAAATACAGCTTATTAAGTGTGTATTTTTACATACATAAATATAGAAAAATGGAGGTTTGAATGATGAGTACTACATCAAATGTATCAGCAGGTAAGAGAATAGAAGCCTTACTTGATGATAATAGTTTTGTTGAAATTGGGAGTCTGGTAACAGCCAGAAATACTGATTTCAATCTGACAGAAAAAGAGACTCCTGCGGATGGTGTAATAACAGGATATGGCTTGATTAACAATAATCCTGTATATGTATACAGTCAGGATGCCGCAGTACTTGGAGGCTCAGTTGGAGAAATGCATGCAAAAAAAATTGTCAGATTATATGACATGGCAATGAAAATGGGTGCACCGGTTATCGGTCTCATTGATTCGGCAGGTTTACGTCTGGAAGAAGCTACAGATGCTTTAAATGCTTTTGGAGAGATTTATGCAAAACAGGTAATGGCATCCGGCGTTATTCCGCAGATATCAGCAGTATTCGGAAATTGCGGCGGCGGATTATCCGTTATGACAGGCTTGACGGACTTTACTTTTATGGCTGACAACGGACATTTATTCGTAAATTCACCGAATACCATTGACGGAAATACCGTTGATAAATGTGATTCTTCCGGTGTGGGATTCCAGAGTGCAGAGGCAGGAAATGTTGATTTTTCCGGAGATGAAACTATGGTCATTGAAAAAATACGTGAACTGGTTTCCATGATACCTGCCAACAATGAAGAAAATATGTCGTATGAGGAATGTACGGATGATCTGAACCGCGGATGTGAGTCAATTGATACGTTATCCGGCGATACGGCATTGGCCCTTACGTCCATATCAGACAATCATATTTTCTTTGAATTGAAGAAAGAATATGCAAAAGAAATGGTAACAGGTTTTATCAGGCTGAATGGGACAACCGTGGGAGCAGTAGCGAACCGCACGGAACGTTATGACGAAGAAATGAATAAAGTGGAAGAATTTGATGCGGCATTAACCGCAAAGGGATGTGAAAAAGCAGCAGCATTCGTAGAATTTTGTGATGCCTTTGAAATTCCGGTACTTACACTTACAAATGCCAAAGGTTTCCGGACTTCCATGTGTCAGGAGAAGAAAATGGTAAAAGCAGCAGCAAAGCTTACGTATGCATTTGCCAATGCAACGGTACCGAAAGTAAACGTTATTGTAAAAGAGGCCTTTGGAACCGCATATTCCATTATGAACAGCAAGGCCCTCGGGGCAGATATGGTATTTGCATGGCCGGATACAAAGGTTGGAATGATGAGCGGTGATTCGGCAGTCAGAATCATTTATGCGGATGAAATTACAAAAGCAGACAGTGCCAATGCGTTCATTGGAGAAAAAGCGGCCGAATATGAGGCATTGCAGCTCAGTGTCAATTCGGCAGCCGGGAGAGGCTATATTGACAGTATTATCGAACCTGTTGATACAAGAAAATATGTTATTGGCGCATATGAAATGCTGTTCACAAAAAGAGAGGATCGTCCGGCTAAGAAACATGGAACGGTTTAATGAGAGGTGAAGAACATGAAAAAAATCAAAAAACTTTTATTAATCTTCTCTGTTCTTACCTGTATGTTTGCACTTACTTCCTGTGGAGATTCAAATAATGAGAAAACATCATATTCGTATAGTGAATCTGAACTTGTAACCAGTGTATCACAGGATATTGCAGCGATTAAGGAATTTACTGACCAGCAGATAGATGGAATCATTCAGGACTGCGGCTCTTTTGAAAGTAAAAAAGTTCTGAAATCTGCAATGGAATCATGGAAGACTGCAAAAAAAGATGCAGGTAGCATTGTAGAAGTTTATAAAGATGATGCAGGTGCCATGCAGTATAAGCTGACAACAAAGGATGATGACGTTATCATCAAAGTAAAGATTAAATGTGAAAAAAGAGATGTTGTAACAAATTATACGTTTGGTATCGTGAATGATAATCTGGATGTAAAAGAGATTACTTATGAAGCACAATTTACAATGGGAGAAACACTTATGAAAGCGGCTCTCAACACATTGATGGGAATTTCTACCGTTTTACTTGTGCTGGCATTTTTAAGTATTGTGATTTCTTTATTCAAGTATATTAACCGCGCACAGAATAAAGCGGCTGAACAGAAAAACGGCTTAGACAAAACAGTTGTTCAGATTACAGAAAAAGAGGAAACTGCAGAAACAGAGGATAATACGGAACTTATAGCAGTCATTACGGCAGCGATTGCTTCCATGGAGCAGACATCAACCGACGGATTTGTTGTTCGTTCCATCCGGAAAGTTCCCAATTCCAAATGGAAGAAAGCGTAAAAATATAGAGATGTCAGGTTGGAAAGACCGAAAGAAATTATAATGAGAGAAAGGATATTGCAGACTGTATCGGTCAAAAACCAGAAGCAGGTCTGTAAGGGTATAAACATGAAAAATTATAGAATTACGGTAAATGGAAATGTATATGATGTAGAAGTTGAAGAACTGGCTGCAGGAGCAGCTCCGGCACCAGCGGCTGCAGCACCAAAGGCAGCTCCGAAAACGGCACCGAAGCCGGCAGCTTCAGGGGCGGAAGGAGCCATAAAAGTAAATGCACCAATGCCGGGTAAGATTCTTTCCGTAAAAGTATCTGCCGGACAGGCTGTAAAAAAAGGCGAAGTTATTATGATCCTGGAAGCCATGAAAATGGAAAACGAAATCGTTGCTCCGGAAGACGGAACCGTGGCTACTGTCAATGTTAATGAAGGTGCAAGTGTGGAAGCCGGCAGCGTATTGGCAACATTGAATTAATGATATATTCTTAGAAAATGAACAGGAGGCTATACAATGGATTACGTTGTTGATACACTTGGAAATCTATTGCATCAGACCGCATTTTTTAATCTTACGTGGGGAAACTTCGTAATGATCTTAGTGGCTCTGGTATTTTTATATTTGGCAATAGCAAAAGAATATGAACCGTTATTGCTGGTACCCATTGCATTTGGAATGCTTCTTGTTAACATGTATCCCGATATTATGTTAGCAATTAAAGATTCAGACAATGGCGTAGGCGGTTTATTACATTATTTTTATTTACTGGATGAATGGAGTATCCTGCCATCCCTGATATTTTTAGGCGTCGGCGCAATGACAGACTTCGGTCCGCTGATTGCCAATCCAAAATGCTTTTTACTGGGTGCGGCGGCACAGTTTGGTATTTATGTGGCATATTTTCTTGCCATATTTATGGGATTTAGTGATAAAGCAGCAGCAGCAATTTCAATTATCGGTGGAGCTGACGGTCCGACATCTATTTTCCTGGCAGGAAAGCTTGGTCAGACAGCCCTGATGGGACCGATTGCGGTAGCGGCATATTCCTATATGTCATTGGTGCCGATTATCCAGCCGCCGATTATGAAACTTCTGACGACGGAAAAAGAGCGTAAGATTAAAATGGAACAGCTTCGGCCGGTTTCCAAGTTAGAAAAAATATTGTTCCCGGTTATCATTACAATTGTGGTAGTTCTGATTCTTCCGACAACAGCACCGCTGGTTGGTATGTTAATGCTTGGTAATTTGTTCCGGGAATGTGGTGTAGTAAAACAGTTGACAGAGACGGCATCCAATGCACTGATGTACATAGTGGTTATACTTCTGGGTACCAGTGTAGGAGCAACAACAAGTGCGGAAGCATTCTTAAACTGGGATACGATTAAGATCGTTATTCTTGGTCTTGTGGCATTTGCTTTTGGTACGGCGGCAGGTGTCCTGATCGGTAAGTTAATGTGTAAGATTACACGTGGAAAGATTAATCCGCTGATTGGTTCAGCCGGAGTATCCGCTGTACCGATGGCGGCCAGAGTATCACAGAAAGTCGGTTCGGAAGCAGACCCGACAAACTTTCTGCTGATGCATGCAATGGGACCAAATGTTGCCGGTGTTATCGGTACGGCAGTTGCGGCCGGAACATTTATGGCAATATTCTTATAAAATACAGGAAAGGAACTGAAAAATTATGGCAGAACAGGTTAAGAAACCGATTAAAATTACAGAAACCGTATTACGTGATGCTCATCAGTCATTAATTGCTACCAGAATGACAACAGAACAGATGCTGCCTATCGTGGATAAGATGGATAAGGTAGGCTATCATTCCGTGGAATGCTGGGGCGGTGCTACATTTGATGCATCTTTGAGATTTTTAAAGGAAGACCCATGGGAAAGACTTCGTAAGTTAAGAGACGGATTTAAAAATACAAAACTTCAGATGTTATTCCGCGGACAGAATATTCTTGGATATAACCACTATGCAGATGATGTGGTTGAATATTTCGTACAGAAATCCATTGCCAATGGTATTGATATTATTCGTATATTTGACTGTTTTAACGATCTGGATAATTTAAAGACTGCAGTCAATGCTTCTAAGAAGGAAAAGGGACATGCACAGATAGCATTGTCCTATACCCTTGGAGATGCATATACTCTTGATTACTGGAAAGAGACAGCGAAAAAAATTGAAGAAATGGGCGCAGATTCTATCTGTATCAAGGATATGGCAGGATTGCTCCTTCCATATAAAGCAACGGAACTGGTGCAGGCATTGAAAGAGGGAACATCCCTTCCGATTCAGCTTCACACACATTATACGTCCGGTGTGGCTTCCATGACATATTTAAAAGCGGTGGAGGCAGGCGTTGACGTTATTGATACGGCTATGTCACCGTTTTCCATGGGAACCAGTCAGCCGGCTACGGAAGTTATGGTGGAAACTTTTAAGGAAACACCATATGATACGGGATTTGACCAGAATCTTCTTGCAGAAATTGCAGATTATTTCCGGCCGATTCAGGAGGATGCACTTAAGAGCGGTTTATTGAATCCAAAGGTTATGGGTGTTAATATTAAGACCTTATTGTATCAGGTTCCGGGCGGAATGTTATCCAATCTGGTTTCGCAGTTAAAAGATGCACATGCAGAAGATAAATATTATGAGGTGCTTGAGGAGATTCCAAAGGTAAGAAAAGATTTTGGAGAACCGCCGCTTGTTACACCTTCTTCCCAGATTGTCGGTACCCAGGCAGTGTTAAATGTTCTTCAGGGTGAACGTTATAAGATGGCTACAAAAGAGTCAAAGAAGATCTTAAGCGGTGAATTTGGTAAGACCGTAAAACCGTTTAATCCGGAGGTTCAGAAGAAATGTATCGGTGATACAAAGCCGATTACCTGCCGTCCGGCTGACTTGATCAAGCCGCAGCTGGAAGAATTTAAGAAAGAATGTGAGCAGTATATTACCCAGGAAGAAGATGTATTGTCATATGCTTTATTCCCACAGGTAGCTACGGATTTCTTTAAATACAGACAGGCACAGCAGACCAAGGTGGACCTTGCGGCCGCTGATACCAAGGATGGCGCATATCCGGTATAATTATAAATGATTCAGGCTGTTGCAGAATTGCAGCAGCCTGTTTTTAGACGTATGAGTATTGCTCCGGGCTCGATTCCGAATGGGCGGTATGTCCGGTAATAATAGGAAAGATGAGGCGTAAACAGTCAATGGACAGTGATAAAACGGAACAGGACAGTCTGATCAGCAGAATTGGTCAGAAATACGATACAATGAGCAAAGGTCAGAAAAAACTTGCCGCATATATAACGGCAAATTATGACAAGGCAGTTTTTTTAACTGCGGCAAAACTGGGAGAGACGGTATCGGTCAGCGAGTCAACGGCAGTAAGGTTTGCCACGCTGCTTGGATATGACGGCTTTCCGGAATTTCATAAGGCATTGGAGGAACTGGTACAGGAGCGGTTGAATTCCATTTCAAAGATAGAGATTACAGAATCCAAATTGTCTAAAGCCGAGGTTTTGGAAACGGTCATGGTTTCCGATGCAGAAAAAATACGTCTGACCCTTCAGTCGATATCCAAAGAGGCATTTGAAGAAGCAATTGAGAGTATTATGCATGGAGAACGGATTTATATCATAGGAATCCGGAACTGTATGCCGCTGGCTTCATTTTTAGGTTTCTATCTGAACCTGATGTTTGATAACGTGACAGTGGTGACAACAAACAGCGCCAGTGAAATCTTTGAACAGATGATAAATATCAATCCCCGGGATGTGGTAATCGGAATCAGTTTCCCCAGATATTCCATGCGGACACTGAAAGCCATGGAATTTGCCAATGACAGAAATGCAAAAGTCATATCCATTACCGACGATAAAAACTCTCCGTTAAACCTGTATTCCTCTTGTAACCTGCTGGCACGGAGTGAAATGGCAACCGTGGTAGACTCTCTGGTCGCACCTATGAGTGTTATCAATGCCATGATCGTGTCACTGTTTATGAAAAAACCGGAAATCGTAACGGGAAAACTGGAACTGCTGGAGCGGATATGGGAAGACTATCAGATATACTCCAGTGATGAAATCAATGTGGCGGAGGATGAAGTGGCGATACGAAATATTTAGATGAGGGAGAATTTGGAGAGCCTATAGTTTTTTAGGAAAACTTTGCATTGACAAAAGTTGTATATTAAAATGTTTGTTTGAGAGGATTAGAGGAGCCTGTATTTTTCTAATGATTAGTGGTTAGAAAAATACCCCCCATTCTTCCCACGAGTTGTTTGTTAGCATTTTCCCTATTTCCTTCATTTTGCCAAAGAACAGCCGATGGGAGGGACGGACCAGCCGTTTTCCGGGCATTGCGAAGAAATTTAGAACTTCTTAGGGAATAATTCAATATCAGCAATGACTGGACACGGATGTCCAGTCAAGCTCCCAGTGAGCCATGGAAGGCGAATTGGGAGCGGTTGCGTCTGCCTTAAATCAAACTTCCCACTATTCCCTTAGAAGTTCTTAATTTTGCAGCACCGCCCGGAAAACGGCTGGTCCGTCCCAACCATCAGCGTCCCTTTTGCCACGATAAAGAAATTCCCAAAAAACTAACAAACAATTTTAAATCTTATATTTGGAAAGGATATACCCATGTCTCAAAGTGTTTTTGTTATCGGCGCCGGAGCCGCCGGAATGATGGCAGCTGTAACGGCAGCTTCCAAAGGTTACGATGTGACCGTTTTTGAGAAAAATGAAAAGCCGGGTAAAAAGTTATATATTACCGGAAAAGGCAGATGTAATATTACAAATGCCTGTGATATGGAAGATTTATTTCAAAACATTGTTACTAATAGGAAATTTATGTATAGTTCTCTGTATGGTTTTGATAACCGGGCTGTCATAGATTTTTTTGAACAACAGGGATTACATACCAAGGTGGAGAGAGGAAACCGGGTGTTTCCGATATCCGATAAATCTTCCGATGTGATCGGTGTGCTGAGCAATGCCATGCGTAAGGCAGGCGTCAGGGTCCGCTATATGACGGCTGTAGAAGATATTATTGTGGAACAAAATTGCGTAAAAGGAGTGATTTTATCCGGCGGGAAAAAGGAATGGGCGGATAATGTTATTTTTGCAACCGGCGGACGGTCTTACCCGGTGACAGGTTCGGACGGGAAGGGAATGGAGATACTGGCCGGACACGGACATGGGATGAAACCCGTTCATCCGGCCCTTGTTCCGATGAATGTGAAAGAAGAGTTTATCAAAGATATGCAGGGGCTGTCATTAAAAAATGTCCGGGGAAGTTTTTATTTTAAATCAAAACAGGGGAAGAAGCCGGTTTATGAAGAATTCGGCGAATTGTTATTTACGCATTTTGGTATCAGCGGGCCGATTGTGCTGAGTGCCAGTAGTTTTCTGGCAAAATATCTTTCCAACGAGGAGGTAATATTCAAAATTGACCTAAAGCCGGCATTGTCATTCGGGCAATTAGATGATAGAATACTAAGGGAATTTGAAAAAAACATAAATCGGGATTTTAAAAATTCCTTAGACGCTCTGCTTCCAAAGAAGATGATTCCTGTTATGATTGCATACTGCGGGATTGATCCGAATAAAAAAATAAATGTTATATCAAAAGAAGAGCGGCAGAATCTGGTGAAAGCGTTGAAAGAATTTACTATGACAGTGGTATCGTTGCGGGGATATAATGAGGCGATCATTACACAGGGAGGCATCGACGTTAAGGAAATCAATCCGGCAACCATGGAGTCCAAACAGATTCAGCATTTATTTTTAGCCGGGGAACTACTGGATGTGGATGCCCTTACGGGAGGATTTAATCTGCAGATTGCATGGTCTACCGGACATTTGGCCGGAGAAAGCGTATATTAAAGATGAAAGGATTTTAATACATGAATGGAACAATAAATGTGGCAATCGACGGACCTTCCGGTGCCGGAAAAAGTACCGTTGCCAGACTTACAGCCGGGAAACTGGGGTATGTGTATGTGGATACGGGAGCGATGTACAGGGCACTGGCTCTGGCATGTCTTCGGAAGGGTTTTGCCCCGGAAGATGAAACCAATATTGTAAAAACCTGTCAGAAGTCGGACGTGACGATTACCTATGACGGCGGCGAACAGGTAGTGTTACTGGATGGAGAAAATGTCAATTCTCTGATCCGGTCAGAAGAAGTCAGCCGGATGACGTCTCCGGTTTCCGCTTATCCAAAGGTAAGGGAAAAGTTGCTTCTGCTCCAGAGAAACCTGGCTGCAGAGCATAATGTCATTATGGATGGCAGGGATATTGGAACAAATGTTCTGCCAGAGGCCAGCCCGAAGATTTATTTAACGGCATCCGTGAAAACCAGGGCGGCCCGGCGGTATGCGGAACAGAAGGAACGTGGACTGGACTGTACGTTGGAGGAAATCGAAAAAGATATAGAGGAACGGGATTACAGGGATATGCACAGGGAATGTGCACCGCTGACCGTTGCCGAGGGAGCCGTTCTGTTGGATACCTCAGATATGAATATTGATGAAGCAGTCAATGAAGTAATAAAAATAATAGACAGGTGTAAAGCATAAAATGAAAGTAAAAGTTGCAAAAAGCGCCGGTTTTTGTTTTGGTGTAAAGCGGGCAGTAGAACAGGTATATGAGCAGATTGAAATCAATGACAGGATGAAAAAAATATATACCTACGGACCGATCATTCATAATGAAGAAGTGGTGAATGATCTGGCAGAGAAGGGCGTAACAGTCATCGATTCCAAAGAAGAACTGGAACGGCTCAGCGAAGGCGTTATCATTATACGTTCCCACGGTGTTGAAAAAGAAATTTACGATATTATTGAACAAAACGGACTGACACTTGTAGATGCCACCTGTCCTTTTGTAAGGAAAATTCATAAAATAGTCCAAAATGAAAAGAATAAGAACAGGCACATCATTATCATCGGAAATGAAAATCATCCGGAAGTGGAAGGAATCAAAGGCTGGGCAGGAGAGAATAGATCTGTTATCAGCACAGAAGAAGAAGCAAAAGAGTTTACTTTACCGGCCGGAAAATCGGCATGTATTGTATCGCAAACGACATTTAACTACAATAAATTTAAATATCTAGTTGAAATTATTTCGAAAAAGGGTTATGATATAAGTGTTTTAGACACAATTTGCAATGCCACCCATGAGAGGCAGGCAGAAGCAAAGGAAATTGCAAAAGAAGTAGATGCCATGATAGTTATTGGCGGCAGACACAGCTCCAATACACAAAAGCTTTATGAAATTTGCAGACAGGAATGTAATAATACTTACTATATACAGACACTAGAAGATTTAGACCTTAGTGAACTCAAAGAGAATAGTTACGTAGGTATTACAGCCGGGGCTTCTACCCCAAATAATATAATCGAGGAGGTTCATACTAATGTCAGAACAGAGTTTTGAACAACTGTTTGAAGAACAGGGCATGAAACAAATACGAACAGGAGAGATCGTTGAGGGCACAGTAATCAGCGTTAAAGAAGACGAAATCGTCTTAAATATAGGTTACAAAGCAGATGGTATTGTTACTCGTAGTGAATACACCAATACACCAAACGTTGATTTGACCACATGTGTTTCTGTTGGTGACACTATGGAAGTAAAAGTGCTTAAGGTTAATGACGGCGAAGGCCAGGTATTATTAACATACAAACGTCTCGCAGCAGAAAAAGGCAACAAGAGGATTGAAGAGGCATTCCAGAATAAGGAAGTCTTAAAGGCAAAGGTAATCCAGGTTATGACAGGCGGATTAAGTGTTTCTGTGGAAGAAACCAGAATCTTTATTCCTGCAAGTCTGGTATCCGACACTTATGAGAAGGATTTGACCAAGTATGCCGACCAGGAAATCGAATTTGTAGTAACTGAATTTGATCCGAAGAAGAGAAGAATCATCGGTAACCGCAAGATGCTTCTCGTAGCAGCAAAAGAAGCCAGAATGAAAGAATTACTGGAGACATTAAAAGAAGGAGATATCGTGGAAGGCACGATCAAGAATGTTACTAATTTTGGTGCATTTATTGATTTGGGCGGAATCGACGGATTACTTCATATTTCAGAAATGTCATGGGGCAGAGTAGAGAATCCGCAGAAGACCTTTAAGGCTGGTACACAGATTAAGGTGCTGGTAAAGGAAATTAACGGTGAGAAGATTGCACTGAGCCTGAAGTTTGATGATACCAATCCATGGTTAAAGGCTGCCATAAATTATCAGACCGGTACGGTTGTAAAAGGCAAGGTTGCCAGAATGACGGATTTTGGTGCATTTATTGAATTGGAACCGGGCATAGATGCATTACTGCATGTATCCCAGATCTCAAAGGAAAGAATTGATAAGCCGGCAGATGTATTGTCGGTTGGACAGGAAATTGAGGCAAAAGTTGTTGACTTCAATGAGGCTGAGAAAAAAATCAGTCTGAGTATCAAAGCTTTACTGGCTGATACGGAAACAAAGGAAGAAGAGGAAGAACAGACAGAGGAGGTATAAGCCTGGCATCTTCATCTATTATAAACATACGGAGGCTGGATAGTGGATTACGAACAATTCAAAGTTCAGATATATAATTTAACTCATATTGATTTAAATGCCTATAAAGAACGGCAGATGAAGCGCAGGATTGATGCGCTGATTTCGAAACATAAATTTGAAGGCTATGAACCATATGTTGCTGAAATCTGTAAAAATTCTAAATTGTTTGAAGAATTCATCAACTATCTGACTATTAATGTTTCTGAGTTTTACCGCAATCCGGAACAGTGGCGGAATTTGGAAAATGAGATAATTCCAGAACTGATACAGAGGTTTGGAAATCGTCTGAAGATTTGGAGTGCTGCCTGTTCGACAGGAGATGAGCCATATTCACTTGTTATGGCAATGTCAAAATTTATGCCGCTGTCCAATATTAAGATAATTGCAACGGATATCGACCGGCAGGTGTTGGAAAAGGCCCGTGTGGGTCTGTATAATCAGAAAAGTCTGGAAGGTGTTCCGAAAGAATTTATTGCGAAATATTTTAATAAAATTGGTGAAAAAAATTATCAGATTTCTGATGAAATTAAGAAGTGCGTGGAATTTAAACAGCATAATCTGCTTTTGGATTCATATCCGGAAAATTGTGATATGATCGTTTGTAGAAATGTGGTTATATATTTCACGGATGAGGCCAAGAACCAAATATATCAGAAATTTAATCAGTCATTAAAAAAGGGTGGAATATTATTTGTAGGCAGTACAGAGCAGATCATAAATTACAGAGAATTAAATTATTCCACTGTTAAATCATTTTTTTATAAAAAGAATTAAACGATTAGGGGCTGTCCTGAATTGATCGGGACAGCCTGATTAACTTGAAGGGAATAACAATATGCGTGTAATTGCAGGAAGTGCCAGACGATTGAATTTAAAAACTGTACCAGGCAGGGATATCAGGCCCACAACCGACAGAATTAAAGAAACGCTGTTTAATATGATTCAAAATGATGTACCGGGGTGTCTGTTTCTGGATATATTCAGCGGAAGTGGTGCAATCGGAATAGAAGCGTTAAGCAGAGGGGCCGGACAGGCATATTTTGTTGAAAATAATAATACGGCTGTAGCCTGTATACGGGAAAATCTAAGGTTTACAAAACTTGAGGATAGTGGTATTGTAATGGAATGCAGTGCGGTTACCGCAATATCCCGCCTGGAATCTAAAAATATTTGTTTTGATATCATTTTTATGGACCCGCCGTATGAAATGAATCTGGAAGCGGAGGTACTGGACAGGCTTCGGGATTCTTCGCTGGCGGGAGAAAATACGCTGATCATTGTGGAAGCTTCTCTGGATACGTCTTTTGGTTATCTGGAGGATTATGGTTTTGAGATTCTTAAGACCAAGGAATATAAAACAAATAAGCACGTATTTATCACAAGAAAACGGTAATTTGCCAATAGATTGCATACGACAGGAAAGGCAGGATGGCAGAATGAAGATTGGAATTTATCCGGGAAGTTTTGATCCGGTTACGAAAGGTCATTTAGATATTATTGAACGCTCGGCAAAAATGGTAGATAAATTATTTGTGGCGGTTTTAAATAATAATACAAAATCTCCGTTGTTTTCTGTAGACGAACGTGTTAATATGTTATGTGAAGTTACGAAGGATATACCGAATGTACAGATCGATGCATTTAGTGGTCTTTTGGTAGACTATGCAAAAAAACGGAATGCCACCATCATAATCCGGGGGCTGCGTGCAGTCACCGATTTTGAATATGAACTGCAGATGTCCCAGACCAACCGGATTATGGATGAGAATGTGGATACAATCTTTTTAACAACGAGTTTACAATATGCATATTTATGCTCCAGCACAGTCAAAGAAGTTGCATTGTGCGGCGGAGAAGTAGGTAAATTTGTACCGGAATATGTAGTAGAGAAAATAAAGGAAAAGGTGAGTCTGTTAAATGCAGGCGAATAAGGAGGAATGAAGAGTGATTAAGTATGAACAGACACTTTCGGAATTGGAGGAATTCCTTGATAATTGTAGAAAACAGAAATTGTCCAGTACAAATATCATTGTAAACAAAGATCAGATTGATGAATACATATCTGAATTAAAAATGAAAACTCCTGAAGAAATAAAGAAATACCAGCGGATTATTAATAATCGGGATGCGATTTTAAATGCAGCGCAGGATAAAGCCGATGAAATGATCGAGCAGGCAAAATTAGAAACCAGTGAGCTGATTTCCGAACATGAGATCATGCAACAGGCTTATCAGCAGGCCAATGCAATGGTGGAAGAGGCATCGGCTGAGGCCCAGCAGATACTTGACCATGCGGTAAATGATGCAAATGATATAAGACTGGGCGCTATGCAGTACACCGATGAAATTCTTGCGAATCTTCAGAATATTATTACTCATTCAATGGAAAATATAACGATAAAGTATGAAAGCTTTATGAAGTCACTGAATAACAGTCTGGAAATTGTAATTGCCAACCGTAACGAGCTGATTCCGCCGCAGGAGGAACAAAGTACAGAGCAGGTGCAGACGGAAGAAAATGTACAGCAGGATTCAAATGGCACGGAGTTTGAAGATTATACGGTTGATTTAAGCTGATCGTAACTGCCATATGGCTGCCTATTTTATATCAGAATGATATTAAGATAGGCAGATTTTTGTCTGTACCGGGGCTGTCTGAAGCTGCCGGATTTACAGGCTGATTTGGAACAGGTTTAAGGCCGTCAGATATAGCATTATGACGGACACGGACATCAACAGCCGGGCCAGAATATATTTTTTAAGAGAAATATTTTTATTTGTACATACACTCCGGGTCTGCATAAGAGTGGAAAATCCTCCGAAGGAGGTTGCCGCAATACAGCAGACGGCTTTCATTGGAAGTGCATATGCAGATTCCGAGATATAGTAGGAACCGGTAGTTATTTCACAGAGAGCCGCTAGAAAATATTTAAAAGGAAGGTAAATCGGCAGTTTCTGATAAATAAAGGCGGATAAAATGGAGAAAATAATCAGGTAGCCGCATAATTTTATCATGGTCTTAAAGGATTCGAGAATACAGGTATCCAGTATTTTAACGGAAAAAGTTTCCGTATGACCGGAGGAATCTGAATGTCTGCCGGCCTGGAATGAATCGGGACTATTATTTGTATGGTCTGTGGTAATACCGGACAGAATACCATACAAAACAATCGGTATATAGTATAAGAAAATAAAAAATATTTTATGCCGTACCGGACCAAGAAGAGTGATCAACAGATAATTCTGAAGATAACCGGGACTGGTGTTATTGGAAAAACAGATAATCCGGTTTGCTTCCTGTTCCGAGATCAGATGCTGTTCCAATAAATCGTTGGTGACTTTGGCCCCCAGAGGATAGCCGCAGAAAAAACCCATGAATACTGCATATCCGCCATATAGGCTGGTACGGAAGAACAAATGCATGACGGGATACAGGAGTCTGCCGATTGTCTGAATCACTCCCAGACGCATGATGATATTGGATATCAGAACAAAAGGGAAGATGGAGGGCATTAGGGCTGTCAGACAGAGATGTATGCCGGTATTTACTCCTGAAAGGCAGATATCGGGGAACAGTAACAGCATGGAAAACAGAAACAGGATACAGCCAAGGGAAAACATATGTCTGGAATTTGTATTCATAAAAGTCACCGGCTTTGTGTTGGTTATTTATATATATGAAGTCTGATTTTGAAAAATGTGCAGACAAGCAAAGGGATTATGAATTGACCAGTTTTTAACTTTATGATATGATTGCCAAAGAATTATTATAGTAGAATAGGAGAGAACCCGTATGTGTGGATTTGCCGGATATATAACAACGGAAGGTGACGGAGAACGTTATCAGCCGGATCTGATGGAAATGATGAATTCCATAAAGCACCGGGGCCCGGATGATGAAGGGCTGCATGTGGACGATATGGCAGGGCTTGGATTCCGCAGACTGAGCATTATCGGAATTACCAACGGAAAACAGCCGATGTATAACGAGGACGGAACCATTGTGGTGACGTTTAACGGTGAAATATATAATTATCAGGAGATTAAAGAGGATTTAATTGAAAAAGGACATATTTTTAAAACCGATGCGGATACGGAAGTTCTGGTACACGGATATGAGGAATATGGAACAGAGCTGCTTCAGAAACTGCGGGGTATGTATGCTTTTGCAGTCTGGAACCGTGATAAGAAGGAAATGCTGATTGCCAGGGATATCTTTGGAATTAAGCCGATGTTTTATACACGGACAGAGCATGATTTTGTATTTGGTTCCGAGATTAAGGCAATTTTGAAGTTTCCGAATGTGAAGAAGGAATTGAATGAACTGGCTTTGGAAAGCTATTTATCTTTCCAGTATTCTGTTCTGGATGAAACCTTTTATAAGGGCATCTTCCGGCTTCCGCCGGCCCATTATCTACTTTGGAAAGACGGAGCGGTGGAGATTCAGAGATATTATGAGCCTGAATTTAATACCGATAAATCCATTACCTTTGAGGGAGCAGTGGAGCAGGTGAATCAGGTAATGGAAAATTCCATTGCTGCCCATAAGATCAGTGATACCGAAGTGGGAGGATTTTTATCCGGCGGAGTGGATTCCAGTTATATTGTGGCCAGAAGTAATCTGGACAAGACCTTTAGCGTAGGATTTGATTATCCAAAATGCAATGAGATACCGCTGGCGAAAACCTTATCCGATTATGTGGGAGTGAAGAATAAGAGCAAACTCATTACCACTCAGGAATTTTTTGAGGAGCTGCCGAAGATTATGAATCATGTAGACGAGCCTTTGTCAGACCCGTCCTGTATTGCGTTATATTTTCTGTGCAGGCTTGCCAGTGAACAGGTCAAGGTGGTGTTATCGGGAGAAGGTTCTGATGAATTATTCGGCGGTTATAATATTTATAAATCTCCGCTGGCACTGAAACCGGTAATGAAGGTTCCGAGACCGGTAAGACGTGGTCTGGCAAAAGTATTGAATAAACTCCCGATGAATTTTAAGGGTAAGAATTATCTGATCCGTGCCGGACAGGATTTGGAAGAACGATATATTGGAAATGCCTATATCTATCATATCAATGAGGTTTATAAACTGTTAAAGGCACCGAAAAAGGTGCATACACCGCAGAGCATAACAAAACCTATTTATGATAAGGTCAGGGATAAAGATGATATTACGAAAATGCAGTATCTGGATATCAATACATGGCTGTGGGGAGATATTCTGAATAAGGCGGATACCATGAGTATGGCTCATTCTCTGGAGGTCAGGGTGCCGTTTCTGGATAAGGAAGTGGCTAAAGTGGCATTTCGTGTTCCGGTGGAGCACCGGGTGGACAGCCATGAAACAAAACGTTATTTCAGAAAGGCAGCCAATGAATTTATGCCGGATATCACGGCGGAACGTAAAAAGTTAGGATTTCCGATTCCGGTGAGAAACTGGCTGCGGGAGGATATCTATTACCGGCTGGTAAAAGATACCCTGACATCAAAGGAATCCGAACAGTTTTTCCATACGGATTATCTGGTGGATTTACTGGATAAGCATTTTACGGGAAAATGTGATAATTCCAGAAAAATCTGGACCGTTTATGCATTTATTCTTTGGTATCAGAAACATTTCAGTGCAGCTTAAGACAGATATATAAAATATGTGCGCCGCAGTCCTGCGGCGGAATGGAGGAACAGGTGAGATTGACTACCGTTGCCAGCGGAAGCAGTGGGAATTGTGTTTATGTGGGTTCGGACAGTACCCATGTACTTGTGGATGCCGGCATTAGTAAAAAAAGAACCGAAGAAGGATTACATTCCTGTGATATTGATTTAAAAGATATCAGTGCAATTATGATCACCCATGAGCATATTGATCATATTAACGGACTGGGAGTGATATCCAGAAAATATTCGATTCCGATTATGGCTACACCGCTGACGGTACAGGCGATTCGGGAAAATAAAAAACTTGGAGAGATACCGTCGGAACTGTTTATGGAAATAGCACCGGACGAACCATTCCGGGTGGGAGATATGGAAATCTGTCCGTTTCGTATCTCCCATGATGCCGCAGATCCGGTGGCTTACAGGATAAACTGCAGCGGGCAGTCGGTTGCAGTTGCCACCGATATGGGAACTTATGATAACTATACGGTATCTAATCTGAAAGGACTGGATGCCATCGTGCTGGAAGCCAACCATGATGTAAATATGCTTCTGGCCGGTGATTATCCTTATTATCTGAAACAGAGGATTCTGGGAGATAAGGGACATCTGTCCAATGAGTCGTCAGGACGTCTGCTGGATGAAATACTGCATGATAATTTAAAATATATTGCCCTTGGTCATCTGAGCAAGGAAAATAATTTTGAAGAGCTGGCATATCAGACGGTTACTACCGAAATAACGCTGAGTGACAGTTGTTACAAGGCGAAAGATTTTAATATCATGGTAGCCAGACGGGATGTTTGTTCCGGTTTATTAACGATATAGGAAAGAAGAGGTTTTGAAATATGAAGAAATCCATTATAACCGTTGTAGGAAAGGATACGGTTGGAATTATAGCGAAGGTATGTACATATCTTGCAGAAAACCAGATTAATATTTTAGATATTTCACAGACCATAGTTCAGGATTATTTCAATATGATGATGATTGTGGATATTAACAGGTCTGCAAAGGAATTTGGAGTTATTGCCGATGATCTGGATGCCATAGGAGCCGAAATCGGCGTACAGGTGAAGATACAGCAGGAAGATATTTTTAATTCCATGCATCGGATTTAGAATGTTTAAAGGAGTCCTTTGAGATGATAAATATTTTTGAAGTGAATGAAACCAATAAGATGATCGAGCAGGAGAATCTGGATGTCAGGACCATTACACTGGGTATCAGCCTGCTGGATTGCATTGACAACAATCTGGAACAATTAAATGAAAATATCTATAACAAGATAACAACGGTAGCAAAGGAACTGGTTTCCACCGGACAGCAGATAGAGAAGGAATTGGGAATTCCCATTGTTAATAAGAGAATTTCCGTAACACCGGTTTCGCTGGTTGGCGCCAGCGCCTGTCATTCGCCGGAGGATTTTGTGACAGTTGCAAAGACACTGGACCGGGCGGCCCATAAAGTAGGCGTCAATTTTATCGGCGGCTATTCCGCACTGGTCAGCAAGGGTATGACACCTTCGGAAGAAAATCTGATTCGTTCCATACCGGAAGCGCTGGCATGTACCGAACGGGTATGCAGTTCCGTGAATGTGGGTTCCACAAAAACCGGAATTAATATGGATGCTGTAAAGCTGATGGGAGAAATTATACTGGAAACGGCTGAAAAAACGAAGGATTCGGATTCTTTGGGCTGTGCCAAACTGGTGGTATTCTGTAATGCACCGGATGATAATCCTTTTATGGCAGGCGCGTTTCATGGAGTTACCGAGGCAGATGCCATTGTTAATGTAGGTGTCAGTGGTCCGGGTGTTGTCAGAACGGCACTGACAAAAGCAAGAGGCGCCAATTTTGAGGTGCTTTGTGAAACCATTAAAAAGACGGCATTTAAAGTAACCAGAGTGGGACAGTTGGTGGCTCAGGAGGCATCCAGACGTCTGGGTATTCCTTTTGGAATTATTGATTTGTCTCTGGCTCCAACACCGGCTGTCGGAGACAGCGTGGCAGATATTCTGGAGGAAATCGGTCTGGAGCGGGTAGGAGCACCAGGCACTACGGCGGCTCTGGCCTTATTAAATGATCAGGTGAAAAAGGGCGGTGTAATGGCCTCTTCCTATGTAGGCGGATTAAGCGGCGCGTTTATTCCGGTCAGTGAAGATCAGGGAATGATAGATTCGGTACAGGCAGGAGCGCTTACCATTGAAAAACTGGAGGCTATGACCTGTGTCTGCTCTGTAGGTCTGGACATGATTGCCATTCCGGGAGATACCAGTGCGTCTACCATTTCTGGTATTATTGCTGATGAATCGGCCATTGGTATGATCAATCAGAAGACAACCGCCGTCCGGGTGATACCGGTTATTGGAAAAGGAGTAGGAGAAGTAGTTGAGTTTGGCGGATTGCTGGGATATGCACCGGTTATGCCTGTCAACCAGTTCTCCTGTGAGGCATTTATCAACAGAGGGGGAAGAATTCCGGCACCAATCCATAGTTTTAAAAATTAAGAATACTGTCGCATGGAAAGGTAGATGATTAATATAAAATATATAAAAGTATATTGGAACATAACTTTCCAGATGAGCCATTTCTTTTATTTTTAGAAATAGATGACATGAGAAATGAGATTAGAAAAGATGAAGTTTTTAGAGATGAATTGATGGGCTATGCAGAAGGAGAAATAAGTAAAAATGGAACATTTTTATCTGAATGTGAAATTCCAGAGTTAAGTATGATTAATGAAGATGCAAAGTTTGAGGGGGTTGAGATTAGCGAAGAAGAATTTGAAAGTATATGGGAAAAAGCTATAAATAAAAATTAATCTGTTATTAATTTTAATTATGGTTATACTTTAGGACTCCCAACCCCTTTCCCTTTTTCAAAAAATCTATCTCTTGCCTAGTCCACGAATGTGGAGCAAATGCAAGAGATAGATTTTATAAACGCACTTTTTGTATCAAAAAAATTTGTTACGAAAGGGGCACTTCACATAAGAAAGTGATTATTTAATTCCTAATCTTAAATTTTTTGCAAAAGAAGAAATCAATATTGGCATTTATGGGCAACGACATTTGAAGTACTTACAGGAGTATCGCAGGTTGACATATATCAATCTGCTTACGAGCGGAAAACTTAATAGCTAACTCGTTGATATTGATGAACAAGCACAGGTGAGCTTTTCTCGGATTGTAGAACAGAAGAAATTGTTTTGAAAGAACTAATATATCAATAAAAATGTAACGGCATTGGCGTGAAGCTGATGTCGCTTTTAAATTAGCCGTAGAGGCAGAAAAATTCATAGCTATATGGTAAAATTAGAAAAACAATTCGAGGGTGAACATACAATGATGAATATTAAAAAAGGATGAAAAAAATGATTACTGGAATTTATTGAATTATTTCAGTAGTCATTTTATCATCAATGATAAGTCCCATCTGATATTCGTTCGGAATATACCGTTTATATTTTTCCATAGCCGTCATACGATAAATAGCATCTGCCCGCATGGAAAGATTTAATATATGTTTCCCCAATTCGTCCAGTTGTGAAACGGAAGAGGAAAGTTTTGTAATTACAGGAGTCCCGGTTTTCTTAATGGATTTAAGAAGGCCGGCTCCTTTTTTGTTAAATCCCAGAACACGGATATAGGGAAACTTATCTTCCAATTCTACCTGCCGGGCCTCCTGCTGTTTAAACTGAAGGAGCAGTTGGAACAACGTGCGTCGGATATAAGCGGATGTAATACTTTTGGAGTTCAGTGTATTAACAAATGATGAAATATCCACAAAAGAATCTAACTGATTAAATATCCGATTCATTATGGCGTCAGACACATCGAAATATTGTTTCACCTCTGTGCGATGGTTAAAATAAAGTTCATTCAGCCGATAGCCTATGCTGCCGGTGAAATCATTTTCCACAATGGGAAAAAACTGCTGATATCCCCTGGATAAAATCTCACGGGTATTTTTCGGGATATAATCACAATATGTACTATCTGAGTTTAGTATCATTTCCCGTATGGCAGTAGCACCGGCAAACTTTCCGTATTCATTCTCGCAAGTATCCATAGAATGATAACCCATATCAATTCTCTTTACCGGAATGGGGCAGATGGAACTTTTTATTTTTTTTAAGGCTGCAAGATATTCAATGGCTAAAATATTATTTGGAGAACGCAGACAATGGGATAATTCCTGTTCGGATAGTGAGATATTCCATTCTGCATCCTGAACGGAACGGATATACTCTATAAGAGCCAATTCCTTTGCATGACTGAATGCCTGTCCGGATTGAAGCTGTTTTTTTAAAATCCTTTGGTAAAGCGGAGGTTCATTCAGAGAGATATCAGCTAAAGTTTTTAGCAGTGGCAGGGTATCGGTTTCGCATCCGAAGCACAGATAATCCACACAGCCTAAGCTGTTTAATATGGAAATGGCACCGTAGGCAAATACAGAGGCTTTTGCCATGGAATAGCAGAACGGCAGTTCAATGACTAAGTCCGCACCATTTAATAATGCTGTTTTTGTTCGTGTAAATTTATCCAGAAAAGCGGGTCCGCCCCGCTGAACATAATTTCCACTCATAATAACAATAATTTGCCGGGCATCCGTTATTTTTTTTGCCTGATTCAGCAGATATTTATGTCCATTGTGAAACGGATTAAATTCTGCAATGACTGCTGCTGTTTTCATAAAATCCTCCATATTGAAATAATCAGGTTCATTATAGCATTTTGTTAAAAATTTATCAATAAAATGTACTAAATTTAGTACGTCCCAAATCTTTATTATACGCTTGTATACAATAGACAAACATTGTATAATTCTATTAGTATATGAAACATGCACAAAACCATACGTTGAAAGGAGTCAGGAATTATGGGATTTATTGACAGTATAAAGGAAAGGGCGAAAAGTGATATTAAAACGATTGTACTTCCTGAGTCGATGGACAGAAGAACCTTTGAAGCAGCGGAAGTGGTATTAAAAGAAGGAATTGCTAATCTGATCATTCTGGGAACGGAAGAGGTAATTGCAGAGAACAGTAAAGGACTGGATATTTCAGGTGCACAGATTATCAATCCATACACCTATAAAAAAACACTGGATTATATAGATGTTTTTTATGAACTGAGAAAAGCAAAGGGGCTGACACCACAGCAGGCAAAGGATACCCTGATGAATGATTATATGTACTATGCATGTATGATGGTTAAGTTTGGAGATGCAGATGGTGTTGTATCCGGTGCGTGTCATTCCACAGCATCCACTTTGAAACCATCCCTGCAGATTATCAAGTCAAAACCGGGAACGAAACTGGTATCCGGATTTTTTGTAGTGGTGGTACCGGATTGTGATATGGGAGCAGACGGAACCTTTGTATTTGCAGATGCCGGTCTGAATCAGAATCCGAATTCGGAAGAACTGGCAGCCATCACGGAGTCTTCTGCCAAGTCCTTCCAAATGCTGGTTGGAGAAAAGCCGATTTGTGCATTACTTTCCCATTCTACCAAGGGAAGTGCCAAACATCCGGATGTAACAAAAGTAGTAGATGCCGTAGAAATACTTAAGAGAGATTATCCGCATATTACGGCAGACGGAGAATTGCAGTTAGATGCCGCCATTGTCCCGGAAATAGCCAAATCCAAGGCTCCGGG
The DNA here is from genome assembly GCA_910583605.1 of uncultured Lachnospiraceae bacterium. Lineage (GTDB taxonomy): Bacteria > Bacillota > Clostridia > Lachnospirales > Lachnospiraceae > Bovifimicola. The sequence continues at coordinate 124,475 of CAJTXN010000001.1, forward strand.
CAGCAAGGTTGCGGGAAATGCCAATGTTCTGATCTTCCCGGATCTGGATGCAGGAAATATCGGGTATAAACTGGTACAGCGGCTGGGAAAAGCAGAGGCTTACGGACCACTGACACAGGGAATGGCTAAACCGATTAATGACTTATCCAGGGGCTGCAGTTCCTCCGATATTGTAGGCGTAATTGCCATTACTGCGGTACAGGCCCAGAACAGGCATATTATGTAACATAACTTAAGTAAGAAAGAAGGAATATAAGGTTATGAATATTTTAGTTATAAATTGCGGCAGTTCTTCACTGAAATTCCAGCTCATAGATTCCGAATCAGAAGAAGTACTGGCAAAAGGATTGTGTGAAAGAATCGGTCTGGAGGGTGCCAGAATGGTTTATCAGCCAAAGGAAGGAGAAAAGCAGATAACAAATGCGGAAATGGAAAATCATAAGACCGCCATTGAGCTGGTGTTATCTTCTCTTGTAAATCCTGAGACCGGAGTAATCCGTGACCTGAGTGATGTGGGTGCCGTCGGTCACAGAATCGTTCATGGCGGAGAAAAGTTTGCCGGTTCTGTAAGGATTACGGAGGAAGTACTTCAGGCGATTGAAGAGTGCAATGATCTGGCGCCTCTGCATAATCCGGCAAATCTGATCGGTATCCGGGCATGTAAAGAAATTATGAGGGATGTGCCGATGGTTGCGGTTTTTGATACGGCTTTTCATCAGACCATGCCGGCAAAGGCATATTTATACGGACTTCCTTATGAATATTATACCGGATATAAAGTAAGACGGTATGGCTTCCATGGAACCTCTCATAATTATGTTTCACACAAAGCGGCAGAACTTTTGGGCCGGGCATATGAAGAAACGAAAACCATTGTATGTCATCTCGGAAACGGCGCCAGTATCTGTGCGGTACGAAACGGAGCCTCTGTGGATACCAGTATGGGACTTACCCCGTTGGAAGGTCTTATCATGGGAACCCGTTCCGGAAGCATTGATCCGGCTATTATTGAATTTATCTGTAAAAAAGAAAACTTATCTGTGGATGAGGTAATGAATATTTTAAATAAAAAATCCGGTGTACAGGGACTTTCCGGTATTGGAAGCGATTTCCGGGATATCATTGAGGAAATGAACAGAGGAAATGAAATGGCAAAGCTTACCATGGAAGTCTATTGTTATAATGTTGCAAAATACATTGGTGCATATACGGCAGCCATGAACGGGGTGGATGTGATAGCATTTACTGCTGGAGTTGGTGAGAATAATCCTTTAATACGCAGAAAAGTATGCGAATATTTCGGATATCTGGGAATTGAAATCGATGATGTAAAAAATGAGAAACGGGGAGAGGATCTGGTGATTTCCACTCCGCAGTCGAATGTGAAGGTTATGGTAATTGCAACAGACGAAGAATTAAAAATTGCCAGAGAAACATTGGCAAATATATAAGAATTGGATGTATGGGAATAAAATCTTATAAAAAAATATGTTGACAAAAAATGTGCCTATGGTTATAATAGTCAAGTGCGATTAGAAAAGAGGTATATTTATGCTGATTGACTTATCCGAGCTTTTGTCTGTAAATGATAAAAGTGAAGATGTTCAGGCTGAGATTGAAATGGACAGGTTTCGATCAAAAATGGCAGATTATTTTATATCAGAGAAAGCACCGTTGCAGATACATCTGACCAATATCGGTAAAAGAATGATAAGGATTGAAACGGTTATCGATATAACGCTGTTGATTCCCTGTGACAGGTGTCTGGAAGATGTGAAGTATGATTTGAACATCAAAGTGAATAAAGAGATTAATATGAATGAATCTGATAAGGACAGAATTCAATCCTTAGACGAACTTTCTTATATTAAGGAAAATTCTTTAGATGTAGAACGCTTTGTCTATAATGAGATTTTGGTACATTTGCCTATGAAGGTTCTTTGCAGTGAGAATTGTAAAGGAATTTGTAATAGATGTGGGGCAAATCTTAATTCACAGACTTGTAACTGTGATACCACAGAATTAGACCCTAGAATGTCAAAAATTCGTGACATTTTCAACAATTTTAAGGAGGTGTAACAGACCATGTCTATTTGTCCAAAGAATAAATCTTCTAAATCAAGAAGAGATAAACGTAGAGCAAACTGGAAAATGAGTGCTCCTAACTTGGTGAAGTGCAGCAAATGCGGAGAACTGATGATGCCGCACAGAGTTTGCAAAGCTTGTGGTTCTTATAACAAAAAAGAAATAATTGCTCAGGACTAATATTCTGTGCGTAGAGAAATCAAGAGTTTAATGGCATATTGAATTCTTGGTTTTTTTATTTTTCAGGGTAAAGATAATAAAGAAATCATTTTATTTTTTTATTGTATTATTTTTAGTATTGTGATAAAATTAACAAAGATAGTCCGAACATGTGAATTTATTTTGATATAAGCCATTTCGCAGGACGGGCACGAATAATTAATTTATTAATTTCAATGGAGGTATCACATTTATGTCAAAAAAAGTAGTTTTAGCAGGCGCATGCCGTACAGCCATCGGTACAATGGGTGGTTCTTTAAGCACAACACCGGCAGCCGATTTAGGTGCAATTGTTATTAAAGAAGCTTTAAACAGAGCAGGTGTTGCTCCTGAAAAAGTAGATCAGGTATATATGGGTTGTGTTATTCAGGCAGGCTTAGGCCAGAATGTGGCGCGTCAGTCTTCTATTAAGGCAGGTTTACCGATTGAGGTACCGGCTGTTACGATTAACGTAGTATGTGGTTCCGGTCTGAACTGCGTAAATATGGCAGCACAGATGATCATGGCCGGAGAAGCCGATATCGTTGTTGCTGGTGGTATGGAGAATATGTCTATGGCTCCGTATGCATTAAAACAGGCACGTTTCGGTTACAGAATGAACAACAATACATTGGTTGATACAATGGTAAATGATGCGTTATGGGATGCTTTCAATGATTATCATATGATTCAGACAGCAGATAATATCTGTGAAGATGAGAGATGGAATCTTACACGGGAAGAGCTGGACGAGTTTGCTGTTGCCAGCCAGACAAAAGCAGCAAAAGCACAGGAAACAGGAAGATTTGATGATGAAATCGTACCTGTTGAGATTAAGAAGAAAAAAGAGACGGTTATATTTAATAAGGATGAAGGTCCGCGTCCGGGAACAACAATCGAAGGTCTTGCAAAGCTTCGTGCCATTAATCCTGGCGGTAAAGTTACGGCAGGTAACGCTTCCGGAATCAATGACGGTGCAGCTGCTATCGTTGTTATGAGTGAAGAAAAGGCAAAAGAGCTTGGTGTTACACCAATGGCAACATGGGTGGCAGGCGCACTTGGCGGCGTAGACCCTTCTGTTATGGGTATCGGACCGGTTGCTTCTACAAAGAAAGTGCTTGCCAGGACGGGTATGAGCATTGATGAATTTGATTTAATTGAGGCAAATGAGGCATTTGCTGCACAGTCAATTGCAGTGGGACGTGACCTTGGATTTGATTTATCCAAATTAAATGTTAACGGCGGTGCAATTGCACTTGGACATCCGGTTGGAGCATCCGGCTGCCGTATTCTTGTTACATTACTCCATGAGATGCAGAAGAGAGACGCGAAAAAGGGTCTTGCTACATTATGTATCGGTGGCGGAATGGGCTGCTCAACCATAGTTTCCCGTGACTAATGTTAAAAATAATGATAGGGAATTGTGCATACAATTCCCTGCATTTGATTATAGCAAATAAGGAAAGGAATTATCACAATGGAATTTATAAATTATGAAGCGGAAGGAATGGTAGGAGTTATTACCATTAACCGTCCAAAGGCATTGAATGCGTTAAACAGTCAGGTGTTGGAAGAACTGGACCAGACACTGGATGCTGTGGATTTAGAAAGTGTAAGAGTTTTAATTCTTACAGGTGCAGGTGAAAAATCATTTGTTGCAGGTGCGGATATCGGTGAGATGAGTACGCTTACCAAAGCGGAAGGCGAAGCATTCGGTAAAAAGGGAAATGATGTATTCAGAAAACTGGAAACATTCCCGATTCCGGTAATTGCAGCAGTAAACGGTTTTGCGCTTGGCGGCGGTTGCGAGATTTCCATGAGCTGTGATATCAGAATCTGTTCTGAAAACGCAGTATTCGGACAGCCGGAAGTAGGACTTGGAATTACACCGGGATTCGGCGGAACACAGAGACTTGCCAGAATCGTTGGTGTGGGAATGGCAAAACAGATGATTTATTCCGCAAGAAACATTAAAGCGGACGAGGCATACAGAATCGGACTTGTCAATGCCGTTTATCCGCTGGAAGAACTTATGCCGGCAGCACAGAAGCTGGCAGCATCCATTGCGAAGAATGCGCCGATCGCAGTCCGCAACTGTAAGAAGGCTATTAATGACGGATTACAGGTAGATATGGACGAGGCTATTGTTATTGAAGAAAAATTATTTGGTGATTGCTTTGAAAGCTATGACCAGAAGGAAGGTATGACTGCATTTCTTGAAAAAAGAAAGGTAGAAGCATTCCTGAATAAATAAAAATTTACGAACTGTGACCGCAAGGTTCGCAATCGTCTATTATAAAAAGAATAAAAAAGAGAATGTAGGAGGTTCAACATGAAAGTAGGTATTATTGGTGCAGGTACAATGGGTTCTGGTATTGCTCAGGCTTTTGCACAGACAGAAGGTTATGAGGTTTGCTTATGCGATATCAATGAAGAATTTGCAGCAAACGGAAAGAACAGGATTGCAAAAGGTTTCGAAAAGAGAATTGCAAAGGGTAAAATGGAACAGGCTGCAGCGGATGCTATTTTAGCCAAGATTACCACCGGTGTTAAAACAATCTGTACCGATTGTGATCTGGTTGTGGAAGCAGCACTTGAAAATATGGAAATCAAGAAACAGACATTTAAGGAGTTACAGGAAATCTGTAAACCGGATTGTATCTTTGCAACAAATACTTCTTCATTATCCATTACGGAAATCGGACAGGGACTTGATCGTCCGGTCATTGGTATGCATTTCTTTAATCCGGCTCCTGTTATGAAACTGGTGGAGGTTATTCAGGGAGAAAATACTCCGGATGAGATTAAGGACAAGATTGTGGCTATTTCAGAAGAAATCGGAAAGACTCCGGTAGAAGTAAAAGAAGCTGCCGGATTTGTTGTTAACAGAATCTTAATTCCGATGATTAACGAAGCAATCGGTATCTATGCAGATGGAGTTGCTTCTGTAGAAGGTATTGATACTGCTATGCAGTTAGGTGCAAATCATCCGATGGGACCTTTGGCTTTAGGTGATTTGGTTGGTCTGGATATTGTTCTTGCCATTATGGAAGTATTGCAGGCAGAGACAGGGGACACCAAGTATCGTCCGCATCCGCTTCTTAAGAAAATGGTACGTGCAGGCAAGTTAGGCAGAAAGACAGGCGTAGGTTTCTACGATTATTCAAAATAACAGGAATACAATATTAAGTTTAGGAGGAACAAAATCGTGGATTTTTCTTTAAGTAAAAAACATGAAATGGCAAGAAATCTTTTTAAAGAATTTGCCGAGACAGAGGTAAAGCCATTTGCCCAGGAAACTGACGAAACAGAACATTTTCCAAAGGATATCGTTGCGAAAATGCAGAAATATGGTTTTATGGGTATCCCAATCGAAAAACAGTACGGCGGACAGGGATGCGATCCTTTAACATATACAATGTGTGTGGAAGAACTTTCAAAGGTTTGTGGTACAACAGGTGTTATCGTATCTGCACATACATCACTCTGCGCTGATCCGATTCAGACCTATGGTACGGAAGAACAGAAGCAGAAATACTTAGTTCCGCTGGCAAAAGGTGAAAAATTAGGAGCTTTTGGTCTGACGGAGCCGGGAGCAGGTACCGATGCACAGGGCGTTCAGACAAAGGCTGTATTAGACGGTGACGAATGGGTATTAAACGGTTCCAAATGCTTTATCACCAACGGTAAGGAAGCAGATATTTATATTATCATTGCATATACCGACATTGTGGAAGACAAGAGAGGAAGAAAACAGAAGAAGTTTTCGGCATTCATAGTAGAAAAGGGAACTCCTGGATTTACCTTTGGAACAAAGGAAAAGAAAATGGGTATCCGCGGTTCCGCTACATATGAATTGATTTTCCAGGACTGCAGAATTCCGGCAGAAAATTTATTAGGTGCAAGAGGAAAGGGATTCCCGATCGCAATGCATACACTGGACGGCGGACGTATCGGTATTGCTGCTCAGGCCCTTGGTATTGCAGAAGGTGCATTGGAGCGTACCATTGAATATACAAAGGAAAGAAAACAGTTTGGACGTTCTATTGCTGCACAGCAGAATACACAGTTCCAGCTGGCTGATATGGCAACAAAGGTAGAGGCTGCTAAACTGCTGGTATATAAAGCTGCCATGAAGAAGGCTCAGTATCAGGAAGACCACAAGACTTCTTATTCCGTAGAAGCTGCTATGGCAAAACTTTATGCGGCAGAGGTTGCAATGGAGGTTACAACAAAAGCAGTTCAGTTACATGGCGGATACGGTTATATCAGAGAATATGATGTAGAGCGTATGATGCGTGATGCAAAGATTACAGAGATTTATGAAGGAACAAGCGAAGTTCAGAGAATGGTTATCTCAGGAAGTCTCTTAAAATAAAGCAAACAAAAATTTTGAAAAATTAAGGAGTGAAAATACCGTGAAAATCGTTGTATGTATTAAACAGGTTCCAGATACCAAAGGCGGAGTAAAGTTTAATCCGGATGGTACACTGGACAGAGCTGCAATGTTAACAATCATGAATCCTGATGATAAAGCCGGATTGGAAGCAGCACTCAGATTAAAAGAGCAGTATGGCGCAGAAGTAACAGTTGTTACCATGGGTCTTCCAAAGGCAGAAGAGGTACTTCGTGAAGCTATGGCCATGGGTGCAGATAAAGGTATCCTCGTAACAGACAGAGTATTGGGCGGAGCCGATACCTGGGCAACTTCTACCACAATTGCAGGTGCCATCAGAAATCTGGAATATGATCTGATCATTACCGGACGTCAGGCAATTGACGGAGATACCGCACAGGTTGGTCCTCAGATTTCAGAACATCTTGGAATTCCTGTTATTTCTTATGCACAGGATATTAAAGTGGATGGAGATTATGTAATCGTTAACCGTCAGTTTGAAGACAGACATCATATGTTAAAGGTTAAGATGCCTTGTCTGATAACCGCTCTTTCAGAGTTAAATGTTCCTCGTTATATGACACCGGGCGGAATTTTTGATGCATATGATGCGGAAATAACAGTTTGGGGAAGAAAAGACCTTAAGGATGTAGACGATTCTGATCTGGGTCTTGCCGGTTCACCTACAAAGATTGCAAAGGCATCGGATAAGGTAAGAAAAGGTGCAGGCGAAAAAGTTGCGCTTGAGACAGACGAAGCGGTTGACTATATTATGAACAAACTGTTAGAGAAACATGTAATATAATTTGGAAGGAAGAGTGGTGACAGGAATGAATTTAGATGAATATAAAGGCGTATTTGTCTTTGCTCAGCAGGTTGACAACGAAATCAGCAGCATTGCATTAGAGTTGCTGGGCAAGGCAAAAGAGCTGGCAGGTAAATTAGATACACAGGTTACAGCAGTTTTGGTTGGTTACGAAGTAAAGAATCTGGTTGATAAGTTAGCAGAATATGGTGCAGACAGAGTGATTGTTGTGGATGATCCGGAATTAAAGGATTACAGAACAGAGCCGTATGCCCATGCGCTTTCCTCTGTAATTAATGAATATAAGCCGGATATCATGCTGGTAGGTGCTACCGCAATCGGAAGAGATTTGGCTCCTAGAGTATCAGCAAGAGTAAAGACAGGTCTGACTGCCGACTGTACTGTACTTGAGATTGGTGATTTCCCAATCAACGCAGTTCCGGGAAAAGAAAATGAGCAGAAACATAATCAGTTGTTAATGACACGTCCTGCATTTGGAGGAAATACAATTGCCACAATTGCATGCCCGAATAACCGTCCGCAGATGGCTACCGTTCGTGCCGGTGTTATGCAGAAGATTGAGCCGGTTTCCGGTGCTAAGGCAGAAGTTATCGAATACAATCCGGGATTTGTTCCGAATGAAAAATACGTTGAGATTATGGAAATCGTAAAAGAAGTTTCTGATGTTGTGGATATCATGGATGCCAAGATTCTTGTATCCGGCGGAAGAGGTGTAGGAAGCGCCGAAAACTTCAAACTGCTGGAAGATCTGGCAGAGGCCCTTGGCGGTACCGTAAGTTGTTCCCGTGCTGTTGTGGATAATGGCTGGAAGCCGAAGGAATTACAGGTTGGACAGACCGGTAAGACCGTTCGTCCACAGGTATATTTTGCTATCGGTATTTCAGGCGCAATTCAGCATACGGCTGGTATGGAAGAAGCTGATATTATTATCGCAATCAACAAAGATGAGACGGCGCCAATTTTTGATGTAGCCGATTATGGTATTGTCGGTGATTTGAATAAGATTGTTCCGATATTGACAGAGAAGATTAAGGCGGGTGCTGCAGAAGCGTAAGTCGAAGGTTCTGTCAGAAATAACATATAATGAACCGCTGGTTCCCAGAGAATGGATTCCGTGAATGGAATGCTTCCATGGAGCCGGCGGTTTTATACTATGATTTGCAATTGGTTAGGAGTTTAGCAATTATCTGGTTAAAGTGAGAATGTAAGGAGCTGTTTATGAATCAGGAAAATAGAAAAAACGGTATACTCCGTCAGAGCCCGCAGTGTTTTTTAAAATCAGTTTCTTTGTTTTGGAAATTCGTGATGGTTATAACACTTGTGATTACACTGTTAATGGGTTTAGCTATTGTTTCTGCAAAATTTGCAGATTGGTACCGGGCAGGAATTTTTCGGGGGATTCAATATATAATGGCACATATATCTGCACTTGTTTCGATATCGGCCGGGGAAATTATGATATATTCCGGGATATTTATGACAGTATTATTGTTAGCGGCAATAATCATTGGATGTTTTTCGAATCCCGGATGTAAACAGATTCGAAAATATTATATCCGTATTGTAGTCTGTGTGCTGCTATACGTTTATGCTTCAGAAACTTTTAATTGTTTTATTCTCTATCGGGCAGAGACATTGGAGAAGCAGTTTATCCGTCAGGGTGCAGAGTATGAAATGATAACACCGGATTCTTTAAAAAATCTGCATCAGAAAACTGTGAAAAAACTAAATGAATTATCCGGGAAATTTGAACGGGACAGTGAGGGATATATTGTTATGACGAAATCCCGGAATGCAGATTATCAGAATAAATGTAAAGAAGCACTTCGAAATCTTTCCGGGGAATTCACTCTGCTGAAGGGTTATTTTCCAAATGTTAAGATGATACGATCTTCCGGTTTTATGACACAGCAATATCTGTTAGGAATTTATTTTCCGTTTTCCATGGAGGCAAACTACAATGAACAGGCGTATATTACCAATCTGCCGGCAACGTTTTGCCATGAATTGTCTCATATGAAAGGGTATATATTAGAAGATGAGGCTAATTTTCTGGCATATCTTGCCTGTATCCGCTCAGAAGATGCATTTATGCAGTACAGCGGATATTTAAGTGTCTTAGGGTATATCGAACGGGATTTGCTTCCGCATTTGTCAGAGGAAGAAAAGACGGAAATGGTCTGGGAGAATAAACAGGTGCTTATGGATGATATTTTTGTAAAGAAGGAAGTGTTTGAGGAAATAGAAAAGAACGCTTTGTTTTCTACGGATTTTATTTCAGAAGCCACAGATATATTTCTCGATACAAATTTAAAACTTAATGGTGTCAGTGAAGGTATTGTCAGCTATTCCCAGGTGGTAAAGCTGATATTGTTATATGAGCAGCTGGAATAAATTATAATTATGGTATGTTGAGAAGGATTGGTTTCCGCATATTACAATACCGCATATAATGTAATAACATTGTATGGATTGTAGTCAGGTATAATGCCTGAAACATTGGGAGTTAATTGTGAATCGAGTTCGTAATTTGTTAAATATAGACAGACTGCATGAACAGGGAATTACGGGAAAAGGTGTGGGCATTGCCATTCTGGATACCGGGGTTTATACCCATACGGATCTGGCCGGAAATATAGTCTGCTTTCAGGATATGATAAATGAAAGGTTGGCATTGTATGATGATAACGGGCATGGTACCCACGTGGCCGGTATAGCCATTTCAAAAGGCACAGCATCAAAAGGAAAGTATAAAGGAATCGCGCCGGATGCCCATATTGTCATGATAAAATGTCTTAATTATATGGGAAACGGTAAAACGCCCATTGCAATTCGGGCATTGGATTTTATAAAGAAGAATTGGGAAAAATATAATATAAGAATTATTAACATATCTGTGGGCTCGGATTATGAGAAAAATGATAAAGAGAATGAAGCGTTGATTGAAGCCGTGGAAGATATGTGGAAACAGGGATTTGTTGTAGTTGCGGCTGCAGGCAATAACGGACCGGTGGGGGGAACTATAACCATACCGGGCTGTGCCAAAAGCATCATAACCGTTGGAGCTGCGGATGATGACCAGGAGGTGAAAATCCGGGGTCAGAGAAGCATGATACATTATTCTGGACGGGGACCGACAGATATCTGTATTGTAAAGCCGGAAATCGTAGCGCCCGGAACTGGAATTATAAGCTGCAGCAACGGAAAAGGGCTGTATTCTTCCCAAAGCGGGACATCTATGGCTACACCAATAGTCGCCGGAAGCATTGCACTGCTGCTGGAAAAACATCCGTCTCTTACCAATAAAGAAATTAAGAGGCGGATGTTTGAAACGGCAGTGGATTTAGGGTACGATAAAAATCATCAGGGATGGGGTATGATTCATCCGGAAGGTTTAATAGCCGAAACTGTCATTAATGAGTAAGACTTTAATACGTCCTTTTTTATATGATTTTCTGGTAATAACAATATTACAGCACATACAGTCATCGGTCAGACATTCTGCACATCTTCCTAAATCTTTACATGGAGTATTGCGGTTCAGCCGGACGGCATTTGGCGGGGCCGCAATATTTTTTACTTTATCAATGGCGGAATCCAGAGTGTTAATAAGCTTATTTATTCCTGCGACTACGATGACGGTTTGCGGACCATGGATAAGACAGGCCGTCCGGTTTCCGGTTCCGTCAATGTTAACCAGAATGCCGTCATAGGTAATGGCATTTGAGCTCATAAAATAATAATCACTTAATGTATGATTGGCATACATCTGCCGGGCTTCCTGCGGTGTATGTGCATCTGCCCGGTCATATACGGTATAGAGGCCGTTTTTTAATATATTCAGGATACCGGTTTCTTTCAGGGTTTCAGAGCCGCCAAAAGCCACGGTGGAACCAGGTGACATCAGGTTTTGAACATAATCGGCTGCCGACTCGGCTGAATCGAAATAATATCCTTCCATACCACGGGATTCCATTTTATTAATCACGTTCATAATTAATACTTTTTGTGACTGTTGTTTAACTGTTAAATTCATATAAATACCTCTTTTCAATTGAAAATTTTGTCGAAAAAACGATTAATCGACATTATTTTACATTTTAACACATAAATTAATAAAATAAAGCAATTTAATAAAAAATTAGTATTGAAAAATTGGAAGTTTATGTATATTATATATAAGAAAGTGTCATATAAGGTATATGAAATACTATTTAATACATAAAAAATATTTATTTTATGAAATATTTAGTTCTAAAAAGTAAGTTTGCTACATATACTGATAAAGATAAAATTATTTTAAGAAACCTAAATGGGTTAAGAAGGGAGAAATACAATGGTAGATAAGGTTATTGAAAACAACCGTGTAAGTATTATAGGAGAGATCGTTTCGGATTTTCGATTCAGTCATGAGGTGTTTGGCGAGGGATTTTACATCATTGATGTATCTGTCAACCGGTTAAGTGATATGACAGATATTATTCCGCTTATGGTTTCCGAGCGTCTGGTAGACGTAAAACAGAGCTATATCGGACAGCTGGTGGAGGCCACAGGGCAGTTCCGCTCGTATAATAAACATGATGGTATAAGAAACAAGCTTGTATTATCTATATTTGTCAGAGACTGGCAGCTGATAGAGGAAAATCAGGAATCAGGTAAAACAAATCAGATATTTCTGGATGGTTTCATATGTAAATCACCTATATATAGAAAAACCCCTCTTGGCAGAGAGATATCAGATTTACTAATAGCTGTTAACAGACCATATGGAAAATCAGACTATATTCCATGTATCGCATGGGGAAGAAATGCAAGATTTGCCTCATCCTTTGAAGTCGGAAAACGGATTCAGGTATGGGGACGCGTACAAAGTCGTGATTATGTTAAAAAAATAAATGAAACGGATACGGAGAAACATACCGCATATGAAGTGTCTGTCAGCAAGCTGGAATATGTAAATGACGAAGAACGAGAAGAAGATAAATAAGATTGGATTGCATTATCTGGTAATATCTGCTATCATATAGGCGTAATTCAAAATTATGAAATTTGAGGTGTAAGATAAATCATGAACAAAGGATGCGTACAGGTTTTTTGTGGAAAAGGAGATGGAAAATCATCTGCCGCCATCGGAAAAGGTCTGTTTGCTGCAATAGATGGTAAGCAGGTTATAGTTGTTCAGTTTATGAAGGAGAGAAACGAGAACGAAGCTAAATTTTTCCAAAGACTGGAACCTGAGATTAAATTATTCCGATTTGAGAAATCAGAGATATGTTTTAATGACTTGTCGGAAAGCGAAAAGCATGATGAAGTTACAAATATCAGAAACGGTTTGAATTATGCCAAAAAGGTATTGACTATCGGAGAATGTGATATATTAATCCTGGATGAGGTATTGGGACTGGTGGACGAAGGCATTATCGAATGGAAAGAATTATTACCGATTCTGGAAGTTCGTTCGGAAGAAACATCGGTATTTCTTACCGGGAGAGTTCTGCCGGATGAACTGATACCTTATGTCGATTCCGTATCAAAAATAGAAAGTGCAATTGATTGATAAAAGCATTGACAATAAAATATCTTAGTGTTATTATATGACAATAAGCGACAGATTAGACGTTTATAAATTTGCAGTAGAGGTTGCGTATCAAATCAGTAATCCGGAGGATGTGTCAGGCACAGATGAGACCGGAAGAAAGGGTGTTACGCCGAAAGAGCATATATCCTGTGTATACGTTCTTGGGCATATGGTTAAGAACCATATGACTGTCATCTTTATATGAAGATGGTGAGCTACAATGCGTTTGGATATTATGACGGTGATTGGGCTGACCATTTTGGTTAGCCCTTTTTAAATTTGACCGGCAGACGGCAGCTGGTTGTGTGACTGTGCCGCAGCCGAAACAGGAAGATAGGATTGGAGGATTATTATGTCGATATTTACAGGTGCCGGAGTTGCAATTGTTACACCAATGAATCTGGATGGAAGCGTTAATTTTGATAAACTTGGTGAGTTAATTGAACAACAGATAGCAGGAAAAACAGATGCAATTATTATTTGCGGAACAACAGGTGAGTCTTCTACCCTTACACACGAGGAACATCTGGAATGTATTAAATATGCAGTTGAGAAAACAGCAAAACGGATACCGGTCATTGCGGGAACCGGTTCCAACTGTACAGATACAGCAATCTATCTGTCCACAGAGGCAGAAAAATACGGTGCGGACGGCGTATTACTGGTGACACCGTATTATAATAAAGCAACCCAGAACGGATTGGCTGAACATTTTATCAGGATAGCTTCTGCCATTCAAATACCTGTTATATTGTATAATGTACCAGGCAGGACCGGATGTAATATCCTTCCTGAGACGGTGGTGCGCATTGCAAAGGAAGCAGAAAACGTTGTGGCAGTAAAGGAAGCCAGCGGTAATATTTCCCAGGTTGCAAAACTGGCTGCTTTGATACGGGAAGAAAAACTGGAGTTTGATATTTATTCCGGAAATGATGACCAGATTGTTCCGGTACTGGCCCTTGGCGGAAAAGGTGTTATATCCGTATTATCCAATGTTGCTCCGGAAAATACGCATAACATTGTGCAGACATATCTGGATGGAGATGTTCAGACCAGTTTAAACCTGCAGCTTCAGGCACTTTCCCTGATTGATGCATTATTCTGTGAAGTAAATCCGATTCCTGTTAAAGCTGCATTAAATCTGATGGGAATGAATGTGGGAGGTTTGCGCAGACCTTTGACCACCATGGAGGATTCAAATCAGGCAAAACTGAAAAAAGCCATGGAAGAATACGGAATATTGTAAGATTACTAAATTGTGTGACGGAAAGAGGAATATACGATGATAAAAATTATAATGCATGGATGTAACGGTAAAATGGGGCAGGTTATATCGGATATAGTGGAACAGGATGATAATGCAGTGATAACGGCAGGAATTGATATTGTTGATAACCGGCCGAACAGTTATCCGGTGTATACGGATATTAAGCAATGTGATGCAGAAGCTGACGTTGTAATCGACTTTTCATCGGCTGCGGCAGTTGATCCTCTGATGGAGTATTGCGAAAAAAGAAATCTGCCTCTTGTATTATGTTCTACCGGATTGTCCGAAGAACAGATTACCAATATTCATAAACTGAGCAATAAACTTGCGATTTTAAAATCTGCAAATATGTCCTTTGGCGTGAATACTGTTATGAAAGTATTAAAAAATGTGACAAAACTTTTGGCAGAAGCAGGGTATGATATTGAAATAGTAGAAAAACATCACAATCAGAAAGTGGATGCTCCAAGCGGAACAGCAATTGCGCTGGCAGATGTTATGAATGAAGAATTAAATAACGAATATGAATATCGTTACGATAGAAGTGATATCAGGGAAAAAAGAAAGAAAAAGGAAATCGGAATTTCCGCGGTACGTGGTGGTACAATAGTGGGAGATCACGATATAATATTTGCCGGAACCGATGAAGTAATAGAAATCAGTCATCGTGCATATTCCAAGGCGGTTTTTGCCAAAGGTGCGGTGGAGGCTGCCAAGTTTCTTGCCGGAAAACCGGCGGGATTATATGATATGAGCGATGTCATCAGCGTATAAATTTTTCCAGTGTTTTCCGTTATAAAGAATACAGAATTGCACATATTATTAATGTTTAAAGAATTCGTTTAATAGTATGGAGGTAAATATGAATAATTCTTATGAAAACAGAAAATCTGTTAAAGTCCGTAAGAACGGAAAACGGAAAGTCTTATTAATTGCCATGCTTGTGGCACTGTTCGGTGCTATAACTACTGCCTGCGGAACAGATGATGACAAAGACAATAACAAAAAGACTGAGGCAACATCTGATAACAACAAAGATAATAATGACAGCAACACGGATAATACCAACAGTTCTAATGATGGAAGGAGCATTGACAGAAACGGAGACGGTGTTTTAGATGATATCGGTGATGATATCCGGGATGGCGTGGATGATATTGGCGATGATATCAGCAAAGGTGTAGATGATTTAGACGGTAAGAATAACAATAGATAGAAAAAGTGCAGCAGTTAAATAAAATAACTGCTGCCTTTTTTATGATGAAAGGATTACATATCGGAATCTGTGGTTTCATGGGTTGTTTCCGGCCTTTTTTTTAGCAGAAATATACCGAGCGGTATTAAAAACAGGCTGATCCACTGGGAGGTAGAGATACCCAGCAATATACCACGCTCCACGTCTCCTCTTAAAAATTCCAGGGAAAACCGGATGACCGAATAACATATCAGATATATTCCAAGCAGGGAACCGTCTTTCCTCGGCTTTTTTGCATAAAAGAATAAAAACAGGAATAATACAAGATTAATCAGGGCTTCCAAAAGCTGCACCGGAAACCGGGAAACGGAGCCAAGTCCTTCCACGTAATCATTGTGCGGGTAGGTAACAGCCAGAGGGCCGCTATATTCAATACCATAACAGCAGCCGCCTAAAAAACAGCCGATACGTCCGAATCCGTGAACCAGAGGAATTACGGGTGCAATAATATTTGTAAAACGCAGAAAATCATATTCCATTCGTCTGCAGAAGAACAGATACATCAGCAGAGCCCCGATCAGGCCGCCGTAGAATACATATCCGCCGAAGAGGTAGGAAATGGTTTCGGGAATATGAGTTTTTACATAATCAAAATGGCTGGACAGATTCGGGATTACCGTAATCATATATAAAATCTTTGCGCCGGCAATCATTCCTGCACTTGCAAGGATGGTGGACAGTACAATATCAATTTTCTGGACCTGATACCTGCAGGCGGAATATGCGGCAAAAAAAATTCCGATGATCAGGCCGATTAATATCATGGTTCCGTAAGAGGGAACGGTGAGGGGACCTAAATGAATGATTGGATACATAAAATTCCTCATTTCTATATGGTTTATCTTTGACGCTCATATTCTGAATTATGACGCACAGACAAAGCAATTTTATCATAGAATAATAAAAAATGCAAAAGGATGTGTAGCTATGGCATACACAGTTATTATAGACGCCGGACACGGAGGTTCGGATTATGGTGCAACTTATGAGGGAAGAAGGGAGAAAGACGATAATTTAAATCTGGCATTGGCAGTCGGAAGGATTTTGGAGGATAATTGTGTAAATGTGGAATATACCAGAACAACCGATATCTATAATACGCCATATGAAAAGGCCGTGATGGGAAATAATTCCGGCGCGGATTTTTTTGTATCCATTCATAGAAATGCGGTTCCTACACCGAATACTGCCAGCGGTATAGAAACACTGGTATATGATGATAATGGAATTAAAGCCAGAATGGCACGAAATATTAATTCGGAATTATCTAAATTAGGATTTATCAACAGAGGCGTTATTGAACGACCAAATCTGGTGGTACTGAAACGTACCAGAATACCTGCGGTTTTGGTGGAAGCCGGATTTATTGATAATGAAAGAGACAATGCATTATTTGATGAAAAATTCGAAGAAATTGCCCAGGCGATTGCAGACGGAATTCTGGAAACCATTGGTGTCCAGTGCGAACAGAATCCGAAATTATACCGGGTACAGGTTGGGGCCTTCCGGAGAAGAGAAAATGCAGATGCCTTATTAAATGAGCTGAAAGCAAAAGGATATCCGGCTTTTATCGTAATGGAGGACGGACTTTACAGAGTGCAGAGCGGGGCATTTGCAGTGCTGGATAATGCGGTAAAGATGGAAGAACGGCTGAGACGGGATGGATATAATACTTTTATTACCACATAAAATGAGGGTTTTCAATGTTGCAGTTCGGTTGGGAGACTGGGCTGCAACTAATTTTAAATGTGGTTGTTCTGTCAGAGTTGTTTCAGGTGGTTTGCTATCTTGATTTTGCCAGCCGGACGCAGATGTGGAAACCTTCGGGCACAGGTTGCCTCCTCTCCAAAAGCCAGGAAGTTCTAAGTGTTCTGCGGCAGGTGTTCTCAGGCGGACGCTACCGGCGGATATTCGGCATCCTGCCTCAAATCCGCCTTTGCCTGACCTCGTGTCAGGCAATAGCTGTTTATTTTAAGCAGAACACTAAGAACTTTCAGGCTTTTTCCGAAAGTCGGCAACCTGTGCCCGAAGGCTTCCACATCTGCTGTTCTCTGCCAAATTTACAGATTCAGCCATGTTCTTGCCACATGAATTACTCAGACCAAATATAGATTGTTGTGATTTGCCCTGTAAATTCTGCCAATGCCCAGCAGCTATGCCCGGTGAAATCGGTCTGAATGTGACTACGCAAGATAGATTGGAAGTTCTTAGTGTTCTGCTCTGATTCCAGCTATCAACTGACATGGACGTCAGTTGAAGGCGGATTTGAGGCAGGATGCCGAATATCCGCCGGTAGCGTCCGCCTGAGAATACCTGCCGCAGAACACTTAGAACTTCCATCTGTCTGTAGTGGAACATTCAGACCGATTTCACCGGGCATAGCTGCGTCCGATTGCCGAATGACAATCCACCGGCAATAACACTGACAGAATAGTCCCATGATTTTGATAAATTATCCTCTAAGACTTGACATTTATTTCGCAATGTATGATAATAAATAAGATATTTGCAGGGGAACAGACCATTTTTATGGAATGTTGAGAAGGTAAAACCTGACCCTTTGAACCTGTCGGTTAACACTGTCGTAGGGAGCAATCATTTAATATTATCGGATAAGGAATAATATATTAGGTGAGGCTGTCATTGGCAGCCTCTTTTCAATATACGACCAGTGATAACGGGGTACCGGTTCCTGATGAAATATAGAAAACGGAGGCAGATTGAAATGGTGAAAGAGAATATAAAGCAGCTGTTAGAGGATATAAGGAAAAATGTACCTTTAGTACACAATATAACAAACTATGTAACGGTAAACGATTGTGCCAATGTGGTGCTGGCAGTAGGAGCTTCTCCGATCATGGCAGATGATATTCTGGAAGCAGCAGAAATTACGGCGATATCACAATCATTAGTGCTCAACATAGGAACTTTGAACCAGAGAACCGTAGAATCCATGATAGCGGCGGGGAGAAAAGCCAATGAGCTGGGGATTCCGGTAGTATTTGATCCGGTGGGTGCAGGAGCATCCGGATTTCGCAATAATACAGTGAAACAGATACTTTCCAATGTAAAAATTGCCATATTGCGGGGGAATCTTTCAGAGATGTCATATATAGCAGGCCTTCAGGTAAACACAAAGGGAGTGGATTCTGCCGAAGAGGATAATAAAATTGACGGGGTTTCCGTTGCTAAGAAGGTGGCTGAAATCTATGGTTGTGTGGCGGCGATTACAGGAGCTGTGGATGTGGTGTCAGACGGAACAAGGGTAACAAAGATTTCCAATGGTCATAAGATGCTGTCCAAAGTAACAGGGACAGGCTGTATGACAACCGCACTGGCAGGCTCTTATGCTGGTGCAGCTAATATAAACGGAAGCAAAGATTATTATTCGGCAGCAATCGGCGGAATTATGACAATGGGAATTGCCGGGGAAATGGCATTTGAAACAGCAGGACATATGGGAACCGGAAGTTATCATATAAATATCATCGATGCCGTCAGTATTCTTTCCAATGAAATAATAGAAGAGAGGGCAAGAGTAAATGAAGAATAAAATTGATTATACCCTGTATCTCTGTACCGACCGGGATTTAATGAGTACCGATACCATTGAAGAGTCCGTGGAACAGGCCGTAAAAGGCGGATGTACCGTAGTACAGCTTCGGGAGAAGAATTGCAGTTCCAAGGAGTTTTATGAGCTGGCGGTCCGGGTGAAGGAAATAACCGACAGATATCATGTGCCCCTGATCATTAATGATCGTGTAGATATTGCATTGGCCGTGGATGCTGCCGGAGTACATATCGGACAGTCGGATCTGCCGGCGTCCGTGGTTCGGAATATCATAGGTAAAGATAAAATTCTCGGTGTATCGGTAGCGAGACAGGAGGAAGCATTAAAAGCCGTAGAAGACGGGGCGGATTATCTGGGTGTCGGCGCCATGTTTGCTACAAATACCAAAACGGATGCCAGACCGGTTACCATGGAAGAATTAAAAGGAATACGGGCCGCAGTGAGCATACCGATTGTTGTCATTGGAGGAATTAATATGAATACACTGGAGCGGTTTAAAGGAACGGGAATTGACGGACTGGCAGTGGTATCAGCAATCATAGCGGAAAAAGACATTGAAGCGGCTGCAAGAAATATGTATCAGGCATTCCTGGCATGAATATATATGAGATAATGAAGAAAAAGTAAAAAATGAGGTAAATATGGAACAAACTATATACAGAGGAGCAATTTTTGATTTAGACGGAACATTGGTGGATTCCATGGGAGTCTGGAGACAGATTGATGTGGATTTTTTAGGAAAGAGAGGGCTCTCCGTGCCGCCGGATTATCTGGATGCCATTACTCCTATGGGATTTGAGGCGGCTGCAGACTATACAATAGAACGGTTTGGATTTCCGGAAAACAGAGAGGAAATTATCCGGGAGTGGTATGATATGGCTATTTATGCCTATGCCAACACAGTTCCATTAAAAAAAGGTGCCATGGAATATCTTCAAATGCTGAAAGAGCAGAATATAAAAATGGCAGTGGCAACCGCATCGGATAAACAACTGGTAATACCGGCACTGACCAATAATGGTGTAATTGATATGTTTGACAATATAACAACGGTTCGGGAAGTATCCCGCGGAAAAGGTTTTCCGGATGTATATGATAAAGCGGCGGAACGAATGGGCATTCATCCGACGGAATGTATTGTGTTTGAAGATATACTGGCCGGAATTCAGGGAGCCCGTATGGGAGGATACCGTGCGGTAGCCATATATGATGAACACTCCGTGGATCCGGCAGAAATCATAAAAGAAAACGCAGATGCCTATATCATGGATTTCATGGGATGTACGTTTCCGTTGTAGCAGTATGCCGGCAGGCCGGATGGAATACAAAGCCGGACAGGACGTAGGATCTGCCTGTCCGGAATTTGGAAAAATTTTATAAAATGGATAAAAGCAGGAAAGGATTTTAATTATGAGAGACTATCATACACAGATGGAAGCTGCCAGAAAACAGATAATTACTCCGGAGATGGAAACTGTAGCAGCAAAAGAAAATATGAATGTGGAGAAATTAAGAGAACTGGTGGCGCTGGGACAAGTTGCTATTCCGGCTAATATCAATCATACATCCCTTTCACCGGAAGGAATCGGAAAAGGTTTAAAAACCAAGATTAATGTTAATCTTGGAATATCCGGGGATAAAAAAGATTATGAGATGGAAATGGAAAAAGTCAGAATGGCAGTTGATTTTGGCTGTGAAGCCATCATGGATTTAAGTAATTACGGTAAAACCAATACGTTTCGGGAGGAACTGATAAGAGTGTCACCGGCAATGATCGGTACCGTTCCAATGTATGATGCCATCGGATATCTGGAAAAAGATTTACTGGAGATAACGGCACAGGATTTTCTGAAGGTAGTAGAAGCTCATGCCAGAGAAGGCGTGGATTTCCAAACGATTCATGCAGGTATTAATAAACGGGCCGTAGAGGCCTTTAAACGGGAAGGCAGACTGATGAATATCGTGTCCAGAGGCGGTTCCCTGCTTTTTGCATGGATGGAAATGACAGGAAATGAAAATCCGTTTTATGAATATTATGATGAAGTATTGGAAATATTTAGAAAATATGATGTAACCATTAGTCTGGGTGATGCATTGCGTCCGGGATGTATTCAGGACAGCACCGATGCCGGACAGATTGCCGAACTCATCGAGCTGGGAAATCTGACAAAACGGGCATGGGAAAAAGATGTGCAGGTTATGGTTGAAGGGCCGGGACACATGGCAATGAATGAAATTGCTGCAAATATGGCGATTCAGAAGCGAATCTGTCATGAAGCGCCGTTTTATGTTCTGGGACCGCTGGTAACGGATATTGCACCGGGATATGACCATATTACGTCGGCGATCGGAGGCGCCATAGCGGCTGCTAACGGTGCGGATTTTCTGTGTTATGTAACTCCGGCGGAGCATTTGAGATTGCCGGATGTCAATGATGTGCGGGAAGGAATTGTTGCATCAAAGATAGCTGCCCATGCCGCTGATATTGCCAAAGGGATTCAGGGAGCCAGAGAGATTGATAATAAAATGAGCGCAGCAAGACACAGACTGGACTGGGATGAAATGTTCCGGTATGCCATTGACGGAGAAAAGGCGAAAAGATATTATGACAGCGTACCGTTGGAAGAACGGCATACCTGTTCCATGTGCGGTAAAATGTGTGCTGTCCGGACGACCAATAAAATACTGGCAGGAGAAAAGGTTGAATTCTGTTCGGAAAAATAGCAGATGATTGCGAAACAGATCAATAAATAATGAAAGGAAAGGCAGTAATGAACAAGATTTTAAAAGAGATTTCAAAGGGAATGAATCTTGAAAAAAATCTTCCGGTTTATGGAAAATATCTGGCAGATTTATATAATGGAAGTGCAGCTGTTGAGTTAGCGCTGGATTATTATACCTATTATGAAATGCTGGAAGACAGAGGTAAAAAAGATGAAAATCTGCAGCGTTATGCAGAAGTTATCTCTGAAATTATTGAGAATGTGATCATACCGAAACAGACGGAAACGGAACGGAACAAAGCAATCACGGAAATTGAAGGGGTTCGAAATGAAATCTATCAGAAGGTGGACGGGCTGGCGGCTTATGCAGATATTTTTTCCAGATATGAATATGTGTCTAACAGATGTGAATACTTATTTAAAGATACAGATTTAGACAGTAATTATTCTGATGAAGATTTTACCAGACAAATTATGCAGTATATTTTCTCGGATGAAGATAATACGGTCATTAACGGCAAGATTAGTGAAATCGTTGCTGAAATTCCGTTAAGAATGACAAAATCAAAGTTTTTCCAGCTTTTAAGCGAGGGTCTGACCGTTTATAAACAGACAGACCGGCAGACCGTGGATGATTTTGTTTATGTGCTGAAATCTTCTTCCATGCTGATACTGCCGGAGCAGATTGAAGATTTTCAGGATTTATATGAAATTTACCTGTATGCAAAAAATATGAATTATGATACAATTACAGAATCGCAGTTCTGCGAACTGGAGAAGAAATTAAAGTATGCAGCGGATTTTATAGATGAAGAAACCGGTTTATATATGATGCTGCAGGGTATTGTAAATAAAATTTATGCAATGCTGAATTGTATGCCCTATGTTTCTTATGAACAGGAGAATGTTGCCTGCTGTATCCGGATTTTACGGGAAGTGAATGAAGCGTTTCAAGGCGGAGAATACAAAACACTGTCCGATAATATTACAGCATCCCTTGGAGCTTTGGAAGGTATACCGGAAGGCCTGTATTCTAAAATTTCATCGGTGGAATACGTACTGGATACAGTGAAAGAACAGTATATGGAAACGGTATCAGGCATAAAAGCGGAAGAATTTTTCCGGGAACTTTATCTTACCCGGTATCTGCTGTCGGACAGCCTGTTCATCGATTTATCGGCGGTCCGGGAAAGTTTTGAACAGACGGACGGTGAATCGGAGTCCTTTGATATCAGACTTTATGTGGAACAAAAGCGGGAGGAGCTGGTAGGAGAACTGACACGGTTTTTCAGCGAGAACCAGAAAATTGTAAATCGTTCGGTTATGGCACTGATATTGTCACGGTTACCGGTATTTTTTAATAATATTACGGAAATTCAGGATTATGTTTATTATTCGGTTTCCAATTGTACCAATAAGGCAGAAAAGGCGGCAGTAATTGAAATTATTAAATGTATCATAAATGAGATTTGAGGTTGTTTGAATGAAATGGTATAATAATCTTTATGTAGGCTGCCAGGCCGGCCGACGCAGGCATAAAATCATAAAAAAAGCAATTCGGAACAAACCGCAGCTTGGTGTTTATTTTATTACCCTTCCTGTCAATGAGAATAATTCTTTGGAAATTTATCCATCCTATGTCTTATTACAAAAACATTACCAAAAGAGCAATATGTTCGTTGTGGGCATTGGGGAAGGCAGAGAGGAAGCTTTGGAAGTTATGGAGCAGATTATTATGGACTGTTATAATAAGACCGGGCAGTTTCTTGTCAGAAAGATGATTGAAAAAGAATAACATGAAGTAAGGAAGAGAGAGCATGCTACATATAGTGCTGACAATTTTAAAAATATTAGGAATCATTCTTCTTGCCCTGCTCAGTCTGGTGTTAGTGCTGGTTTTGTGTGTACTGTTTGTGCCTGTCCGCTATTCTGCCAGGATTGATTATCACGGCAAACTTACGGTTGATGCCAGAGTTTCTTTTTTGTTTCGATTGCTCAGCTTCCGTTTTCAGAAAAATACCCGGATGACCATGACATTCCGCATATTCGGAATCAATACCCACTGGCTGGATGATGAAACCGATGAGCGAAGTCTGAAAGGCCGGAAGAGACAGTTGAAACAGATGGAAAAAGAGACAGAGATGTTTGAACGGCTGTCGGAGGAAATTCATAAGAAACAGTATGGGAAACACTCCGAATCAGAGGAACCATTTCAAGCGCTGCAAAAGCTGGAAGAACAGAGAGATGCATTTGCAGGTCAGAAGATAGACCGGCAGAAGAAGGAACAATCGCAAAAAACAAATCAGAACCCGGAAGCATCTGAAAATCAAACAGATGATGCAGAGAAAACATCCGTGATTGACAGAATAAAAAAGTTTTTTTCTTCCATACGATTGAAAATTAAATATATTTTTAGACGTTTTTGTGATACAATAAAAAATATATACGGAAAAATTAAACGGCTGAATGAGTTTCTGCAGGATGAAACAACCCGGCAGGCTTTCAGGGTTGTGAAAAGAGAAGCCATCCGGCTTTTGAAGCATATTCGGCCCCGCAAGATTAAAGGATATCTGCATTTTGGTTTTGACAGTCCGTGTAATACGGGTAAATTATATGGATTTATTTGTATGTTTTACACGGTTTTACCAAAGAACTTTTTATTGCATGCTGATTTTGAACAGAAAGTTCTGGAAGGTGATTTGTTAATCAAAGGCAGAATTCAGATTTATTATTTGTTAATAATAGCATTAAGACTATATCGAAATGATTATCTGAAACAGGTTATGGAAAAAAGGAGGACATATGGCAGAGAATAAAAATGCTTTTGACAGCACAGTAGAATCATTGTTTAAGGGAATGGAAAATTTCATTACAACAAAAACCGTTGTAGGAGATGCCATCAATATTGACGGAACTATTATTTTACCGTTGGTGGATGTATCCTTTGGCGTTGGAGCCGGAGCGGCATATAACGACCAGAAGAATAACGGCGGCGGCGGAATGGGTGGTAAAATGTCACCAAGTGCCGTACTGGTGATTAAAGACGGAGTTCCAAAGCTAGTAAATATTAAAGAACAGGACGGACTGACCAAGATTCTTGATATGGTACCGGACTTTATTGAGAGATTTACCAATAAAGATGCGGATACTAAGGATGATACGGTTGAAGTTGATGATATTGTGATTAAAACGGAAAATAAATAATAATGTTAAATCCGCATTTACTGGCATATGATATACAAATACCTTTAAAGGATTTGTAGTATGCGTAGAATCTGCGGATTTATATTATTCTGGATAGCAGTAGGAATGGCGATTGGATTATATCTCGGCTTATGTTTCTGGTCTGTATTTATAATATTTTTATGCATTATCATAGGATACAATCTGTTTTGCAATTAAGCGAGAGATAAGCGCCAAAAGAATACGGGATGAAAGGAAATTAAAATGTATATATCAGATTTGTTTAAAAAAGACAGAACAATCTTTTCTTTTGAGGTGTTTCCACCAAAAAAGACAAGCTCTATTGAGACAATTTATGAAACACTTGAGGGACTGAGTGATTTAAAACCGGATTTTATTTCCGTCACCTATGGGGCCGGCGGGAATCGTGCCGATTCCAAAACCTGCCAGATTGCTTCGGATATTCAGGAAAAATACGGAATTTTGTCGGCAGCGCATCTGACCTGTGTGTATAATACAAAGGAAGATATAGACTATATATTAAAAGAATTGGAAGAGCATGGAATCCGTAATATTCTGGCGCTTCGTGGAGATATCAATCCGGATTTTCCGGTAAAAAAGGATTTTAAATATGCCAGTGAACTGGTGTCCTATATTAAATCCCGGGGAAATTTTCATGTATCCGGTGCCTGTTATCCGGAAGGTCACGGGGAAGCGGATTCTTTGATTGACGATATTAAAAATTTAAAGAAAAAGGTAGAGGCGGGAGCGGAGCACCTGATGTCCCAGTTGTTCTTTGACAATACTCAATTTTATGATTTTCTGGAAAAGGCCAGAATTGCCGGAATCGAAGTACCGATTGAAGCAGGAATTATGCCGGTAGTAAATAAAAGCCAGATAGAGCGTATGGTATCCATGTGCGGAGCCAGTCTTCCGGTTAAATTCAGCAAGATGATGCAGAAATATGAACATCAGCCGGAAGCATTACGGGATGCCGGAATTGCTTATGCCATAGACCAGATTGTGGATTTAATATCCAATGGTGTAGACGGAATTCATCTGTATACAATGAATAATCCCTATGTAGCAGGAAAAATCAATGATGCGGTAAGGAGTCTGTTGTAATTATGCCATTGGATGAAGAAATTGTAATAAAAGAAATTGATAAAGGGGAAGCCGCCAGATATCTGGGATATCGGGATACCCTGCCGGATTTGAATATGACAAAACTGATTCTTCAGGCGGAAATAGATTTATTGAAGGTCATAAAACCGAGATACTGTTTTAAAGTTTTTGATTTATGCAGAGAAAATGACAGTCTTTTTCTGGGAGGAACCCGGCTGGAACTGAAAGGCGATTCCATTCGAAAGCATTTGAGCGACTGTGAGAAGGCGGCGGCTTTATGTGTCACACTGTCGGACGGAGTGGATAAATTGCTGAGACAGAATGAAGTGGATAATATGGTAAATGCCCTGATCATCGATGCCCTGGCAAATGCCGCTGTTGAACAGGTTTGTGATGAGGCGGAAAAGATTTTGTTCCGGGAGATGGAAGGATATTCCCATACCTGGAGATTTGGTGTGGGATATGGGGATTTTCCTCTTTCAACCCAGAAAGAGCTTCTGGAAATTATGAATGCCGGTAAACGAATCGGTCTTTGTGCTACGGAATCCTGTATTCTGGTTCCGAGAAAATCCGTAACCTGTCTGATCGGACTTCGTCAGGGGACTTTGGAAGAGCGGAAAAAAACATGTGAAAATTGTCATTTGCTGGGAGACTGTGAATATAGGAGAAAAGGTACGACCTGCTATTAATTTACGGAATTCTGACAGGGAAGGAGTGAACTATGGATTTTAAGACATTGTTGTGTAAAGAGTTTGTTATTTTTGACGGCGGAATGGGGACCATGCTGCAGGAGAGAGGAATGCCGATGGGAGCCGTTCCGGAACTGATCAGTATCCAAAAACCCGAATGGATACTGGATATTCACCGGTCTTATATCCGGGCAGGTGCAGATGTTATATATGCCAATACGTTTGGAGCCAATGCATATAAATTGAAAAACTGCGGGCACAGTGTGGCAGAGGTGATCGGGACCTCCGTAAAATTAGCAAAACAGGCTTGTGAAGGAACGGATACACTGGTTGCCCTGGATATCGGACCCATTGGTCAGTTATTGGAGCCCACAGGAACTCTTTCCTTTGAGGAAGCTTATGAAATCTATAAAGAGCAGATTATGGCAGGAGAGGAAGCCGATCTGATTGTATTTGAAACCCAGACCGATTTATATGAATTGAAAGCGGCGGTTTTGGCAGCAAAAGAGAATTCAGAGCTTCCGATTGTCTGCACCATGACATTTGAAAAGAATCTGCGTACATTTACCGGTTGCGGAATCTCCAATATGGCAATGACTCTGGAGGGACTGGGAGTAGCGGCTCTCGGTGTAAACTGTTCCCTTGGTCCGAACGAACTGTATCCGATTGTGAAAGAGATAGGGGAATGGACAACCCTTCCTCTGGTGGTGAAACCGAATGCCGGTCTGCCGGACCCTTTGACCAATATGTATGATGTTACGGCGAAGGATTTTGCCCGGCAGTTACAGGATTTTCCGGCACTTGGTGTTAAAATTTTTGGCGGCTGCTGCGGAACCACACCGGAATATATTGCAGAACTGACAGGTATGCTGAAAGATAAGCATTTTATTCCTCCGGCAAAGATTCACAGGGCGGCAGTCTGTTCCGCCGTAGATACGGTTATTATTTCCCAGCCCCGTATCATCGGAGAGCGGATCAATCCTACCGGAAAAAAGAGATTTAAAGAGGCACTGCTGAACCAGGACATGGATTATATTCTGAATCAGGCCATTGATCAGGTAAAGGCAGGAGCCGAAATACTGGATGTCAATGTGGGATTGCCGGATATAGATGAAAAGTCCATGATGGTAAAGGCGGTAAAGGCAATTCAGAGTATTGTGGAAGTTCCTTTGCAGCTGGATTCCACGATTCCCGAAGTACTGGAAGCCGGTCTGCGGGTATACAACGGAAAACCCATTGTCAATTCCGTCAATGGGGAAGAACAGTCGCTGGCTTCCGTACTTCCTCTGGTAAAAAAATACGGTGCTGCCGTAGTTGGACTTACGCTGGATGAAAACGGAATTCCGAAAAGCAGTGAGCAGAGATTTAAAATTGCTGAAAAGATTTTGAAACGGGCAGTAGAACTGGGAATTCCAAAGGAAGACGTATATATCGACTGTCTGACACTGACGGCTTCCGCGGAACAGGAGGGTGTTGCTGAAACATTAAAGGCTGTCCGGCGGGTAAAAGAAGAATTGGGTCTGAAAACGGTTTTGGGAGTATCCAATATTTCCTTTGGCCTGCCGGGCAGGGAATTGATCAATCACACCTTTTTAACCATGGCAATGCAGAATGGTCTGGATCTGCCGATCATGAATCCGAATGTGGCAAGCATGACCGGGAGTGTCAGGGCATTTCGTCTGTTGATGAATTATGACAGGAATTCACTGGAATATATTGAAGCCTATAATAACCAGTTACAGTATATGCTGCCTGTATCCGGACCGAAAGCCGTGCCTGCTGCCATGGAGAAGAATGAGCCGGCAGCCGGCAGCCGGTCTTCTTCGGGAATCCGGCAGAATTCACTGGAATACGCCATTGAAAACGGTTTGAAAAACGATGGTGCCAGAATTACCAGCGAACTGTTAGAGACGGAAAATCCCATGACGATCATAAATGAACATCTTATTCCGGCCCTGGATCAGGCAGGAAATCAGTTTGAAACAGGAAAGATTTTTTTGCCCCAGCTGATTATGGCAGCGGATGTGGCACAGGCAGCGTTTGCGGTCATCAAGGAACATCTGAGTAAACATTCGGGAGAGTCGGTGAGCAAGGGGAAGATTGTTCTTGCCACCGTAAAAGGCGATATCCATGATATCGGAAAGAATATTGTAAAGGTATTATTGGAAAACTATGGATATACGGTGATAGATCTGGGAAAAGATGTGGATTATCAGGCGGTTGTGGATGCAGCCATGGAGCATAAGGTGAAACTGGTGGGTCTGTCGGCACTGATGACGACTACACTGGTTTCCATGGAGAAAACTATAAGTCTTTTACGGGAAAATCATGTGGATTGCAAGGTTATGGTGGGAGGCGCCGTATTAACCCCGTCTTATGCGGAAAAAATCGGAGCGGACTATTATGCCAGAGATGCAAAAGAATCGGTGGATATTGCAAAGCGGGTTTTGGGTTAAACAAAGATATGAATAGACGAGGTGCGAACATATGGCAGGAAATAAAAAGTTAAATTCCGGGAAGGAAACAGAGGAGAAAATGAAAGGCATCCGTCTGAATAAATTTTTAAGCGATGCAGGAGTATGTTCCAGAAGGGAAGCAGACCGAATGATTGAAGCCGGCAGGGTACGGATTGATGAACATACGGCTGCCGTGGGAGAACGGGTGAAAGAAGGCTCAAAGGTTTATGCCGACGGAAAACCGGTAAAGCAGCAGGATTCCCTGATTCTGCTGGCACTGAACAAACCGGTGGGAATTGAATGTACCTGCGACAGAACCAACCCGGATAATATTATTGATTTTATGAATTATCCCAAACGGTTGATTTATGTGGGAAGACTGGATAAGAATTCTTCCGGTCTGATTCTGATGACCAATGACGGAGAACTGGCTAACCGTATTGCGAAGTCCAGTGAGGGCCATGAAAAAGAATATGTGGTCCGGGTCAGCAAACGGATAACCGATGACTTTCTGGAGAAAATGGCGGCCGGGGTTCCGATTCTGGATACAGTGACCAGACCCTGTGAAGTGAATCGAATTGATGATTATACATTTGATATTGTTTTGACCCAGGGACTGAACCGGCAGATTCGGCGAATGTGTGAGACATTAAATTACAGAGTAACGGAGTTGAAAAGGGTCCGGGTTATGAATATCCGGTTAAATCGCCTGAAGGAAGGGACTTACCGAAGAATCTCGGAATCGGAGATTATGGATTTAATGGAATTACTATAAAATAATGTTGAGGTATCATTTAAATGAGCAGAATGCAGGGATTGGTGGATATCCTGAATCAGGCCTCCAAGGCATATTATCAGGATGGAAATGAAATTATCAGTAATTATGAATATGACAGATTATATGATGAGCTGGTGCAGCTGGAACAGGAAACCGGAATTCGGATGTCAAACAGTCCGACTGTTACGGTGGGATACGAAGTCTTAAGTGAACTGCCAAAGGAGCGGCATGAACAGCCGATGCTGTCTTTGGATAAAACAAAAGAAATCAGCGGTCTGGTAGATTTTATTCAGGATAAGAAAGGTATTTTATCCTGGAAACTGGACGGTCTTACGGTGGTTTTAACCTATGAGAACGGG
Organism: uncultured Lachnospiraceae bacterium; assembly: GCA_910583605.1. GTDB lineage: Bacteria > Bacillota > Clostridia > Lachnospirales > Lachnospiraceae > Bovifimicola. The sequence continues at coordinate 154,964 of CAJTXN010000001.1, forward strand.
GAACTGGTAAAGGCAGTTACAAGAGGTAACGGAGAAATCGGGGAAGTCATTACCAACAATGCAAAGGTTTTTAAAAATGTACCGTTAAAGATTGCTTACAGCGGTAAACTGGTATTGCGGGGCGAGGCGGTCATCCGTTATTCCGATTTTGAGAAAATCAATGCTTCCATTGAAGACGTGGCGGCAAAGTATAAAAATCCAAGAAATCTCTGTTCCGGTTCTGTCAGACAGCTGAGCAATGAGATAACGGCAAACAGAAATGTATATTTTTATGCCTTTGCATTAATTCAGGCAGAAGCGGTGGAGTTTGACAATTCCCTTCAATGTCAGTTTGAATGGATGAAGAGTCAGGGATTTGATGTGGTGGAATACAGGGAAGTTTCTGCAGAGACCATGGAAGAGGCTGTAGGGTATTTTTCAAAATCAATTGAGGACTATGATATTCCGTCGGACGGTCTGGTTTTAATGTTTGATGATATTGCATACGGAGTTTCCCTTGGCCGGACTTCTAAGTTTCCAAGAAACGGTATTGCTTTTAAATGGGCAGACGAGACGGCAAAAACCCGACTGCTGACCATTGAGTGGAGTGCTTCCAGAACCGGACTGATCAATCCCATTGCCGTGTTTGAACCGGTGGAACTGGAGGGAACCACAGTTTCCAGAGCCAGTATACACAACGTCAGTGTGGCAGAAGGGCTGGCATTGGGTATCGGAGATGAAATAGAAGTTTTTAAAGCAAATATGATTATCCCGCAGATTGCACGGAATCTTACAAAAAGCGGTCTGAACACGGTACCGGAGGATTGTCCGGTCTGCGGTGAAAAAACGGTTATTAAGGAGGACAATGGTTTTAAGTTTTTATATTGTATCAATCCGGAATGTCCGGCTAAAAAGATAAAGAAATTTGCCCATTTTGTTTCCAGAAATGCCATGAATATCGATGGTTTATCAGGGGAGACATTGGAGAAATTTGTGGATTCCGGTTATATCCATGAGTTTGCCGATATTTATCATTTGTCCCGTTTTGAAGAGGAGATTGTGGGAACCAAAGGATTTGGCAGAAAGTCTTTTGATAAGTATATGGCTGCCATTGATGCCTCCCGAAATACGGAATGTTATCGTGTCATAAACGGTCTTGGTATTTTGAATGTGGGGCTTACAAATGCAAAAATGCTCTGCCGGGAATTTCACAATGATATTGATAAGCTGATATATGCAACGGAAGAGGAACTGACCGGTATAGACGGAATCGGTGAAGTGATTGCGGGGTCTTTTGCACAGTATTTCCGGGATGAAAACAATATGCAGGAATTTCAGAATCTGCTGCAGGAGCTTACAATAAAACAGGAAGAGGAATCAGGGCAGGAAAATGAGATGATATCCGGAAAAGTATTTGTCATCACCGGTTCGCTGAATACTTTTTCAAACCGGGAGGAATTAAAGCTGCTGATAGAGAATCTTGGCGGAAAGGTTACCGGTTCTGTCAGTTCCAAAACGGATTATCTGATCAATAATGATGCAATGTCGTCTTCCTCCAAAAATAAGAAAGCCAGGGAACTGGGTGTGCAGATTATTACCGAGGAAGATTTCAGGGCTTTTCTTTAAAGTAGAAATGATGTACAATACTAATATTAAATAATAGAAAAGAGGCTTGTAATATGCCAATTAAGGTAAAAGGTGATTTGCCAGCCAAGGCGGTCATAGAACAGGAAAATATTTTTATCATGGATGAAACCAGGGCAATCCGTCAGGATATCCGTCCTTTGAAAATAGCAATCTTAAACCTTATGCCGTTAAAACATGAGACGGAAATACAACTGTTGCGGGCACTGTCCAATACTCCGATTCAGGTAGATGTGACATTTGTTCATATTGCTTCCCATATATCAAAAAATACACCGGCCAGTCATCTGAATCAGTTTTACAGTACCTTTGAAGAAATAAAGAATCAAAAGTTTGATGGTTTTATTATTACCGGCGCGCCGCTGGATCATCTTGCATTTGAAGAAGTGAATTACTGGAAGGAACTGACGGAAATCATGGATTTTACCAGAAAAAACGTTACTTCCACGCTTCATATCTGTTGGGGAGCACAGGCAGGATTGTATTATCATTTCGGAGTTCATACCAGCCGGCTGCCGGAAAAGAGATTTGGTATTTACTGGCATGAAGTATTGCATCGGAAGGTGCCGTTGATGAGAGGCTTTGATGATGTTTTTCTCGCGCCTCATTCCAGACATACGGAGGTGTCAAGGGAGGAGATCCTGGCCAATGATAAATTGTCCATTCTGGCAGAATCCAGGGAAGCCGGTCCGCTAGTGATCATTGCGGGAGAAGGAAAACAGATATTCCTTACCGGTCATCCGGAATATGACAGAATTACACTGGACACGGAATATAAAAGAGATTTGGGAAAAGGACTGGATATTAATCTGCCATATAATTATTATCCCGGTGATAATCCGGAAAATCCGCCGTTACTGACCTGGAGGGCGCATGCAAATGCGTTTTATACGAATTGGCTGAATTATTATGTGTATCAGGAGACGCCGTATGAGCTGTAGGAAATTAATTCTTATAGTTTTTTAGCAAAATGGCGTAGTAACTTTTAAAAATGGTGTACAGAAAAGAATTCTAAAAATATGTTAGGGTAGAAGTAGATAATCTTTCTTCTACCCTATATCTATTTTTATGCATATCACTACTGTTTGCACAAGGCAACAAAGAAGTTTTATCTATTTTGATTGATTGGATGGATTCCTTCTTTTTTGGAATTATGTGTCTGGTTCTGATTCTCTGGTGAAACTTTTTGGGTTATACTGTTAAATTTATTATGGTTTTTTTGTTCCTGCATTTGAAGTTGTGATTTTTTATTATTCTTATCCATGTTATTACCGTGTATAATGAATTCATAGGGAAATCAATTATACATTTCCTTTCTTAATTCCTTTCAGCATATTCAGCTGTAGTCGTTTGAACGCTGTATCAGTATGTGTAAAACTGTTCTTTTGTATTAGTGAAATTTCGTGTATGAAATATATTTTTATAAATTGAATAAACAGTTTGAATATGGTATAATTCCCAAAAGAGCAGATATAGGAGTCTGCTGTAACATCACTTTTATCTGAAAGATATTACATTATTAAAGATATATTGGAATATTAATATATAAAAATACACAAAAAAGGAAGAGATGAATGTATATTAATGAACTGAAAGAAAACGATTTTATTGAAGTTGAAATTCAGGATGGTACAAGAGAAATTATTGTTCCCTCAAAAGTATTAAGGTGTATAAAAAACAGTATATTGATTGAAAATATTACATTAGATGGTAAAGTTGTGGTTTTTGACAAGGACAATATTCGAATTAATATTGTATACCAAAAAGAAAATGAAAATCCCATTGCATGGAATAATGTAATAGCTCAAAATATCAATACTGAAACAATAAAGGGAATTTTAGTATACAGTAAAAATCAGGGTATTAAAAAGAACCGGAGAAATACTTTTCGGGTACCTTTGGGGATTAATGGCAAAATTCAGGGTGAAACGGTGGTAATTCATGATATCAGTGTATCAGGAATTTCTTTTCGGACGAAAATGGATGCGCCTGAAAAGGAAATCGGTTCAAAAGTAAAGATATCTTTTGAGGCGAATTATGAACCATATACCGTGAATGCAACAATCGTAAGAAAAGCCGAAGAAAATGGTAGAATTTTATATGGATGTAAAATTGAGGCGAATATTAATATTGATAAATTAATTTCCATTGAACAGAGAAAACAAATGAGGCGCAGATAAGAGTGAATGGTCAGGAACAATAAGTTTTTAAAAATTTTATTTTGTGATATTTGGCTCTGCAATTGCCTGCAAATTAAATTAATATGGTAAGGAGAGAATAATATGTTATTTTTATGTTATCCAAAATGCACTACTTGTAAAAAAGCGGAAAAATGGCTGAAGGAGAATCATTTGGAATATAAAATGCGGGATATAAAAGAAGAAAATCCGAACTATGAAGAATTAAAACAATGGTATGAACGGAGCGGACTGGATATTAAGAAATTTTTTAATACCAGCGGAAATTTATATAAGGAGCTGGGGTTGAAGGATAAGCTGCCGGATATGAGTGAAGAAGATAAATTAAAACTTCTTGCCACCAATGGCATGCTGGTAAAAAGACCGCTTCTGATTACGGAGGATGCGGTCTTGACAGGATTTAAGGAAGAACAATGGAGAAGTCAGTTAATAATATAGCAGAATGACAGAGATTGATAATAAATCCGGAGAGAGAGGAACTGTCCACCAAAAAGTTAGAGTGAAAAATCTAACCTTTGGAGGTCAGTTTTTTTGTTTTTTGAAAAAAGAACTTGTGTTCTTTATGACTCTGTGTTACAATGAAAACAGCAGAACATTTGTTCAGCGTGGTTGCATGAGTGATAAGCTGAAAAAAATAAAAAGGAATATGCAGCCGGCTGGTTTTTCAGCATATTGTCCGGTCGGCTTCACAGGAATTGTGATATGCATGGGTATGACAATGAATTATTGTGTTTCGGATACTATGCCTATGGCAGAAAAACTTGGAATACTGGCAGATGCGGCCAAATATGATGTGGCTTGTACCAGCAGCGGTGTGGAAAAAAACGGTGATGGTACAGGCATAGGAAATGCAATATCAGCCGGAATTTGTCATAGTTTTTCCTCTGATGGCAGATGTATTTCTTTGTTAAAGATATTACTTACCAATGAATGTATCTTTGATTGTAAATATTGTATTAACCGTCGTTCCAATGATGTAGCAAGAGCTTCTTTTACTCCGAAGGAAATCTGCGATTTAACGATACAGTTTTATCGCAGAAATTATATTGAAGGATTATTTTTAAGTTCCGGTATACTGCGCTCTCCGGATTATACCATGGAGTTAATTTATCAGACGGTATTTCTGCTGCGGACGGAATATAATTTTCAGGGATATATTCATGTAAAAGCAATTCCGGGAGCAGATAAAAAACTAATTTATCAGGCAGGTTTACTGGCAGACCGTATGAGCGTTAACTTGGAACTTCCTACAGCGGAAGGACTACGGGAATTAGCGCCGAATAAGACAAGAGACAAGATTTTGAAACCTATGAAACTGATACGGAACGGTATTATTGAAAGTAAAAATGAAATTACGATTTATAAAAAATCCCGGCAATTTGTACCGGCGGGGCAATCTACACAAATGATCGTAGGAGCTACCCGGGAGAATGATTATCAGATCATGACAATTGCCGAAGCATTATATAATCAATATAATTTAAAACGTGTGTTTTATTCTGCATTTGTCCGGGTCAATGACGATACATCTTTGCCGGTACTTAAAGAGGGACCGCCGCTGCTTAGGGAACACCGGTTGTATCAGGCAGATTTTCTTTTACGGTATTATGGTTTCAGAACCAGTGAGCTGTTAAGCGAGGAAAGACCAAATTTTAATGTACTGCTGGACCCTAAATGCAACTGGGCTCTGGGACATCTGGAATTATTTCCTATGGAAATAAACCGGGCGGATTATTCACAGTTATTAAGAATTCCGGGAATAGGAGTAAAAAGTGCCCAGCGGATCGTAAAAGCAAGAAGAAGCGGAAATCTGGGTTTTGATGATTTAAAGAAGATGGGAGTGGTATTAAAAAGAGCTTTATATTTTATAACATGTAATGGGAAAATGATGTATAACACAAAGATAGAGGAAAACTATATAAGCAGAAATCTGCTGTCACCCAAAGAGTTATATCCTTTTTCGAAGGATAGTGTGACCTATCGTCAGTTAAATCTGTTTGATGATATGTCAGACGGCGGTAATGAATTTTATATGAAAAGCAGGGAACGGTCATGTATGAATGGATAATCTATTGTGAAGATTCTCTGGAGGGAGTCTTCACTGCAATTTATGAAACATATGAATTTAAGTATAACCATGAAAGAACTTACATTCAGGCAGGGGAAATTTCAAACTATAAGCTGGCTGAGCATACCCGGTATTCCGAAGCTGATCCGGAGAAAACCCGAAAAGTTGCAGGAACCGTTCTTCGGGAGTTCGGAATGGATTGCTATAAATTAATATGCAGGGCATTGGCAAGCTATGAAGAATTTAAGGCGGATTCCGTTTATCATATGATTGTACATGGACTTTCAATGAAAAAACGTAGAAATCTTCTGAATGATTTATCCAATTCCTATATTTTAAATGTTTTTAAAATGAAAATTGAAGTGTGCAATGAGATTCATCATTTGTACGGTTTTTTAAGATTTACAGAGATAGAGAACGGTCTGCTGTTAGCAAAAATCGGTCCGAAAAATAATATCATTACATTTCTGGCGGCTCATTTTGAAGACCGGTTTCCTTTGGAGAATTTTGCGATTTATGATGAAACCAGAGAATTATTTGCGGTTCATCCTGCGGGAAAACAGTTTATTATTGTAATCGGAGAAAAAATTGATGAAAATGTATTTAATCATATTTCCCGGGAGGAAGAACTTTATCAGGAGTTGTTTAAAACCTTCTGGAAATGTATTGCCATTCAGGGACGAAAAAACCAAAAGCTTCAGACGCAGATGCTGCCGTTACGATTTAGAGACTATATGATGGAGTTTCGCTGAAGATTTGGAATAATTATATTTATAACATACCAGAAGATATACAACAGTAATAATGACGGTTTCCACACCGATTTTCATAAATTCCTGAATTGAAGAATGACAGTTTATAAATTTATTTATATAGTCTATACAAAAATGAAAGATTAAAAATGTTATTGTTGGAATCAGAAATGTATTCCATGCATTGACATGAAATTTCACATATTTTTTTGCGGAAATATAATGTGAAATGGAACTGATGATACTGCTGACCAGTAATCCCATCAGATAACCTACAATCCCTATGTTGGGAATCAGTATAATGGTACAGAATAACTGAATCAGAGTCGTAACAATACTATGTATAAATGTTATATGAGTATATCCCAGGCCATTTAAAATACTTGCCAGTGTGGCAGTGATATATAAAAATGGACATAAGAATCCAAGGATACAGATATAAGTTCCTGAGGTAGTATTGTTAAAAAGCAGTATACCGATGGGATTGCCAAATATCACAAATATTCCTGCACAATAAATTCCGAACAGACAGCAGAATTTTAAAGTATGATCGGAAGTATTGCTGATGTGGGAGGAATCATCGCTGTATTCTGCTTCGGCAATGGTTGGAAGGAGCATTAATGAGATGGAATTTACCAATGCTCCCGGAAACATGATCAAAGGCAGTACAAGTCCGAGGCAGATTCCGTAAAGACTTAAGGCTTCGGAGGAAGTCAGACCGTAACTGATCAGACAGAACGGAATCAGTATACTCTGTATGCTTTGAATAATGCTTAACATCAGCCTGTTTAATGTTAAAGGCAGGGAAAGTTTAAATATTTTCTTGAAATAATTTGTTTTAGGAAGTGAAATTTTATTATTTGCAATTTGTTTATCTGTACTGGAAATGCAATAAACCGTATAAAGAACAGAAAATATTTCACCAATAAAAGAGCCGATAACAGCGGTTTCCGGTGTTATGGCAATTCCTTTTTCATAACAGATCTGAATAATGATCCAGATGGAAAGTACACGGGTACATTGCTCAATTAATTGGGACCAGGCAGGAATGGAAGCTTTTTTAATTCCAAGATAATAACCGCAGATGCAGGAATGAATACTTGCCAGCGGTATGGTAATACTCATCCAGCGAATCAGGTTTTTACAGCGCTCTTCTGCCAGAATCCGTGTAGAAATAAATTCATTATTAAAATAAACAAACATTGCAATAATAACAGATATGGATAATGACATTATTAAACCGGTTTTTAAGATTTGCATGGAAGATTTTTTATTTTTGGCATTTGTAGATGCCACCAGTTTTGAAATTGATAATTCATATCCGCTTGTACACAGGGAATAACAGATGGCCTGTATTGGAAAAATTAACTGATAAATTCCGATTCCTTCTGCACCAATACACCGGGATAGGAATATTCTAAAGAAGAAGCCGATAATCCGGGTGAGTATGCCTGCAAAGGTAAGGATGAAAGTTCCTTTAATGATTGGATTATTTTTATATTTTAAAATGGATGTATTATTTGAATTCATGTGTCCTCAAATAACTGTTTTATGAAAATATATGATTTTATTTATATATATATGCAGTGAAAACTGTTTTTTGTGATCTGGACGGTAGGATTTGTGTCAGGAGGGGTGTTTATGGAAGAAAGCCATGATATGATATATCTGGATAATGCGGCAACAACTATGACGTATAAAGAAGTTGTGGATGATATGATGGATTATTTTACGGAATTATACGGCAATCCATCCAGTGTATATGAATTTGCAGGAAAGAGCAGGAAGGCAATTGAAGATGCAAGAAGTCTGATTGCAGATACACTGGGGGCAAAGAAAGAAGAAATATATTTTACTGCCGGAGGAACCGAATCTGATAACTGGGCATTACGTTCTGTTTCAAAAGAATATGGCAGTAAAGGAAAACACATTATTACCTCCAGGATTGAACATCCTGCAATTATGAATACTGCAGGAAATTTAGAGGAGCTGGGATTTGATGTAACGTATGTGAATGTTGATGAAAACGGTTTCATTAAGCTTAATGAACTGGAACGGGCAATCAGAAAGGATACCATATTAATATCGATGATGGCGGCCAACAATGAAATCGGAACCCTTCAGCCAATCCGGGAAATCGGAAGAATCGCCAGAAAAAATAATATTGTATTTCATACGGATGCGGTACAAATGTATGGACAATTGCCGATTGATGTAAATGAATACAACATTGATATGTTAAGTGCAAGTGCCCATAAATTTCACGGACCGAAAGGTGTCGGTTTCCTTTATGTAAGGGAATCCGTACCAATATCTTCGTTTATTTTTGGCGGCGGACAGGAGAGTCATAAACGGGCAGGTACCCAGAATGTTCCGGGCATCGTTGGAATGGCATCGGCGGCAAAGATTGTTCATAAACATATGGAAGAAAAAAGAATACAGGAAACCCGGCTGCGGAATTATTTTATCAACCGGATTTTAAGGGAAATTCCGTTTTCGAGATTAAACGGAGACCGGAACAGAAGGCTTCCCGGAAATGTTAATATCAGTTTTCAGTTTGTAGATGCTTCGGAACTGCTGGCATCCCTGGATATGAAAGGGATTTGTGCATCCAGCGGTTCGGCCTGTTCCAGTCACAGCACAAAACCTTCCCATGTACTGGAAGCCATCGGACTGCCGGAGAATCTGATATATTCTACCATTCGAATGACACTTTCTGAAACTACCACAAAAGAGCAGCTGGATTATGTGGTTGAAGTACTGAAAGAGATTAGCAGTGAATATCGGGAAAATTCCAGTGAATATGCGGAATGTTTTGCAATTTGAGAAAAGTATGTTATAATCTTCATTTGAAAAGCATATATACGGTACAATTACGATAGGAAAGGTTAATGATACTAAGCATGAGTGATCAAAAGAACGGAAAAAAGGTCGTTGTAGGCATGTCAGGCGGTGTAGATTCATCTGTGGCAGCATATTTATTAAAAGAACAGGGATATGATGTAATAGGAGCAACTATGCAGATCTGGCAGGATGAACCGGATTATGATTTGGATAATGAGGGTGGCTGTTGTGGTCTGAGTGCTGTGGAGGATGCCAGACGGGTGGCGCAGATGCTGGATATTCCGTATTATGTCATGAACTTCAAAAAGGAATTTAAATCAAACGTTATAGACTATTTTATAAATGAATATTTAAACGGAAGAACACCGAATCCTTGTATTGCCTGCAACCGATATGTAAAATGGGAAGCACTGCTTCAAAGGAGTTTGTCAATTGGAGCAGATTATATTGCAACGGGACATTATGCAAGAATTGATCAGTTGAAAAATGGAAGATATGCACTTAGAACATCGGCTACGGCAGCAAAAGATCAGACATATGCATTATATAATCTTACACAGTTTCAATTGGAACATACATTAATGCCTGTAGGAGAGTATACAAAAGAGCAGATCAGGGAAATTGCAGCAGAACTTAATCTGAATGTGGCCAATAAACCGGACAGTATGGAGATATGTTTTATACCGGACAATAATTATGCTTCTTTTATAAGGCAGAATACAGGAAAAGAAATTCTGCCGGGTAATTTTGTTGACAGAACCGGAGCGGTGATTGGCAGACATGAAGGAATTACAAACTATACGGTAGGACAACGAAAAGGACTGAATCTTTCCATGGGCAGACCGGTATTTGTTACCGAAATTCGTCCGGACACAAATGAGGTGGTTATTGGAGATGATAAAGACGTGCTGACAGACAGGCTCACAGGCGAGCGGATTAATTTTATGTCGGAACCTGATGTAGATGAAACGAAAAAATATACAGCTAAAATCAGATATAGTCATAAGGCTGTGCCGTGTTATGTTAAGCGAACAGATAAAGATAAAATAGAATGTGAATTTGAAGAACCTGTAAGAGCTGTAACACCAGGACAGGCTGTGGTAATCTATGATGGCGAATATGTTGCGATGGGTGCCACCATCTGCAGGGCAAAGAAGGAGTAAAATCCCGGACAGTCTGTTTTTATCAGGCAGATATTTCAGGGAACTCTGAGATAGATGGAGGTAAGAAATGAAAAAGTTTGCAGAGAAATGTATACAGAAAATAAAATGGTGCGTTTCTAAAATAACATATAAAATGATAATGCTGGTAATCGGTATCATACTTCTGGTAATTGTTTATACGTCCTTTAAAGTCAATATTAATCATCAGATAAATGATAATACAAAAGTATATTTGTCTTCGGTTTTGGATGAGAGTCTTGACAGGGTTGGGATTAAGGTTAATGAAGAAATCAACATCTTAAAGACTATTGCGGCAATATTTAATAATGAAGAGGATTTAAACGGGGAAGCAGCAAAACAACATCTCATGGAACAGATGAAATTACATGGGTTTCTTGGAATTCATCTTACAGATAAAACAGGAAACACCATTACATCTATCGGATATGCATCGACAGGAGCAGTCGCGGACTATATGAAACCATGTATGGAACAGGGATATTGTATTTCTTCTGTGATTTGGAATGACAATGATAAAGAAGAGTATATTGATTTGTCGGTACCTTTGTATTATCAGAATGAAAACATAGGAACTTTGGTATGCAGTTATGATATGAATGAATTTACGGAGATTATCGACAGTTCTTATTTTGAAAAAATCGGTACAACCTTTATATCACAGAAAGACGGTACATTGATTTCACGTCCGGAATCTATCGGAAATAATACAAACCTGTTCAAAATGCTGGATTCCATTAATACATACAATGAAAAGTCAATATTAAAACTTAAGAATTCCATTCAGAACGGAGAATCCGGAATCATTTCTTTTGGAAGTGGAAAATATAAAAGATATATCTGTTATAAAGTGATACCGGAAACCTTATGGTATTCGGTATCCATTATTTCAGGATCTGCCATTGAGCCGCTTGCAAAGAAAATTTCAAAATTATCAATGGTGCTCGCCATGGAAACGGTGGCTATATGTGCATTTTATATCTGTGTAATCATAATCGTTGAATATAAAAGATATAAAACAGGGCGGAAGCTTGGCCGGAAAACAGATATTTGAAAAAAGAACCCTTTAAGGGTTCTTTTTTCAATACGTTATATTTTAAGAAAAACAGGTTTTCTTTTTATGAAAATAGTATAATATCTGAAACCACAGGTTTCCAAAACAGATACGGTACGGCTAAAGTTTTCGGCGATACATTCCGGGGTATGGGCATCGGAACCGATAGTGATGATTTCACCGCCTAACGTTCTGTACCGTTTAAGAATATCCGGATGCGGGTTAGGAAAATCCAGACCGGAGCGGAAGCCGCCGGAATTAATTTCAATGCCTTTTCCGGATTGAATCAGTTTTTTTAATATTTCATCAATAATAGAAGCATATCGGGAATAAGAGTAGTTTTTGGATTTATTCGGGGAATATCTGACTACATAGTCAATATGACCATACACGTCAAAGTTATGACATGTATCCAGATTTTCCAAAATGGATTCAAAATATTCCATAAAAGCCTCTGAATCGGACCGATGATCAAAATATTCCGGATAGTAGGGGTCCTTCCGATGGATCAGATGGGAGGAACCGATAATAAAGTCATATGGGTGACGGCTGATAAACAGATTCAGAAGTTCTGCCTTGTCCGGTTCAAGTCCGGTTTCAACTCCGATCATTATCTGGATTTGGTCTGCATATTGTTCGGACAGACGGGTTACGGTATCAAAGTAGGTATCACCGTCTAATTCATAATCCTTCGGATTGTCATACGGATAGTCAAAATCCAGGTGATCTGTAATACATATGGCAGATAACCCCTTTTGGATTGCCTGTTCGATCATTGCGGAAACCGGAGCATGGCTGTCTCCGGAAAATTCTGTATGCATGTGAAAATCACATGGCAATTCTATATGCCTTTTCATATTCGTCCTTCTTTCCATCAGTATTATCAGGTTATGGCTGTCTAAATTCCTACCATACCATAATTATTGGAAAAAATCCATAAAATGCGCATAAAAACAGGAGATATGGTAATAATAACAAAAAGAGAAAGGGATATAAAGGAAAATTTGGTAAAATTATGCTTGATATTTTGAGACAAATTAGGTAAAATACACCTAGGTTATTTATTCGTGATGGAGGCGAGACTGTCCTGCGTCAAATATTTAACAATCTTTTTAAATTTAATATAACTTTAGGAGGAACTTAAAAATGGCAGTAAGAGTTGCAATTAATGGTTTTGGCCGTATTGGTCGTCTTGCATTCAGACAGATGTTTGGTGCAGAAGGTTATGAAGTAGTAGCTATCAACGATTTAACAAGTCCTAAGATGTTAGCTCACTTATTAAAGTATGATTCATCACAGGGTTCATATGAGAAAAAAGATACAGTAACAGCCGGTGAAGATTCTATCACAGTTGATGGAAAGACAATTAAAATTTACAAAGAAGCAGACGCAAATAATCTTCCTTGGGGAGAATTAAAGGTTGACGTTGTTCTTGAGTGTACAGGTTTCTATGTATCAAAAGAAAAGTCACAGGCTCATATCAATGCCGGTGCAAGAAAGGTTGTTATCTCCGCTCCTGCTGGAAATGATCTTCCTACAATCGTTTACAATGTAAACCATACTACATTAAAGCCGGAAGACACAATTATTTCTGCAGCTTCCTGCACAACAAACTGTTTAGCTCCTATGGCTAAGGCATTAAATGATTTAGCTCCTATCCAGAGTGGTATTATGACAACAATTCATGCATATACAGGAGATCAGATGATTCTTGACGGACCGCAGAGAAAAGGTGATTTAAGAAGATCACGTGCTGGTGCTGTTAATATCGTTCCTAACTCAACAGGTGCTGCAAAAGCAATCGGTCTGGTTATCCCTGAATTAAACGGAAAGTTAATCGGAGCTGCACAGCGTGTACCTACTCCGACCGGTTCTACAACAATCTTAATCGCAGTTGTTAAGGGTAATGTTACAAAAGAGCAGATTAACGATGCCATGAAGGCTGCTTCTAATGAATCATATGGTTACAATGAAGAAGAAATCGTATCCAGCGATATTGTTGGTATGAGATTCGGTTCATTATTTGATGCAACACAGACAATGGTATCTCCGATGGAAGACGGAAATACACAGGTTCAGGTTGTTTCATGGTATGACAATGAAAACAGTTATACAAGCCAGATGGTTAGAACAATCAAATACTTCTCAGAATTAGCATAATTTTGAATCAATAATGATCCTAAGCGGGTCCGGTCTCAATGGATCGGGTCCGTTTTTTAAAATAATATGAAAGGAGCATTTCAATGCTTAATAAAAAGTCAGTTGATGATATCAACGTTAAAGGTAAAAAAGTTTTAGTTCGTTGTGATTTCAATGTTCCATTGGATGCTGAATTAAATATCACAGATGAAAATCGTTTGGTGGCAGCTTTACCAACCATTAAGAAATTAATTGCAGACGGCGGTAAGGTAATACTCTGCTCCCATTTAGGAAAACCAAAGGGAGAGCCAAAGCCTGAGTTATCTTTAGCGCCTGTGGCGAAGAGATTATCTGAATTATTAGGACAGGAAGTAAAATTTGCTGCCGATGCCAATGTTGTCGGCGAAAATGCGAAAGCTGCAGTTGCGGCAATGAATGACGGTGATGTGGTTCTTTTGGAAAATACACGGTATCGTGCAGAGGAAACAAAGAACGGAGAAGAATTCAGTAAAGAGCTTGCAAGCCTTTGTGAAGTATTCGTAAATGATGCCTTTGGTACCGCACACAGAGCACATTGTTCCAATGTTGGTGTAACCAAATTTGTTGATACAGCTGTAGTAGGATATTTAATGCAGAAGGAAATTGATTTTCTGGGAAATGCAGTAAACAATCCGGTCAGACCGTTTGTAGCCGTACTTGGCGGAGCAAAGGTTTCTTCTAAGATTCCTGTAATTGAAAATTTATTGGATAAAGTAGATGTACTTATCATTGGCGGTGGTATGGCATATACATTTATGGCTGCTCATGGCGAACCGGTAGGTAAATCATTGTTAGAAGAAGATTATAAGCAGTATGCCCTTGATATGGAAAAGAAAGCAGAAGAAAAGGGTGTGAAACTGTTAATTCCGATAGATACCGTTGTTGCAGATGATTTCTCCAACGATGCAAATTACAAGGTTGTGGAACGTGGTGAGATTCCGGATGATATGGAAGGTCTTGATATTGGACCAAAGACCAGAGAACTTTTTGCTGATGCAATTAAAGGCGCCAAAACCGTTGTCTGGAACGGGCCGATGGGTTGCTTTGAAATGCCTAATTTTGCAGGCGGCACTGTTGCAGTTGCAAAAGCATTGGCTGAATTAGAAGATGCCACAACCATTATCGGCGGCGGTGATTCAGCAGCAGCCGTGAACAATTTAGGATTCGGCGATAAGATGACGCACATATCTACCGGTGGCGGAGCATCTCTGGAATTCCTGGAAGGAAAAGAACTCCCAGGCGTTGTCGCTGCTAATGACAAATAGGCTTGAGAAAAAGTATCAGCAGCGACAACGCCTCGTTGCCGCTGAATGACAAATAAAAAATAGGTAATGCAAGGAGAATTTATCATGCGTAAGAAGATTATAGCCGGCAATTGGAAAATGAACAAAACTCCAAGTGAAGCCGTAGCGTTGATTAATGAATTAAAGCCTTTGGTGGCCAATGATGAAGTTGATGTGGTATTTTGTGTTCCTGCAATTTCAATCATTCCGGCAATGGAAGCTGCAAAGGGAAGCAATATTTCCATTGGAACAGAAAATATGTACTTTGAAGAAAGCGGTGCATATACAGGAGAAATCGCTCCGAATATGTTAACGGATGTTGGTGTTAAGTTTGTGATCATCGGACATTCCGAGAGAAGAGAATATTTTGCGGAAACGGATGAAACCGTAAATAAAAAGGTGCTCAAAGCATTTGAACACGGAATTACTCCGATTATCTGCTGTGGTGAAACACTGACACAGAGAGAACAGGGAGTTACCATTGACTGGATCCGTCAGCAGATTAAAATTGCATTCCTGAATGTAACAGCAGAACAGGCAAAGACAGCAGTTATTGCTTATGAGCCGATCTGGGCGATTGGAACCGGAAAGACAGCTACATCTGACCAGGCAGAAGAGGTATGTGCAGCTATTCGCGGTTGCATTGCAGAAATTTATGATGATGCGACAGCAGCAGAAATCCGTATCCAGTATGGCGGTTCTGTAAATGCCGGAAATGCGGCTGAATTATTTGCAAAGGCAGATATTGACGGTGGTCTGGTAGGCGGAGCATCTTTAAAGCCGGAATTTGGCAATATCGTAAATTATAACAAATAATATAATTACAAAAAATGAATCCAATTTAAAAACAAACCCATTTCAATCGGAACCGATCCGTTGAAATGGGTTTTGTGTTACGGAACTCCTGAAGGAATGTCATTGACGATAAAAGCAAATAATGATATATTATATGGGAAAAATCAGAAAATCAGAGTAAAAAAAATTTTACTATTATTAAATTATGAAACATGAGAAGGAGAACAGAAAATGAGTAAAAAACCAGCAGTTTTAATGATACTTGACGGATACGGATTAAATGAAAAGAACGAAGGAAATGCCGTTGCATTGGCAGATACTCCGGTTATGAATGGTTTGATGAAGGAATATCCTTTTGTAAAAGGATATGCAAGCGGAATGGCAGTGGGACTTCCGGATGGACAGATGGGTAATTCGGAAGTAGGTCATCTGAATATGGGAGCCGGAAGGATTGTTTATCAGGAGCTTACCAGAATAACCAAATCAATCGAAGACGGAGACTTTTTTGAGAATAAAGGTCTGATGGAAGCCATTGATAATGCAAAGGCAAATAATTCTGCCCTTCATCTGTTTGGTCTGCTGTCTGATGGCGGTGTACACAGTCATAATACCCATTTATACGGATTATTGGAATTAGCAAAGAAAAATGGTATTGAAAAAGTATATGTACATGCCTTTTTAGACGGAAGAGATACGGCGCCAACCTCCGGAAAAGGATTTATGGAGGAACTGGTAAAGAAAACGCAGGAAATCGGTACAGGCGAAGTGGCAACCGTAATCGGACGTTATTATGTTATGGACAGAGATAACCGGTGGGACAGAGTAGAAGCTGCGTATAAGGCAATGACGGCAGGAGAAGGCATAACGGCAGAACATCCGGTGACAGCTATCAGTGATTCATATGCCGAAGGCGTAAATGATGAATTTGTAAAACCAACAGTCATTACAAAGAATGGCGCTCCTGTGGCAACCGTTTCTGATGGGGACTCGGTGATATTCTTTAACTTCCGTCCGGACAGGGCAAGAGAAATTACAAGAGCATTCTGTGCAGATGAATTTGATGGTTTTTCCAGAGAAAAAAGAATCAGCACGAAATTTGTATGTTTTACGGAATATGATGTGACGATTCCGAATAAATCCGTTGCTTTCCACAAGGTTTCCCTGAACAATACATTTGGTCAGTTTCTGGCAGCAAACGGAAAGAAACAGGCCAGAATTGCGGAAACGGAAAAATATGCGCATGTTACTTTTTTCTTTAACGGCGGTGTGGAAGAACCAAATGAAGGGGAAGACAGAATCTTAGTGAATTCTCCGAAGGTAGCAACGTATGATTTAAAACCGGAGATGAGCGCTTATGAAGTTTGTGATAAGCTTGTGGAGGCAATTAAGTCCGATAAATATGACGTGATAATCATTAACTTTGCAAATCCGGATATGGTTGGACATACAGGAATTGAAGAAGCGGCTATAAAGGCAATTCAGGCAGTTGATGAGTGTGTCGGAAAAGCGGTTGAGGCAGTTAAGGAGGTAGACGGAGTTCTGTTTATCTGTGCAGACCACGGAAATGCAGAGCAGCTGATTGATTATGATACCCATGAAAGTTTTACTGCCCATACTACCAATCCGGTACCGTTTATACTTGTGAATGCAGACCCGTCTTATAAATTAAGAGAAAACGGCTGTCTTGCAGATATTGCTCCGACCCTGATTGAATTAATGGGAATGGAACAGCCGGAGGAAATGACAGGAAAGTCCTTATTAATAAAATAAATTTTAATTTCACGGAAAACCGGACATTCCGTATATCGAGCAGATATACGGAATGTCCGGTTTATTTTTTTGAAAAATGAGCAGACTAATTACTAAAGGATAAAGAAAAATTAAAGAGAAAGGATAAGCATACTGCCTGAAGCTTAACCTGCAATGGATTTGCATTTTGCCAGGGCAGTTCGCAGATTCGTCTGCGGTATGCAGGTATAAGGATGAATAAAAACCTGGTATGTAATAATTGTATTGTTATTGAGAAAGTCATGGGACGTGAAATCATTGATTCCAGAGGAAATCCCACGGTTGAAGCAATGGTATATCTCAGTGACGGTAGTGTGGGAATTGCGGCCGTTCCTTCCGGTGCATCAACCGGAATTTACGAGGCAGTTGAATTAAGGGACAAAGACCAGCGATATATGGGAAAAGGTGTTACAAAAGCGGTCAGCAATATCAATGTGGTTTTGGAAAAAGCCATTGTGAACCGTTCCCCGTTTAATCAGCTGGTAATCGACAAACTGTTGATTGAAGCCGACGGTACGGAAAATAAGGGGAAATTAGGCGCCAACGCCATTCTGGCGGTATCCCTGGCAGTTTCAAGAGCTGCAGCGGAAAGCCTGAATATGCCGTATTATGCGTATGTTGGAGGTATCAGCGGAAATACCATGCCGGTGCCGATGATGAATATTTTAAACGGCGGCGCTCATTCCAAGAATTCCATTGACTGTCAGGAATTTATGATACTGCCTTTGGGAGCTTCTTCTTTCGGAACAGGATTACGGATGTGCTGTGAAGTCTATCATCATCTGGCAGCTATCCTGGAGGAAAAAGGATTATCCACGGCAGTGGGAGACGAAGGAGGTTTTGCGCCGGATTTAAGCGGGGAAGAGGAAGCTATTGAAATTATCCTTCAGGCAATTGAAAAGGCGGGATATACCTACGGCAGGGATAAAGATTTCATGATATCCCTGGATGTGGCAGCTTCCGAATGGAAAGACCCAGAGAACGGAAGCGGATTTTATATCCTTCCAAAACAGAATAAGCAGTATAATCGTACGGAATTAATTGAAAAATGGACGGAACTGATTGAAAAATATCCGATTTATTCGATTGAAGATCCATTGGATGAAGACGATATTGAAGGATGGGTGCGCCTGACGAAACAGATTGGAGATAAAGTGATTCTGGTGGGAGATGATTTATTTGTTACCAATCCGTCAAGGCTGAGACAGGGAATTTTAGAGGGATATGCCAATGCCATTCTGATCAAGCCGAATCAGATCGGAACACTGTCGGAAACCATTGAAGCGATTAAAATGGCAAAAGCCGCGGGCTATAAAACTATTATGTCTCACAGAAGCGGTGAAACCGAGGATACAACCATTGCGGATTTATCGGTGGCATTGAATACCGGCCATATAAAAACAGGAGCACCCTGCCGGGCAGAACGGACGGCTAAGTATAACCGGCTGCTTCGAATCGAAGAAGAAATTGAGAATTTTTCATAGAGCTATGCCAATATATCTGATGGGCTGAAAAATTTAGCGGAAAATAAACTTGCCATCCGATAAATCCTATGTTAGTATGGTATCATTGATTTTTAATTCAGAGAATAACAAAGGAGATTAATTCATGATCATGAGATTGATACAGGGCTTCTGTATGGCACTGGCAGACAGTGTTCCGGGAGTCAGCGGCGGTACGATTGCATTTTTGCTGGGATTTTATGACAGGTTTATTGGTTCGCTGGATGATATTATCAGCGGTACAAAGGAAGAAAAAAAAGAGGCGGTTAAATTTTTGATTAAGATTGGTATCGGATGGGTCATTGGTTTCTGTATGGCAATCTTGTTCATTACGGCTGTTTTTGAAGATAATATTTATGAAATCAGTTCCCTTTTTATAGGATTTATTTTGTTTGCCATCCCGATTATTGTCAGGGAAGAAAAGGACTGTCTGAAGGGGAAATATCTGAATATGATATTTATTGTATTTGGCGGGGCTCTGGTTGCCGGAATCACTTATTTTTCCGGCAGTACCATTCTGGCAGACGGAGTAGACCTGTCTGCGGGTAAATTTGGGTTTGGAGTGGGAATACTGCTCTTTATTGCAGGTATGGTTGCCATATCAGCCATGGTTCTGCCGGGGATTTCCGGTTCCACGATTCTGATGGTATTTGGCCTGTATATTCCGGTTACGACTGCAATTAAAGATATTCTGCATTTGAAATTTGAATATATTCCGGCAGTTGCCATTTTTGGTATTGGTATTGTAATTGGAATTCTTCTGGTTGTGAAACTGATTAAGAAATTATTAAACTCGTTCCGCTCCCAGACCGTATATTTTATAATCGGAATGATGATTGGTTCTTTTTATTCCATTGCCATGGGACCTACAACATTGAAAAGCAGCGAGGGAGTCAGTAAGGGACTGAAAATGCTTACATTGGATTCTTTCAGCATATGGTTCTTTCTGACTGGCGGAGTAATTATTTTAGGATTGCAATATCTGAAATATATAATGGAAAAAAAGTCACAGGTTCAGAAATAGTATGAAATCATTAAAATCAGTATATTAGTATCGATATCTAATATACTGATTTTTTGTATAAAATATAAAAAAGACTTGAAAAAAATAAATTTAGTGTTATACTCAATATAGAACAAATAAATCAAATTACATTGTGTGCAGTATAAAATACAAAATTCGAATTGCGAATGAATTTTTCTGAAAGGTGGTATGAAGCATGAATATCAATAAATTTACACAAAAATCCATGGAAGCAGTAAACCAATGTGAGAAAATTGCGTATGAATTCGGCAATCAGGAAATAGAGCAGGAGCATCTGCTGTATAGTCTTCTGACACTGGAAGATAGTCTGATACTTAAAATGATTGAAAAAATGGAAATAAATAAGGAATATTTTCTGAACCGGGTGCGGGAATATCTGGAACAACTGGTAAAAGTTCAGGGCGGGCGTCTGCGGATTGGCAATGATCTGAATAAAGTCCTGGTGAGCGCCGAAGATGAAGCAAAGCCAATGGGGGATGAATATATTTCCGTGGAGCATCTGTTTCTGGCAATGCTCAAGTATCCGAACCGGAATATAAAAGAGCTGTTCCATGAATTCGGAATCAATAAAGAGAGATTTTTGCAGGCACTGGCAACAGTACGGGGGAATCAGAGAGTGACTTCGGATAATCCGGAAGCAACTTATGACACATTGAATAAATATGCCGTGGATCTGGTGGAGCGGGCAGGAAAACAGAAATTAGACCCGGTCATCGGCAGAGATGTTGAAATTCGAAATGTAATTCGTATATTATCCCGTAAGACAAAAAATAATCCGGTTCTGATCGGAGAGCCGGGTGTAGGAAAAACAGCGGCCGTAGAAGGTCTGGCACAGAGAATCGTGCGGGGGGATGTACCTCAGGGACTGCAGGATAAAAAGCTGTATGCTCTGGATATGGGAGCTCTGGTTGCCGGCGCCAAGTATCGGGGAGAATTTGAGGAACGGTTAAAGGCGGTTTTGGATGAAGTCAGGAAAAGCGAAGGACAGATTATTTTATTTATTGATGAACTTCATACCATCGTCGGTGCCGGAAAGACCGAAGGAGCCATGGATGCCGGAAACATGTTAAAACCAATGCTGGCAAGAGGAGAACTGCACTGTATTGGTGCCACAACATTGGATGAATACAGAAAATATATTGAAAAAGATCCGGCATTGGAGCGGAGATTTCAGCCGGTCATGGTAAATGAGCCGACACTGGAAGATACCATATCCATATTACGTGGATTGAAAGAGCGGTATGAGGTATTTCACGGGGTAAAGATTACGGATTCCGCGCTGGTCAGTGCGGCAACTTTGTCAAACCGGTATATTACCGACCGTTTTCTTCCGGATAAGGCTATTGATCTGGTGGATGAGGCATGTGCGCTGATAAAAACGGAACTGGATTCCATGCCCACGGAACTGGATGAAATGAAACGCCGTGTGATGCAGCTTGAAATCGAAGAGACGGCATTGAAAAAAGAGGAAGACCGTCTGAGCAGAGACCGTTTGGAAACACTGCAGAAAGAGCTGGCAGAACTGCGGGATGAATTTAAGAATCAGATGGCACAATGGGAAAATGAGAAATCCAGTGTGGATGCATTGTCGAAACTGCGGGAGCAGATTGAGGATGTCAATAACCGGATTCAGGTGGCAGAACGGGAATATGATCTGGAAACCGTTGCAAAGTTAAAGTACGGAGAACTGCCGGGATTAATGAAGCAACTGGAACAGGAAGAGGAAAAGATAAAAAGTAAGGAACTCAGTCTGGTCCATGAGGCGGTTACCGAAGAAGAAATTGCAAAAATCATTTCCCGATGGACCGGAATTCCTGTGGCAAAGCTTACAGAATCGGAACGGAGTAAAACCCTTCATCTGGATGATGAACTTCACAAACGGGTAATCGGACAGGAGGAAGCGGTTACAAAGGTGACGGAGGCCATTATCCGTTCCAAGGCGGGAATTAAGGACCCGTCCAAACCAATTGGTTCCTTTTTGTTCCTGGGACCTACCGGCGTGGGTAAGACAGAATTGGCCAAGTCTCTGGCGGCAAATCTGTTTGACAATGAAGCCAATATGGTTAGAATTGACATGAGTGAATATATGGAGAAACATTCGGTTTCCCGTCTGGTAGGAGCGCCTCCGGGATATGTGGGTTATGATGAGGGCGGACAGCTGACAGAAGCAGTCAGACGTCAGCCGTACAGTGTGGTATTGTTTGATGAAATTGAAAAAGCTCATCCCGATGTATTTAATATTTTATTACAGGTATTGGATGACGGCCGTATTACCGATTCCCAGGGCAGAACGGTGGACTTTAAAAATACCATTCTGATCATGACTTCCAATATCGGTTCCTCCTATCTGCTGGAGGGTATTAATGAAAACGGAGAGATAACGGAAGAGGCGAGAAACCGGGTGGAACATGAATTAAAGAATCATTTCCGGCCTGAATTTATTAACCGGCTGGATGAAATCATTATGTTCAAGCCGCTGACCAGAGATAATATCAGCGGAATCATAGATATTCTGATGGATAATCTGAATGACAGAGTGGCGGATAAAGATTTGTCTATTACACTGACGGAGGCAGCAAAAGATTATATAACCGAACACGGATATGACCCGGTATACGGCGCCCGTCCGTTGAAACGGTATTTACAGAAAAATGTTGAAACCATGGCAGCAAAACTGATCTTAGGTGATGATCTGGAAACCGGAAACCGGATTATCATGGATGTGGAAAATGATAAGCTGGTAACCAGAGTAGAATAATCAGATATCCTGCATAAAATTTCACATGCCGGGCATCATAGCAATATAATTTTATGGTGAAAGCGAGTGAAAGAATATGCAGGATATTTTTCATATTATTTTATTATCCAGTGGTTCGGTAGTAGCTTTATTTATATTAACAAAATTAATGGGATATCGTCAGATGTCGGAATTAAGTATGTTTGATTATATCAACGGCATTACCATAGGATCCATTGCGGCAGAGATGGCAACGGCTTTGGAGGACGGAGTCACGAAAACCTTAACTGCAATGATTGTTTATGCGTTTTTTTCTGTTGCACTGTCTTACATCAGCATGAAGTCAATGAAGGGAAGAAGGATCATAGCAGGACGGCCGATTATACTTTTGAATGACGGTGTAATCTATGAAAAAAATTTAAAAAAAGCAAAAATAGATTTGTCGGAACTGCTGGTACAGTGCAGGGTAAACGGTTATTTTGATATATCAAAGATTCAGACTGCGATTCTGGAAGATAACGGCAAGATAAGCTTTCTTCCGAAATCGGAAGAAAGACCTATCACGCCAAATGATATGGGGTTAAAGCCAAAGAGTGATAATATGGTAGCAAATCTCGTTATAGACGGTAAACTAATGAAAAATAATCTGAAACATTCCGGAAAGGATACGATCTGGCTTAATAAACAGCTTGCAGCGTTTGGGGTAACGGATATGAAAGAGGTTTTACTGGCAACCTGTGATCTGGAAAATAACGTTACCGTTTATCGCAAAAACGAGATGGAGCATAAGGGTGAAAGCGATGTTCTGGATTAATGGTTAATAATTCCGGAAATAATTTCTTCTGCAGCTGCGCCTCTTATACATTTCGTCTGACATTAATATGCTGACCACATCTTTCAGCCATGCTTTGTCGGTACATTTTTTTGCATAAGAGCAGCTGCAGTTTGCAACGGCACATACGTCATTGCAAAGTTTCATAAACATGATTTTATCCGGATATTCGTCATACATCATGCTGCCTTCATAATCCAGTTTATCACATTCGTCATCTATAATTGCTTTTAAATCAGAAATTTCCCGGGGATACAGTTTGCTTAAATATTCTATGTCACGGTTGTTTTCATAGTTACATTCGGAAAGATTGTAAACCGGATATTTTTGGGAATATAAAGGAAGATTATAGTTCATACTGCCTCCAGTTTCTTTTTTCTATATTATATTCAGATTTCCACATTTTGCTTGCATTAATAGTGCGGATATGGTACAATAACAAACAATTGAGTAAATCTGATACGATGCCAAAGGAGGTGTAGGGATGCTTAAGACTATATTAACTGTTATTTTTTTGATTATATGTGTTGTATTAACGATAATTGTTCTTATGCAGGAAGGTAAGTCTGCAGGACTGGGAACGATAAGCGGCGCTGCTGAAACATATTGGGGAAAGAACAAGGGTCGTTCCATGGAAGGTGCGCTTGAAAAAGCAACAAAGATTCTTGCAGTTCTTTTTATCGTACTTGCGGTATTGCTGAATTCCAGATTTTTATAATTGGATGATAAGAATCATATTTTAACCGTATCACTCGTTGCAAAACATATAGTGATGCGGTTTTTTTATAATTTATGTGCTGGAAGTTCCCAAAAACATGAAACCATGTCGTCGTATGGTAAGAGAGTGAACGGGATGGAGGCTTTCTTTACTTATTAAAAATTAAAACAGGAAAGGAATTAAATTAATGGAGAAAGAATTATTAAATCAGAGAAAACAAATTATCCTGGATATTATAAATGATGATAATTATATTCCGATGAAAATTAAGGAACTGGCGATAGTGTTAAATGTTCCGAAGGAAAATCGGGAGGATTTGGAAGAGGTTTTAAAGGAACTGCTGGCAGAAGGAAGAATCAGTGTATCGAAAAAAGGAAAGTACGGAAAACCCAGCGGAAATATTTTAGTCGGAACATATGAAGGTAATGCCAAGGGATTTGGTTTTGTGACCGTGGAGGGTGAAACCGAAGATATTTTTATACCGGAGAGTGCTTCCAATGGTGCTTTAAATGAAGACCTTGTACAGGTGGTACTGCGTTCTGGTAAAGGGGGAAAACGCCGGGAGGGTGAGATTATCAAAATTCTGGAACATGGTGTGACGGAACTGGTGGGAACCTATCAGAAAAGTCAGAATTTTGGTTTTGTGGTACCGGATAATAATAAAATTTCACGAGACATTTTTATTCCGATTGAAAAATCCAAAGGTGCCATGACCGGTCATAAGGTTGTTGTGAAAATATCAAGTTATGGAGATAAGAATAAGAAACCGGAGGGTGTGGTAAAAGAAATCATCGGGCATATTAACGATCCCGGAACTGATATTTTATCCGTTGTGAAAAGCCTGAATATTCCGATGGAATTTCCGGATGAGGTTATGAAGCAGGTGGAGAGAATTCCCAATGAAGTGGATTCTAAAGATATGGCCGGAAGAATGGATATCCGGGACTGGCAGACGGTGACCATTGATGGTGAGGATGCCAAAGACCTGGATGATGCCATAACCGTTCAGAAGGAAGGAAATAGGTATGTACTGGGAGTGCATATTGCCGATGTGGCAAATTATGTTCAGGAGCATACACCATTGGATAAAGAGGCATTAAAGAGAGGAACCAGTGTTTATCTGGTGGACCGGGTAATTCCAATGCTTCCCCATAAGCTGTCCAATGGTATCTGTTCCCTGAATGCAGGGGCAGACCGTCTGGCACTGAGCTGTATTATGGAAATTGATGAAAAAGGAAATGTGGTTGGACATAGAATTGCGGAAACCGTTTTACGGGTAGACCGGCGCATGGATTATACAACCGTGAAAAAAATACTGGAGGACAATGATGAAGCGGCGATTCAGGAGTATAAAGAACTGGTACCCATGTTCCGTCTGATGGAAGAACTGGCAGGAATATTAAGGGAAAAGAGGCATAAACGCGGTTCTATTGATTTTGATTTTCCGGAAAGTAAGATACTTCTGGATGAAAAAGGTCATCCGGTTGAAATAAAACCATATGAAAGAAATACGGCTACCAAAATTATTGAGGATTTTATGCTTATAGCGAATGAGACTATAGCCGAGGATTATTTCTGGCAGGAACTGCCGTTTGTATATCGAACCCATGACAATCCGGATTCAGAAAAAATGCTGAAACTCGGCTTGTTTATCAATAATTTCGGATATGCCATCAAGACCACACAGGAGGAAATTCATCCGAAGGAACTCCAGAAATTACTGGAGCGGATTGACGGAACGGATGAGGAAACATTGATCAGCAGACTGACATTGCGTTCCATGAAACAGGCGAAATATACGACAAACTGTTCCGGACATTTCGGACTGGCAACAAAGTATTACTGCCATTTTACTTCACCGATCCGAAGATATCCGGATTTACAGATTCACCGGATTATTAAAGAAAACCTTCGGGGCGGACTGAATGAAAAACGTATCCGGCATTATGAATCCATTTTGCCGGGGGTTGCTGACCAGTCCAGTACAACGGAGCGGCGGGCAGATGAAGCAGAACGGGATACGGATAAGCTGAAAAAAGTGGAATATATGGAACAGCATATCGGAGAAGAATTTACCGGTGTTATTTCAGGTATTACAAACTGGGGAATGTATGTGGAATTGCCAAACACCATAGAGGGTATGGTACGGATTACGGAAATCCGTGACGACTATTATTATTATGATGAAGAAAAGTATGAACTGGTGGGAGAAACCACAAAACGTACGTTTAAACTGGGGCAGGAAGTAAAGATTCAGGTAGCGGCAACCGATAAAATGCTGAGACAGATTGATTTCAGTCTCGCAGAAGAGGAATCAGAGGATGAGATTGAATAAAATATAATGTCAGGAGGCAGTATATAACAATGAGTAAAGAATCTATAAAGCTAATCGCAAACAATAAAAAAGCATACCATGACTATTTTATTGAGGATAAATATGAAGCGGGAATCTGTCTGCACGGGACAGAGGTAAAATCCCTGAGAATGGGAAGATGCAGTATCAAAGAGTCTTTTATCCGGGTGGAAAACGGTGAAGTGTTTATCTATAATATGCATATCAGTCCTTACGAGAAAGGGAATATTTTTAATAAGGATCCTCTGAGAATTAAGAAGCTGATGCTGCATAAATATGAAATCAATAAATTATCCGGTAAAATGACGGAAAAGGGTTATACGCTGGTGCCGACACAGGTTTATTTTAAAGGCGGACTGGTAAAAGTAGAAGTTGGTCTTGCCAAAGGTAAAAAGTTGTATGACAAGAGACAGGATATTGCGAAACGGGACCAGCGCAGAGAGGCAGAAAAAGAATTTAAGGTTCGGAATCTGGGATAGGAGTGATTTTTTGGCGTTTGATAAGGAAACGATTTATGATCAGTCATTGTTGGATAAAGTTTACGGGCTGGTGCTGGCCGGAGGCGGCGGAAAGGGAGCCTATCAGGCCGGTGTATTTAAAGCGCTTTGGGAGTGCGGGCTTTTTGACCGGATTTTGGGAATAGCCGGAAGCAGTGTAGGAGCGTTGAATATGTGTCTTTTTTCACAGGAGGATACAGAATTAAGTGAAGAGATATGGAAACAGATCCGCCCCGATCAGTTTATCCGTCCGGATGTGAAATATCTGGATTTTAAAGAGGGGATATTCGGAAGAGAAGGTTTATTGGAACTGATGGACCGGTATATTGATTATGACCGTGTTTCCGAATCGGATATGTCTCTGTATGCCACGGTTTCCAGGTATGACGAAAGAGGAACGGGGATTCCGGCTGCCGAATATTTTCGGTTAAACGGAATGAATAAAAAGATGATTCAGGATATCTTACTGGCTTCGTCTGCACTTCCTGCCATTTATGCTCCGGTAAAGATTGGGAAATTTTTATACCGGGATGGAGGAATTACGGATAATCTTCCTATAGAACCATTGTATCGTAAAGGAATACGTAATTTTATAGTTATTCCGTTATCTCCGGCAACAAAGATTTCTTATGATGAATATCCCGATGCAGAGTTTCTTGTAATAAAACCCGGTCGGAGTCTGGGAGATGATCTTACAGGCACCCTGGATTTTACCAGTTACGGTGCGAAAATCCGCATGAAACTGGGATATGAAGATGCGGTACGTACTTTGACCTATCTTCATTCGCCGGAAAGCGGACAGCCGGGATTTGAAGAGCAGCTCACTGCATTGGCAGATGAGGATTTTCGTAAGATTATTTTGGAACATGGTGCAAAACAGGTTGAAAAAATGATAAACAATGATTGGAAAAAATTAAAAAATTATCTGGAAACCGTTACAGGTGCTTGACATTTTACAAAAAAAGATTTATGATATATTTCCATTACAAATATTCTGTGTTGTTGCAGAGCGTATTGGGTTGTAATGGTATCGTTTGAAAATCAGTATCCGTATTTCGGGGTTGTACTGGTTTCGACGGGGTTTTAGAAGTTAGAGAAGCCACCCGTGGACTAGGACCACGATAAAACTTAGAAAATTAAAATTAAACGCAAACGATAACGTAGCGTACGCTGCCTAGTGGCAGCTGTCGACCTTAAGCCTCCCGCTGCTTAAGACTCGGCATCGACTTTGCGGGGCACTTTCTTTCCAAAGCTTTGAGGTAAGAAAAGATTTATGAAGCTACTAAGGTTTTAAGCCTGTCAGCAGGCATAAGACCGAGGGAATGTTTAATATGCTGACTGTGGTGGGAGAAACTTTAATGGAAGAGGCTTCGGACACGGGTTCGATTCCCGTCAGCTCCATAGAGGGAAAGCTTTGGAAACGAATTTGTTTTCAAAGCTTTTTGAATATGAAAGGGTCGTTGATTATTGATGCAGATATCTGCATATAGGGGAAATACAAAATAATTAAGTAAAGGAAAACACTTATGAAGAAGAGAAATCAAAAATGGACATACGGAGTTGCTATTGTTCTTGTTTTATTTATTGTTGGTAGTGTGATTTTTTATTTCTATAGCAATCGTTACAGCGATGTGATTCGTTATGTTCATGGATTTAATGAAACTGCTGAAATAAGCACGTCTGAAGGCCGGTTATTAACCGGACAGGAGAAGCAGGAGTTATTAGATATTTTCGGTCATATATCTAAAACTCATCTGAAGAAAATAGAGAAACATCAGATTGTAGATGTATCTACAGAAGCATTTTATATCAAAATTCAGTCTGACGAGAAATTAAATTTTATCTATCCGGGTTATTATGACGGTGAAGATGCAGTTTTAGAGTATAAAGGGAATCATTGGCTGATTACTTATGAGGGATTAAAAGAGTTAATCAAAAGTATAAGTGATGTTAAATGAAGAAGCAATACATAACAGGTTCAGGCAGGGATTTGTTGTCCCTGCTGCTAATTTTGTGTATGGGAATGCCGATATAATAAGAAATAAAAATATTAAGGAGGATTTTCATATGAATGTTACAATGAATCCTGATAATCATCAAATATTATCTCTTAAGACCGTTCATTTTGCTACAATGGAGGAAAAAAATGCATCAGCGGTTTCTGCCTCAGGCAGAGATCAGGCAATCATTTCCGAAGAGGGACGGTGCGGACTGGAATACCATCTGAATGCCATGACAAAAGAGGATTTCATGGATATGCTCAAGCAGTGGCAAAATGAGAATCAGACCAAATTAGAAGTGGATCCTTATCGGAAGGTGGACCCGGATGGTACCATAGCAACTAAAATTTATTTTGAATCATATATTGGACAGTTGGAGGAAAACAGAAAAACAATTGAAGCTTACTATGCAGATGCCTATCAGGAAGCGGTGTCCAACCCGCTGGGGAACAGTACAACTGCGGTGCTGTCTTACATCGCAGGCCGCTATCTGTGTTCCTGGTCCGGCTATTTTAACGGCAATATGCCGGCAAATGAGCGGAAATGGTCATACATTCAGCTGACTGCGATGATTAACGGTTCAGGGGTAGCACTTAATGATCCTTATGCTTTGGCGGCTTCTGGCGGTCCGAAAACAGTAGAACAAATGGACAGGATTGCACGGCAGGCTGTGAAGGAAAAACTGGATGCGCTTCTCAGGGAAGGCGAAGCGGTATAAATAAAAATACCTGTTTTTGATGGGATTCTGTGTGAAAAAATAAATATGGAAAACCGGAAGCTGCACCAACATTTGTTTATAGGTGAGAAAGGAAAGTATGTAATTTCTTAATAGGGATTTAAGCATACGGAAAAATTAACATATGAAAAAACATATAAAAGAGTGGGGATATGATATTTTCTTTTTTGCTTTAATCATTGGAATGATTGGAGGTATCTGGATTTGGAAAAATATAGACCGTACAAAAGAAATACGTCGATGGTTCCAAAGTCTGAATCAAGAGAAAACGGAAGTTGTATCATGGGGAAAACGGGCGTTGGAATCCGATGAAAAAAAGGAACTGATTCAACTGCTGCATTCTATTTCTAAAAAAGATATCCGGCTTGCGGATGTGCAGGGAGATATAGGAAATGGAAGTGATTATTGTATCTATATAACTGTAGATGATGAAACATATAGCTTGTGGCACACTTTTATAGTTATGGCAGATGCGATGATATCATACAAGGGATATGATTTTTGGATTCATTCAGATGAGCTGAAAGAATTTCTTGAAAAAACAAATAAATTAGACAACGAATATATAAAAGAAAATGTTTATGAGTAAGGATATTTATAAATAAACTGCAATAATATAAAATAGGGTAGAAGAGAATATATTTCTTCTGCCCTATATATTTAGTTATGTATTATTTATCTGTTGTAAAGAAATAATTATCCAATGCAAACAGAGCGTTTGCTTCAAAAGTTTTTTTATATTTTAAATAAAGTTACGAAAGCTGTAATCACAAGGCATGTAGAGAATTTGAAAAACTTAGACGCTGATGGTAAAATAGATTTTAATCTAATTTGAACTTTCTGCATTGTATAACAAAAGGGTATTACTAAGCAAAATTATCATTTGCATTTAGTAATACCCTTTTGTAGTTTTACTAAAATAAAAGAAATGCATCTGATGAGAGTCGAACTCACCCACTTGGCTCCGGAGGCCAATGCTCTATCCACTGAGCTACAGATGCATAACAACTATATTTTATACCATAATTGAAAAAATTTCAAGCAAAATTTTTTTATAATTCAATTAATATTGGTTGCATTTTCAGTTGTGATTTGATAGAATGAAATGTGTCATATTTTGTAGATTGAAAGAAGTTTATATTTGAAAGGCTTGGTGGATAAAATGGGCCAAAATAAAGATGAAAAAAAAGTTGATTATATAGTAAATGATTCCATGGAAGAGATGGATGAAGCAGATAAAATTTTAAAAGAACTGGATGAGATAGAAAAGAAAAAAGAGAAAGATATTTCGTTAAAAGTACGGAATTTAATAAAGAATGATAAAGAGGCAATTCGGGAGTATACAGCAAAAAGAGAGCAGGATATTCCGGAAGAATCTGAAATAGAAGAGAATAATGAAACGGAAACGGATTCTGATGTGGAACTGGATGTATTTATTGAATCGGAACCGGAAGAAGGGAAGAAACGGAGTACAAAATCAGGAAGAAACGAACGAAAAACCATTCGCAATAGAAAACAACAGATCAGAGACAAAAAAAACAGTTTTTCTGAAAATGATGACAGTAAGACGGAACCAGAAGATGAGAGGATCGAAGATGAAGCTGAGAAAGAAGATTTTTTTGGTTCTCTTGATAAACGGACAGAGCAGATTGTAAATGAGCGAATCAGAAAAAAACAGCCAAACAGGTTAAAACCAAAGGAAAAATCATTACAGGTTACTACAGGATTTATATCTGCCATAAGAAGTCTGGCTATGGCAGATATAAAAAATATGGTTGTTTTTATTTCTATAATTGCCTTAACGATTATTTTATTTGCTGCCATGATTTTGGATAAAACACATACATCGGACAAAAAAAATCAAGGCGCTTTTTTGGAGATGGATACTACTGGTATTGTTTCATTGTTTAATAATTATTATACCGCACTTGCAAATAATGATATTAATAAAGTGAAGGAATACCTGGAAGAATCTTCAGATTTATCGGATGATATTCTTTTGGAAAAGGTAAAAGAAACACAAGTATATAAAGAACATATCAGTGATTCTTTTAGAATTGTTCATTGTTACCTTCAGAACGGACTGAAAGAGAATGAATACATTGCATATTTTAAATTTGAATTGAAATTTAAAGAAGTAGAGACGCCTGCGGTTGGTATATTTTCCAGTTACGTAGTGAATTGTTCCGGAGATAAGGATAAGCAGGATTATAAAATATGTAATGTGGATAAAATGTCTGACCGGTATAAGCATATGGCAAGAATGAGTAATTGCAGTAATGTTACCGAGGTTTTTAAACAGACGGATAAAGAATTGATGGATGCATGTGAGAAGGATGCGGCATTAAAGAAGATAGTAGATGTGCTTCGAACGGCGGGTAAAAATGAATCTGAAACCACATCTGCAGAAACCGGCAGTTCTGACAATAATACGGGAAACATAACTTTGCCGGAAGAAATGTCGTCTGTGGACCAGAATACAACTGCTGCAGCAGAATAAAATTCGTTAAATTTTTACATTTTTTTGTTGACGAAATCAGATTAACGTATTATAATATGTTACGAGAATGATACCAAAGGCGGTTACAAGGCTCACTTTGTTTTTGCGCCTTATTGGTATCTTTTTTGTGTTATGTGTATTATTAATGTGAAGGAGGAACATGAATATGTCATATGTTGACGAGATAATTGAGCAGGTAATCAAACAGAATCCTGCAGAACCTGAATTCCATCAGGCAGTAAAAGAGGTATTGGAATCATTAAGAGTTGTAGTTGAGGCAAACGAAGAAAAATTTAGAAAGGATGCCTTATTGGAACGTCTGGTTAATCCGGAAAGACAGTTCAAATTCCGAGTGCCTTGGGTAGATGATAAGGGACAGGTTCAGGTAAATACCGGATATCGTGTACAGTTTAACAGTGCGATCGGACCATATAAGGGTGGTTTACGTTTACATCCGTCTGTTAATTTAGGAATCATTAAATTCTTAGGATTTGAACAGATATTCAAGAATTCCCTGACCGGTCTTCCGATTGGCGGAGGTAAAGGTGGTTCTGATTTTGATCCTAAGGGTAAATCGGATAGAGAAGTAATGGCTTTCTGCCAGAGTTTTATGACAGAACTTTGCAAATATATCGGAGCAGATACCGATGTTCCTGCCGGTGATATCGGTACAGGAGCAAGAGAAATCGGATTCATGTTTGGCCAGTATAAGAGAATCAGAGGCGTGTATGAAGGCGTATTGACAGGTAAAGGTTTATCTTACGGCGGTTCTCTGGCCAGAACGGAAGCTACCGGATATGGTTTATTATACATAACGGAAGAAATGCTCAAGTGCAACGGACAGGATATTGCAGGCAAGACGGTTGCAGTTTCCGGTTCCGGTAATGTTGCAATTTATGCAACACAGAAAGCTCAGCAGCTGGGTGCCAAGGTTGTTACCGTTTCAGATTCTACCGGCTGGGTATATGATCCGGATGGCATCGATGTTACTGCATTAAAAGAAATCAAAGAAGTAAAACGTGCAAGACTGACAGAATATAAGAACTACAGACCGAATTCCGAATATCATGAGGGAAAAGGCGTATGGTCTGTAAAAGTTGATATTGCACTGCCATGTGCAACTCAGAATGAGTTAGATATAGAAGATGCCAAGACACTGGTATCAAACGGTGTGATTGCCGTATGTGAAGGCGCTAATATGCCTACAACACTGGAAGCAACAGAATATTTACAGAAGAATGGTGTGTACTTTGTTCCGGGTAAGGCAGCAAACGCTGGCGGTGTTGCTACATCGGCGCTTGAAATGTCACAGAACAGTGAGAGACTGAGCTGGTCATTTGAAGAAGTAGATTCCAAACTGAAAGGAATAATGGTTAATATCTTCCATAATCTTGATTCAGCAGCTAAAAAGTATGGTTTTGACGGAAACTATGTGGTAGGTGCCAACATTGCCGGATTTGAGAAGGTAGTAGATGCAATGAACGCTCAGGGAATTGTTTAATTTCATAGAATTTGAGACTGGAAAGTCCCCAGAAAATCCACTGTTCTGGGGACTTTTTTATAAGTGATATAATATATTTTACAGAGTACCTATACATCATGTGCAAGTAATTTTCTCCGGAACAATACAGAGGAGAGAGTGATTATATCATAACATTTCGATTTGAAATTATTCTATATGTATTATTTACAATTATTATTCCTTATCAGTATATTTGCCAGCATATCGCTGAGCACCTCCAGATCGGCAGCAAGTTCTTCCAGTTGTTTTTTCGTTAGGCATTCTGAAATCTGGCAGGCAACAGTGGAAAGCAGATAGAGGTTGGAACAGTTATTCATAAATAATTACTCCGTGGATTAATTTATATAATATATGAAATTTTTTAGAAAACGTGAATAAAAAGAAAAGGAGACAGTCATAGTATATAAATCATATGACTGTCTCTTTGTAATAATATTTAAAGATATGATAATCATAAGGCAGGTAAAAAGCCGGTTTTATGAGAATTCGTCAATCAGATTCTGGATATCATCAAGACATACACCACATACGGTTCCGGCGCCGGTAAGTTCCTGTACTTCTTCCAAAGTTTTGGCGCCGTTCTCTACAGCTTCCTTAATCATACCGTTTGTAATATTTAAACAGGTACAAACAACTTTATCTGGATCCATATGAATACCTCCTTTTGGTATTAATATGCGCAGATAAAAAAGAATTATTCAGTTAATTTCCACCGTGAACCGGGCAGAAATTATTAATCAGATTTTCCGGTACACAGTAAGGAGTATCGCTGGTATATCCGTTGCCTCCGGCAGGGCGGACACGATAAATTTTATCCACTTTTGCTTCGGCAGGGCAAAGATCGGTTGCGATTAGTCCGGAAGCCGCACAGAGAGTATATTTCTGGTGAATATCACAAGTGTCGGTTGGTACAGTTCCTTTTGCAAAATATTCCATGGTAACCTTGCTGCCTTCCTGATCATTGTTACAGATACCGTCTACAGCAAGTTTTCCGGATTTGGAGCAGATCTGTGCAGTAACGATCGATTCAGGAGCCGGAAAACCGATATCTTCGGTATATCCTTTTGCCTCGTTTATTCTGGTCATAATCTTGCTCCACATGGTTTCGTGATAAGAACCGTGGGCAATCGGAGCATTTTCATCAAATCCGGTCCAGACGGTAGCTGTCAGGTATGGTGTATAACCGGAGAACCATAAGTCATTGTCGTTTGTTGTGGTACCGGTCTTGCCGGCAACCGTCATACCCGGAACCCTGCAGGCTGTACCGGTTCCGCCAGTAATGACATCTTCCATGGCGCTGGTCAGCAGCCATGCGGTAGATTCTTTTAATACCCTGTGGGTGGATGGGGTTGTATTATCCAGCAGGACTTTTCCGTTATGGTCTAACACTTTGGTATACAATACCGGTTCTGTGTAAACGCCACCGTTTGCGATGGAGGCATAAGCGGAACATAATTCAAGATTGGTAACACCATAAGTAATTCCGCCAAGGGCAAGTGCCTGTCCGATATCGCTTACAACACTTCCGTTATTCAGAGTTTTTTTGGAGACCAGCGTTGTAAATCCGAATTCCTGCAAATAATCAAATCCCAGCTGAGGAGTAATGGCGGTTATTAGTTTACTGGTAACGACATTCATGGAATCCTTGATCCCCATACGCATGGTAGATAATCCTTTGTAGGAATTTCCCCACCAGTTGCTTACGGGACGTCCGTTAATATCATTAAAAGGAGAATCGTCAATAATGGAAGCCAGTGTATAGCCTGCTGTATCGATGGCAGGTGCGTAAGCAGCCAGAACTTTAAAACAGGAACCCGGCTGTCTTGGAGTATCCGTAGCACGATTCAGTGTCAGGCTCTGGGTTTTATCTCCCCGTCCGCCTACGATGGCTTTGACATAACCGGTTTTCTGGTCCATAACCGTAAATGAAGTCTGAGGCTGAAGGGTATAAATCAGGTTTTCGGCCAGAGGAGTTTCTCCCTCATGAAGATATTCTGCTTTAAATGCGGCAATACAGGCATCAGCTTCTTCTGTGGAAGTAAAGATCAGTTTGAAACTTGGATTATTTAAAGTGACCCTGTGATAATAATCCAGATCCACTTTGGAATAATTCTGAACGGTACCGTCTGCAAGTTCCACCGACCAGGCCCAGTCAACGGAATATTTGGTCGTGACCGGATAATTAGCCGGATCATTCACTTCTGCATCACAGATGGACTGTATAGTGGCATCCTGTGTGGTGTAAATGCTTAATCCGCCGCTGTATAACATATTGTATGCCTGGGTACGGGAATATCCTTTTTGCTCCTGAAGGTCAGTTAATACATCTTCGATCAAAGCATCTACAAAATAGGAATAAGGTGAATTGGTTGAAGTCTGGATGTTGACAGACTGTATTCTGGAATATACATCATCATTCATTGCTTCATCAAATTCAGCCTGAGAAATATGTTCGTTTTTAAGCATGTTTTTAAGTACTTTTTTCCGCCGCTTGGCATTTTCCTCCGGGTCTGTCACCGGGTTAAATACAGAGGGATTCTGTGTGATCGCTGCGATCACTGCAGATTCGGAAATATTTAAATCCTTGGCATCTTTATTGAAGTAGCGTTTGGAAGCGGCCTGTACACCCAGACAGTTGGAACCAAGATTGATGGTATTCAGATAACTCTGAAGAATATAGGTTTTTGGCATGGTTTTTTCCAACTGCAGCGCCAGATATTGTTCCTGGAATTTTCTTTTAAATAATGCGCCAAGGTTTGATTCGGCGCCTCCGTTTTCAAATACGTTGTTTTTTAATAACTGCTGGGTGATGGTACTGGCACCTTCTGAAAATCTCCGGGTGGTGATCGCAACCACACCGGCCCGAATGATACCCTTTACATCAATACCATTGTGTTCTAAAAAACGTTCGTCCTCAATATCAATAAAAGCATATTGCAGACATTCGGGAATTTCGTCAATGGTAACTTCCTGGCGGTTGGAACCGGATTTTAAAAGCTTGCTGGTTACATTTCCGTCAGAATCGTAAACCATAGTAGAATACCCGGTGGGAGCAACATTTAAAGATTCAATATCCGGGGCATTTTCAATAATTCCTTTAATCATTCCGAATCCGGTAAAACCTACGACAACAATTACCAAAACCACAAGATATAAGAAGAATTTAAAGGTATTTACCAGTATTTTTGTGGTAAGTTTTTTGGATTTTGAGGCATAGGCTTTCCGTTTTTCAACGGTTTTATTATATCCAAAATTCATATTAAAACCTCTTTCTTTCTGCATTGTAAAAACATATTCCTAATTATACCAAATATGAGAAATGATATAAAGTTAAATATTTGTTACAATAATGTGAAAACTGCTTGATTTAAAGGCACTTTTGGATGGCATGGCAGCCATTCTATTAATAGGTTTGACAGATTTTCCATTCTTAATCAAAGAAAAAGTAATGTTGAAAAAAAAGTAAATTGCCTGTATGATAGGTATATTCAGGCAACAGGAAATATAGGAAACAACAGGAGTTAAAACAAATATGACAAAGGAATATCAGACAGCTAAAATAGTAATAGAACCTGGGATTGGAGAATATACGGAAAAAAAATCAAGATTTATAGCAGAAGTCAGAAATGTTGAAACCGAGGAGGAAGCCGCCGCATTTGTCAATGAAATAAAGAAAAAATACTGGGATGCCAGGCACAACTGTATGGCATTTGTATTGGGAGAAAGCCGGGATACCATGCGGTTCAGTGATGACGGAGAACCTTCGGGAACTGCAGGAAAACCGATTCTGGATGTGATTCTTGGCAATCAGATAATTAATGCGGCGATTGTGGTGACCCGGTATTTTGGCGGTATTCTTCTTGGAACCGGCGGACTGGTCAGGGCATATCAGAAAGCAGCGCAGGAAGCTCTGGAAAACAGTGTGATTGCCGAAAAGTCTTCCGGGATTCAATGCCAAATCACAACGGATTATAACGGACTTGGTAAAATACAGTATCTGTCAGGGCAGGAGGGCATTAAGCTGCTGGACATCAGATATTCGGATATGGTGGAAATTGATATGGTATGTGAGGTATCACAGTTTGCCGCGTTTAAAAAACGGGTGACGGATATAACGGCGGCAAAAGCATGTTTTGAAAAAGAAGAACCGGTAAGTTTTTACAGAAGCCAGAATGAGATCATAATCATATAGGAGATTACGCTGATAAAAGAAGATAGGAAATAAACAAAACAGACAGCAGAAATTTCTCTGCTGTCTGCTTCGTTTATTTCTTAAAAGATGCACGTTTTCGTAAGGTTGGATCCAGAATTTTTTTGCGGATTCGGAGATTTACAGGGGTAACCTCCAGAAGTTCATCGGTGTCAATAAATTCCAGACACTGCTCCAGACTTAATTCCCGTTTTGGAGATAACTTTAAGGCATCATCGGAGCCGGATGCACGGGTATTGGTCAGCTGTTTCTTCTTGCAGACATTTACCTCGATATCTTCTGCTTTTCCGGTCTGTCCGATTACCATACCGGAATAAACTTTTTCACCCGGTCCGATAAATAATGTTCCCCGCTCCTGCGCATTGAATAATCCGTAGGTAATGGATTCTCCGGCTTCAAACGCAATCAGGGAGCCCTGTTTTCTGTATTGAATGTCGCCTTTGTATGGTCCGTATCCGTTGAAAATGGTATTGATAATACCGTTTCCTTTGGTGTCGGTCATAAATTCTCCGCGATATCCGATCAGTCCTCTGGCAGGGATTGAAAATTCCAGTCGTGTATAACCGCCGTTTGCCATGGACATGGAAAGAAGTTCGCCTTTTCGTTCGCTGAGTTTTTGAATTACGGTACCGGAAAAATCTTCCGGAACATCTATATAAGCCAATTCCATAGGCTCCAGTTTTTTACCGTTTTCGTCGTTTTTAAAAAGCACTTCCGCTTTACTGACTGCAAACTCATATCCTTCCCGTCTCATATTTTCAATCAATACGGATAAATGCAGTTCGCCTCGTCCCGAAACTTTAAAACTTTCAGTCGTATCCGTTTCTTCCACACGCAGGGAAACATCAGTATTCAGCTCACGGAACAGACGGTCACGCAGATGTCTGGAAGTAACAAATTTTCCTTCCAGGCCGGCCAGCGGGCTGTCATTTACCATAAAATGCATGGAAATGGTAGGTTCGGATATTTTCTGAAACGGAATGGCTGACGGATGTTCCGGTGAACAGATGGTATCTCCGATATGAATATCTGAAATCCCTGAAATGGCAACAATAGAACCGATTCCTGCCTCGGGAACCTCTACCTTATTTAATCCGTCAAATTCGTACAGTTTGCTGATTTTTACCCGTTTCTTAAAATCAGGGTCATGGTGATTTACCAGAACCACGTCCTGATTTACTTTCAGTTTTCCGTTGTCCACCTTACCTACGCCGATTCTGCCTACGTATTCATTATAATCAATGGTGCTGATCAGAACCTGGGTGTCGGCATCCGGGTCGCCTTCCGGAGCCGGAATATATTTTACGATGGTATCAAACAGCGGCATCATGTTTTTTGGAGTATCGGTAAGTTCCAGAATGGCATGTCCGGCTTTGGCAGAAGCATATACAAACGGACAGTCCAGCTGTTCATCGGAAGCATCCAAATCCATAAATAATTCCAGAACTTCATCAATGACTTCGTTGGGACGGGCTTCCGGACGGTCAATTTTATTAATACAGACTATAACCGGAAGGTCTAATTCCAGCGCTTTTTTAAGCACAAACTTTGTCTGCGGCATTGCGCCTTCAAATGCATCTACCACCAGAATAACACCGTTTACCATTTTTAAGACACGTTCCACTTCGCCGCCGAAGTCTGCATGTCCCGGAGTATCTATAATATTAATTTTTATGTCGTTATAATATACGGCTGTATTTTTTGATAAAATGGTAATCCCGCGTTCCCGTTCGATATCATTGGAATCCATGATACGCTCGGCAACCTCCTGATTTTCCCGGAATGTACCGCTTTGCTTTAATAACTCATCCACCAGTGTTGTTTTTCCGTGGTCAACATGGGCAATGATTGCTATATTACGTACGTCTTCTCTTTTAATCTTCATTTCGGAGATCCTTCTTTCTATATAAGTAAGTTCACAATACCGCTAACAGTTTATCATAATTCTTAAAAAATTCAAGCCAATTGTGTGAAAACTGTCATTTTGCTATATAAAATGCTGAAGAATGGCAGATATATGTGAAAATTAATAAGAAAAACTGTCAGTTTATGTCGAACGAAATATGCCTCAATTTTGTACAAAGGAATAGAAAAATTTTAAAATATAAGTTAAAATAAAAAAGGTACAAAAGAAATATAAAATATGGATATGGGAAAAAGAGGTGATTGGGTCAGCATGATAGTAAACAACGAAAAGATTTATGAGTTGACTTATGAAATGCGAAATAATCTGAACTCTTTGCAGGGACTTATTGATAAGTTAAGTGAAAAAGAGACGGAAAAATCAGAAAAAGATGAATGCATTGAGGCGATGAGAGATTTCGTGAAAATACTTTTGACAAAGACGGACGATATTACACAGTATTGCAGTAATAACAAGGATACGATTGATAGCTATACAAGAATCAGACCCCAGACAAACTTCAGGATGATAAATACGAAAGCTTTGATTGTTGATGATAATGAAATAAATAATTATGTTGTAGCTCAAACCTTAAATAAGTTTGATATCAAAACGGACATTGCTCTGACCGGGGAACGTGCAGTGGAATTGTTTGAAAAAAATGACTATGACATTATTTTAATGGATTATCTGATGCCGCCGGGGATGAATGGAGTTGAAACGGTTGCAAAAATCCGTTCCATGGGAGAACGGGGAGAACAGCAGCTGATTATTGGTTTAACAGCACATACCGTAAATGAATTTAAAGAAGGGTTGAATCGTTACGGTGTTGAATTAATATTATTTAAACCAATTGCTCTTCAGCAGATTCGAGTAATATTACAGCAGGAATTACCACATAAGATAAGACAAGAAGAAAGAAAAAGTAATATTATGTAGGAAGTGTTTATGATTAATAACAGGTATAGGGAAAATAAATAAGAGCTTTCTGCCGGGTTTGGCGGGAAGCTCTTAAAAAATAAGCTGGAAAAGGGACTTGAACCCTCGACTTACTGATTACGAATCAGTTACTCTGCCAACTGAGTTATTCCAGCACACGCAGTATATTATATAAAAAAAATGAAAATAAATCAAGAAAAAAATAAAAAAAAATTAAAAAACAGTTGCAATTTCAAAATTCTGTGGTATATTAATACATACATTAAAGACAGTTGTTCGTCACAGACGGACAACTAAAATTATACGTAAAGCCGGTGATTCTTTTCCATATTCATAAGAGGAAGTATGTTTTGGTTACAGGTTTACGAACAAACATTATATGAGGTGAATAAAATGAGTCAGAAATTAAGAGTCGGAATTTTAGGTGCAACGGGAATGGTAGGTCAGCGTTTTATCTCGCTGCTGGAAAATCATCCGTGGTTTGAAGTTGTAACAGTGGCAGCAAGTCCGCGTTCCGCAGGAAAGACATATGAAGAGGCAGTTGGAGGTCGTTGGAAGATGACAACTCCTATGCCGGAAGGCGTTAAGAAATTAGAAGTTCTTAACGTAAATGAAGTTGAGAAGGTGGCAGCTACTGTAGATTTCGTATTTAGCGCAGTGGATATGACAAAGGACGAGATCAAGGCAATTGAAGAAGCTTATGCCAAAACGGAAACACCTGTGGTTTCCAATAACAGTGCACACAGATGGACACCGGACGTACCTATGGTGGTACCGGAGATCAATCCGGAGCATTTTAAGGTAATAGAATTCCAGAAGAAACGTCTCGGAACCACCAAAGGATTTGTTGCGGTAAAACCAAACTGCTCGATTCAAAGTTATGCACCGGTACTTACTGCATGGAAGGAATTTGAACCATATGAAGTAGTGGCAACCACTTATCAGGCAATATCCGGTGCGGGAAAGACATTTAAGGACTGGCCGGAAATGGAAGGAAATATCATTCCGTATATCGGCGGAGAAGAAGAAAAGAGCGAACAGGAACCGTTGAGACTGTGGGGTAACATTGAGGACGGTGTGATTAAGAAAGCAGAATGTCCGGTGATAACCACCCAGTGTATCCGTGTTCCGGTGTTAAACGGCCACACGGCAGCAGTTTTTGTAAAGTTTAAGAAAAAACCGACCAAAGAACAGCTGATTGAAAAATTAAAGGCATTCAGCGGTCTTCCGCAGGAATTACAGCTTCCGAGCGCACCGAAGCAGTTTATCCGGTATCTGGAGGAGGATAACCGTCCGCAGGTAGCTCTGGACGTGGATTATGAAAACGGAATGGGTGTTTCTGTGGGACGTCTGAGAGAGGATACCGTTTATGACTATAAGTTTGTGGGATTATCCCATAATACAGTCAGAGGCGCTGCAGGCGGAGCCGTACTGTGTGCGGAACTTCTTAAGGCACAGGGATATATTCAGGCGAAATAATAATAACTTGACAATGATTTCTCATTGTGCTAGAATCGCCTTAGTTTAATAATAAAGCAATGAAGGTGCATAGTAAGCCGATAAACAAATGCCATACAGGAAATAAGCGTCACTGACTGAGAGCGCTTGTGGATATTGGAAGCTGAATTTCACACCGGAGCTTCATCTTTGAAAGAAGAAATACGATTAGAAGATGACGTATGTGCGCGTTAAGCATATTGAGAGCCGGTATTATTTTGACAATGGTTTTCCGTTGTTTGAAGTGATATGTCGGAATGTGGGTGGTACCGCGGAAGATTTCGTCCCAGTTCAGGTTTTTACCTGACTGGGATTTTTTTTTGCAGCATCATAAAAAATGGAGGTTTATTATCTATGAAAGAAAAATTAGAAAAAATCAGGCAGGAGGCATTGGCTAAAATTGCGGAGACCAATGCACTGGATAAGCTGAATGATATCAGAGTGTCTTATCTGGGCAAAAAAGGAGAATTAACGGAAGTATTAAAGGGAATGAAAGATGTGGCGGCAGAGGAACGTCCGAAGGTGGGTCAGCTTGTAAATGACACCAGAAATATAATAGAAGAGAAACTGGAGGAAATGAAGTCGAAACTGGCAGCCGCAGCAAGAGAAAAGCAGCTTCGGGAAGAAGTCATCGATGTTACGCTTCCGGCCAAGAAAAATAATGTGGGACACCGGCATCCGAATTCCATTGCATTGGAAGAAGTACAGCGTATTTTCGTCGGCATGGGTTATGAAGTCGTAGAGGGACCGGAGGTAGAATATGACTATTATAACTTCGAAGCATTAAATATTCCAGCCAATCATCCGGCAAAAGATGAGCAGGATACTTTTTACATTAATGATAAAATGCTGCTCCGATCCCAGACGTCACCGGTTCAGGTCAGGGAGATGGAAAAAGGAAAGCTGCCGATTCGAATGATTGCTCCGGGACGGGTATTCCGTGCGGATGAAGTGGATGCCACTCATTCCCCGTCCTTCCATCAGATTGAGGGGCTTGTTATTGATAAAAATATAACTTTTTCGGATTTAAAGGGAACACTGGCCCAGTTTGCACAGGAACTGTTCGGTGAAAATACAAAGGTGAAATTCCGTCCTCATCATTTTCCGTTTACGGAACCAAGTGCGGAAGTGGATGTAACCTGTTTTAAATGTGGCGGAAAAGGCTGCAGAATGTGTAAAGGTTCCGGATGGATCGAAATCCTTGGATGCGGAATGGTACATCCGAATGTTCTGAGAATGAGCGGCATTGATCCGGAGGAATATTCCGGTTTTGCATTCGGTATGGGTCTGGAGCGGATTGCATTATTAAAATATGAAATCGATGATATGAGATTATTATATGAAAACGATACAAGATTTTTAAAACAGTTTTAAAGCTGAAAGAAATAATAAAGCAGAAAGGAATCGATAGATATGAATACACCATTGTCATGGATTAAAACATATGTTCCAGAACTGGACTGTTCCTCACAGGAATATACAGATGCAATGACTTTGTCAGGAACGAAGGTAGAAGGATATAAAGAGCTGGATGCGGATTTGGATAAAATTGTAGTAGGGCAGATTGAGCGGATAGAAAAACATCCGGATGCAGATAAACTGGTGGTTTGTCAGGTGAATGTGGGTACGGAAACCGTTCAGATCGTTACAGGAGCCTCCAATGTGGAAGAAGGTCAGAAGATACCTGT
This sequence comes from uncultured Lachnospiraceae bacterium, assembly GCA_910583605.1. Lineage (GTDB taxonomy): Bacteria > Bacillota > Clostridia > Lachnospirales > Lachnospiraceae > Bovifimicola. Next base: position 199,407 of record CAJTXN010000001.1, read on the forward strand.
AGTACTGGACGGCGGAAGAGTGGCCGGCGGACATGACGGCAGCAGGACGCCGGGCGGCATTAAGATTAAGAAAGGCAAGTTAAGAGGCGTTCCGTCAGCCGGAATGATGTGTTCCATTGAAGAACTGGGTTCTGACAGGGAAATGTATCCGGATGCACCGGAGGATGGAATTTATATTTTAAAAGAAGATTCCGTCGTAGGCAGTGATGCCGTGGAATTACTGGGACTGCATGATACGGTTTTTGAATATGAGATTACATCCAATCGTGTGGACTGTTTCAGCGTGCTGGGAATTGCCAGAGAAGCGGCAGCTACCTTCCGGAAGCCGTTTCTACCACCGATTGTAGAAGTGAAGGCTAATGGGGAAGATGTCAATGACTATATATCCGTTCAGGTGGAAGATAAAGATTTGTGCAAACGTTATTGTGCAAGAGTCGTTAAAAATGTAAAGATCGAACCGTCGCCGGAATGGATGCAGAGAAGACTGGCAGCCTGCGGTATTCGTCCGATTAACAATCTGGTAGATATTACGAATTATGTAATGGAAGAGTACGGACAGCCGATGCATGCTTTTGATCTGGCGACTCTGGCCGGTCGAAAGATTGTGGTAAAACGTGCATCGGAAGGAGATACCTTTGTTACTCTGGACGGACAGGAACGGAAACTGGATCAAAATATTCTGATGATAAATGATGCGGAAAAACCGGTAGGAATTGCCGGAATCATGGGCGGAGAAAATTCAAAGATAACCGATGATGTAAAAGATATGGTATTTGAAGCTGCCTGCTTTGACGGTACCAATATCCGTTTATCTGCTAAGAGACTGGGACTCAGAACCGATGCTTCCGGTAAATTTGAAAAGGGACTGGACCCCAATAATGCATTGGAAGCCATAAACCGTGCCTGCCAGCTGATTGAAATGCTTGGAGCCGGAGAAGTGGTTGGTGGTGTTGTGGATATTTATGATGAAGTCCGCCAGCCAAAACGGATATCCTTTGAGCCGGAAAAGATGAACCGTCTGCTGGGAACCGGCATCGGCAGCGGACAGATGCTGGATTATTTTAAAACCATCGGACTGGAATATGACGAAAGTTCCAATGAGGTGGTGGTACCAACTTTCCGTCAGGATTTGGAATGTATGGCAGACCTTGCGGAAGAAGTGGCCAGATTTTACGGATATGATAATATTCCGTCTTCTCTCCCGCAGGGAGAAGCCACTGCCGGAAAGTTATCCTATAAACTCCGAATTGAAGGAATTGCCAAGGATATTGCGGAATTCTGCGGTTTCAGTCAGGGGATGACCTATTCATTTGAAAGTCCGAAGGTATTTGATAAATTATTACTGCCGGAGGACAGCAGTCTTCGGCAGACCGTGGATATATTAAATCCGCTGGGTGAGGATTTCAGCATTATGCGGACTACAACATTAAACGGAATGCTGACATCTCTGTCAACCAATTATAACAGAAGAAATAAAAATGTAAGATTATATGAGCTGGGAAATGTTTATCTGCCAAAGGCCGTTCCGGTGACGGAACTTCCGGACGAGCGGATGCAGTTTACCCTTGGAATGTACGGAGACGGAGATTTCTATACCATGAAGGGTGTTGTGGAAGAATTTCTGGAAAAAGTCGGTATGAAAAAAATTGTACGCTATGATAAAGATGCCGGAAAGCCGTTTCTTCATCCGGGCCGTCAGGCAAATATCCTGTATGCCGGAGAAGTCATCGGATATCTGGGAGAGGTTCATCCGCAGGTTCTGGATAACTATAATATCGGCGACCGGGCATATATTGCAATTCTGGATATGCCGACGATTTATGATAAGACCACCTTTGACAGAAAATACGAGGGTATAGCCAAATATCCTGCGGTATCCCGGGATATCAGCATGATCATGCCAAAATCCCTGCAGGTGGGAGATGTAGAGGAAGTTATCCGCAAAAAAGGCGGCAGCCTGCTGGAAAGTTATCAGCTTTTTGATATCTATGAAGGTGCACAGATTCAGATGGGATATAAGTCCGTAGCATATTCCATCGTATTCCGGGCAAAAGACCATACATTAGAGGAAAAAGAAGTTTCGGAAATAATGGATAAAATACTGGGTGCCCTGGAAACCATGGATATTGAGTTACGGGCATAGTAAAAACAAATAAAAAACAGTTGTAATTGCGGAATAAACAGCATAAAATAGCATAAGAAAATAAGTAAGCATGATGATTATCACAACCGGATATCATGATGCTTGCTTGTTGTTCCGGCCGGGTGTCCGGTCTGTGCCGTTTTCCGGCTATAAGAATAGAAAATGGAGGAATGTGACATGAGTTTTCGGGAAATATCCGCAGAACAGTTAAAAGAAAATACATTTGATATGATTGGAAAGAAATGGATGCTCGTGACTGCGGGAAATAAAGAAAAAGTAAATACAATGACTGCTTCCTGGGGGGGACTTGGCGTTATGTGGGGAAAAAACGTAGCCTTTATCGTAATCCGTCCCACCAGGTATACAAAGGAATTTATAGACAGAGAAGAAACATTGTCCCTGTCATTTTACGGAGAGGAATATAAAAAGACATTATCTTATCTGGGTACGGTATCCGGCCGGGAGGAAGATAAAATTGCAAACGCCGGCTTAACCGTGGAATTTGCGGAGGAAACCCCGTATTTTCGTGAAGCATCGGTTGTTATGAAAGTGAAAAAATTATATGCACAGGAGATGAATCCGGGATGTATGCTGGATGCTTCCATAGATGAGAAATGGTATCCGGCAAAAGATTATCATACAATGTATATTTGTGAAGTGGAAAAGGTACTGATAAAAGAGTAATTTTACAAAAAATTTGCGGCGGACTGGTTGAAATAATTAAAAGAAATGATTATTATGGAGTAGGTCGAATGGTTGCTTATAGTGAAAGATAAAATATCTTTATGACAAGATAGCAAATTGGAGGTTGACATATGAACAAAAGGACCATAATGGGGGCTCTTGGAGCATCGATACTGGGGGCGGCCGGTTATTTTATAGGAAAAACGGTTCTGAAAGGCAGTATGTTCAGTTATGAATATGCAAAATCTGCTGAAAAGATTAAGAGAAATATTGAAATGAAACTGGAAGAAGATGGCGTATACTCTTTAAGAAAATTAGATTCCAGACCGTTTAAGATTCTGCAGCTGACGGATATGCATATTGGCGGCGGATATTTATCCAGACATGAGGATAAGCAGGCCTTAAGAATTATGAAACAGATGATTGAAATCACCAGACCGGACTGTATTGTACTGACCGGTGACCTTGTCTGCTCCAGAGCACATATCACCTGGTCCAGAAATAATCTGAATAGTATAAAAATTATTACAACTTTGCTGGAAAACATAGGAATCCCGTATGCGGTGACCTTTGGAAACCATGATGTGGAGCCGAAGTCCACCCATGGAAAACGGGAGTTATGTGAATATTTATGTAAACAGGAACATTGTCTGATGGTTCGGTATAAAGGGGCGGAACGGATTACCGGATATTCCAATTATCCGGTAAAATTAAGAAATCCGGACGGTTCCCTGAACTCCGTTTTATATATGATTGATTCCAATGAATATTTAAAAGCGGAAAAACGGGGCGGTTATGACTATATCCATGATGATCAGGTGGAATGGTATGCCGGTGAAGTAAACCGGTTCCGGCTGGAAGAAGGAAGAAACGTGCCATCTTTTGTTTTTATTCATATTCCGCTGCAGGAATACGAACAGGCATGGGAATGCGTAACAGAAGCCGGAAAAGATGCGGTTTACTACTATGGCAGCCGGAATGAAGCTGTCAGTTGTTCCCGGCATGAAAGTAAATTATTTGATAAGATATTGGAACTGGGAAGTACAAAGGGGATATTTTGCGGGCATGATCATCTGAATGATTTTTCAGTGGAATATAAAGGAATCCGGCTGACTTACGGACAGGGAATCGATTGTCTGCTTTATGCCAAGAATCTTGCGGAACATAAGGGAGGAACCGAACTAAGAATTAATCCGGACGGAAGTTTTTTCGTGATGGGAAAGAAGCATAGGAGAAAAGTATAATGATTTATTATATAATAGGATTGTTGTTGATAGCAGCGCTTCGTCTGGTATTTTATCTGAAGCGCTGTGAATATGAGATTAAGCAGAGCAGTGCCCATGAGTTTTTGGTTATCATCTTTTCGGTTTATCTTCTGGGATTGTTTATTTTTCTGAAAAGTCATGTGTTTTCATATGGAGTGGAAGAATTGAATCTGGTATATTATTTTCTGCCCTTAGGATTTTTTATGCCTATGCTGTTCCGCAGATTTCGGTTTCTTCTGATTAATCTTGTTACGGTGGCTGCTGCAAATCTGTTTTTATGTTTTTTGCAGTTGTATATCTGCGGACATACCAATTATGCCAATATTATCTTTGCTTTGTTCGGTGTATTGATCGGTTTTATTTTATATGCAATTTTCAGGGAATTTATACCCGGAATCAGAAACGGTTTTTTGGTGGAAAAGAAAAAGAAGAAACCGCTGACCGTAACATTTGAAGCAGAACTGACCATATTTGCCATAATTATAATGATTGGAGCCGGTGCGGCTGCCGGAAATATCCTGGGTGGAGACAAACAGATAAAAGTGAAAGGAGAAGCCAGCCGGGAGCCGGCAAGCTCTTATGAAGAAATATATTATGCACACAGAGAGAATTATGACAGATATGATAAATATGCCGCAAAGAATCCGGGTATGAAATTAGAGGATATCGTATGGAGAGTGGAAGCGAATCTGGATCAGGAATTTTATGATGAGGATTTTACGAATATTGCAGATCAAAATACCAATGATCCGTTTCTGATTAATAAATTTAACCGTGTATCGGATGATTTTGAGCCGAAAAACCTGGTTAAAATTGAGGGAGATTATGTGGCTACTCCGGAAACTGCCAGGGCATACAAAAAAATGCTGAATGATATGAAGAAAGAAGGCATGACAATCTATGTGGTGTCCTCTTACCGTTCCGTTTCCTATCAGGAAAATTTATACAATTATTATTTGAGAACCGATACGAGGGAAAAGGTAGATACTTACAGTGCCAGACCGGGTTACAGTGAGCATCATACGGGACGGGCCCTGGATATCAGTCAGGTTTATAATAACCTGGATGTATTTGAAGGCAGTGACGAGGCCGAATGGGTATATAAAAATGCGTATAAATATGGATTTATAGTCAGATATACGGAAGACAACATGGATGCCACCGGATATATTTTTGAACCATGGCATATTACCTATGTCGGACAAGATGTATCTCAAAAAATGCATGACGAGGAAATTAAAAATTTAGAAGAATATGTTGTAAAGTATATGGATAATACACCGTAGGGAAATATTTACTTAACAGAGTTTTCTATGGACAGAAAAAAAATTTAATGTTATACTAAGTCCAAAAGTATTTTAGCAAAGGCAGTATCGCAGGCAGAACTGTGACATGCAGAGGTATAAAAAGATGAAACTATCTGAGTTTAGTTATGATTTACCAAAAGAACTGATTGCGCAGGACCCGTTGGAGGACAGAACATCTTCCAGATTGATGCTTTTGGACAAGGATTCCGGAGAAGTAAGGCATGATGTATTCAGCAATATCATTGATTATCTGAATCCGGGGGATTGTCTGGTTCTCAATGATACAAAGGTAATTCCGGCAAGGCTGATTGGAACGAAGGCTGACACGGGAGCACAGATTGAAGTGTTATTGCTGAAGCGCCGGGAAAATGATATATGGGAAACACTGGTAAAACCGGGAAAGAAGGCAAAGCCGGGATGTGAGATCACCTTCGGGGACGGACTTCTGAAGGCAAAAGTATCGGATATTGTTCAGGAGGGAAGCCGGCTGATTCAATTCCAATATGAAGGCATTTTTGAAGAGATACTGGATCAATTAGGACAAATGCCGCTGCCACCTTACATTACGCATCAGTTAAAGGACCGCAGCCGGTATCAGACCGTGTATGCGGTCAATGACGGTTCTGCGGCTGCACCGACTGCCGGATTGCATTTTACCATGGATTTGCTGGATAAAATAAAGAAAAAGGGTATAGACATTGCCAAAGTTACTTTGCATGTGGGACTTGGTACATTTCGGCCGGTAAAGGAAGAAAATATATTAAATCATCATATGCATTCAGAATATTTCCAAATCGGACAGGAAGCAGCAGATAAAATCAACCATGCAAAACGAAACGGCGGCCGGGTGATTTCCGTAGGAACGACCAGCTGCCGGACGCTGGAATCGGCAGTGGATTCCAACGGACTGGTGCAGGCTGTCAGCGGAGATACCGAAATATTTATTTATCCGGGATATGAATTTAAAGCCATTGATGCGCTGATTACCAATTTTCATTTACCCGAGTCAACACTGCTTATGCTCGTCTCTGCATTAGCCGGACGGGAATCCGTACTGAATGCTTATGAGACGGCAGTCAAAGAAAAATATCGTTTTTTCAGTTTTGGCGATGCCATGTTTATCAACTAAGGAGGGAAAAAAATGACACAGGAAAGAAGAAAATCCAACAGAATGGACATTAATGTTAAAATTAAGTTAAATTCTGTAAAATCCAATGCAAATACGGTCAACCTGAAGCAGGAGGAGTTTGAGGTTGAGTTAGTCAATATATCAAGGGGAGGACTGGCATTCAGAAGCAATGAAAAACTGGCGCTGAATACATATTATGATACTACCATTGTATTGTGGACAAAGGAAAAATTTCAGACCGTGATAGAAATTGTCCGGATGGAGAATTACGGCGATGAGAAGACTTTATACGGCTGCCGGTTTATCGGCATAATGCCGTCGGACCAGTTGAAGATTCAGATTTATGAAATGGTGAGTGAAATGGAAAAAAATACTCTGGAATCTGCAGAGCTGAACTAATGTAAATCATTATAAAAAATCCCCAAAGGTTTGAAAAGAAACTCAGACCTTTGGGGATTTTTAAATAACGGTTATCGTACATAAATTTTATAACCTGCCCGGGGCAGAAGGGAAGAAGCCGTATCCAGTTCCGCCTGCGAATAAAATTCAATTTTTAAGACACCGTCTTCAAATTCACGATTGTGTACGATTCCGATATTTTTAATACTGATCGCTTCATCGGCAAGAATGGAAGCCACATTGGAGATTGCACCGGATTCGTCAATCAAATCCAGATACAGTTCGTAGGATTTATGGATTGGTCCTGTCCTGCTGTCCGAGAAGGAATTTCGATATTCCCTGCTGGAGTGGAATAACTGATAGATGGCATTGAAATCATTGGATAAAATGGAATTTCGTATATCTGTCAGACTGACAATATAGTATTCCAGCAATTCAGCAATATTATCTATATTGGTAGAACAAATCTGCTGCCACATTTCTGGTGAAGAGGAAGCGATTCGGGTAATGTCTTTAAATCCACCGGCGGCCAGTAATCTCATGGTCTGGTTTTTGGAATCCCTGTCCTGAACCAGATTCACCAGGCTGGCAGCGATCAGATGGGGAACATGGCTGATGGCTGCCACCGCATAATCGTGTTCTTCATAGTTTAAGATTACCGGAATTGCTCCGATGGCACTGACAATTTCCGTAAATTCGGATACCCGTTCTGCCGGAGAATGTTCGGCAGGGGTAATGGCATAGTAAGCATTTTCCAACAGGTAACTGCTGGCGTTTTCATAGCCTGTTTTTTCAGAACCTGCCATTGGGTGTCCGCCAATAAAATTATGGGATAAATTCTGCTTCCGGACAGCATCGTGAATATTTCCTTTTACACTGCCGACATCTGTAATAATACATTCTTTTTTTATGATATCTTTCAGAAGGTTCAGGTACATGACATTATGTTCCACCGGAGTACAGAGGAAGATATAATCACATGGGGTAAACGTTTCATCTATTGATTCCGTGACAATATCAGCCGTACCGTCTTTAAGTGCCATTGTTCTTGCCTGGGGGCTGCGGTTATATGCTATGATCTTAAAGTCAGGAAACACGCGTTTCAAACTTTTGGCGATGGAACCGCCGATGAGTCCCAGTCCGATAAATCCTATAGTTAAATTTTTCATTTTATGGAAACCTTTCTCAGCTAAAATATTCTGCTGAGATTATAACAATTTGACGGCAGGATGTCAATTTTGAAAGTTTTTATTTGACATTAGCACAGATTGCGTATATACTTACATAGATTCGTGAAAAGCTGGCACTTATAACGAGTGTCAGCTTTTATGGTTGTTTTTGGGGTGTGCGGCTGAAAAGAATGTATTTCAGCCTTATATATAAATGACAGGATTGAAACGGAACAGAAAGGAATTTATAATTTAGATGGATGAATTAAAAATGGAAGAATTAAGGTATGATGAATCAGGCATCGACAAAAAGATTTTAAAAGGCATTAAAGAAATGGGATTTGAGGTAATGACTCCTATTCAGGCACAGGCGATTCCTGTTTTACTGGAAGGAAAGGATATCATCGGTCAGGCGCAGACCGGTACCGGAAAGACGGCGGCATTTGGAATTCCGCTGATACAGAATGTGGATGCGGAAAATAAACATCTGCAGGCCATTGTACTCTGTCCCACCAGGGAATTAGCAATTCAGGCAGCAGAGGAACTCCGGAAACTGGCTAAATTTACCCATGGTATCAAAATCCTTCCGATTTACGGCGGTCAGGATATTAATACCCAGATCCGTTCGTTAAAGACTGGTGTTCAGATTGTAGTGGGAACACCGGGAAGAGTCATGGATCATATGAGAAGGCGAACTATGAAATTAGACCATATCCGTACTATGGTTCTGGATGAAGCAGATGAAATGCTGAATATGGGATTTCGGGAAGATATTGAAACCATTTTGGAGGGCATGTCAACGGAGCATCAGACCGCTCTGTTTTCCGCTACCATGCCAAAGCCGATTCTGGATATTACAAAGAAGTATCAGAAAGATGCGGTATTGATCAAGGTTGCCAGCAAGGAACTGACAATTCCTCTGGTGAAACAGTATTATTATGAAGTAAAGGGAAAAAATAAATCTGATGTGGTCTGCCGGTTACTGGACTATTACAATCCGAAGCGTACCATGATCTTCTGCAATACCAAGCGAATGGTGGATGAATTATCCGAGACCCTGAAGGGCAGAGGCTATTTTGCAGACGGTCTTCACGGTGACATGTCCCAGCGGCAGCGTGACGTGGTAATGAACCGGTTTCGAAATGCAAAGACTGATATTCTGATTGCCACGGATGTGGCAGCCAGAGGAATTGATGTGGATGATATCGAAGCGGTATTCAATTATGACGTACCTCAGGATATTGAGTATTATGTCCACAGAATCGGCCGAACCGGACGGGCCGGCCGGAAGGGACGTTCCTTTACGCTGGTATCCGGCAGGGATATCTATAAAATACGGGATATTGAACGTGCATGTAAGACCAAAGTAAAATGCAGAAGAATTCCGTCTGCCGATGATGTAACAGAAATTAAAGTCCAGAAATGCCTGACAGAAGCATTGGAAATAATGCATGACAAAGATATTCTGCCGGTTATGAAATATATTGAACAGAAAATTGATGATGAAGACATAACAGCCATGGAACTGGCCGCTGCATTTTTAAAACTGAATATGGGTGAGGAAGTAAAAGATATAGAAGAAATTCCATATTTTGAGAAGAAGAGAAGAAGAAACGGCGGCGAACGGAAAAACGGCAGAGAGAGCAAAGGAAGAAAACACGGGGAATCAAAAGGGCGGACTGAAAGCAGGAAACGCAGTGAAAAATCTTCGAATGTCAAACGGAGCGAACGGGAGAATAAGAAAGAGAAGAAACCGGTCATGCGAAGAGATGGGACGCTGCGGAGCGAGAAAGATAAAAAGAAGAAAAAATAAAATGCATTTAAAAGTACGGAATTAGACCATCAAAATAAAACAATGTGAATATTCTAAAATTAGGTAATGCATATGGTGATTCTTTTAAGAGAGCTATATAGTTTCTTAAAAACGGATTAGACTTGATTGATGAAAACGGAAATATTTTTGTAATCGAGACAATAGGAAACCTCCAAATTGGTATGTAAAAATATTATTCAGTTTGGAGGTTTTATTCATGAGATGATGCCTGTTTTTTTAAAATGTGTTCTATTGATATATCATAATTTTTATTACATACAAAATTAAAATATTTATTAATGTTAAATCTTAGTTGATTACTAGAAAATAAAATGTTACAATGATTTATTAAATTTGGAAAACATAGGGATGGTAAGTGGAGCCAATCAGTACGACCAGAGTATATAACTATGAAGGGAAGAGAAATAAAGATGAAAAAAGATAAAAACAAGATAGTAAAAATGGCAACATTGTTTTCTGCGGTAACAGTATCAGGTGGAAGTATAGCAGGTTGTGGGACACCTGTAAAAGGAGATATATATGAATATAAATACAATAATAGGGATCAACAATATGTACTTGCTTCGCAAAGGGGTGGTACAAGTTTATAGGGATTAACTGGTAAAATTTGTGTTAGTTCAAAAAATAGGGCATATATTAATAATTTGCTAGCTCAAGGAACGTTATATTATTCAGCAGGCGGAACATATAGTATAGATGGTGAAGAATTTAATATATCATTAGATAGTAGTGTAACTATTAGTAATAGTGCAACCATTATATCTAAGATAAATGCTGATAAGACTCATATTTATGTTCCTATAGATTTTTGTATGGATGTTAAAAGAGCATTTACAAAAACAAAATAATTTTTTATGACAATTGTACAAAACATTTTTGTTATATTAACAAGGATTAAAGGGGATTTAAATGGTTGTAAAAATAAAAAATAAAATATGCTTTTAATATAATATTATTAATGATGTTTTTATGCTTATCAGGATGCGGCAAAGAGAAGCCACCAAAACCCATGGAAGGAAAATATGTGTCATCTGACGGTAATAGTTATATAGTTTTGTCAGATTATGTATTAAAAGACAATGATATAAATAAAAAAATCGGAGAATGTAATCTTAAATTTACTAACGTGGATTTATCTGCTTTTTATAATTTTTCTGTATATAATTCTGCTTCCAATTATGTAACACGGTATTTTCCGGATGGATGTTCTGAGGAAGAAAAAGATGATTTAATAGCACAATATAAAAAACAAATTGACTTGAATAAGCAATTTTCTGAAAAAAAGGCAAATTTTCAATATTTTTATAGCAAAACGGAAAAAAGATATGGTTTCATGTGTGAAATTGAAGGCAGTGGATTTGACGGTGCATATGAAACATATTTAACCGTTGAATACAGAGCGGACGAAAAAACGATCATATGTGATGAAATTAAATATATTCTGGAAAAATAAACAAACCACCGGATTGACCGGTGGTTTTGATTTCATCTGATATAAAACAATAAATTAATCCAGTTCGTCTTCACTTACGATTTCGTCATATTCCTGTGCATCCAGCATTTCATCAAAAGCGTCGGCAACTGCCTCATATTCGTCATCATCCTGTATATTGTCCAGAGACGGTTCCCCTTCCGGTGTTTCCAGATAACGGTATAAGTAAACTTCCCCTTCTTCAGCGGCGGTTCCCTCCAATGGGAGAAGGGCGATATAATCTTTGTCATCCACAGGGAAAATGGTCAGTACGGCACATTCAATTGTAGTACCATCGTCTAATTCCAGTGTTACGGTTGCTTCTTCTTCATTGTCCAAATTCTGATTTTCAATATCACTCATTGCATTACCTCATTTCATTTATCTTCAATTTATCAATCTCCATTTATAACAACAATTTCATTTCCGTGTTGTTACAAACGATAGGTATACTCTAACAGAATATATGTGGAAAAGCAAGCAAAAAAATAGCAACCACCACAGTTGCTATTTTTTAAGAGGAAGTTATGAAAAGAAAATTTATCAAAGTTATCATCGCTTTCGCTTTGATGTTTATAGTATAGTGGGAAAATGTGTCCATTTCGTGTTTTTAATATGAAATAAAAATGATTAAAATATCAAAAAAACATAAACATATTAAATTCTGAAAAATTTTGCAAATAGAGGTATGTTGTGATAGAATACAAGACATGATATACGTTTTTACGGACATCCGTCTGTTGGAACGGATGGTCAGGAAGGAGGCTTCTATGAGTGTTAAAACGGAAGTACTGGAGTTGTTTGAAAATAACAGAGGAATCCATTTGTCAGGTGTGGAGATTGCAGGAAAACTGAACGTCAGCCGGAATGCGGTCTGGAAAGCGGTGAAATCCCTTCAGGCAGAAGGTTATGATATAGAAGGAGTGAATAATAAGGGGTATTGTATGAAAAGCAGCAATGATGTATTATCTGCTCAGGGGATAGAAAAATATCTGGATGAAGTCATGGCAGTTCAGACAGATATTGAGGTGTATAAAACAGTGGATTCCACTAATACCAGATTAAAAGAACTGGCAGTTCAGGGGGAACCGGAGTGGAAAATTATTCTTGCTGAACAGCAGACCGAGGGAAAAGGACGTATGAACCGTGCGTTTTACTCACCGGCAGGAGCAGGAATCTATATGAGCATACTGTTCCGGCCAAAATTCAGTGCGTCGGAATCCCTGTTTATAACCACTATGGCGGCTGTGGCCGTAGCAAAGGCAATCGAATCGGTGTTACATATCCGGCCGGCAATAAAATGGGTCAATGATATTTTCTGTGAAGGAAAAAAAGTCTGTGGAATTTTAACGGAAGCCGCCGTTAATGTTGAAAGCGGATATTTGGATTATGCCGTTCTCGGTATTGGAGTTAATGTAAAGAAACCGGAGGGGAATTTTCCGAAGTCGCTGAAAAATATTGCGATTTCCCTTGCAGATACAAAACAGGAAAATGAGGAATGGCCGGCGCAGGATGATATCCGATGTCGTCTGGCTGCAGAAATTATTAATAATATAGGAATGTATTATAGCGATATGGGAAACCATTCTTTTATGAAAGAATATGTGGAGTATTCTTTTTTAATCGGTAAATCCGTAGTAATCGTGGGAAAAGAATCCGAAGAATTACTGGTCAAAGGAATTGATGAACATGCAGGTCTGATTGTACAGCATAAAGACGGAAGCATTGAAACATTATCTTCCGGTGAAGTATCGGTAAAACCTCTGCAACAGGAGGCAGAAAAGAGGTAATATCATGGATAACAGTAAAAAAAACAACGTAAGTGATGACTTATGTCTGAATAGAAATAAAACAATGATGCAGGATTTTGAATGGTATTTAAATCCGGACAAACAGCATTGGAACCGGGTGGCTGCTGAGGCAAAGACTTTAAAAAACAGCGGAATCACGGCTGTATGGCTTCCGCCGGCCTATAAGGGTGCCAGCGGAGCCCAGGATGTGGGCTATGCCGTATATGATTTGTATGATTTAGGGGAATTTAACCAGAAAGGTACGGTTGAGACAAAATACGGCAGTAAGGATGAATATCTGGCTGCAGTTAAAGCATTGCAGGCCCAGGGGATTGAAGTTTTAGCCGATGTTGTGCTGGGACATAAAATGGGAGCAGACGAACAGGAGCGGATTTTTGCATACGGGCAGGATGAGTTTGACAGAAACAGGGAAATTGCAGGAAAAAGAAAAATTACGGTCTGGACCAAGTTCACCTTTCCGGGCAGAAACGGAAAATATTCGGATTTTAAATGGGACTGGACCAATTTTCATGGAACGGATTTCGATGCAAAAAGCCAGGAAAACGGAATCTACCGCTTTATCGGAAAGGAATGGGACAGTGAAGTAGACGGGGAATTCGGTAACTATGATTATCTCATGGGTGTGGATCTGGATATGAGCGATGAAGAGGTAGTAGAGGAATTACAGCGATGGGGAGAATGGTATTTTGCATTTACCGGAGTGGACGGATTCCGTCTGGATGCCGTAAAACATATCGATTTCGGCTTTTATAAAAAATGGCTGACCAAACTGCGGGAGAAATTTGATAAACCCATATTTGCAGTGGGAGAATACTGGAATGCGGAACTGGGAATACTGGAAAATTACATTCAAAAAACAGACGGTGTATTATCGCTGTTTGATGTCCCACTGCATTTTAATATGTATCATGCTTCGGTCAGTAATGGATATTACGATATGCGCTATATTTTGAAGCGTACACTGCTGAGTTCCAGACCGGAGCTGGCAGTTACCTTTGTTGATAACCACGATACCCAGCCGGGACAGGCATTGGAATCTTATGTATTGGGCTGGTTCAAACTGCATGCATACTGTCTGATATTGCTTCGGGAAGAGGGCTATCCCTGTGTATTTTACGGAGATTATTATGGAGTTCCCCATAACAGACTGGAACCCATAGCAGGTTTGAAGACACTGTTAGAACTGCGCCGGGATGCAGCTTATGGGGTTCAGCATGATTATTTCAATCATCCCAAAATCATCGGATGGACCAGAGAAGGTCTGGATGAACTGGAGGGTTCCGGATTTGCGGTTATTATGACGGTGGAAAAAGGCGGAACCAAGCGTATGTATGTAGGAAGACATTTTGCAGGATGTGTATTTACGGATATACTGAACCATGTGAAAGAAACCATAAAAATAGATAAAAACGGTTATGGGGAATTTCTGGTAGAAGATGGAAGCGTATCGGTCTGGAAACCGAAAAAAGGTGAAAAATCCGGTAAAAGAGCTTTCATTGCAGAGGATAAAAGTCTTCTGAATAAAGAAAATGAATTCGGCAGATTTGAAAACGGAATATTCCGTGATAATATTGAGGTATCCGCTTATGCCGAAGTATCGGACGGTGTGGAGCCGAAGTTATTTTACGGAAGCAATTATACCCATATGCGGGACGAAGCGACAGAGAAAAAGAAGCCGGAAGAGGATGCTGAAAAAGAACCGGATAAGAAATAATGATATTTACTCTAAATATTTCTTGTAATTGTCTGTAAATATGCTATAATAAGCACAGTTTGAACTTTTTTATATTACCGCTATACCAGTCATATAGTAATATACGATATAGTAGATACAATTGTTGAAAACTCAAGAGTATATTCAAACCTGGATATATTCCTGAGTTTTATTGTATATACGAAAAAATGCATATCAGGAGGTATTGGAAAAAGAAATGGATGGAAAGTTAAAATTATATGGTTTTAATAATCTTACAAAGTCATTGAGTTTTAACATATATGATGTTTGTTATGCAAAAACAGCGAGAGAGCAGAAAGACTATATCGCTTATATTGATGAACAATATAATTCAGAACGATTGACGAAAATATTGTATCATATGACAGAGATGATCGGCGCCAATGTTTTGAATGTTTCAAAACAGGATTATGAACCACAGGGCGCCAGTGTAACTTTCCTGATCGCAGAAGGCAATATGGTGCCTTCCGGTTTTACCAGTGCCAGAGAAGCGGCAGTCAGTTATGATGAAGCCATGTCTGTCCATTCGGATATGCCGGTTTCCAAAAACAGTATTCAGTCTTTAAAAACAGATACGGTAGTAGGTCATCTGGATAAAAGCCATATTACGGTACACACCTATCCGGAATATCATCCGGATAACAGTATTGCAACCTTCCGGGTGGATATTGATGCGGCTACCTGCGGAGAAATAACCCCGTTAAATACCCTAGATTATCTGATTGGGAACTTTGATTCGGATATTATTACAATGGATTACAGGGTGCGGGGATTTACCAGAGATATCGACGGAAAAAAATTATATATGGATCACAAGATTACTTCCATTCAGGATTATATCAATAAAGAAACTTTAAAGAAATATGATGCCATTGATATCAATTTGTATCAGGCAAATCTGTTTCACACGAAAATGCTGATTAAGGAAATGGATTTACAGAACTATTTGTTTAATACGGATATATATGAGATACCGCCCAAAACACGGTTGGAGATCAGCAATAATCTCCGGCGGGAAATGATTGAAATTTTCAGCGGCACCAATATATTCTGAACAATTACCGGAGGTTGAATTTACCATGAACAGACTTTCACAGGAAAATACACCGATACTGGAAGCATTAAAACAATTAAAAAGTATGCGTGTGGTACCTTTTGATGTTCCGGGTCATAAAAGAGGAAAAGGAAATCGTCTGCTGACGGAATTTCTTGGTGAGAAATGTATGTCGGTAGATGTGAATTCCATGAAACCGCTGGATAATCTTTGCCATCCGGTATCCGTGATCAGGGATGCAGAAGAACTGGCGGCGGATGCGTTTGGTGCCGGACATGCCTTTTTTATGGTAGGTGGAACCACCAGTGCGGTGCAGAGCATGGTTTTAACCGCCTGTAAACGGGGGGATAAGATCATTATGCCCAGAAACGTGCACAGAAGCGCCATTAACGTATTAATTTTATGCGGCGCCATTCCGGTATATATTAATCCTCAGACCAATGACAGACTGGGTATCGCCCTCGGAATGAAAGTGGAAGATGTAAAAAAAGCCATTCTGGAACATCCGGATGCCAAAGCCATTCTGATTAACAATCCCACATATTACGGAATCTGTTCCAACCTTCGGGAGATAACAAAACTGGCCCATGCCCACGGGATGATGGTATTAGTGGATGAGGCCCATGGGACCCACTTTTATTTTGGGAAACATATGCCGGTATCAGCCATGGCAGCAGGAGCCGATATGGCAGCAGTCAGCATGCATAAATCCGGCGGTTCCCTGACCCAGAGTTCCTTCCTGCTGGCAGGAAAACATGTAAACGCCGGGTATGTCCGGCAGATGATCAATCTGACCCAGACCACAAGCGGTTCCTATCTGCTGATGTCCAGTCTGGATGTTTCCAGAAGGAATCTGGCCATCCATGGAGAAGAAATCTTTGAAAAGGTTAAAAATCTGGTTTCCTATGCCAGAGATGAGATTAATAAAATCGGGGATTATTATGCATATTCCAAAGAACTGGTGGACGGAGATGCGATTTTTGATTTTGACGTGACCAAATTATCCATCCATACATTGGATGTGGGACTGGCAGGAATTGAAGTGTATGATATCTTAAGAGATGATTATGACATTCAGGCAGAATTCGGTGATTTCGGAAATCTTCTGGCCTATGTTTCCGTAGGGGACCGGCCAAGGGATATTGAGCGGCTGGTCAGCGCGCTGTCGGAGATAAGGAGACGGTTTAAAAAAGATAAAGAAGGAATGTTGGATACGGAATATATTTCTCCCAAAGTAATTGATACTCCTCAGAATGCCTTTTATTCCGAAAAGGAACAATTACCGTTGCGGGAATGTGCCGGACGGGTATGCAGTGAATTTGTAATGTGCTATCCGCCGGGAATTCCCATACTGGCGCCGGGAGAACTGATCACACCGGAGATCATAGAATACATAGAGTATGCTGCAGATAAGGGCTGTTCCCTGACCGGACCGGAGGACATGCATACAAAAAAATTAAATGTAATAAAAAATAAGGAGAGCTGCAATGGATTTTTGGTTTAAGGAAAAACATACGAAGAATGTGGAACTTGCCATTCGTGTGGACCGGCAGCTATATTCGGGACAGTCGGAGTTTCAGAGAATTGATATTTTTGACAGTGTGGAATTCGGACGTTTTCTTACACTGGACGGATATATGATGCTGACGGAAAAAGATGAATTTATTTATCATGAAATGATCGTTCATGTGCCGATGGCGGTGATGCCCCGGGCCAGAAATATTCTGGTCATAGGAGGCGGAGACGGCGGTACGGTAAGGGAACTTACCAGATACGACGGAATTGAACATATTGATCTGGTGGAAATTGATGAGGAGGTCGTACAGGCATCCAGAGAATATCTGCCGTTTACGGCTTCAGCGTTAGATGATAAACGGGTCAGTATTTATTACGAGGATGGATTAAAATTTATCCGCTATCACGAAAATGAATATGACCTGATCATTGTGGATTCCACAGACCCTTTTGGACCGGGAGAAGGTTTGTTTACAAAAGAATTTTATGGCAACTGTTATAAGGCGTTAACAGAAAACGGTATAATGGTGAATCAGCATGAAAGTCCTTTTTATCCGGAAGATGCTTATGCCATGCAGCGGGCACACAAACGGATCGTGGAGTCATTTCCCATCAGTAAGGTATATCAGGCTCATATTCCAACCTATCCGTCCGGACACTGGCTGTTCGGATTTGCCTCTAAAACATACCATCCCGTCCGTGATTTAAACCAAAGACGCTGGGAAGATTTAAATATAAGAACAAAATATTATAATGTACCTCTTCATATCGGAGCATTCGCATTGCCAGGATATGTGGAAGATATGCTGAAAAATGTAGAACTACATTAGCTTTTTTGCATATTGATTTCAGTCAGAAAGGATATGATAAAATGAACAGGATCGGAATGTCCCGCAATATAGAAACTTTTTTAGGATGTGATAATGAATTTGAAGATTCCAAAATTGTGATTTTTGGTGCACCTTTTGATTCTACCACATCATACCGGCCGGGTGCCAGATTTGCAAGCAGAATCATGCGTGCAGAATCCTATGGATTGGAAACCTATAGTTTGTATCAGAAGAAAGATCTGGAAGATATCGGTGTATTTGATGCCGGTGACCTGGAATTGTGTTTTGGAGACACGAATCTTGCATTGAAAGATATTGAAGAAATGACCTCCGCCATACTGGACTTCGGGAAACTTCCGTTTATGATAGGCGGTGAGCATTTGGTAACTTTGGGAGCCGTCCGGGCTGTCAGCCGGAAATATGAAGACCTGCATATCCTGCATTTTGATGCCCATGCAGATTTACGGGAGGAATATTTGGGAGCAACTCTGTCTCATGCTACCGTCATGCGCCGGATATGGGATATAGTTGGCGACGGAAAAATCTATCAGTTTGGAATCCGCAGTGCAGACCGGAAAGAATATGAATGGGGCAAAGAACACGTTTCCACCCGGCTGTTTGGTTTTCAGGGATTGGAAGAGGTAATCGCCGGATTAGAGGGAAAACCGGTATACTTTACTCTGGATCTGGATATATTGGATACTTCCGTATTTCCGGGAACCGGTACACCGGAGGCCGGAGGCGTAAGTTTTCAGGAATTACTGGAGGCGGTCTTAAAAGTCAGCAGACTTAACATCGTGGGCTGTGATATCAATGAATTATCACCGCAGCTGGATGCCAGCGGTGCATCCACGGCTGTGGCATTGAAAATATTAAGGGAAATGCTGCTTGCATTTTACTAATACTTTATGGAGCGAAACATCAGACTTGTGACGATGGGCGATACAATCGCCTGAAGATATTTATAGAAAGAAAGGAATAAAAATATGGGTAAAGCGTTGATCATCGGCTGCGGAGGTGTTGCCGGCGTAGCAATTCATAAATGTTGTCAGAACAGTGATGTATTTGAGGAAATCTGCATTGCCAGCCGAACAAAAAGCAAATGCGATGCATTGAAAGAGAAACTGAAAGGCAGTAAGACAAAGATAAAAACCGCAGAGGTAAATGCGGATAATGTGGAAGAACTGATCGCACTGATCAATGATTTTCAGCCGGATGTGGTGCTGAATCTGGCATTGCCGTATCAGGATCTTACAATTATGGATGCCTGTCTTGCCACGAAAACAAATTATGTGGATACCGCCAATTATGAACCGCTGGATACGGCCAAGTTTGAATATAAATGGCAGTGGGCATACCGGGAAAAGTTTAAAGAAGCGGGAATTACCGCATTACTTGGAAGCGGATTTGACCCGGGGGTGACAGGGGTATTTTCGGCTTATGCCATGAAGCATTATTTTGATGAAATTCATTATATTGATATTCTGGACTGCAATGCAGGTGATCATGGCTATCCGTTCGCCACAAATTTTAATCCGGAAATCAATATCCGGGAAGTTTCTGCCAATGGCAGCTATTGGGAGAACGGAACCTGGGTGGAAACCCGGCCGATGGAAATCAAACGGGTATATAATTTCCCGGAAATTGGTGAAAAGGATATGTATCTGCTGCACCATGAGGAACTGGAATCGTTGGGACTTAATATAAAGGGAATTAAAAGGATCCGGTTTTTTATGACGTTCGGACAAAGTTATCTGACCCATTTAAAATGTCTGGAGAATGTGGGAATGACTTCCATTGAGCCGATTGAATATGAAGGAAAACAGATTGTTCCGCTGCAATTTTTAAAGGCAGTATTACCGGACCCTGCCAGTCTTGGACCAAGAACCGTGGGAAAGACGAATATCGGCTGTATTTTCCGGGGAATCAAGGACGGAAAAGAAAAAACATATTATGTATATAATGTATGTGACCATCAGGAATGTTATAAAGAGGTAGGTTCACAGGCCATTTCTTATACAACCGGAGTTCCGGCCATGATAGGAGCCATGATGCTGATGAAAGGTATCTGGAAAGGACCGGGTGTATTTAATATTGAAGAATTTGATCCGGATCCGTTTATGGATGCTCTGAATCAATGGGGTCTTCCATGGAAAGAATCCTTTGACCCGGAACTGGTAGAATAAAATTTAGCTGAGGAGAAGAGTTGATATGAAAATAAATTCTGAAAGCATAAAGCATCTGATTGCTAATATACAGACAGGGAAGGTTTCAACACCTTCCTATGTCCTGGATGAATCCGTGCTGATAGAGAATCTTGAAATTCTGCAGCGGGTGGAGCGCCAGTCCGGCTGTCGTATATTGCTGGCTCAGAAAGCATTTTCGGTATATCAGACATATCCCCTGATTGAAAAATACATTTCCGGTGTGACCGCCAGCGGTCTGTTTGAAGCAAAACTGGGACATGAAAAAATGAATGGAGAAAATCATGTATTTTCTCCGGTTTATAAAAAAGAAGAGTTTGGGGAAATATTGAATATCTGCGACCATATTATTTTTAACTCGTTCCGGGAATGGGACAGGCATAGGGAACAGGCGCTGGAAGCTCAAAGAGTTGCCGTCCGGAATGGAAAAAACGGTCCGGAATTCGGAATCCGGCTGAATCCCTGCTGTTCCACCCAGGAACATGCAATCTATGATCCCTGCGCCTACGGTTCCCGGTTTGGTGTCCGAAAAGAAGAGTTTCGTTTTGATAAGCTTGAGGGTATCAGCGGAATCCATTTTCATACACTGTGTGAACAGAATTCCGGAGATTTAAAGAAAACCATAGAGGCGGTGGAGCGGGAGTTTTCCCCGGTGCTTCATCAGGTGAAATGGGTAAATCTGGGAGGCGGACATCACATTACCAGAGAAGACTATGATATTGAAACACTGATCGCCTGCATCCGGCATCTGCAGGAAACCTATGATGTACAGGTGTACCTGGAGCCGGGGGAGGCAGTGGTGCTGAATGCCGGATACATGGTCAGCCGGGTATTGGATATTGGGGATAACGGCATTAAAACGGCGATTCTGGATGCATCCGCCGCCTGTCATATGCCGGACATTATTGAAATGCCTTATACGCCCAAAGGAATGGCGGTGAGAGACGGCAGAATCATTAAAAATACCGCAGTTTACGGAATCAGTCAGGAAGGAACCACCGATTATACCATATCGGAACCCGGTGTAACGGTTTCGGGAATCGAAGGTATGGATGGAAAGAACAGTCCGAAGCAGAACCCGGAGGTATACCGGTTTGGCGGAAATACCTGTCTGGCCGGAGATGTGTTTGGCGATTATAAATTTGAACGGAAACTGCAGGAGGGAGATCATATCGTATTATTTGATATGGCGCTTTATTCCATGGTGAAAAATAATACATTTAACGGAATCGGACTTCCTTCTATTTTATATATGGACCGGGAAGGAAATATAGAAACCATAAAACGGTTCGGATATGAAGATTTTGAGAGCCGGCTGTAATTTAGAATAGAGAAAGGAAACCATAATCTGGGGAACAGGTATAAAGATGGAAGTTTTAAAGCGATTGGAATTATTAAGGAATGAAATGAAAAAGGCTCATATTGACATGTATATTATTCCTACCGATGATTTTCATTTATCGGAATATGTAGGGGAATATTTTAAATGCCGGGAATATGTATCAGGTTTTACGGGTTCTGCCGGTATTATGGCTGTAACGGAACACCGGGCCGGATTGTGGACCGATGGAAGATATTTTCTTCAGGCGGAACAGCAGCTTGCAGGTACCGGAATTGAATTATTCCGGATGGGAATGGATGATGTTCCGGGAATGGATGAATATGTAGAACAGCATTTAAAAAAAGGCATGACGCTGGGATTTGACGGAAGATGCATGGCGGCTTCCGTAGGATGCGGATATTCGGAACTTGTGGAACGCTGCGGAAATACAGAGGACGGACATTTAATCTATCAAACGGATTTAGTAGGTGAAATCTGGAACGGACGTCCATCCATATCCAGAGAAAAAGCATTTGTACTGAATATGGAGTATGCGGGAGAAAGTTATGAGAGCAAGCTGGCGAAAGTCAGAAACGATATGGAAGAAAAAGGGGCGGATTTATGTTTTTTAACTGCATTGGACGAAATTGCATGGCTGCTTAATATCCGCGGAAATGATGTAAAATGCAATCCGGTATTGTTATCTTATCTGATTGTTTCAAAAGAAGGGACAGTGCTCTATTGTTTTGAAGAAAGTATCACTGAAATCCGGGATTATCTGGAAGGTTTAGGAATAGACATCCGGGATTATTTTTCCGTTTATGATGAAATTCGGGAATTCGGACGAAAACGCAGGGTATTAACGGATACCAACAAGGTCAACTATACCTTATATATGTCATTGGTGAAAAGTAATGCGGAGATTCTGGATTACAATACTCCGGTGTATTTCCTGAAAGCAGTAAAAAATAAAACGGAAGTGGAAAATGAGCGGCAGGCGCATTTAAAGGATGCCATTGCATATATCCGTTTTTTATACTGGTTTAAGACTCATCTGGGAAAACAGTATATGGATGAGCTGACAGTGGCAGAACGACTGCTGCAGGAGCGGAAGAAAATGGAACATTTCATCGAGGAAAGTTTTGATTCCATAGTGGCATACGGGGAACATGGAGCCATTGTTCATTATTCGGCATCCGAAGATACAAAATATGAAATACATCCGTCATCCTTTGTATTAATAGATACCGGAGCCCATTATCTGGAAGGCACGACGGACATTACCAGAACACTGGTATGCGGTACTTTGACGGAACGGCAGAAGAAACATTATACTGCGGTATTAAAAGGAAATCTGAATCTTGGAGGAACAAGATTTTTATACGGAGTGAACGGTCTGAATCTGGATGTACTGGCCAGACAGCCTCTTTGGGAAATGGGACTGGACTATAATCATGGAACCGGGCATGGCGTGGGATATCTGTTGAATGTTCATGAAGGTCCCAATGCATTCCGCTGGAGAATCAGCGAAGGAAAGAAAAGAGTTCCAAAACTGGAGGAAGGAATGATCACATCCAATGAGCCGGGGGTCTATCTGAAAGATGAATATGGAATTCGTCTGGAAAATATGGTGGTTTGCCGGCGCAGTGAAGATTATGATACAAATCCTTTTGGACATTTTATGGAATTTGAAACCCTGACACTGGTACCGTTTGAACGCGAGGCGATAGTAGCAGAGGATCTGACCGGCCGGGAACGGGAGCTGCTGAATGATTACCATACCCGTGTGTATAAAACGGTAAGTCCTTATCTGAACCGGGAAGAACAGGAATTTTTAAAAAGATATACAGAACCGTTGTAGTCTTCATACCGATGCAGGGACATAGGATTGTATGTGACAACGGATGAAACGGTAGTTTATAAATGTTTCTTGACAACAGCTTTACAGTTTGATATTATGTTTGACAGAATGCGGGAAAGGCTGCATGAAGGGGTACACCACCTTGGGTGTATCGGATTCATGCGGTCTTTTTTTGTGTTACTATGTTTAAAACGGAGGAACGTATGAGACTAAACGGAAAGGAATTAAACCAAGAATATGAAAATCTGGAACAGCTTTTACTGGAACACGGGTTTGAATTGAAATACATAGCAGTGGAATGTAACGGAAGAATAATTCCAAAATCGGAATATTCCGCCTATATCCCTCAGCCTGAGGATGAAATGGAGGTTGTAAATTTTGTTGGAGGCGGCTGAAATTTATAAGGCTTTATGTCAGAGGCATAAGGCGGAAAAACAGGAAAAACTGAAAAATGCCAGGGTAGCGGTGGCAGGTCTTGGAGGACTTGGTTCCCATGTAAGCATTGCCCTGGCAAGGCTTGGAGTCGGACATTTGAGACTTATTGATTATGATGTGGTGGATATTACCAATATTTTTCGGCAATGTTACCTGCTACGGCATATCGGGCAATATAAAACGGATTGTCTGAAAACACAGATTGCAGAAATCAATCCTTATATAAAGGTGGAAACCGTAACGAAGAAAATCACACAGGAAAATGTGATGGATCTCGTTGGTGATTCGGATATAGTTTGTGAAGCATTGGACCGGAAGGAATCAAAGGCAATGCTGATCAATGAAATCATGGAGCATTGCGAGGACAAAATCGTAGTGGCTGGCAGCGGAATGGCAGGAACAGACAGTGCAAACCGGATAGTCACCAGAAAAATCACCCCCCGGTTTTATGTATGCGGTGACGGTGTCAGCGCTCTGGAAGACGGACTGCAGCTAATGGCACCCAGAGTTGCCCTATGTGCCATGCATGAGGCAAATATGATCATGCGGCTTCTTCTGGGGGAACCGGAAGAATAATATATTATTTAAAAATGCATTTACTGAATGCGGAAAAGAGGAACAGACATGCAGGATAAAAATGATACATTTGTTATAGGAGGACATGAATTTACGTCCCGATTTATTTTAGGCTCTGGGAAATATTCTCTGGACCTGATTCAGGCGGCAGTCTGCCATGCGGGAGCAGAAATGATTACTCTGGCGCTCCGCCGTGCCAACAGTGAAAGTATGGGAAATATTCTGGACTATATTCCGGAAGGCGTTACCCTTCTTCCCAATACTTCCGGTGCCAGAACAGCCCAGGAAGCCGTGCGGATTGCCAGACTGGCCAGAGAACTGGGATGCGGCGATTTTATTAAAATAGAAGTGATACGTGACTCGAAATATCTGCTGCCGGATAATCAGGAAACCATAAAGGCAACAGAAATCCTTGCCAATGAGGGATTCGTGGTCATGCCATATATGTATCCGGATTTAAATGTGGCCAGAGATCTGGTCTCTGCCGGAGCGGCGGCCGTTATGCCTCTTGGCGCGCCGATTGGTTCCAATAAGGGGCTTTGTACCAAAGACTTTATACAGATATTAATTGATGAAATCGATCTGCCGGTTATTGTAGATGCCGGAATCGGAAGACCTTCCCAGGCATGTGAAGCAATGGAAATGGGAGCGGCGGCCGTTATGGCAAATACAGCCATTGCAACGGCAGGGAATATTCCGGCAATGGCAGAAGCATTTAAAAAGGCAGTGGAAGCCGGAAGAAGCGCTAATCTGTCCGGACCGGGAAGAGTCATTTCCCGCGGTGGAGAAGCCTCTTCCCCATTAACCGGTTTTTTAAGAGATTGAGAAACCGGGAAACCTATGATTTAAACTGAAAGGAGAACGTCATGCCAGAACTTGAACAGGATTTTAATATACCGGAACAGAGAAAAGAGAGCCGAATGGACCATATGGCTTATCTGCCGGATATGGAAGTGATTTCTTCGGACCTTATGGAACAGGTAATCACAAAAATGAATGCATATGATTATAATCTCTATACTGCAGCAGATGTGGAACAGGCATTAAGCCGGGAAGTTTTGAGAGAGCAGGATTTTGCCGCACTGTTATCTCCGGCCGCCGAAGGATATATAGAAGAAATGGCTCAGAGAGCAAGAACGGAAACCAGAAAGCATTTCGGAAATTCTGTCTATATGTTTACGCCCCTGTATATATCCAATTACTGTGAAAATTATTGTGTATACTGCGGATTTAACTGTCATAACCGGATTCATCGTGCAAAACTTAATTATGATGAAATCAAAGAAGAGATGAAAGCCATAGCAGCTACCGGACTGGAGGAAATCCTGCTGCTTACCGGAGAAAGCAGGAAGATGTCTGATGTAGAATACATTGGCGAAGCCTGCAAAATCGCAAAACAATATTTTAAACAGGTGGGCCTGGAAGTGTATCCCGTGAATTCTGACGAATACCGGTATCTGCATCAGTGCGGCGCCGATTTTATTACGGTATTCCAGGAAACCTATCATTCAGATAAATATGAAACGCTGCATCTGGCCGGACACAAGAGAATATTTCCGTACCGTTTTCATGCACAGGAACGGGCAGTATTAGGCGGAATGCGCGGAGTAGGATTTGCGGCGCTGCTGGGACTTGCCGATTTTCGAAAGGATGCATTTGCAACCGGTATGCATGCCTGGCTGCTGCAGCGAAAATATCCGCATACGGAAATAGCCTTTTCCTGTCCGAGACTGCGGCCGATCATTAACAATGAAAAAATTAACCCGAAGGATGTCCATGAACCTCAGTTGCTGCAGATTATCTGTGCCTACCGGATTTTTATGCCGTTTGCCAGCATTACCATATCTACCAGGGAATGTCAGAGATTTCGCGACAATATTATAAATATAGCCGCTACAAAAATATCCGCCGGAGTCGGTGTGGGAGTCGGTGGACATGAAGGAACAAAAAAAGGAGATGAACAATTTGAAATATCAGATTCCCGTTCCGTAGAAGAAGTTTATCAGGCAATCACACGGCAGGGACTGATGCCGGTGATGAGTGAATATATTTATGCAGGGTAAACGGGATTGGAAATTTGAATATAAGGAGAAGCAGATGGATACCGACTATGATAAGATTAAAAAAATTGCCATTTCCAACCGGAAGTTAAGCGGGGCTGCTTATTTTCAGAATATTGACGGTCTGGCAGAGAATGGCGCCTGTGCATTGATTCTGCGGGAAAAAGATTTAACACTAAAAGAGTATTTCCGGCTTGCCGATGCGGTGAGAAAACGTCCGGGGTTTTCAGTGCCGCTGATTCTGCATAGCGGCATCCGGCATCCGGATAAACCGGGAGTTTTGCGGGAAATGGCACATTATGCGGCAGAGTACGGACTGGCAGGCATACATTTTACCGGAACTGATTTCGGCATATTTTGTAAACATTGCAGCCGCCCGGAGTCCGGAAAAAAATTTTTAACCGGAGTGTCCGTACATTCCGCTGAAGAAGCAGAAGCCGCGGAAACATATGGTGCCGGTTATTTAATCGCCGGACATATATTTGAAACCGAATGTAAACCGGGAATTTCTCCGAGAGGACTTGAATTTCTGAACCTTGTTTGTAAACAGGTATCTATACCTGTTTATGCCATTGGCGGAATCACGAAGGAAAATGCTGCACTGACTGTCCAGTCAGGTGCAGCCGGAATATGCATGATGTCAGGATTTTTTAAGGCATAGAGTTGTTGGACGCCAGAATTTTTGAAAGCCTTCGAACAGTATCAATCTTATTTGCCTGGGCAGGCGTCATATTGTTTTTTAAAGCATTTACGATAATATCGGTTTCCCGCTCCGTAAAAGTGATTCCGTTGGCTTTTGCTTTGGCGGAAGCGTTTAAAAAAAATGGTACCAGATTATCCTGGGAGACAGATTGGGATTCCTGAATAATGCTGTTGATCAATTTGATTTTTTCCGGTGAGATACCGGTGAAATCCAGATTATTATATCTCATATTAAAAGTTTCCTTTCTCAAATTATACGGCGGTATTGCCGTTTAACAGGGATGAATAAGTTTCAAACATGGCTTTCTGGCTTGGAGACAGCATATTTTTCAGTGCTTCTATATTGAGTCCCTGATTCTCGGCTCCGCCAGGATTTTCCGTTGGAGGATTGCCGTTACCTTCCGGATTATCCGGCTGTTCCCTGGTTTCAGACGGATATGTATTATCCTCCGGAGCGTTTTCTGCAGCGTTAAAATTAAATTCCGGCGGTTCTGCAGTACCGGGCTGATTGTAAGAAGGTTCCCCTTCCGATGCCGGTGCCGGCATTCCGCCCATGAAAGAAGGGTCCAGTTCTTTGTAGATGTTATATACTTTCATAGCCTGGACAACATTCAGAACCATTTTTATGATATCCTGTTCCGCTTTTGAAAGATATGGTGTGATTGCCGTCAGATATTCATTCAGGTTGAAATTTCTTCTTGGCTCAGCCTCAATACCACATGCTTTCAGCCCGGATAAATTATCCTCCTGAAATCCCCGGACCATGGTATTAAATTCTTCAATTTTAATATAATAGGAAATTCCCCGCTGCATATTGGGCGGAATAAACGGAAGTGATGCCTTTAATATATTCAGCGGCTTGTTTGACATCGGATTGCCGGACATAGTTTCATTTTCCATGATACCCTCTTTTCTGCCTTACAGAGGCATATTATTAAGCTTTGTAAAACTATCGTCTGATAAAGTATATTTTACACACATTAGAATTATGAACAGGTTAACTGCATGATGACAGTTGAGGCAGTCAAAATCATATTCAAATATGGAACTTTCTGTTTCAATTATGGAGAATTGTCGGTTCAAAAGAATTTTCCTTTCAAATAGTAATTGCCTTAGTTAGTGATTGTGCTGCTTAAAAAGCAGCACAATCATTATAATTTACCGGGATGATTCAGATGGTAAATTAGCAGCCGCAGCCTAAGAAATTGCTGTTATTTCCGCAGCCGCCATTGTTGCCGCAGCAGCTGAGCAGTAAGATGATCCAAATCCAGTCACCACATCCGTTTCCTCCGCGGCCAAATCCGTTACCGTTACCACAGCAGCATAACAGAATAAGTATTAACCAGATGCAGTTTCCTCCGTTATCGTCTCCACATCCACATCCGCCACCGCAGTTTGTTGCAGCTAAATCACTCATGTTAAATCCTCCAAAAATTTGTTTACAGTAAATTGTATGTGGTATTGCTTGTATTGTTTCCAACATTTTTAAAAATTTTTAAGCGTTTGCATTTTTTTTACAAATCATATTGATTTTTGAAAAGTTATCTAGTATATTATGTAATGGTTATATGATGTGGAAGAAATTTTATGAGAAACGGGCCCAATCCTCTTTCACATATTTACGGGCAGCATATGCTGGGTTTTTTATATGGGTAAGGATTATACGATTATTGCATTAGATGCAATGGGCGGAGATAATGCTCCTGCAGAAATTATTAAAGGTGCCGTAAAAGCTGTGAATCTGAAAGAAGATATCAAGGTTCTTGCTGTGGGAATATCAGAGGCCATAAATAAGGAATTAGCAAAATATGAATATGATACATCCAGAATTGAAGTGGTTCACGCTTCGGAAATCATTGAGACGGAAGAGTCACCGGTAAAGGCGATTCGTACCAAAAAAGATTCCTCTCTGGTGGTTGCCATGAATCTGGTAAAAACCCATATGGCAGATGCATTTGTTTCTGCCGGAAGTTCCGGTGCCATTCTGGTAGGCGGACAATTGCTTGTGGGTCGGATCAAAGGCGTGGAACGGCCGCCGCTGGCACCGCTGATTCCTACTGCAAACGGTCTGTCTCTTCTGATTGACTGCGGAGCAAATGTGGATGCAAGACCGTCTCATCTGGTACAGTTTGCCAAGATGGGATCCATTTATATGGAATATATTGTAGGAGTTAAAAATCCGAGAGTCGCTATTGTAAATATCGGAGCAGAGGAAGAGAAAGGAAATGCGCTGGTGAAAGAGACGTTTCCGCTGCTAAAGAACTGTACTGATATTAATTTTATTGGCAGCATTGAAGCAAGGGATATACCATCCGGCAATGCCGATGTCATTGTATGCGAAGCCTTTGTGGGCAATGTGATTTTAAAACTTTATGAAGGTTTGGGAGCAACACTGCTGGGGAAAGTGAAGGAAGGTCTAATGTCTTCACTTCGAAGCAAGCTTGGAGCCCTTTTAATAAAACCGGCCTTAAAAGAAACACTTAAGACCTTTCAGGCGGATGAATATGGAGGAGCTCCTCTGCTGGGACTGAACGGACTGGTAGTTAAAACACACGGAAGTTCAAAAGCAAAAGAGGTAACCAATTCCATTATCCAGTGTATCAGTTTTAGGGAACAGAAAATTAATGAAAAAATAAAAGAAAAATTATTAATTGAAGACAAGTAAGAAAGGTGTGTATTTAAATGGAATTTGAAAAATTACAGAAAATCATCGCTGAAGTATTAAATGTGGAAGCAGGAGAGATTACAATGGAAACAACATTCATTGATGACCTTGGTGCAGATTCTCTTGATGTGTTCCAGATTATTATGGGCATTGAGGAAGAATTTGATATTGAGATTCCAAATGAAGCTGCTGAATCCATCGTGTCGGTTGCAGATGCCGTAGAACAGATTAAAGCTGCATCAAATAACTAGTCAGAAATAATTGTTTAAAATCGGGAAATGGGTAGCTTGTATCAAGTTACTCATTTTCCTATTGAAATGAAAGAAAAGCCCTTAACGCGTGATTTTAATTTTTTAATGTCAGGCTTTACAGGCTTTTTGCCTAAGGAGAGGAAAAGAGATGTCCAAGGATAGAATTTTTGAAATTCAACATAAGATTGATTATGAGTTTAAAAATATTCAGTTGTTATATCAGGCAATGGCACACAGTTCATATATCAATGATCATAAGATGAACAAGTTAAATTCCAATGAAAGACTGGAATTTCTGGGAGACTCCGTATTGGAATTGATTTCCAGTGAGTTTTTATATGAACAGTATCCGGAGAAACCGGAGGGGGAACTTACAAAACTCCGGGCAAGTCTGGTCAGTGAGGGACCGCTGGCCCAGGTGGCAAGACAGCTTTGTCTGGGAGATTATATTCTGCTAAGCCACGGTGAAGAACGGATGGGCGGAAAAAACAGGGATTCCATTACATCGGATGCAGTGGAGGCATTGCTGGGTGCCATCTATCTGGACGGCGGAATTGATGAAGCACGCCGTTTTACCTATCGGTTTATTTTAAATGATATAGAGAAAAAGCAGTTGTTTTATGACAGCAAGACGGTTTTGCAGGAAATTGTACAGAAATATCACCTGGGCACGCTGAGTTATAATCTGATACGGGAGGAAGGACCGGACCATGATAAAATGTATGAAGTAAATGCTGTTCTGGATGGGAAAGTAATTGGCAACGGACGGGGAAGAACGAAGAAAAACGCACAGCAGAAAGCCGCCTATGCGGCAATCAGGACTATCGGCAAAAGCGAGACCGGAAAGACAAATTAAGGAAACGGAGTTACGGTATGTACTTAAAAAGTATAGAGGTACAGGGATTTAAGTCCTTTGCAAATAAAATAAATTTTGAATTTCACAACGGAATTACCGGAATTGTAGGACCAAACGGAAGCGGAAAAAGTAATGTAGCGGATGCGGTGCGATGGGTTTTGGGAGAACAGCGGATTAAGCAGCTCCGTGGAGCAAAAATGGAAGACGTTATTTTTGCGGGTACCGAAAACAGAAAACCCCTGGGGTTTGCTTATGTGGCTATTACACTGGATAATTCAGACCATTCCCTTTCCATTGGATTTGATGAAGTGACGGTATCCAGACGGATTTTCCGTTCAGGAGAAAGTGAATATATGATTAACGGTTCGGTCTGCCGGTTAAAAGATATCAATGAATTATTTTATGATACCGGTATCGGAAAAGAAGGTTATTCCATTATCGGACAGGGACAGATTGACAAAATATTATCAGGAAAACCGGAAGAACGGCGGGAATTGTTTGATGAGGCCGCCGGAATTGTGAAATTTAAGAGGAGAAAGAATATTACTCAGAAGAAACTGGAGGATGAGAGAGCAAATCTGGTTCGCGTTACGGATATTCTGACGGAATTGGAAAAACAGGTGACACCGCTGGAGAAACAGTCGGAGACCGCAAAAAAATACCTGAAGCTGAAAGAAGAATTAAAGACCAACGATATCAATATGTTTTTGTTAAATGTGGAAGATTTAAGAGAGAAAATCGGTGATATCGAAAGCCGGCTGTCCATTGCGGTAAATGATTTAGAGGAAACTAAGAATACATATGATACTACGAAAACCGAATATGAACAGCTTGAGAAAGATATGGATGAACTGACTGCCCGGTCAGATGAAAAAAAGAATGAGCGGAACAGGATTCAGCTGTTGAGAGAAAAGTTTGACGGTGATATTAAGGTATTACAAGAGCAGATTAATTCTGCAAAACAGAATGATACTCATATCCGGGAACGGATTCAGGGGGTAGAGTTCAATCTGAAGCAGGCGGATTCCGAAAGGAATCAGTATCTTCAGGAGAAAGAGGAACTGCAGAATACCCTGAAAACAGCAGATGACAGCAGAAAGCAGGAATTTGACAAACTGGCATCCATTTCTGAAAAGATTCATAATATTCTGGAAGAGATTGAAGAAGGTAAAAATGAAATCATTGATCTGCTGAATCAAAAAGCAGCTGTTAAATCAAAAATCCAGCGGTATGATACGATGCTGGAGCAGATATCCATACGTAAGGCTGAAATCAACCAGAAACTGATTAAGTTTTCCAGCGACAGACAGGCACAGGACAATATTATTCAGGAACTGGAAGAGGAACTGAAGAACATTAATTTACAGATTTTGGATTTAACGGATAAAAATGATGAAATCAATGCCCGTTTGGAGGATAACAGAAATGAATCCCGGCAGCTTGAGAAACGTTCCGGGGAACTTATGATGGAATACCAGAGGGACCACTCGAAAGCGGAATCTCTGAAAAATATTACGGAACGGTATGAAGGTTACGGAAACAGTATCCGTAAAGTTATGGAATTAAAGGACTCGAAAAAAGGTGTGATTGGTGTTGTGGCAGACATCATCAAGGTGGATAAAAAGTATGAAGTTGCAATAGAAACCGCTCTGGGCGGCAGTATCCAGAATATAGTTACGGATAATGAAACCACGGCAAAGGAATTGATAGAATATCTGAAAAAGGGAAAATTCGGACGGGCTACATTTCTGCCGCTGTCCAGTCTTGCCAACCGGACCGGATTTAATAACGAGGCTGCATTGCATGAAAAAGGTGTGATTGGTCTTGCCAGCGATTTAGTTCACATTAAGAAAGAGTATGAAGCCGTGTCTAAGTTTTTGCTGGGCAGGATTCTTGTGGTGGATGTAATTGACAATGCGCTGGCACTGGCCAGAAAGTTCCGTTATACACTCCGGATCGTTACGTTAGAAGGTGAATTATTAAATGCAGGCGGTTCCATGACCGGCGGTGCATTTAAAAATAACAGCAATCTTTTGGGAAGAAGAAGAGAAATCGAAGAACTGGAAAATAATCTGAAGCGGAATAAAGAGCAAAGGGATTTATGCGAGGAAAACAGAAAAACAAACAAAGCAGCCATGGCTGCTCTGTCCGGAGAACTTGAAAAAGTGAAGTCCGTGCTTCAGGAGCAGTTTTTACTGCAGAATACAGTAAAAATGAACCTGAATCAGGCCGGTCAGCGAAAGAAAGAACTTACGGATTCCTTTGAGGATTTTGAGAAGGAAAGTTCGGAAATCGTGCTGCAGATTTCGGATATTAAAGAGAATAATAATGAATTGCACTCGGAACTTCAGACCTATGAGGATCTGAATCAATCAGTGGAAGAACGGATCCGGCAGCTAAATGAAGAGCTGGAACAGGAAAAACTTGCGGAGTCTGAGCAAAACCAAAAGGTGGAGACTATGAAGCTGGAATTTTCCGGAATGAATCAGAAAATATCTTTTATTACGGAAAACATTAACCGGACGGATGCCGTGATTGCCGCCCTGAATGAGGAATTAAACGGTTTAACGGAAGCAGAATCCAATTCCGGCAGTGATGTGGCGCAAAAGGAAAAAGAAATTGATGAAATCAGGAAGTCCATTGAATCAGCAGAGCGGTCCAGGGAAGAACTGGAACAGGAGATTGAAGCATTTCACAGACAAAAAGAAGAGTATGCAAAGAATCATAAAGAGTTTTTCAACAAAAGAGAAGAATTGTCTGAAAAAATGGGCCAGCTGGACAAAGACATTTACCGTCTGAATTCCCAGCATGATAAACTGGAAGAAAGCCGTGAAAACCAGATTGATTATATGTGGAATGAATATGAACTGACCTATGGAGCGGCAAAAGAACTTCGGAATGAAGCATATGACAATCCTTCTCAGATTAAGAACCGGATTCAGGAGTTAAAAGGACAAATCCGGGGACTGGGAGATGTCAATGTCAATGCCATTGAAGAGTATAAGAGTGTTTCCGAACGATATGAGTTTCTGAAAAACCAGCATAATGATCTGATTGCGGCGGAACAGTCGTTAATGCAGATCATTGATGAACTGGACAAGGGTATGCGGGCACAGTTTACGGAAAAATTTGCGGAAATCCGGCAGGAATTTGACCATGTATTTAAAGAATTATTTGGCGGCGGAAAGGGTACCATTGAATTAAATGAGGAAGAAGATATTCTGGAAGCGGGAATCACGATCATATCCCAGCCCCCTGGAAAAAAACTTCAGAACATGATGCAGTTATCCGGCGGCGAAAAAGCATTGACAGCCATTGCACTGCTGTTTGCGATTCAGAATTTAAAACCGTCTCCGTTCTGTCTGCTGGATGAAATAGAAGCCGCACTGGATGACTCCAACGTCTCCAGATATGCAAACTATCTGCATAAACTTACAAAATATACACAATTTATAGTTATCACCCACCGGAAAGGAACCATGGAAGCCGCCGACCGCCTGTATGGAATCACCATGCAGGAAAAAGGCATTTCCACCCTTGTATCCGTAGACCTTCTGGATTCACAATTAACAAATTAATTTTTTTGAATATTTCCGCTTAGCATATATATAAACATTCACCTGAAAATAATATAGAGAAAAAAGAAAGGAATTTATCACACATGAGCGAAGAAAAAAAAGGTTTTTTTAAACGTCTGGTCTCCGGTCTGTCAAAAACCCGGGACAATATTGTTTCCGGTATCGATTCCATTTTCAGCGGTTTTTCTTCCATTGATGATGATTTTTATGAAGAAATTGAAGAAACTCTGATCATGGGAGATTTAGGTGTAAATACCACAATGGAGATTATTGAAAATCTGAAAGAAAAGGTAAAAGAAAATAAGATTAAAGAACCTTCTGCCTGCAAGGAATTATTGATCAGTACCATTAAGGAGCAGATGGATTTAGGAGAGAATGCCTATGACTATGAAAAGCAGACGTCCATAGTGCTGGTGATTGGTGTCAACGGAGTCGGTAAGACTACTTCCGTGGGAAAACTGGCGGCAGGGCTGAAAGGCCAGGGAAAAAAGGTAGTTCTGGCGGCAGCGGATACATTCCGTGCAGCGGCCATTGAGCAGTTGACGGAATGGTCCAACCGTTCCGGTGTGGATATCATTGCCCAGCAGGAAGGCTCCGACCCGGGAGCGGTTATCTTTGATGCAATTCAGGCTTCCAAAGCACGGAAAGCAGATGTACTAATCTGCGATACGGCAGGCCGGCTGCACAATAAGAAAAATTTAATGGAAGAATTAAAGAAGATTGACAGAATTATTGAAAAGGAATATAGTGGAGTGTATAGGGAAAATCTTGTGGTACTGGATGCAACAACCGGTCAGAATGCCCTTGCCCAGGCAAAACAGTTTATGGAATGTACCGATATTACCGGTATTATCCTGACCAAAATGGATGGAACCGCAAAAGGAGGCATTGCAGTTGCCATTCAGTCGGAGCTGGGAATTCCGGTGAAATACATCGGTGTTGGTGAGAAGATTGAAGATTTACAGAAATTCAATGCCAATGATTTTGTAGATGCCCTGTTTGACAAGGGAACCGAATAAAAATAAGAAAGAAGATATGAAAAATGATGACACTTGAAAAATTCGAAGAGGCAACGGAAGTTGTTAAAAAGGTAACTTTAAAAACAAAATTAGTGTATAGTGAATATTTCAGCAGACAGTGTGGGAATAAAGTTTATTTAAAACCGGAGAATTTACAGTACACCGGAGCCTATAAGGTTCGGGGCGCATATTATAAGATCAGCACGCTTTCGGAGGAAGAGCGGGCAAAAGGACTGATCACGGCTTCTGCGGGAAACCATGCCCAGGGTGTGGCATATGCGGCAAAACTGTATGGTGTTAAGGCAACAATCGTAATGCCTACTACCACACCGTTAATGAAAGTGAACCGTACAAAGAGCTACGGAGCGGAAGTGGTGCTGCATGGTGATGTTTATGACGAGGCATCAGCAAAGGCATATGAACTTGCAGAAAAAAACGGCTATACGTTTATTCATCCTTTTGACGATTTAGATGTGGCAACGGGACAGGGAACCATTGCAATGGAAATTATCAAAGAACTTCCGACGGTGGATTATATTTTAGTGCCGATTGGCGGAGGCGGTCTTGCCACAGGTGTCAGCACCCTTGCAAAGTATCTGAATCCGAATATCAAAGTCATCGGTGTAGAGCCGGCAGGCGCAAGCTGTATGCAGGCATCCTTAAATACGGGAACCGTGGTTACACTGGAAAGTGCATCCACCATTGCGGACGGAACAGCGGTTAAAACGCCGGGAACCAGAATATTTCCATATATTCAGAAGAATTTGGACGGAATTTTAAGTGTGCCGGATGAGGAATTAATCGTTGCCTTTCTGGATATGGTGGAAAATCATAAGATGGTAGTAGAAAATTCAGGGTTGCTGACGGTAGCGGCATTGAAACAATTGGACTGCAAAAACAAAAAAGTGGTTTCAATCTTAAGCGGCGGTAATATGGATATTATTACCATGTCTTCCATGTTGCAGCATGGTCTGATTGAAAGAGAGCGTATATTTACTTTGTCCGTCCTGTTGCCGGACAAACCGGGCGAATTGGTTAAAGTTGCTAATGTAATTGCAAAAGAGCAGGGAAATGTGGTAAAATTAGAGCATAACCAGTTTGTAAGTATTAACAGAAATGCGGCTGTGGAACTTAAAATAACTCTTGAAGCTTTTGGACATGAGCATAAAGTACAGATTATTAAAGCCCTTGAAAAGAAAGGATATAAAGTTAAGCTGGAGCATCCAAATCTTTAAAAGCTAAATTCTATATCTTTACAAATCGCAGACCTGAAATTCTGCACAAACGTTTTGTGGCTTTATTTATGAAGAAGGGACTGTTGCAGATGAATAAGTTATATGAGTTATCGGTGAACAATGTGAGAGAAGCCTGCCATATGTACTGGATTGATAAAAATGCCGGATATTTTCTGGAGCATTGTACGGTGGATGACGGGCCGGTGATCGGAGTCTGCGATCCGGCATGGGAAGCTGTTTATGGTATAACCAGCGAGCATTATCAAGGATATGTTCAAAGTGAGAATCTGTGTCTGGTGTCTGCAAGGATTGCACTGATTGATAAAACGGATGAAAATACCAAAGAGATTTTAACAAATACAACGGTTTTATGCAGATTGAAAGAGGATACGATTCAGTTTTTAAGTATACATATTTCGCGCTCGGACGGAAAAGAAATTGCTCCCAACAGAGCAGTTCTCAGCGATTCATATTATCGCAGAACATTGGAGTTTATGTTTGATGTGGTATTGGAATACCAGACGGCGAATAATGTATTTATCTATGATAAGGACAAATATCAGGAATTGTTTCAGGTGGATACCCATTTTATCAATATGGATCAATGGTTCTGGCATATGTGTACGGAATGTGTACTGCCGGAAGATACCGAAAAATTAGATGTATTCCGCAGAGCGGACATAGAAAAGCGTCTTCGGAATAACGGAAATTTTATCAATACATCGGTTCGTATAAAAAACAGGGAAAAGGGCCTGCTTTGGATTCAGGTTACCATTATAATTATTCCGAATGATAAAAATACGGCAGTGGAGCGTGTTCTGATTCTGATGAAAAACATTGATGATGAGATGCAGGAGCGTATGCAGAATCTTACACATGCACGTATGGATGATCTTACGAAAGTATGGAACCGCTATTATACCGAACAGTTGATCAATGAATACCTTGAGACTTTTTCCAAGGGGATTTATATTCTTTTTGATGTGGACAGGTTTAAGAATGTAAATGATTCCTATGGTCATATTACCGGTGATGTGATTTTGAAAAGAATTGCTTCTTCCATTTCTTCCAATATTACCATAAATGATATCTTCGGCAGAATCGGCGGTGATGAGTTTGTTTTATTTCTGACGGAGTATAACAATAGCGAAAAGGAAATCATGGATAAAATATCAAATATATTGAAGAACATTCAGTTTGACTATTCGGAACAGGATATTCATATGGCAATTCACTGCAGTGCGGGTGTTGCTGTGGCAGACGAGCAGACCAACAGTTTTCAGATGTTATATAAGATGGCAGACAAAGCACTATATGAAGCTAAAAAATCGGGCAGAAACACCTTTCGGATCAGTTGATGGATGTCAGCGGTAGTTTGCTGGTTTTATTTAAACATATTTCTGTCAAGAAAAAATACTTGACACCGTTTCTTTTTTCGTGTATACTCTGTCAAGTAATCATGCTTGACAGGTTTGGTGAATTATGATAAAGATAGTGGAACAATCATTGTTATATGATTTTTACGGTGAATTACTGACAAAACATCAAAAGGAAATATATGAAGATGTTGTGATTCATGATTATTCTTTGAGTGAGATTGCCAATGAGAAAGGTATCAGCCGACAGGGTGTTCATGATTTGATAAAAAGATGTGATAAGACACTGAGAGGGTATGAAGATAAGCTTCATCTGGTGGAACGTTTTATGAATACAAAGCAGGATGTCCTGACGATTCGCCAGCTTGCAGATGAGTTTAAGGCAACATCTGATATGAAATTGATTGACAAAATATCTGATATTTCCTATAAGATTTTAGAGGAAATATAATGGAGGATTTTGAATGGCATTTGAAAGTTTATCGGATAAACTGCAGAATATATTTAAGAACCTGAAAGGAAAAGGAAAGCTGTCGGAAGCGGATGTGAAAGCTTCTTTAAAAGAAGTTAAAATGGCGCTTTTGGAAGCAGATGTTAACTTTAAGGTGGTAAAGCAGTTTATAAAGTCAATTGAAGAACGGGCCGTAGGCTCGGAAGTCATGACCAGTCTTACACCCGGTCAGATGGTGATTAAGATCGTAAATGAAGAAATGATTTCTCTAATGGGCAGTGAAACCACGGAGATTTCATTAAAGCCACAGAATGAAATAACCGTCATTATGATGGCAGGTCTTCAGGGTGCAGGTAAGACAACGACTACGGCAAAGATTGCGGGAAAGCTGAAAGCAAAAGGCCGACATCCGCTGCTGGCTGCCTGCGACGTATATCGTCCGGCGGCGGTGGAACAGTTAAAGATTAACGGAGAAAAGCAGGGAGTACCTGTATTTTCCATGGGCACAGGCCACAGTCCCGTTAATATTGCGAAAGCAGCCATTGAACATGCCGCTAAGAATGATAATAATGTGGTCATTCTGGATACCGCAGGCCGTCTGCATGTGGATGAAGACATGATGGATGAGCTGGTCCGGATTAAAGAGGCCATCGGGGTAGACCAGACCATACTGGTGGTGGATGCCATGACGGGTCAGGATGCGGTAAACGTATCTTCCATGTTTAATGACAAGATTGGCATTGACGGTGTGATTCTTACCAAGCTGGATGGAGATACCAGAGGCGGTGCGGCGCTTTCCATTCGTTCCGTTACCGGTAAGCCTATTTTATATATCGGTATGGGTGAGAAGCTTTCCGACCTGGAACAGTTTTACCCGGACCGAATGGCTTCAAGAATCCTTGGCATGGGCGATATCCTGACGCTGATTGAAAAAGCGGAACAGGTAGTGGATGAAGAAAAGGCCAAAGAACTGGAAAAGAAAATCAGAAAAGCCGAGTTTGGTTTTGACGATTATCTGGAACAGATGCAGCAGATAAAGAAAATGGGAAGTCTGGAGGATATTATCGGAATGATTCCGGGAATGAGTGACCAGTTAAAAGGCGCGGCCCTTCCGGATGAAAAGGTTCTGGGCAGGACAGAAGCCATCATTTATTCCATGACGCCTCAGGAGAGAAGTAATCCTTCGATTCTGAATCCGTCCAGAAAAACCAGAATTGCCAAAGGTGCAGGTGTGGATATTGCAGAAGTGAACCGGCTTGTAAAACAGTTTGAACAGAGCCGTAAGATGATGAAGCAGATGTCCGGTATGTTTGGTGGTAAAGGTGGTAAAAAAGGCAGGTTTCGGCTTCCTTTTTAACATATACACATTTTGAAAATCAGATTAAGGAGGTGAAAATGTAATGGCAGTAAAGATCAGATTAAGAAGAATGGGACAGAAGAAGGCTCCTTTTTATAGAGTAGTAGTTTCTGATTCAAGATCACCTAGAGATGGTAAGTTTATCGAAGAAATCGGTACTTACGATCCAAATGTTGAGCCAAGCGCAATTAAGATAGATGCTGAAGCAGCTAAGAAATGGTTAAACAACGGCGCACAGCCGACAGAAACAGTTGCTAAGTTATTGAAGCATGCCGGCATTGAGAAATAAGGCTAGTGGAGGTGAAGTAATGAAAGAATTAGTCGAAATACTTGCAAAAGCACTAGTTGATTCACCGGAAGAAGTTGTGGTAACGGAACATGAAGATGAGAAGGGAACAGTAATTGAACTGAAAGTTGCCTCATCGGATATGGGAAAGGTTATCGGGAAACAGGGAAGGATAGCGAAAGCTATTCGCTCTGTTGTTAAAGCAGCAGCTTTTCGGGAAAACAAAAAAGTTATTGTTGAGATAGTACAATAAGAACAGAACAGGCTACTGCAAAACCCTGGGTTTTGTGGTAGCTTATTTTATAGAAAGATTTTGACAGGCAGAACGGAGGAAACTATGGAAGATATGTTAAGAGTCGGAGTAATTTCATCCACACACGGATTGAAAGGTGAAGTTAAGGTATTTCCGACCACAGATGACGTTTCAAGATTCAGCAGTCTGAAAAAGGTTTTTATTGAAACGAATCCTAAGAATAAGACAGGCAAAGCCGGTACTGAAATTCAGGAACTGGAAGTAGAAGGCGTGAAGTATTTTAAACAGTTTGCCATTGTAAAATTTATGGGAATCAATTCTATTGATGAAGTGGAGAAGTACAAGGGCAAAGATTTGATGATTCGGCGGGAGGATGCGGTTCCGTTGGAAGAAAATGAATATTTTATCGCGGATTTAATCGGTTTAACGGTGATTGATGAGACAGACGGAACGGAAATCGGTACGCTGATGGATGTGATTCAGACCGGCGCCAATGATGTTTACCAGATCAGGACACTGCCGGGAATCACAAAAAACCAGCAGCTTTTACTGCCTGCCATAGAGCAGTGTGTCAAAGAAGTGGATATAGAAAACAGGGTGATGAAAGTGCATATCATGAAAGGATTATTGGATTTATGAGATTTCATGTTTTAACATTATTTCCGGAAATGGTTTTGGACGGACTGAATACCAGTATTATCGGGCGTGCCATTCAGAACGGGAAAATCGGATTGGAAGCCGTCAATATCCGGGATTTTGCCACGAATAAACATATGAAAGTAGATGATTATCCCTATGGTGGCGGAGCCGGTATGGTGATGCAGGCGGAACCGGTCTATCTGGCATATCGGTCTGTGGAGGAGCGGATATCTGTTTTATCTGAAACCGAAAAAAAACCAAGGGTTATATATTTAACGCCCCAGGGAAGTGTATTTAACCAGCGAATGGCAGAAGATTTATCAAAAGAGGAAGATTTAATATTTTTGTGCGGACATTATGAAGGTATTGATGAACGGGTACTGGAAATGATTGTGACGGATCATGTTTCCATTGGGGATTATGTACTGACCGGCGGGGAATTACCGGCAATGGTAATCATTGATACCATATCCAGACTGGTGGAGGGCGTCCTGCACAATGATGATTCTGCCAGATATGAATCTTTTGCGGACAACCGTCTGGAATATCCCCAGTACACCAGGCCGGAGGAATTCATGGGCAGGAAGGTACCGGAAGTGTTGCTGTCCGGAAATCATGCAAAGATTGCCGAGTGGCGGGAGGAAGAATCTTTAAAGCGGACCAGAGAGCGGCGGCCGGATTTGCTTTGAACAGAAAAATATATTTACATCGATTATGATATGAGTATGGATTATTTTGATTTGGAGGTAATAAAAAATATGAAAAAAATAAAAAGAATAAGCATTAGGAAATTACTTTCACTTATGTTGATAATCGCTGTTTTATCTACAAATATTAAGTTGAATGAATTTGTAGTTCATGCAAAAGATATACAATTATTTGTCACATTGTATTTGATAGATAACACGTCAGAACAGTGGATTATAAAGAAAAATATAATCCTATAAGACTTAATAATGAAATAAACAAATATATATTTGCATATGAGTTGACAGAATCTGATGAAGGAAAATCTACTTTACGTTTTTGGCGAGGAAATGAGACAACATTATGGAATTGTTCTGTTTGCTTATCCTATCAAGAATATATAAAAGGTATAGATTGTATAAAAATATCAGGCTGGGATGATGAGGCGGTTTTAATAAATACAGAACTGTCAAAAACTGATAGTGATAGGGATGGATTAAGTAATCTTTTGGAAATTCAAATGGGCACTAATATGTATAATCCTGATACAGATGGCGATGGTTTAGATGATGCATATGAATATTATTATCTAATGACTGACCCGGCTAAAATAGATACAGATGGCAATGGTATTAGTGATTTTTATGAAGATTTTGACGAGGATAACTTGATTAATGGTTTGGAATATAAAAATGGTACTGATCCGTATAAAAGAGATACCGATGACGATGGATTAGATGATTATAATGAGATTATTATATATGGGACAGATGCTTTAAAATACGATACTGATGCAGATGGACTTTCTGATATGGAGGATATGGGGTTTGGCTTTGACCCATTGGTGTCTGATACTGATAATAATGGAATATTAGATGGAGATGAAAAAAGATATCAGATAAAAACAGCTAATGTCAGAAGTGGTGATAATAATCAAGTGAGAAAAGTAGCTGTTCAGATGAATCTTGGTGG
The DNA here is from genome assembly GCA_910583605.1 of uncultured Lachnospiraceae bacterium. Taxonomy (GTDB): domain Bacteria; phylum Bacillota; class Clostridia; order Lachnospirales; family Lachnospiraceae; genus Bovifimicola. Next base: position 242,537 of record CAJTXN010000001.1, read on the forward strand.
CAATATAGAAAAAAGTGTTGAAATCCATGATGTATATGGAGAGGATTTACTTTCATCAGGTGTTGTTGGATTAATTGGTGTGCCTGTTGAAATTAAATCAGCGATTGATTTTGACGAGGCTATAATCACGTTTTATTATGATAAAGATAAACTTGGAAAAACCGAAGAAAGTGATCTTGCAATCTTATGGTACGACGAAGAAAATGATTGGTATCAAATTTTAGATCAAGAAAGTAATCTGATTGTTGAAGATTCAACGATAAGTTATAAAACGACTCACTTTTCTACATATATGTTAGTAGATAAAAAGATATGGTATAGTGCCTGGAAAGAAAATTTAGACTATAGAAACAATAATGTGTCGTATGATTTTACATATGTTGTAGATTGCTCTGGAAGTATGAGAGGTAATAAGATGTTAAGAGCAGCATCTGCAATGCTTGGTTTTGTAAAAACAATGTCAGAACATGATGAGGCAAGTATAGTAACATTTAATAGTAGTGCATGTTTAAAGCAAGAATTTACAGATAAGCAAACAATATTAAATAAATATAGTAATTTATTTGGGTTTCCTGCTTCAGGGGGAACGAATGTAGATAACGGATTAAAATTAGCAATAAGTCAATATGAACAAAAACAAAATGATAAGATACATGTTATGATTTTAATATGTGATGGAGATGTCAATTATAATTATTCAACGATTGAATTGGCAAAAAAAGCTAATATCATTATCTATACTATTAATTTAGGATATCAATCTGCTGATACTTATTTAAAAAAGATAGCAAGTGAAACAGGTGGAGAGTACTATTATTGTGAAAACTCTGATGATATTGAGACGATGATAGCAGATGTTCAAAGTAATACGATATATGAGGTTGATACAAAAGATACAGATAATGATGGTTTATATGATGTTTATGAAACTGTAGGTTTCAAATTGCAAAATGGAACAATTTTAAAGAGTGATCCAACAAAAATTGATACAGATGGTGATGGTTTAAGTGATTATGAAGAAACAGGAATTTTATATAATCTTAAATTATATGATGGATTAAATAATACAAATGTGTTTAATAGAAAAATAGTATACATTGGAAATGGTGAATTTATATATGTACAATATGTAAAGGCAAAGAGTAACCCATCAGAATATGATACAGATAATGATGGGTTAAATGACTATATTGATAAAACTCCTTGGTATGCATATTGTGGAGGAAATAATTATTCAAAAGTATCTTCTCATAAATCTTTAGAATATAATGAAGAAAAAAATGCCTATATTTGTTCTTTTTGCGGTTTTGAAATTGTAGCGCCTGAATCAGAAGACAGAGAGATACTAAGTGTTGCTGATTATCGAACAATGGTTGCATTGAGTAATATGCTAATCCATTATACACTTGAAAGAGTAGCATATTATAGTGTTAATTCTAATTTATGTGTAAATGAAAAATTAATAATTAATGAGATGAATGCCATCAGACTTAAATATAATAGTCAATATGCATATTCTGATGAGAAAGGAAATTGTATTAGCCTGAAATGCGAAATTGACAATAAGAATGCACTGATTTTTATTGATGACAATAAAGTAACGACATTAAATTCATTATTTTATAATGGAACTGTAATTAATACTTTGAGTCTTTTATTTGGATTTAGTGGAATGGGTGAATTATCGGCAATTGCAACATTAATTGGAGTAGGTGTTGATGACAGGTTATCAAATGAAGATATGATATCAATTGGTAATATAATGATAAGTGCTTATGGTAGCATAAAAGATAATAGAATAGCAAGTATAGCATCTACAGGTATATCTGTAGTTTTGAGTGCCTATGATATTGCGACAGGTGATATAAATAAAGGAGATATTGAAATAAGAATATGTTTGCATAGAGGTGGATATGGAAGAAGCGCAGCACAATCTGTTGGAACATTTGTAATGGATAATAGAAATAAACTGAAATTTGTGGAATATGCTGAATATGGATATGTTGATGAGGTAAAACCTGAATGAATAAGTTAAAACATGAAAAAAATTTTGAAATTGCAAAAGATGTCATAACATATTTGTTTTGCAAAATCTATGCATTGATAATCTTATGTTTCATGTTAAATACAGTGATTGGGTTGCAACAGAATATTATTTTATATATTCTTTATGTAACCATTATTAGTTATGTTATAATGGAAATTGCTATTATTTTCAAAAAAAATACAAATAATATTCTAAATATAGTAAGAAAAAAAATATATATTTGGATATTTATTTTGTTATTTTTCCTGTATGAATATCTTATCAATGACCCGCTTCATTTGAAAAAAATTCGTATATCAAATAGAATTAAAATCTATGTATGTGCCTGCCTGATGTTATCAGGATTTATTATACGCCTGATACAAAATAAAATGGTTCATAACGTTTATCAAAAACATATGGATGATGAAAGGTATATTCGACATTGTAGTAAAATTTATCACTCTCTAATAAGAAAAACGGGTAAATCAAGATGTCCGTGGTGTGGAGAATTATCTGATATCCGTGCAAATGCCTTTCGGCAAAATACAATAAAATCTGATAAATGTAATATATGTGGAAGATATGCCATACCATATAATAACGTATTAGAAAAAATTTTAAATCCTGGTATAGATATAGCAATCTGGGTGCTACTGATATTTATAAAAAGATTTCTGTTACTGGCAGGTATAATATATTTGATGGCAAAACTCTTTTATTATAATTTCTTCCGAAATTACGTTCCATATAAAAGAATAAACGGAAAGGATAAAAACACCAGAGTTTCCGAAGAAAAACTGAAAGAAGAGTTTTTATTTAATGCAAACATTAAGTTTTGTTTGCCGTTGTGGAAAATATTTAAGTTTTGGAACAATAGAATTTTAATAATCATTGCTGTTGATGAAAGCGGAACCGCTATTTCGCATCCGTTATGTGTAAGGATAATCAGAGATAGAAATAAATTTAAATTGACAAAGATTGTTAATCCGGTTAAATTTAATAGTAGTGATTGTAAAAGATTTTTTGTATATCTTGGAGATGATAAAATTGGGGAAGGAACGGTAGCAATATATCAGGAAGGTATAAGAAACAATGCAGAAAATAATTAACGATATGTATCTGAATAACCTGCCGAATACCATTTATGATTATAAAAAGGCTGCAATCGAAGATATGGAAGAATTGGTTCGAACAAGAATTATTGTTCTCCGTGCGGCAAATCGGTTATCCGATGATGTGGATATGTCTGTAATAGAAAAGCAGTCATATGAGTATTATAAACATGCACTGAAGACCGGAGAACATATTGCATATCTGGTATATGATAACGGAAGGGTTATCGGTACAGGCGGAGTAAGTTTTTATCGGGTTATGCCGACATATCATAATTCAAGCGGGAAAAAGGCTTATATTATGAATATGTATACCATACCGGGTTACCGCAGACAGGGAATCGCATATCATACATTGGATTTACTGGTAAAAGCTGCAAAAGTACAGGGCGCATTACAGATTGCTTTGGAAGCAACGGATATGGGGCGGCCGTTGTATGAGAAATATGGATTTACAGGCATGAAAGATGAAATGGAACTGATGTGGTAAAGAAAACGGAAAAATCAACCAAACAGCAGGAAGGAATGAAAAATCTGCTTGCCAAATATTGAATTATATGGTAAAGTTGTATCGTTGTGAGAATTGGATGTTCCGCTTTTACATGAAATGTATTATTGAACACCGGAATTTTAAGGAGGTCACACAAATGAATGAAATAATCAGAAATATTGAGGCAGCACAGTTAAAAGAATCTGTTCCAGAGTTTCATGTAGGTGATACTGTAAGAGTTCACGCTAAGATTAAAGAAGGAAACCGTGAAAGAATCCAGGTTTTTGAAGGCACTGTTCTGAAAAGACAGGGTGGAAGCTCAAGAGAGACATTTACAGTCAGAAAGTCCTCAAACGGAATCGGCGTTGAGAAAACATGGCCATTGCATTCACCAAACGTTGAAAAGATTGAAGTTGTACGTTTGGGTAAAGTAAGAAGAGCGAAACTTAACTATTTAAGAACCAGAGTTGGTAAAGCAGCGAAGGTAAAAGAGTTAGTTAAATAATTCGAATGGAAAACGGGATAATAAAAGGACAAGTACATATGTATTTTGTCCTTTTTTCCATCTTCATTCGTAAAACCATATATTAAAATCAGGCGATTGCGAAACTCACAGCCGCAGGTCAGAAGTTTCGCTCTCACTTAATTGAAAAAAGGAGATGGCTCTATGCGTTTTTACAATGCCATGCCGGATAAGAATACAGCAATTGATAAAATCTTTAAATGGATTGTGGATATTGTTGTGGTAGCAATGTTAGCTGTATTTTTAATGAATTATATCGGCTTAAGAACAAAAGTAGTTGGAAACTCCATGGCAAAAGAGCTGGTGAATAATGACGAAGTTTTTATTGACACACTGATCTACAGACTGAAAAAACCTTCCAGATTTGACGTGATATCCTTTACAAAACAAGGGGTTGACGGTAATTCCATGGAATATATAAAACGAATTATAGGTCTTCCGGGTGAAACTGTGGAAATCAAAGACGGAAGGATATATATAGATAATAAACTGCTGGACTATAATAAGGATATGGAGGATATCGTAAATCCGGGGCTTGCAGCCTCACCAATAACATTATCTTATAATGAATATTTTGTAATAGGCGATAACTGGAACAGCAGTGAAGACAGCCGTTCCGGTACAGTGGAAAATGTCAAAACGGAAGAGATTACCGGAAAAGTCTGGCTGGTAGTATCTCCCTTTGTAAGAATAGGACTGGTAAATTAAAGAATTTAACGGTTACATAACCGTCTGAAAAAGAAGATAATAGGAGGCACATATGCAGTTTCAATGGTATCCGGGACACATGACAAAAGCAAGAAGAATGATGGAGGAAGACATTAAGCTTATCGATCTGGTAATCGAACTGGTAGATGCCAGATTACCCTTAAGCAGTCGGAATCCTGATATTGATAACATCGGAAAAAATAAAGCAAGGCTGATTCTTTTAAACAAATGTGACCTTGCAGATGAAAGCAAAAATCAGAAATGGGCAAAATGGTTTGCAGAACAGGGATATTTTACCGTAATGGTGAATTCCAGAAGCGGTGCGGGAATAAAAGAAATCAACGGTGTTATTAAAGAGGCATGTAAGGAAAAGACAGAGCGTGACCGGAGACGGGGAATATTAAACCGTCCGGTCCGGGCAATGGTGGTAGGGATTCCCAATGTGGGGAAATCTACATTTATTAATTCCTATGCCAGAAAGGCATGTACGAAAACCGGAAATAAACCGGGTGTGACCAAAGGAAAGCAGTGGATTAAACTTAGCAATACTTTAGAGTTGCTGGATACCCCGGGAATTTTATGGCCGAAATTTGAGGATCAGACCGTAGGACTTCGACTGGCGCTGGTGGGTTCCATTAAGGATGAAATATTGAATATTGCAGAGTTGTCAATGGAACTGCTGAAATTCATGCGGGAACATTATAACGGAATGATTGCAGAACGATACGGAATTGAAGAGAAAGAAAATCCGCTGGATACCCTGTATGAAATTGCAAGGGCCAGACATTGTCTCTTAAAGGGCAGCGAACTGGACATTGACAAAGCAGCAGCTATTGTATTAGAAGAATTCAGAAACGGGAAAATCGGAAGAATCAGCCTGGAAGAACCCCGTTTGTAAAAAACGAAAGGAGAAACACCATGTCAGAGGGTAAGAAAATCAGTGAGATTAAAGCAATGTTTGAAGCAGCAGCCATAGAAGAATACCTTCCTTTGATTGCAGAATTTTCCAAAGATGAGCGAACAGGTGTTGTCGGTATTGTAAACAAATATAAAAAGAAACTGGAGGCTTATCATGCAGAGGTTCAAAGAACCGAAGCCATGAAAGTCTATGAGAATAAATATTCCCAATATCAGTATATCTGTGGAATTGATGAGGTCGGCAGAGGACCGTTAGCAGGTCCGGTATGTGCCGGAGCCGTTATCCTGCCCAAAGATGAAACCATTTTATATCTCAATGATTCAAAAAAACTAACTGCTAAAAAGAGAGAAGAATTATACGATATTATTTTGGAACGGGCAGTGGCAGTACAAACGGCGTTCATCAGTCATGAAATCATTGATAAGATAAACATCCTGCAGGCTACATACGAAGCCATGCGGACGGCCGTTAAGAAACTTTCCCCAACACCCGATATATTATTAAACGATGCGGTTACGATTCCGGAGATGGACTGTAATATTGTTCAGGTTCCCATCATTCACGGGGATGCAAAAAGTGTATCCATTGCTGCAGCAAGTATTGTTGCCAAGGTGGAACGGGACAGACTGATGCAGGAATATGATGCTTTGTATCCGGAATACGGGTTTGCCAGCAATAAGGGCTACGGATCCAAAGAACATATAGAAGCCATAAAAAAACACGGAGCATGCCCGATTCATCGATTAAGTTTTTTGAAAGGTCTGATATAGTTGTATTTTAATATTAACAATCTGTTACAAAATTATACTCAGGCAGATGCCGCCGGCAATGAAGATAACTTAAAGACAAGGCCGGAAGAGATTATAAACGGGAAACCGGAAACCGGTGGGACCGACGGAACCATGTCGCTGAAACAATTATCCGTGGGGGATATTTTTCGTGCCAAAATATTGGATATCCGAAATTTGGAAGTACGGATACAGCTTTCCAACAGCCAGGAAGTAAAAGCGTTGATGGGAGAGGCTTTGGAACTGAATATCGGTGAGGAGCTGACCTTTCAGGTAAAAGCCAACGGAGAACACGGAATTGTACTGCGGCCGGTGGGAAATTCGGATATTCCTTCTGAATTGGTGACAAAATCACTGCTCAGTGCCGGACTGTCGGTTAATGACAAAAACATAGCGGTTGTAAAAGAGTTGATTAGCAGCGGACAGCCAATCGACCGTCAGTCGGTTTTAAATATGGTAAAACTTCTGAATACATATAAAGGGGAAAGTATAGAGAAGCTGTCACAAATGATGAAACATGGAATCGAGATTACACCTGAAAATCTGGAACAGTATGATAAATATATGAATTATGAGCATAAGATTTCCGACAGTATGCAGAATTTATCCAATGCCCTGGCGGATTACTTTCAGGAAGATAATACCGGAGACGTAAAACCGATGATACAATTGTTCACCCAATTGTCCCAGGCATTACAGGAACACCCGGAGATGAGGCAGCCGGATTTCCGCGCTCAGACAGTAACCGGCGAAACAGAACCCAATCCGGTGATTATGAAATCAGCAGAGACTCAGAACCCGTCGGAACCTTTAAACGCAGCAGACTCCCTTCCTCAGAATGCAGGAAAAGAACAAACGCCGGAAATAAATATGGCGCAGAAGGATTTTGGAGCCTCTGGTCCGGAACAAAATGAATTTCCAAATCATATAAAACAGGACAATGTGCAGAATCCGGCGGTATCTGATACAGCACCGTGGAACAGTGTGACGGAAAAACTTCAGAATGCAGAACATGCACCTTTGGCAAACGATTTATCTCAAGGAGATTCTCTTTCTAAAATAATGGATACGATTCGTCATGCGGATACCTTTCAGGAACTGGCGGAGGTGCTCGGACAGATTGACCGGCAGGATTTTACGGAATCGCAGGTTGTTAAAATCCTTCATTCCTCTTCGTTTCGGAATGCGGTTAAATCAGCCCTTCGAAATAAAGGATTGTTAAATATTTCTGGGAATTCCGATGAAACAATATTGGATAAAAAGGATATAAATAATTTATATGAGAGATTATTGCGTGCAGCGGATACCATTGAAAAAAATATGAAGGGTGAGAATCCGCGGGAAAATAATCTTTTGAATCAGGCAAAAGACCTGAAAAATAATATTATGTTTATGAATGAATTAAACCAGATCGCCTCTTATGTTCAGCTTCCTTATAAAATCAATTCAAGACAGGAACAGGGTGATTTATATGTGTATGGCAGGAAACGGAGAAAAACGGATGTCAACGAAAAAATAACTGCTTTTCTGCATTTGGATTTAGACTATCTTGGAGCAACGGATGTCAGTGTGGAACTGGTAAATCAGGCAGTGTCCGCAAAGTTTACCCTGAATAACCGGATTTCGGAAAAACTGGTAGAAGAGCATCTGCATGAACTTCAGGTGCGTCTGGAGCAGAAAGGATATTCCGTAAATCTGTCGGCAGATACCGCTGTTCAGGAAAAAACGGCGGATACCCGGCAGTCCGGCAGTGTTTTAAATCATATTTTCGAACATGATGAAAGTACTTCAAGCATCAAACGATACTCATTTGACATTCGCGCATAAGACGAATGCGGGATTTTTAGGTGTTAGGAAAGGAAATTGATAGTATTGAATGAAAAAAATAAAAAACTGGCAATTGCACTGGAGTATAATGCAGGAGAAGAAGCGCCTACCATAATTGCATCCGGTCAGGGCATACTGGCGGAAAAAATCATCGATAAAGCAGCGGAAGCAGACGTTCCTTTATATGAAGATTCTAAGCTTGCCAAGACATTGTCCAAACTGGAAGTAGGAGAAATGATTCCGCCGGAGTTATACGGTGTGGTTGCGGAAATTCTGGTATTTGTGGATAAGATGGACCGGCTGCGCAGTAAAATACCAAAGTAAAAGGGAAAGGGAATGGGTATAAATATGAATAAACGACTGGTGGGCAGCAGGTATGAACAGGAAGCTGCCGAATATCTGAAATCTCTGGGTTACCGGATTCTTATGATGAATTACCGATGTTTGCTGGGCGAAATTGACATTGTGGCCATGGACGGGGATACGCTGGTATTCTGTGAGGTAAAATACAGGAAAAACCTGCGGTACGGTTCTCCGGCGGAAGCAGTGGATTTCAGAAAACAAAATACGATTCAGCGGATTGCGGGAATGTATCTGCTGGAACACAGACTTCCGCCAGAGAGCCCGGTCCGTTTTGATGTAGTGACGATTTTAAATCATACTTTTACCCTATATAAAAATGCGTTTGGAGGATTTTAGATGTCGGATCATTATCTGGAACAGATAAAAAAGCAGGAGGTTCCTGTTATCACATTTGAGAAATTCAGCAATATCCCTTTTCTTAAGCATGGTTTTTCTACAAGACTGGGCGGCGTCAGTGAAGGGATATTTTCTTCGTTAAATTTATCATTTAACCGCGGAGATTCACGGGAACATGTTATGGAAAATTACAGAAGAATTGCAAAAGCTGTGGGGTTTGAACTCAGTCAACTGGTATTATCGGCACAAACCCATACCACCAATGTAAGACTGGTGACAAAAAAAGACTGCGGGAACGGAATTACAAGAGAAAATGCTTTTATGGATGTGGACGGACTGATAACGGCAGAAGATAACGTGGTTCTGGGGACTTCCTATGCGGATTGCGTTCCGCTTTACTTTGCGGATGTGAAAAATAAAGCCATCGGACTGTCACACTCCGGCTGGCGGGGAACCGTAAACCGCATGGGCGCGGTAACCATCCGTAGGATGCAGGAAGAATTCGGAACCAGACCGGAAGACTTAATCTGTGCCATCGGTCCTTCCATCTGTCAGAATTGTTATGAAGTTGATGATATCGTGATTCAGGAATTTCAGAAAAATTTTGCAGACAGGGACTGGAAAGAAATCTATTATAAAACGAATAACGGAAAATATCAGTTAAATCTGTGGAGAGCAAATGAACTGATACTGACAGAAGCCGGGGTGAAACCGGAACATATTGATAACCGAAGAATCTGTACCTGCTGTAACCGTGATATTTTATTTTCCCATCGCGGTCTGAATGGAAAAAGAGGGAATCTTTCGGCATTTCTTTACAAAATACCGATTCAATGATAATATTATTACAGTAAACTGTTTCCACAGGCGAGGTTGATTATGAAGCATATTGAACACAAAATAAAAGAGATTCTGCCCGGCTCCATAGCGGAAGAACTGGAGCTGGAGCCGGGAGATGTTCTGTTGAAAATAAATGATACCGTTATAGAGGATATTTTTGATTATCAGTATCTGGCGGAGGATGATTACATTGAAGTGCTGGTAAGGAAGCAGAATGGTGAGGAATGGTTATTGGAAGTTGATAAGGAACCGGATGAGGATTTGGGAATTACCTTTGAAAACGGACTGATGGACGATTATAAGAGTTGCCATAATAAATGTATTTTCTGCTTTATTGATCAAATGCCCAAGGGTATGAGAGAAACTCTGTACTTTAAAGATGATGATTCCAGACTTTCTTTTCTGCAGGGCAATTATGTTACATTAACCAATATGTCGGAAAAAGACATTCAGCGTATTATCCGGTATAATTTAGGCCCCATTAATATATCCGTTCATACAACAAATCCGGAACTGCGGTGCAAAATGCTGAATAACCGGTTTGCCGGAGATGCCTTAAAAAAGATTGACATGCTGCATGAAGGCGGAATCAGTATGAACGGGCAGATTGTTTTATGTAAAGGAATCAACGATGGTGCGGAATTAAAACGAAGTATTCAGGATTTGGAGCATTATATTCCTCTTATGCAAAGCGTGTCCGTGGTTCCGGCCGGACTGACAAAATACAGGGAAGGCTTATTTGAACTGAAAAGTTTTGAACAGGCGGATGCCGAAGCCGTGATCGATGTAATTGAGGAATATCAAAAAATTTTTTATAAAACATATGGTATTCATTTTATACATGCCAGTGATGAGTGGTATATTTTAGCGGAGCGGGAATTTCCGGAAGAGGAGCGGTATGACGGTTATCTCCAGCTGGAAAACGGAGTGGGTATGATGCGGCTGCTTCGGAATGAATTTCAGGAAGCCTTGGAACTGCTTAAGAACGATTCTGAAACAATGAACAGGCTCCGGGGACTGGAACAGAAAACCGTATCCATTGCTACCGGTCTGCTGGCCTATGATTTGATTCAGAACCTTTGTGATACCATGACGGAAGTCATAGAATCGTTGGAAATCCGTTGCTATCCCATCATTAATCACTATTTCGGAGAAAAAATAACGGTTTCCGGATTAATAACCGCTACGGATCTGACAGACCAGTTAAAAGACAGGGAACTGGGAGATATGCTGCTGTTGCCTTCCAATATCTTAAGAAGCGGAGAAGATGTTTTTCTGGATGATATTACTTTGGAAGAACTTAAAAATACTTTACAAGTGGATATTAATATTGTAGAATCAAGCGGTCAGGGTTTTATTGACGGGGTATTACAGGTATTTGCTCCGGAAACGGAAAAAAAACATAAAGAAAATGGTAATTTTGTATATATCAAAGCTTATGACAGAGAACAGGAATAGGAGAGAATATGTCGAAACAGATTGTTGCGGTTGTGGGACGTCCGAATGTAGGAAAATCCACGTTGTTTAACGCCCTTGCAGGGGAAAATATATCCATTGTAAAAGATACACCCGGAGTAACAAGGGACCGGATTTATGCGGATGTGACCTGGCTGGATAAAAATTTTACGTTAATTGATACCGGCGGCATTGAGCCGGATACCAACGATATTATTCTGGCACAGATGCGGGAACAGGCAGAAATCGCCATTCGGACGGCGGATGTTATAATTTTCATTACCGATGTCCGGCAGGGACTGGTGGATGCCGATGACAAAGTGGCGGATATGCTTCGGAGAAGCAAAAAACCGGTGATTCTGGCTGTTAATAAAGTAGACAATTACGAAAAAATGATGCCGGATGTCTATGAATTTTATAATCTGGGCATTGGTGACCCGATTCCGATTTCAGCGGTATCCAAACTGGGAATCGGTGATCTTCTGGAAGAAGTTGTGAGCCGGTTTCCGGAAGGTTCCGTGGAAGAAGAGGAAGACGACAGGCCAAGGGTTGCCATTGTGGGCAAACCAAATGTAGGCAAATCTTCTATCATCAATAAACTTCTTGGAGAAGACAGGGTGATTGTTTCGGATATTGCCGGCACCACCAGAGATGCAGTGGATACGGTTATCCGGAGAAATAAAAAAGATTATGTATTTATTGATACCGCAGGTCTCAGAAGAAAATCCAAGATTAAAGAGGAACTGGAACGGTTTAGCATCATACGTACGGTAACTGCCGTGGAGCGGGCAGACGTTGTGGTTCTGGTAATCGATGCTACGGAAGGTGTGACGGAACAGGATGCCAAGATTGCGGGAATCGCCCATGAAAGAGGAAAAGGTGTGATTATTGCCGTTAACAAGTGGGATGCCATTGAGAAAAATGATAAGACCATTTATGAGCATACATCCCGAATCAGGGAAATTTTGGCCTATATGCCATATGCAGAACTGATTTTTATTTCTGCAGTCACCGGACAGCGTTTAAATAAATTATTTGAATACATCGATATGGTGATTGAAAATCAGACGTTACGGGTTGCCACCGGTGTGCTGAATGAAATCATGGCGGAGGCCGTGGCATTACAGCAGCCGCCGTCGGATAAGGGAAAACGTCTGAGGCTGTATTATATCACACAGGTTGCCGTAAAACCGCCGACCTTTGTTATTTTTGTCAATGATAAGGAACTTATGCATTTTTCTTATACAAGATATATTGAAAATAAAATCCGGGAGGCCTTTGGTTTTAAAGGAACCAGATTGAAATTTATTATTCGGGAACGAAAGGAAAAGGAATAAACATGGAACGGATGATTTGTCTGGCAATAGGTTACGTATTTGGTTTGTTTCAGACCGGATATATTTATGGAAAACTGAAACATATGGATATTCGTGAGTTTGGAAGCGGTAATGCAGGTACTACCAATGCAATGCGTGTGCTGGGAAAAAAAGCCGGTGTGATTACTTATATCGGAGATACGTTCAAAGCCATATTTGCAATCCTTCTGATTTCCGCATTGTATCGGGACTGTTCATCAGAAGTACTGTTTCTTCTCAAAATGTATTGCGGTCTGGGTGTGGTTCTTGGTCATAATTTCCCGTTTTATATGGGATTTAAAGGAGGCAAGGGAATTGCAGCTACTTCCGGCGTAATTGTGGGTATGGGAGATATCAAACTGATCCTGCTGGCATTTGTTACTTTTACCATCGTTGCGTTGGTATCGAAATATGTGTCTTTGGGTTCTCTCTGTATGCTGGGCGGTTTTTTTGCCGAAGTTCTTATTTTTAATCATCTGGGAATGATAGGATTTGAAAATGATCTTGGTCTCAGAGGACAGATAAGGATTGAATTATATATTCTTGCATTTATTTTTACGTTTCTTGCTTTTTATAAGCACAAAGCCAATATAAAACGTCTGATAGACGGAAATGAAAGAAAGATAGGTCAAAAAAAGGAAGCATAGCAGGATTTGTATCTGCATAGCGGAAATGAGGTTGATTATGGCAAATATTTCAATATTGGGAGCCGGCGGCTGGGGAATTGCCATTGCAATTCTTCTGGATAATAACGGAAATCATGTAACCATATGGTCTGCGGTAGACAGGGAAGTAAAAATGCTGTCGGAGCAACGGGAAAATGAAATCAGTTTAAAAGGAATCAGGATTTCAAAGGATATTCAGATTACGGCAGATCTGGAGGAGGCCATAAAGGATAAGGATATTATCGTGATGGCAGTAGCTTCTGCATATACAAGGGCCACTGCCGCAAGGCTGAAAGGCAGGCTGAAAGACGGGCAGATTATTATAAATCTGGCAAAAGGTATCGAAGATAATACTTTAATGACATTATCGGAAGTAATCGAACAGGAATTGCCGAATACGGACGTGGCCGTATTATCCGGTCCAAGCCATGCGGAAGAGGTTGGAAGAGGACTGCCAACCACCTGTGTGGCCGGTGCAAAAACAAAAGAGACTGCAGCCTATATTCAGAATATTTTTATGTCGAAATGTTTTCGTGTATATATCAGTCCCGATATTCTTGGCATTGAGCTCGGAGGCGCATTAAAAAATGTAATTGCACTGGCGGCGGGAATTGCCGACGGCCTGGGATACGGTGATAATACCAAAGCGGCGCTTATCACAAGAGGAATCAGTGAAATCGGACGTCTGGGAACTGCCATGGGAGCCAATACCCAGACCATGTTCGGATTAACCGGAATCGGCGATCTGATCGTTACCTGTGCCAGTATGCACAGCCGGAACCGCCGGGCAGGTATTTTGATTGGTCAGGGATATACGATGGATGCTGCGATGAAGGAAGTAAATATGGTTGTTGAAGGGGTTCAATCGGCAAAAGCGGCATTGTATCTGGCTGAAAAATATAATGTCAGTATGCCGATTATTGAGAAAGTAAATGAAGTCTTATTTCACGACCTGAGTGCAAAGGATGCAGTAAATGACCTGATGATGAGAGACAAAACCCTGGAACATCCTGATTTGCTCTGGTAGGAATCTGGAGGGCAAATGGCTATTATAAAACGATATAATCCCAATCGGTTTTTCTTTCCCGGCCGGCTGACAGAAAAACTGAATACCATTCTGAAGAATAAACTGACCGTAATTGAGGCTCCCACCGGTTTTGGTAAAACTACCTCCGTTAGAAATCTGTTGAACTATGCAGAAGAGCCTTTTCTTTGGATTAATATTGATAATGAAAGTAAATCTGATTTTTTTGAGGAATTCTGCAATGATTTTCAGGCGATTGACGACGGGGCGGTGAATAAACTGCGGGCAGTGGGATGTCCTTCAGACCAGGAATCCTGCAATAAAATAATAAATATCATTTGTGAATCGGAGATTGAAGAGGAATTCATTATCGTTTTTGACAATTATCAATATATATCCGATGAATGGATCAGTAATATGATTGTAGAACTAGCAGATACATTGGAATTAAATTTGCGTTTTATCATTATCACACAGTCCATTAAAACCTCTGTTATTCTGGAAATGGTTTCCGGTTTCCGGTTAAACTATATCGGAAAGAGCGATCTGGAATTTACCAGAGAAGAAATTCAAATGTATTTTAGGGATTGCGGTGTAAAACTGGATACCGGACAGGTGGAATATTTATATAAATATACCGAAGGATGGATCAGTGCTTTATATCTTCAGTTACTGCATTATATCAATCATAATGAGTTTGAACCGGATGCGGATATTGATAAACTGGTGTGCAAGGCAATCTGGGATAAACTTACAATGGATGAACAGGATTTTTTAATCTGTATTTCCATCTATGACAGTTTTTCACTGAAACAGGCCCAGTATATCGGTCAGGAAGCTCTGGATCCGGAACTGATAAAAAAACTGTTAAATGAAAATGCTTTTATCCGGTATGATTCCAGAGACCGGAAATACTATACCCATGCCATATTGAGATATTTTCTGAAGGCAGAGTTTGATAAACTGGATCATATCTATAAAAAACGGGTGTATGAGAAAGCTGCAAAATGGTATGCAGATAATGAGATTTATTATAGTTCCCTTAAATATTACTATTATATAAAATCCTATGAAAATATTTATGATTTAAATGTATCCCTGGATGAAATGCTGCCCTATGTCAATCGGGAAAATAAGGATATGTTTATGAATATCATATATCATACACCATTAGAGGCAAAAGAGCGTAACATCAGAAGAAGCCTTGTATTTGGTTTTCTTTTATTTTTATATAATGAAAAAGATTTTTTTCAGACCGAATGTAAAACCATTTATGACCTGATTCTGAATTCTTCCCGTCTGAAAGAGCGGGAACGGGAAATGCTGTCGGGAGAATTAAAATTTGTCTATGCTTTTTCAAAGTATAATGATCTGTCGGAATTTCATAAGTTATGTGAAGAAGCCTATTCCCATATGAAAGCACCGACTACAATCTATCCCCAAAAGCTTTCACTGACATTTCGGAATCCTTCGGTACTTGCCTGTTTTCATAAATCCTGCGGAAAAGCCTTTGAAGAACTGGAACTGCTGGAAAAGACCATGGTGACTTATTATAAGATAACCTCCGGAAACAGTAAAGGTCTGGAGGCATTGATGCGGGCAGAGATCTTGTTTTATAACGGCGAATTTAATGATTCCCAGGTATTGTGTCAGAAAGCGTTATATATGGCTGAGACCAGAAATCAGGTTAACGTATATATCTGTACAATGTTTTTACTGGCCAGAATATCTGTTTTTCAGGGTGATTATGAAAATATGAAGGATATTTTAAACAGTATCCGAAAGAAGATTGCTCATACGGGAGAAATCGAAGAAAGTTTTACTGCCGATTTATGTGAAGGTTATCTCTATATGTTTCTTGGAAAGATGGATGATTTACCGGGCTGGCTGAAATCCGTACATATGATTGAAGAAAAATGTACGGTGCTGACCCTCGGATTTGCCAATCTGGTGTATGCAAAGAATCTGCTGGTAAAAGAAGAGTATTCTAAATTTCTCGGAATCAGCGGACAGATGTTGGGTGTTTCCAGGGTTTATGGAAATATTTTGTATGAGATTTATACTTATATCTATATTTCCATTGCAAATTATAATCTGAGAAATACCGCGAAAGCAAAGAAATTTATATTTGAAGCGTTGGAATTATCCTTAGAAGATTATTTCATTATGCCCTTTGTGGAGAATTTTGATGCCATTGCAGATATATTATGTATGGATATCATAACTCCGGAAAATAAAAAATTCATATCAAAGATTCATTCTACATATAAAAAGTATGAGAAAGATTTTAAGATTGTTCAGAATGCATATCGGAATGACATGGATTATGGATTGACCAAACGAGAGCTTCAGGTTGCAAAACTGGCAGCAAAGCGTTTTACCAATAAAGAAATTGCGGAAGAATTGTACATTGCCGAAAGCACTGTAAAAAGTAATCTGAAGACTATTTTCAGTAAATTACAGGTGAAATCCCGCTCTGAATTGAAAAATTACTTTTAAAAAATAAAATCCCTACTTTTTGAGGGTATTCTTTTTTAAAGCAGTAATTGTATAATGGGGCAAAGATACATATAATTTATTAAATGTAGAAATTAATTGTTTGAAGTCTTGTTGAATTAATTTGAGGAGGAAGGCTTATGGCTAAAATAAGAGATGTGGAAGCAAAATATGCTTACCGTTTACTGGTTGAACTGGATAATGGGAATGTTATCTATTTAAATATGACGGAAAAACTGGAGACTGTCAGATTCCATGATTTGAAGAATGAGAATATTTTTAATGATGTGGAAACGGATGGTTATTCATTATATTGGGATTTCGGACGTATCAGTATGAGTTTATCTGAAATTTATGAAATGACCAGAGTCAAGTCAACAGAAGAAAAAAAAAATAATGCGATTTAGATATAAGAATATATCTGAATGGATATATATACCATCAGCAGCCTGTCCGGTTTGCTGGTGGTATTTTTGTAATCTATACATATAAAATGAATTTAAATGGAAAGAAATTGACAAAAAGTTAACATTGTACTCAAAAAAGAACCTGAAATGACAATTTTTGATATAGGCATAATGCCTGTTTAGTGGTAAAATTACATTGTAAGATTGATGGTACCGACGAGCGGTCTGTCATAAGCCGATTATCTGACTGGAGGAGAAGAATATGGTATCAAATGATGCGACAATTTTAAAAATCAAACATGAAGTACTTTATGAAGTAGCAAAGTTAGCCTTTGAAGGTACCTTTGAAGAAAAAAAAGAGGAATTACCGTTTAAAATGATTCCCGGACCAAAGGCACAGTTTCGATGCTGTATATATAAGGAGCGTGAAGTGATTCGCCAGCGTATTCGTCTGGCAGAAGGAAAATGTCCTGGGGATAAACACAGCAATAACATTGTACAGGTTATTTCTTCTGCCTGTGAAGGATGTCCGATTTCCAGATATGTTGTAACCGATAACTGTCAGCGTTGTATGGCTAAGGCCTGTCAGCAGGCATGTAATTTTGGCGCTATTTCTATGAGCCGGGACCGGGCATATATTGATCCTTCGCTCTGCCGGGAATGCGGAAAATGTTCCCAGGCATGTCCGTACAATGCCATTGCAGATCTGATGCGTCCATGTAAAAGAAGCTGTCCGGTAGATGCCATTACAATGGATGAAAACGGTATCTGTGTTATTGATGAAACAAAATGTATTCAGTGCGGTAAGTGTATTCACAGTTGTCCGTTTGGAGCAATCGGATCCAAAACATTTATTGTAGATATCATCAATGCGATCAAATCCGGCAAACGCGTGGTTGCAATGATCGCACCGGCTTCGGAAGGCCAGTTCGGAGAGGATATCACCATGGCAAGCTGGAAAACGGCGCTTATGAAAGTTGGATTTGATGATATGATCGAGGTAGGTCTCGGCGGCGATATGACGGCTGCTGCGGAAGCTGCCGAATGGGCGGAAGCTTATAAGGAAGGCAAGAAGATGACAACCTCCTGTTGTCCTGCATTTGTAAACATGATCAAACAGCATTTCCCGACACTGTTGGAGAATGTTTCTACCACGGTTTCACCGATGTGCGGTGTTTCCCGTATGTTAAAGGCACAGGATCCGGATGTGGTCACCGTATTTATCGGACCGTGTATTGCAAAGAAGAGTGAGGCAATGGATGACAGCATTGAAAATAATGCGGATTATGTACTGACTTTCGGAGAAATCCGCGCAATTCTGAGAGCAAAGAATGTTACATTGGAACCGGAACCAAATACGCTTCAGGAATCCAGTACCTTTGGTAAGAGATTCGGCAACGGCGGCGGTGTAACGGCGGCAGTATTACAATGCTTAAAAGAAACCAATGAAAATACGGATATTGAAGTTATGAAGTGCGACGGCGCTGCAGAATGTAAGAAAGCATTATTATTACTGAAAGCTGGAAAATTACCGGCTGACTTTGTGGAAGGCATGGCATGTCAGGGCGGTTGTGTCGGAGGTCCAAGCCGTCATGCAGATGTTGCCAAGGCGAAAAAGGCAAGAGATATACTGATCGGTTCGGCGGACGGAAGAGAAGTGCATGAGAATCTGAAGAATTATGATATGGATTCGTTCTCTATGCATAGATAGAGACAGATAACAAAGAAGCATTTGGGCGTGGTTATGGAATAGATGAAGGCACAGGAGCATGATGATTCATGATTCTCTTGTGCCTTTTTTGATGGGAGAGTATCAAGATGGGAATCCTAAATTAAAGATTGTCTATGACTCTGATGTTTATAAGTACAGATGGATATTTGATTTCATACATGTATCCAAAATAAAGGAGGATAAAAATGAACAGAGAATTCAGGATTGAAGACAATGAATTATTAGACCAAAGTCATTATCCAATAAAAGTATTGTTTGATATGGTGAGTGATGAAAGATTTGAAAAGGTAATTTGGGGAATATGTAATAATATTGGATTTGGAGAAAATTATGGTGCATGTGTGTTTTGGGACGACTTGGATGAATACGATAAAGCCAATACTGAATTTTATGAAGGAGCTGAATTCGGTTTAAATAGTGGAGAAGAAGTAATTGTTACCCCGAAAAAGTTATTGTATTACTTAAATATTGTTTGTAAAAAATATTGTGAAGATTGTTTTAAAGAGAAAGAAGAAATACTAAAATGGTTGGAAATATATAAGGAGAAGAATGGTATATTTTAATAATGTAACTTTATTGTATTTATGGAAATTAGATATAATTTATAAAATAAGTAAATCAAAATTACTATATATTTCTGTTAACACACAGCCATGAAATCTGGCGAAACCGGCACAGCCAATATCACTGATATCAAATTATTCCAAAAGCATGTCCCTTTGGTCTATGATTTTTAATCCCCGCATATAATGTAACAGCATAACAAGGGGGTATTATATCATGAATTCTCAAGTCGAATACAATGTATATAAAGATATTCAGAAGCGTACAGGCGGAGAAATCTATCTGGCGGTTGTAGGGCCGGTCCGGACAGGAAAGTCTACATTTATTAAAAGGTTTATGGATATTATGGTAATTCCTCAGATTGCAGATGAGAATGTAAAGGAGAGAACCAGGGATGAACTGCCCCAGAGCGCTACGGGAACCACGATCATGACAACAGAGCCGAAATTTATTCCAAAAGAAGCCGCAAAAATTCAGGTAACACCGGATACCAATGTATCGGTGCGTTTGATCGACTGTGTGGGGTATATGACCAAGGGGGCAACCGGCCATATTGAAAACGATATGGAACGGATGGTTAAAACACCATGGTTTGATTATGAAATACCTTTTACCAAAGCGGCAGAAATCGGGACAAAGAAGGTAATTAACGAACACTCCACCATTGGTATCGTGATTACCACCGACGGTTCCTTTGGAGATATTGACCGGAATAATTACATAGAGCCGGAAGAACGGACGATTAACCAGTTGAAATCTCTGGGCAAACCGTTTATTGTTTTGTTAAATACTAACAAACCATATGCAAAAGAGACTCTGGAACTGGCAAATCAGATTTCCGAAAAAAACAATGTCACGGTACTTCCGATTAATTGTGAACAGTTAAAAAAGGAAGAAATTTATAAGATTCTGGAAACCGTACTATACGAATTCCCGTTGTCATCCATAAGTTTTTATATGCCGAAATGGGTAGAAATGCTGGAGGAAGATCACTACCTGAAGCAGGATATTATTACCACATTAAAGATGAAGTTAAAAGATATGAACAAGGTTAAGGATTCTGCAAAACTGGATGATATCTCTTCTGAATATATAAAAGGTTCTTACATAAAAAATAAGGATTTGTCCACCGGCAATATTGATATCGAACTGGATATGGATGATATGCATTATTACAGTGTATTATCAGATCTGACCGGTACTCCGATTGAAAATGAATATCATCTGATTCATTCGTTAAAAGATTATGCAGCATTAAAAAATGAGTACGAAAAAGTTAAAGATGCTATGATGGATGTGGGATACAAAGGCTATGGGGTTGTCACTCCATCAAAAGAAGAAATTATTCTCGGAGAACCGGAAATTATAAAAACCGGAAATAAGTATGGTGTTAAGATTAAAGCACAGGCGCCGTCCATTCATATGATCAAAACCGAAGTACTAACAGAAATTGCCCCAATTGTGGGAAGTGAACAGCAGGCAAAAGAATTGATTGAATATATTAATTCTTCCGCCCAGTCCAGTGAAAATGGTATTTTTGAAACAAATATATTCGGAAAATCCATTGAACAGATTGTGGAGGACGGCATACGTAATAAACTGGATAAATTATCAAATGAAACCCAGGAAAAAATGAAAAATACCCTTGAAAAGATAACAAATGAAAGCTCCGGTGGTGTCATCTGTATAATTATTTAAATAAAAAACAGATTTCCCCTGATAAATCCTCATTTTTGGGGAATTATATACTGAAAAAAGGAGGAAGTCTGAATGTTGGAGAAAGTTTTCAGATTAAAGGCCGCTCAAACAAATGTAAAGATTGAAATACTGGCAGGTATTACTACATTTATGACAATGGCATATATTGTGGCATTGAATCCCAACCTTTTAACAGGTTTTGGCCGTGGAGATGTTACTGCTGGAATATTGACCGATGGAACCAACGGATTATGGAATGCCGTATTTCTGGCAACCGTTCTGTCTGCCGGCATTGGCTGTTTACTTATGGCATTTCTGGCGAATCAGCCGTTTGCCCTGGCTCCGGGAATGGGATTAAACTCCTATTTTGCAGGGGTTGTGGTTTCTGTTTGTACGTCTGCGGGATTTACTTCTTATGAAAAAGGATTCAGTGCCGCTTTATCAATTGTTCTAATTTCAGGGATTTTATTTACGGTTTTAACAGTCATTAAGATTCGAGAGAAGATTGTAGATGCAATTCCTATGGCCGTTCGTCTGGCAATTCCGGCCGGAATCGGCTTAATGCTGATTCATATCGGACTGACAACCAATGCTGGTATATACGACAGCCAGGGTAGTCTTTTTACCATGCTAGGCTCTTTTTTTACAAACGGGCCAGGCAATACAAAGAGAATGATGGGAGATACTCTGTATCACCAGATGATTTTATATGTAATTGCGGTTTTTCTTGGAATCTTTGTTATTTCCGGATTCAGTTATTATAAAATCCGGGCTTCCATTCTGACAGGTATAATTGTAAGTTCGGTCTTTTATTGGATGGGTTCTTTTCTGTTTCTGAATATAAATCCGTTTCATTCCCTGCAGGGAGCTGTTTGGACTCCACCGTTTGCCGATATGGCGGAATATACATTGTTTGCCTTTGATTTCGGCAATCTGTTTGAAATCGGAATATTCTCGGCAATCATGACGATTATTACCTTTTGTATGGTTGATATGTTTGATACTATCGGAACGCTTTACGGTACAGCAGGAAAAGCCGGTATGCTGGATGAAGACGGAAATATGCATAATATGAATAAAGCAATGGTATCGGATTCTCTTGCAACCTGTATCGGGGCCTGTACCGGCACATCAACGGTTACAACATTTGTTGAATCCGCTTCCGGCATTGAAGCAGGCGGACGAACCGGCCTCACTTCTGTTGTAACCGGTCTGTTGTTTTTTTCATGTATGTTTCTTGCACCCCTCATTAAGATTATTCCAGCACCGGCAACGTCTGCGGCATTGATATTCGTGGGTTTTTCAATGCTGGACTCTTTAAAAAAAGTGAATTATTCGGACCCGGCACAATCGGCTGCAACAGCGTTACTGCTGATTTTCATGGTGGGTACGGGCAGTATCGGGACAGGCATTGGAATCGGGTTGATTGCATATTCCATGATACGTCTGATTACCGGAAAGGGCAGAGAGGTTTCAATTGTTACCTATATACTGGCATTGTTGTTTATTGGAAAGTTTTTTATAACCTTTTAAATATAAATTTTGTATGGTTTATTGTTTCTTTACTTGCGGCAATCCCTATCCATATGATATACTTATAGCGCTTTGGTTCTGAAATAAAAATCGGCAGAACCGGAAAGGTACGTAATTGTATGGAAATTTATATGTATTTTATCATTGCTGGTGTAGTTTTTCTGTTTTTTGTATACCAGTCCGTTACATTCAGAAAAAATGAAAGACTGAAATTATTAAATAAAATTAAAAATAACTGGGGCAGTGTGCCGGACAGGGAATATGAGTATGATGAATTTCAGAAAATAACAAAGTATTATCAGTCCGTAGCTGGCAGTGCATTTCATATTGATGATATAACCTGGAATGATTTAGCCATGGATGATATTTTTATGCTGTTGAATAATACATATTCTTCAGCAGGAGAAGAATATCTCTATAAAATGCTGCGGATTCCTTCCTTCGACAGCTCAGAACTGAAACACAGAGAGAAACTGATCCGTTATTTTGAGGAAAACAGCAATGAGGCTTTTTTACTGCAGGAGCGGTTTGCGGCTCTGGGCAGAACCAAATCCATTTCTTTATCCCAGTTTTTACACCGTCTGGAGGATTTGGGAAACAGAAGCAATGGAAAGCACTATGTAATGGATATATTGTTTGCCGCATCCGCCGGACTCTTATTTTTTCAGCCTGTGGCCGGACTGGTGCTGTTTCTGCTTATGCTGTCCGTAAACATTATCAGCTATTATCGTGAAAAAGCGGAAATTGAAAGTTATTTTATATGTTTTAAATATCTGGTGGATATGATCAATTGTGCAGAAGCCGTTAATAAACTGAATATCAGAGGCATTGATGAATATACGTCTGTACTGAAGGACTGTCTGGCACAACTGCAGACGGTACGGAATGGGATTTTTCTGTTATCCATGAACGGTACCGGCGGCTCTTTGGGTGAAATCATTATGGAATATTTTCGAATGATTTTTCATGTGGATATTATTAAATTTAATTCCATGCTGGATTCCACCAGAAAAAATATCGGATACATCGATACAATGTTTGAAACGTTAGGCAGACTGGAAGCCGGAATGGCAGTTGCTTCTTTCCGGACAGCCCTGCCATACTATTGCCGACCGGAATTATATAAGTCCGGAAAGAATACCCGGCATTTAGATGTAACAGAGATTTATCATCCGATGATTTCCAATCCGGTAGCCAATAATCTCTATGAAGAAAAAAGCGTTCTGATCACCGGATCCAATGCGTCCGGAAAATCAACGTTCCTGAAGACGATTGCCATAAACGCAATACTGGCACAGACGGTCTATACCTGTACGGCAAAGAACTATGTCTCCTGCTTTTTCAGAATATATTCTTCCATGGCATTAAAAGATAATCTTCTGAACAATGAAAGTTATTATATTGTAGAGATTAAGTCTTTAAAACGAATCATCGATGCCATTGATGACAGGGTTCCGGTATTATGTTTTGTAGACGAGGTTCTGCGGGGAACAAATACCATTGAGCGGATTGCGGCATCTTCCCATATTCTGAAGTATTTATCCCGCCAGAATGTGATGTGTTTTGCTGCCACCCATGATATTGAACTGACGCATATGCTGGTGGATGATTATTCAAACTATCACTTTACGGAAAATGTGCAGAAAAATGATATACAATTCAGTTATGAATTGCTGAAGGGTAGGGCAACTTCCAGAAATGCCATTCAATTACTGAATATCATTGGATTTGAGAAAAGCATTGTTAAAAATGCAGATGAATTAGCTCATAAGTTTATGGAACAGGGCGTGTGGGAAAAGCTATAGTAGGATTACAAAACATTAACTGTTATAATTAGTTATTGCAATATTCACTTTTTTATTGCAATCTACATATATGTATGATATTATTCTTATATACGGAAGGGTTATAATAAATATAATGAGGAGGAAATTCGTATGAATAAGAAGAAAATCATATCTTATATACTCATGGTCACAATGCTGGTTTCTATATGTTACATTCCTGTCAATGCAGGGGAATCCGTAATGGAAACACCGGATACCGGCACTGTGACCATTCATTTTTTTAATGAAAACAACTGGCAGGAACCTTATATCTATTACTATTCAGACAGTGACGAAACTCATACATGGCCGGGAATTCCCATGACGGCTGAAAATAACGGATGGTATTCCTGTACGGTCAGAGAATTCTCTCAGGTCAGAGTCATTTTCAGCGATCATGGAAAGAATCAGTTTCCGGCACAGAACCAGAAAGGTTTTCTGGTTTCCGGAGAAATGTGGTACAAAAACGGACAGTTTTATAAAGCAAATCCGGATACCGAAAGCACAACCATACATTTTTATAATACAGACGGTTGGCAGAAACCGTCAATATACTATTATACAGAAGATAATATACCAGCAGACTGGCCCGGAACAGAAATGTTTCCGGAAGGGGACGGCTGGTATTTTTATGATATACCCGGTCACAGGGAAGTCAATGTTCTGTTCAGTGATAACGGTATAAATCAGATTCCGGAAAGTAATCAGACAGGATATACCGTATCCGGAGAACGATGGTTTGTAAATGGAATATGGTACGATTCAGAGCCGGAGGCTGATATTACAGTTAACTTTTACAATTATGACAATTGGAATCAGGTAAATCTGTAATATTACAGCGAAGGGCAAACAGGGGCCGACTGGAGCGGAGCCGCCATGACACCGGAGGAAGACGGCTGGTTTACATATAAAATTTTCGGTTATAAAGAAGTTGCAGTTTTATTTAATAATGGATCAGGTATTCAGATTCCGGGGATAATGGAACCCGGATTTCCGGTGAAAGGGGAAATGTGGTATCGGAACGGAACCTGGACCGCGGAACATCCGGCAGAAATTACGGTATATTTTTATAAACCGGAATCCTGGTCCTGTGCCAATCTCTATTATTATAAAACTGAGAATGATACCGGACCTGCCTGGCCGGGAACCGTGATGAAGTCCGTGGGCAGTAACTGGTATACCTGTACGATTACAAAATACGATTCTGCAAAAGTGATGTTTAATGACGGAAACAGCCAGATACCCGGATCTATGCAGCCCGGATTCGATGCTTCCGGAATGATGTGGTACAGAGACGGTATCTGGTGTGACTCGGAAACGGACACGGATACCGATGGTCTTGCAGATTATCTGGAACTTGTATACGGAACCGATATAGATAAAATCGATACTGACGGAGACGGTCTTTCCGACGGACAGGAAGTATATCTGACAGGAACGGACCCCGCAAAATATGATTCTGTACGAACTGGAATTTCTGATGCGGAAACAGATATGGATGGAGACGGGTTATCCAACCGCAGAGAACTGGAACTGGGCACCAATCCTTTGGAAGCGGATACGGACGAAGACGACTTGTCGGATGGTGAGGAAGTAAACCGGTATTTTACCAATCCTCTGATACCGGATACCGACGGAGATTCATTAAAAGACGGGGATGATGTTGCCCTTGGATTCAGTCCGTTACTGCCGGATACCGATGGAAATGGAATTTTGGACTGTGATGAAAAGATCCGACAGTCCCTGACACAGGAAGTTACGGAACCGGATAAACCGGAAGTGACACAGGTAACGGTTCAATTCAACGGAACGGGAAATATTATGTCTACAACAACAATAAAAAGTATATAAAATATTGATATACTTTCCAGGGAAGTGGCAGGACTGGTGGGGGCACCAATCGAGATTACTTCTACATCAGAATTTGATCAGGCAGTGATCAGCTTCCATGTTGGCAGCTCTGCGGTTGATAACGAGACTTTATCAAATTTAACGATTCTCTGGTATGATGAAGAAAATCATCAGTTTGTGACAGAAGATTCCACGGTGGATATGGAGAGACGGACAGTGTCTGCAACCGTACATCATTTCAGTAAATACATGCTGGTAGATAAGAGGGAATGGTTCAGTATTTGGAGTCAGGAGATTGATTATACCGACGGAGTTTCGTTATCTTATGATACCATAATTGCTATTGACTGTTCAGGAAGTATGTCTTTGAATGATCCGGCATTTGAATATACCTATCGTGATACGTTATATCCCGGCTCCGTTTATACCGTAGCCACCTGTTACAGGAAACTGGCTGCTGAAAACTTTATTCAGGCTCAGGATACGGATAACCGGACTGCAGTTGTCACTTTTGATTCTTCTGCATCCATTGCCTGTGATCTGACAAATTCTATACTGGAAGCAGTTCATGCATTGGACGGCATTTATTCCAGTGGAGGAACGGATTTTGAAATTGCCATTCAAAACTCTGTAAACGTATTAAACAATGGAAACCGGGAAGCCGAAAAGATGATATTGTTCCTAAGCGACGGTGAAGATTCTGTCAGCCAGACTACTTTGGATAACGCCCGGGACTCCGGCATTACAATACACACCGTATATATCGGTTCCGGTAGCGAAAGTCCGGTATTAAAACAGATTGCAGAACAGACCGGAGGAGAATATTTTAAGGCGGTAACGGCAGAAGATTTAATACAGATTTATAGTCAGATAGCAATCAATCAGACCATTGACGGTACAGACCGTGATAATGACGGAATTCCGGATATTTTTGAAACAGCAGGCATGCGGCTGCCAAACGGAAAGATTATTTATTCCGATCCTACAAAGGCAGATACAGACGGAGACGGACTGCAGGATGGTTCTGCCCGGTATGTAAACGGAAAAAAAGTGATACCGAAAGATCCGGAGCCGTTGTCTGCCAACGGGCCGGTAGGGATTTGGCAGGAGCAGTACCGACAGGAGGTAAGTGGTAAACGGATTGCCCATAAACTGGGAACATGGTATAAAATGGATTGGAATATAGGTTCAATTTTTGCAGGCATTGGTTCACGCATTCTGAATTTTAAAAGCGATGAAAAAAATATTGCCGTTCATTCCCAGGTAAAGACCTGGCAGGCAATTGGAGGATATAATAATATATACGATTCTATTTTTGAATTTGGTACAAATGGAAATATGAGGAAAGTAAGATTTGATTTTACATATAATAACGAAAAATATGCAATTTGGACTTGGAGAGGAGATTATTTAAATCTTGGCAGCGGTGCAGAAATTGGAATTTATCAGAACCCCCATGATTTTTTTGGAGTTATCCAATGGGATGTAGCAGATTTTCGGTTACCAATGACTTTAAACTTATATAATTATTATGGAAAAAATCAGATTGAAAATATTTTTTGCTGGGCGCCAATTGAAAAACAATGGTGGATTACTGGTTTTAATCCCAATATTAAGCCGGTTGCAAAGAACATGGTATCGTTGGGAAGTATTGACTTTAAAGGAAGAGAAGGAATGTTTGAAGCATTAAAAAAATATATAGAAAAGGATGAAAAATTAAATGACTTTATGATATTTGATGAAGATGGTCATACTGTATGGCTTATTTGGTGGGAGGCATCAAAATGAAATATGGGAAATTAATAATATTTCTATTTGCAACAATGATTCTTTTGATCGGTTGTAATACTTCCGATAATCCGTTTTCTCAAGCTAGATATGCAGAAAAACAATGTAAAACAATAGTGGAATGTTTTGATACCAAAGATCTTGAAACAATAAAAAATATGTTTTCTTCATGGATACAGGAAACACATAATCTGGATAAGGAAATTCAAGACGTTTTTGATTTATATGAGGGTAAATCCGTTCATTGGGATTATATTGATTATGGAAGCGAAGGTGCAATCGATGATGGAAAATGGACAGAAAAACGAATTTCCCCAACGATTGATATTGAAACAGATGCAGGAAAAAAATATCATATAGTGTTTTATGACTATTTAGTTTATGAAAAAGATGAAGCACGGTTAGGAATACAATATATTATTATATACGATACAAGCAACAATAATGATATTGTATATTTAAAAAGTATAGGTGAATGATCAATGATAAGCATGTAATCCGGCTTATTTGAGTAAAGGTATAAGGTTGAAAGAAATAATAACGGAAAGGAACATTGCAGACTGCCCATCATTCAATCTGTTTTTAAGGCAGTATCTATTATTAACTGCCTGCAGCGCAAAGAAAAAATAACGACTGATACCAATGATTTGTATAGTATACATTATTTTGAATATCTGGTATATAAACAGAATGGTGACCTGGTTAGAATTCAAAATATGAGCATACGTAATCAAAACGGAGATATATTATGCGAAATAGGAACACTTGAGGATTAAATAAAGGATTTTATATGGCAACATAAACGTAGTAAAAGAAAATATTAAAAGACCGGCAGTTCCGAAAACACCGGTCTTTTTTACTTCGTCTAAAAATAAAAAATCGAAAAAACCATCTATCCATGATTCTTCCGAAATATAAAGTGCAGGAGATGGGACTTGAACCCACACATAGTCACCTACGTCAGATTTTGAGTCTGATGCGTCTGCCATTCCGCCACTCCTGCAACGCTTAAATATTTTATCATTACATTTTAAGTATGTCAATCTTTTTTTACGAAATTTTATTATCCGACAGAACACAGGAATAGAACTCAGTTGTTATAGCAAAATAGAAATATAAAATACTTTGAATTCCATAAAATATAGAGTATAATATTCGGTAGTAAATGGAAGGGCACATCATTGGTGAAAAGGTATACTTCTTATGAAATGTCAGGAATTTCAGGGCTTAATACCTGAATTTATTGAAAATACACTGGAAGAAAAATATTATGACGGGTTTGTTCATCATGCAAATACCTGCAGGAATTGCCTGGATGAATTAGAAATTTATTTTATGATCCGGGTGGGCCTGGAACGAATGGAAAGCGATGCCTCGAAATCTTTTGATATACAGGGCGAATTGAAAAATCGTTTATTATACTATGAGCGTAAAGCAGACAGTATGTTCCTGCTCGGATTATACAGAAAAATCATATTGACCATAGCGGAAGTCTGCACGGCAATACTGCTTGTTTTACAGATTTTAATCTGGCTTGGAATCCTATAGAAAGGGAACAAAATAAAAATGAATAAAACTGATAAATTAGTACTGATTGACGGACACAGCATATTAAACCGGGCGTTTTACGGAGTTCCGGATTTAACCAATGCGGAAGGAAAACATACCAATGCGGTATATGGTTTTTTAAATATCATGTTTAAGATTCTGGATGAAGAAAAACCTACCAATCTGGCAGTGGCATTTGATGTAAAAGAACCAACCTTCCGCCATAAAATGTATCAAGCGTATAAAGGGACAAGAAAACCCATGCCGGACGAACTGTCAGAACAGGTGCCTCTTATGAAAGAAGTGCTTCAGGCAATGAACATTCCCATTGTGGAACTTCCGGGATACGAGGCGGATGATATTCTGGGAACGTTATCCAAACGGGCGGAAACACTCGGCATGGATGTCAGTGTCATTACCGGAGACCGGGACTTGCTTCAACTGGCTACGGAACACATTCTGATCCGGATTCCAAAGACCAAAAAAGGCGGTACGGAAATCGAAGACTATCATGCAAAAGATGTGATGGAAACCTATCAGGTTACACCTTTGGAATTTATTGACGTAAAAGCATTAATGGGAGATACTTCGGATAATATTCCGGGAGTTCCTTCGGTAGGAGTAAAAACGGCAACCGGTTTAATCGTTCAGTATAAAAGTATTGAAAATTTATATGCACATATTGATGAAATCACGAAAAAAAAATTAAAGGAAAATCTGGTGGAACATAAAGACTCCGCAGAGTTGAGCAAAAAACTTGCGGTCATTAATATTGATTCTCCGGTTGAACTTAAAATTTCGGATACAAAAATAAAGGACTTTTTTACACCGGAAGCCTATGAATATATGAAACGACTGGAATTTAAAACACTTTTAAAGCGTTTTGATAAGACGCAGACGGCAGCAAATACGGAGATTTCTTATCAGATAATAACCGATTATGATGAAGTAAAGCAGTTGTTTTTAAAAGTTCATGGAATGAAACAGGTAGCCGTTCATGTATTTTCCGATGACCGTGAAATTGTTGCCATGGCATTGGCGGCAGCCCCGGATCAGGTATATATCATTCCGAAACAATGGTTTGTTTCCGATGAGGTTTTAACGGAAGAACTGAAGAATTTAATCTTTGATGATAATATCATGCTGGGGTTGATCGGATTAAAAAAACATCTGAAGCTTTTTTCGGATGATTCCAAAGACAGCTCTTCCGTATTTGATGCGGAAATTGCGGCATATCTTTTAAATCCCTTAAAAGATACCTATAATTATGACGATATTGCCAGAGATTTTCTCGGACTTACGGTTTTATCAGAATCGGAATATATCGGAAAAGAACGATATGCCGGGGCATATGAGCAGAATACCGGAGCGTTTGCAAAAATGGCCGCTGACACGGCGGCCGTTATCTATCAGTCAATGACGCCGCTAAGTGAGCAGTTAAAAGAAACAAACCAGTATCACCTGTTTACTGATATTGAAATGCCTCTGATATTTGCACTGAATCGTATGGAACAGGCAGGCGTCCGGGTGGAGGAAGAGGAATTAAGAACCTATTCCGAAATGCTTGGAGAACGCATCGGCGTTCTGGAGCAGGAAATCTATCAATGCGTAGGCACTGAATTTAATATAAATTCTCCGAAACAACTTGGAGAAATTTTATTTGATAAAATGGGAATTCCGGGAGGAAAAAAGACCAAGACCGGATATTCCACTTCGGCGGATATTCTCGAAAAACTGGCGCCGGAATATCCGGTGATTCATAAGATACTGGAATACCGCCAGATGACCAAACTAAAATCCACATATGCAGACGGACTGCGGAATTTTATTGCTCCGGACGGAAGAATTCATGGGAAATTCAATCAGACCATCACCGCCACGGGCCGGATTAGCAGTACGGAACCAAATCTCCAGAATATTCCAATCCGGATGGAACTGGGCAGGGCACTGCGGAAAGTATTTGTTCCAAAAGACGGATGTAAATTCATCGATGCGGATTATTCCCAGATTGAACTGCGGATTTTAGCCCATATTTCCGGAGATGAAAATCTGATCGAAGCATATAAAACTGCACAGGATATTCACAAAATAACAGCTTCCAAGGTATTTCACACACCGTTTGAAGAAGTGACCAATGAACAGAGAAGCAATGCCAAAGCGGTAAACTTCGGAATCGTATACGGAATCAGTTCCTTTGGCCTCAGCCAGGATTTAAGTATTACCAAAAAACAGGCTGCGGAATATATTGAGCAATATTTTGAAACATACCCGAAGATTAAAGAATTTCTGGATTCCATTGTGGAACAGGCCCGGAACGACGGTTATGTATCTACCCTGTTTGGCAGACGGCGGCCGGTTCCGGAACTGTCTTCAAAAAATTTCATGCAGAGAAATTTTGGAGAACGGATTGCCATGAATTCCCCGATTCAGGGAACGGCAGCCGATATTATGAAGATAGCCATGATAAATGTTGACCGGAGGATTCGGGAACAGGGACTGGATACAAAAATTGTACTTCAGGTACATGATGAATTACTGCTGGAGGTTCCGGAACGTGAAATCCCGCAGGTAAAAGAACTTGTGGAAGACTGTATGAGAAGCGCGGCAAGCCTGTCCGTTCCGCTGGAAGTCGGTCTGGAATCCGGTGATAACTGGTTAGAAGCACATTAACAATTGAAGAAATGAGGCAGGACAATGATATTAGGAATAACGGGTGGTATCGGAAACGGTAAATCCACGGTGCTGAAAATATTACAGGAGCAATATAGTTTTACAGTATTTGAAGCGGACCGTATTGCCCATGAATTAATGCTGCCGGGGAAAAAGATATATGATTCCATTGTAAAAACCTTTGGAACAGAGATTTTAAACACAGACGGCACCATTGACCGGATGCGTTTTGGCGTTATGGTTTTTAATGATGCGGAAAAACTGGAACGGCTGAATCAGATGGTCCATCCGGCAGTCATAGATGAAATATCCTGTCAAATCAATCATATCCGGCAGGAACAGCCGGATATGAATTTTGTGATTGAAGCGGCGCTGCTGATCGAGTCGGGATGTTATAAAATCTGCGACCGGCTATGGTATATCGATGCCAGTCCGGAAATCCGCAGTGAACGATTAAAAAAATACCGGGGATATACCGACGAAAAAATAGAACAAGTAATTGCAAATCAACTGAAAAAAGAGGAATTCTTAAAATATGCGGATGATGTGATCGATAATAGTTTTTCCATCGAAGAAACCGCGGCGCAGATAGAAAAAAAACTGGTATTATCAGGAAATTTGTGTTAAAATTACCCTATATTTGGGGATTTGTGACGGAGCTGCAGATTCCGGAATCGATATACAATACATTGCTCCGACATGGAGGTTGAGATGCCCGAATTAAATAAATATAACGATAAACTGGTTTTCGGCCTGGATATCGGAACACGAAGTATCGTAGGTTCCGTAGGCTATATGGAAAAAAACAGGTTTCATGTGATTGCCCACTATGTAAAAGAGCATGAAACCAGAGCCATGCTGGACGGCCAGATTCATGATATAGGTAAGGTTTCGGAAACGATTTCCAAAGTAAAAAAAGAGTTGGAAATGCAGATACAGGCTCCGTTAAAAGACGTATGTATTGCAGCGGCCGGTCGGGTATTGAAAACGATCACCGTACACATTGATTATGAGCTGCCTGCTGAACAG
This sequence comes from uncultured Lachnospiraceae bacterium, assembly GCA_910583605.1. Classification (GTDB taxonomy): domain Bacteria; phylum Bacillota; class Clostridia; order Lachnospirales; family Lachnospiraceae; genus Bovifimicola. Next base: position 276,113 of record CAJTXN010000001.1, read on the forward strand.
CAGATCAACAATGAACAGGTATATTCTTTAGACCTGATGGGTGTTGAAAAAGCATATGATATTATCCGGGAAGAAGATTCCGATATAAAATTTTATTGTGTGGGATATACCGTTATTAAATATTACTTAAATGATTACATGATTACAAATCTGGAAGGACATAAAGCCAAAAAGATTTCTGCCGATGTTCTGGCAACATTTCTGCCAGAAGACGTGGTGGATGGTCTGTACACGGCAGTGGAAGAAGCGGATTTGAACGTAGCAAATATGACATTGGAGCCGATTGCGGCCATTAATATTGCCATTCCGCAGAATTACCGGCTGCTGAATATTGCGCTGGTGGATGTGGGAGCCGGAACTTCTGATATTTCCATTACCAAAGACGGAAGTATCATTGCTTACGGTATGATTCCACATGCAGGGGATGAACTCACCGAAACACTGGTGAGCCGCTATCTGGTAGATTTTAACACCGCAGAAACCATTAAGCGTGCTTCCGTTTTAAATAAACAGATTTCATTTAAAGACATTATGGGATTAAAGCAAAAAGTTTCCCCTCAGGAGGTCAGAGAAACATATGCCCCTACAGTTGAGGCCATGACCAGGGAAATTGCCGATAAAATAAAGGAACTGAACGGCGGAAAAAGCGTCAGCGCAGTATTTGTTGTTGGCGGCGGCGGAAAAGTTTCCGGTTTTACTTCATCGTTAGCCGGATATCTGGACATCCCGGAGGAACGGGTGGCACTCAGGGGCGCCGAAGTTTTAACGGAGATTGATTTTATCAGAGAAGGGATTAAAAAAGACCCGTTATTGGTAACGCCTATCGGTATCTGCCTGAGTTTTTATGACCAGAAAAATAATTTTATCTTTGTTCATATCAATGATGAGAGAATTAAATTATATGATAATGATAAATTAACCGTAACGGATGCTGCCATGCAGATAGGATTTCCGAATGAGGATTTATTTCCGAAACGCGGAAAAGAACTGGAATTTACCGTTAACGGCGAAAAGAGAATGATTCGGGGGCTTCCGGGAGAACCGGCAATTATCACAATTAACGGGGAACCGGCGAACATTCATTCCAAAATCATAAAAAATGACCGGATTTATATAACGGAATCTACGATGGGAACTGCCGCTGAAGCCACCATTGACAGACTGCCGGAATATAAAAACAGTATGACATTTATTATAAACGGACAATCGGTGATATGTCCCTGCTTTGTACAGGTAAACGGGGAATTGAAACCCGGAGATTACAGTATTTCCTCCGGAGATGCCATTGAGATTCTCAACTATTATACGGTAGAACAGGTACTGCGGTTTCTGGATATCGAATATGATTCCATGAATATCCGGTTAAACAACCGGACCGCATTGCTGGGTGATTTGGTATACGAGAATTTTAATCTGGATTTTGAGGCTTTTCCCGATAAAACGGAAGACGAAATACCAGTATATGAAGATGACACAGAGCCGTCAGAAACCGGACAGCCGGAGATCTCAGCGGCAGAAGCTTTCCATGACACTAAACCCATAAATTCTGCCATTACGGTAATAATAAATAATACTCCGGTGATTCTAAAAAATAAAAATCGATATATATTTGTTGATATTCTTGATTTCTATCCTTTTGATACATCCGTTGCGGGAGGCTCGGAACTGATTACCACAATAAACGGAGAACGCTGTGATTTTACCGGAGTGATCAACAACGGGGATGTATTGGAAATCTATTGGAAATAGCAGAATATTAATGTAAGAAAGGTATGTAAAATATGCTGAGCAGGAAAGATTTGTTATTGTTTGAACGGAAATTTTCAGACATAAATATAATCGCCACATCCATGATACTGATTTATTATCTTCTGTTTATCATGTTTGGTAATTTATACTTAGTAGATGAGATATATACAGCCGCAGGCTTTGTGGCTGTGGTTCTTGTTGATTTTATTTTCGTACATTTTCTGAACAGTTATAATGATAATTTGAAAAAAGTCCTAAAATACATTATGTTATTACTGCTGGGATGGACGGCTCTGCTGACAGGCTCCATGCTGTACAGCACGATTATAGCAATGTCTTTTTATTTTTCCGTTTCTTTTCAATCTTTATTCTTATTTGATATCACGGAACCATATTCCAGGATATGGGCAGTAGTATTTACCTGCAGTCCGGTTTCCCTGATATTTTTCATAGGTATGATATGCAACAATCAGAGTAATTTTATGATTTTTATCATAGTAATCACCCTGTGTGCGGTTTCCGCCGTTGTTTATAATATAACCTGCCGTCTGTCAGAATTTGCCCTCATGTTTTTTAATAAGATCAACAGTCTGAACGGAATTGCTGCGGTCAGCAAAGAAGAAAGCGACAGCATTAAAATCCAGAAGAATAAATTAGAGCAGATCAACGAGCAGCTCAGTATCGAACGGTTTAAATTTAAACAGGCAAATGAAATAATTTTAAAAAATAATGAGGAAATAAAAATACAAAATACCATTGTGAATGCCGCAGCCAAGGCTCTGGATTTAAAAAAATTACTGGAATATCTGACGGAAGCTACTATGGTCAGTATGAAACTGGATTTTGTTTCTTTTTTAATCCTCACTGATGAAGAAGGAGAGGAACGGTTTGAATACTCTTCCAGATATACGAAAGCCAGCAGTGTAGCCAAAAGTAATCTGGAACGGATGGAGACACGCTCCTTTGCAGAGGCATATGTTAAAAACGGCGCCATTGTAGAAATCAGCAGAGATGCAAATCAAAACATTGATGAATTATCCGGTACAAATATTAATTCCATGAATATTACGCCTGCCGTTATCAATGAAAATTCCATGGGGCTGTATATGCTGGGCAGCATTAATGAAAATGCTTTTTTAAATAACGAGGCTTTTTTAAAGTCCCTGTTTAATCATATTTCCCTTGCCATCAATAATGCCATATTATACTCCAGAATGCGTACCATGGCAGTAAAGGACGGTTTGACCGGGATTTATAACCGAAGGTATTTTAATTCTATCTATCAATCCATTATCCAGCGGTGTATCCGTAATCAGTCACCACTTACTATTATTTTATTTGATATTGATAAATTTAAGGGAATCAATGATACCTACGGTCACATTTTTGGTGATGAGGTAATTCGCTACTGCGGGCAGACTGCATTGCGGTATGGCAGAAAATATAATGGTCTTCCGGTACGGTATGGCGGAGAGGAATTTATTATCGTATTTCCGAAAAAATCTACTGCGGAAACAGAATCCATTATGCAGGAACTGCATACGGAAATAAAAACCCATGTATTTCATATGGAAGAAAAAAACATCGGAATCAACATAAGCATTGGTATTGCATCGTATCCGGAAAATTGCAGGAATACCGAGGAATTGTTGAATGCAGCCGATAATGCCATGTATGCTTCCAAGAAAAACGGACGCGGAAGGATTACTATATATAATAAAGATATTATGGCATAAATCGTATACCCTCATGCATATATTATCTAGGCGAATGCCGGACGCATGGTCACCGGTCTGAAACAGGCAGTATTCTGTAGATTCGGGCAGGCAGACGAACGATATTAATATAAGCATGGGGGATTTTGCATATGTCATTCCGAATCAGGACATTGGGCCGAAACAGATTCATTTTCAACTTTATGGTATTGTTTTTCACAGCCGCAGTCCTCTGGTTCAGCGTTTTTATCATGAATCGGACAGGTAGCGGCGGTCTGTCAGTCGAAGAACGGCTGAATGTATTAAGGCAGATGGATATAGATGCTATCGAACAATTGAAATCTGACCGGCAATATAAAGAAATGGCAGATGAAATCCTTGCCCAGTTTATGGATGATGCCGTATGTTTTCCGATTCCCATATCCACCAGAGAGCCCCAGCGGTTTGTAAATTATGTAGATTCCTGGGGATACGGGAGAAGCTATGGCGGGGAGCGCAGTCATGAAGGAACGGATATTATGGCGGATTATAATGTCCGGGGGTATTATCCGGTAGTAAGTATTTCGGATGGAATCGTAGAGAAAATCGGCTGGCTGGAACTGGGAGGATACCGGCTGGGAATCCGCTGCAAATCCGGCGGATATTTTTATTATGCCCATCTGTATGATTATGCCGAAGGAATCGAAGAGGGCAGTCAGGTAAAAGCAGGACAACTGATCGGTTATATGGGAGATTCCGGATACAGTAAAGTAGAAGGAACTGTGGGGAATTTTGATGTACATCTGCATCTGGGTATTTATGTAACCTTTGAAGGGGAAGAAATCAGTGTGAATCCCTATCATTTATTGAAAAGACTACAGATTATAAAGGCAAATTACTGAAAATTCCCAAAACCAATTTTATTTTTACCGGAATTATGGTAAAATGTGAAAAGGTTCTGCTATCTATAATAAATAAGTATATATTCAAGAAATGTTATGTAGAAACGAGGTCACTATATATGGAGATTCAGTTATGGAGGGAGTTATTGGAGCCATACCAGTTAGCGGTAGACGAACTTATAGTAAAATTTACTTATCTGATAAAAGCGCACCGGAATGCGGGAATGTATTCTCCGATTGAGGAAGTAAACGGGCGTGTGAAACGCATTTCCAGTATTTTGGAAAAGATGCAGAAGAAAAAAATTCAATTTGAAGATATTGAAACAAAAATTGAGGACATTGCCGGCATCCGGATTATCTGCCAGTTTGTGGAAGATATTGAAAAAGTGGTGGAACTGATCAAAAAGCGCAGCGATATGGAAATAAAATCCGAAAAAGATTATATTACCAATACAAAACCCAGCGGTTACAGAAGTTATCACCTTATTGTTTATTATAATGTACAGACCATGAAAGGCAACAAACGCATCAGCGTGGAGATTCAGATTCGGACGCTTGCCATGAATTTCTGGGCAACGATTGAACATTCCCTGCAGTATAAATACCGGCAGAACATGCCGGCAAATATCCGGGAACGGCTTAGCGGTGCTGCAGCGGCAGTGATAGCCCTGGATAATGAAATGAGTTCGGTTCGCAGTGAAATTATGGATGCCCAGAACTCCTTTCAGATTAAAGCACATATCGTTGCAGAAATTTTAAATACGATTCAGAATTTGTATAAAGCTGCAAATAAACGAGAAATTGTTAAGATTCAGGATGAATTTTATAAAATATATAAATTCGGCAGTGTGGAAGAATTAGAACGGTTCAGCAGGGAACTGGATATTATTGCCGAAGGATACCGGGCACAGGGATTGGAGAACTATGACTGATTATATCCGATTAGATAAAGCATTATCCAATATGGGAGCTGCTTCACGAAAAGAAGTAAAAGAAGCCGTTAAAAAAGGGAAAATACTGGTAAACGGCATACCGGCAAAAAGTTCCGATATAAAGATTACCGCAGCAGATGAACTGATAATAAATGGAATCCTCCTGAAATATAAGAAATATGAGTACTATATGTTAAATAAACCGGCAGGCGTTATTTCTGCTACCACAGATTCAAAGGAGCAGACAGTCACAGACCTGATTTCCGGCAAGAGAAAAGATTTGTTTCCGGTGGGCAGACTGGACAAAGATACGGTAGGGCTATTGATCATTACCAATGACGGGGCTTTGGCCCACGATTTATTGTCTCCGGTAAAACATGTTAAAAAAACTTATTTTGTCCGTGTGGAAGGACGGATTCAGACGGAAACGGAAAACATATTTTCCGCCGGTATCCGCATTGGTTCGGAACAGTTTCAACCGGCGGAATTGGTGATTTTAAAGAATGACGAAGTGTCAGAGGCTGAAATTACCATTTATGAAGGAAAATTTCATCAGATTAAACGGATGTTTGAAGCAGTGGGCAACCGGGTCATCTTTTTAAAACGCCTCTCCATGGGAAATCTCCGTTTGGATGACTCCCTGCCGGAAGGAGACTACCGGGAACTGTCCGAAGAGGAACTGCAGCAGCTCAAATACCGGCAGTAATGCCGGGAAGACGGAAAGGGTAACACAAATGTTAAAGGACTTTTTACCAATTACAATAGAAGATATGAAACAACGGGAATGGGACTATGTGGATTTTGTCTATGTCATAGGGGATGCCTATGTGGATCATCCGTCGTTCGGACATGCCATCATCAGCCGGCTCCTGGAGGCAAACGGATATCGGGTGGCCGTCATTTCACAACCGGACTGGCAGGATAAAAACAGTGTTACCACCTTTGGAGAACCCCGACTGGGATTTTTGGTCATGGCAGGCAATATGGACTCCATGGTTAATCATTATTCCGTATCAAAAAAAAGGCGTCAGAGCGATGCCTTTACTCCGGGCGGCGTTATGGGAAAACGGCCGGACTATGCTACCATCGTATATTCAAATCTGATCCGGCAGACATATAAAAAGACACCTGTCATTATTGGTGGAATTGAAGCAAGTTTACGACGGCTGGGGCATTATGATTACTGGTCCAATAAAGTAAAGCGTTCCATACTAATGGACAGCGGAGCGGATTTGCTTTCTTACGGTATGGGAGAACGCTCGATCATCGAAATTGCAGATGCCTTAAACAGCGGACTGGATATCCGGGATATAACTTTTATTGACGGAACGGTCTATAAAACCAGAAACCCTGAAATGGTCTATGATGCGATTCGCCTGCCTTCGTTTCGGGAAATCCGGGCCGATAAGGAAACATATGCTAAAAGTTTTTATACCCAGTACTGCAATACAGACCCTTTTGCCGCAAAGCGTCTGATAGAAGAATATGACAATGGGATTTTTGTGGTGCAGAATACACCGGCAAAACCTTTGTCCCAGACAGAAATGGACCGGGTTTATTCCCTGAATTATATGCGGAATTATCATCCTTCCTATGAAGCAGCCGGCGGGGTTCCGGCCATTCAGGAAGTAAAATTCAGTCTGGTCAGCAACCGGGGATGTTTTGGCGGTTGCAGTTTTTGTGCTTTGACCTTTCATCAGGGAAGGATTATTCAGACACGCAGCCATGAATCCATATTAAAAGAAGCCGGAGAGATGGTCTGGGATAAGGATTTTAAGGGTTATATCCATGATGTAGGCGGCCCTACCGCTAATTTCCGCCATACTTCCTGTGAAAAACAGCTCACCAAAGGGGTATGTCCGAATAAACAGTGTCTGTTTCCGAAACCCTGCAGAAATCTGACAGTCGATCATCAGGATTATCTGAACCTGCTGCGGAAATTACGCCGGCTTCCTAATGTAAAAAAAGTTTTTATCCGTTCCGGTATCCGGTTTGACTATCTGATGTGTGATACCGATGATACGTTTATGCGGGAAATGGTGGAGCATCACATCAGCGGGCAGTTAAAAGTGGCTCCGGAGCATGTGGCAGATCCGGTATTGCAGATGATGGGTAAGCCGGAAAATGAGATATACGAAAAATTTATTCAAAAATATAAGAAACTGAATGAACAGATGGGAAAAAAACAGTTTGTGGTTCCTTATCTGATGTCCTCACATCCTGGCTCCACATTAAAAGAAGCCGTCCGGCTGGCGGAATATCTCAGGGATTTGGGATATATGCCGGAACAGGTACAGGACTTTTATCCCACACCTTCTACCATATCTACCTGTATGTATTATACCGGATTGGATCCCCGTACCATGAAAAAAGTATATGTACCGGTGAATCCTCATGAGAAAGCCATGCAGCGGGCATTGATACAATACCGGAATCCGAAAAATTATGATCTGGTTTATGAAGCGCTGGTCGCAGCCGGACGAAGGGATTTAATCGGGTTTACAAAGGAATGTCTGATAAAGCCACGAAAAAATGTGGGACAGATCTATAAAGAAAAAGGTTCTTTTGAAAAAAAAGGACCTTCGGCAAAAAGCGCCGGCAACAAAAAAAAGAAGAAAACCATTCGAAATATACACCGACGGAAAAATGGAACCCGGTGACAGAACCCCGGAATTAACAAAATGATAGCTGCAGATGTTGCAAATCTATATTTGGAAGGAAAGGAATATATTGCAAAATGGAAAAAATATGGAAAAAAGTAGCGGTTATTACAGGTGCTTCCTCCGGAATGGGACGGGAATTTGCAAAACTTATCGACAGGGAATTGACCTGTATTGATGAAATATGGCTGATTGCCCGAAGACGGGACCGGTTGGAGGAAGTCCGGGACGAGATTCACAAACCGTCCCTGATCATCTGTTCTGATGTATCCGAAGATTCCTTTGCGGATTATTACCGCAAAATGCTGAAGCAGGAGCGGGCGGGCATTAAACTGCTGATTAATTGTGCGGGCTACGGCATCATAGGTTCTGTAGCCGAAACCGGATATGATGTTTCCGTGGGAATGGTGAAAACCAACTGTGAAGGTCTTACCACCGTAACCCAGTTATCCCTTCCGTATATGCTGGAAAAAAGCAGAATCATTAATCTGGCATCTTCGGCAGCATTTCTGCCGCAGCCGGATTTCGCCATTTATGCGGCAAGCAAATCCTATGTTCTCAGTTTTTCCAGAGCATTAAATGTGGAACTAAGGGAACGGAATATTTTTATAACAGCCGTATGTCCCGGGCCGGTGGCAACGGAATTTTTCCGTATTGCGGAAGACGGCCATAAACGGGCATGGTTTAAAGATTACTTTATGGCCGACTGTTACAGTGTGGTAAAACAGGCATTGGAAGACTCCATGGCCCGAAAGGAATTATCCATATACGGAACTGCAATGAAAATACTTTATATCTTATCTAAAATCATTCCTCACAGGATTATTTTAAAGATTATGAGAATATTTTCAAAATAAATGTATACAGCAGAAAGGCAGAAACATTGAAACAGAAGAAACAAAAATTTGAAAAAGGTGACTGCGGTTATATTAATCAGCATAAAGTCAGACAATTATTTATTACATTCATATCTCTTATCATGGTAGCCGTTATTTTTTATACCGGTGTTCTGCGGTATCATAATACAAAAAGCATATTTACGGTAATTGCTGCCGTTGCCGCCATTCCCACGGCTAAAATTGCCGTTTCCTATCTGGTAATGGTGAAATACAAATCCTGTGACAGGCAGTTATATGAAAAATCTGTCCAACTGGCGCCGGATTCCCTGATTTTGGCCGATTTACTGATTTCCTCCACGGAAAAAATTTTACCGGTACCCATTGCCGTTATTCGGGATAATTCCGTCTATTTGTTCACCGATCTGAAAACAGAGGATGTAAAAAAAAGTGAGACATATATCCGGACGTTTCTGGAAACGGAAGCCAGAGTGACCAGCGTAAAGCTGTTTAACCGGCAGGAAGCTTTTTTTAAGGGGATTTCATTGCTGAATGGCAATGCTCCGGGAAAATTTGATGAAACGGTCAAAAAATTATTGTTAATCTATTCATTATAGGAATGGAGTTATTATGCAGGAAATTATAATCAGTAAAAACGAAGCCGGGCAACGGGCAGACAAGTTTCTGTCTAAATTTCTCTGCCGGGCGCCGAAAAATTTTATATATAAAATGATTCGAAAAAAAAATATTACATTGAATGATAAAAAGATGAGCGGGAATGAAAAACTGGTCTGCGGTGATTCGGTAAAATTATTTTTTTCGGAAGAAACCCTGTCAACTTTTACGGAACCGGCAGAAGCCCATACCGGAATCCGGCTGCCGAAAAAACAGGCATTGAATTTTAAACAATATATCATTTATGAAGATGAAAATATCATTCTTATGAATAAACCCGCAGGAATGCTTTCCCAGAAAGCCGTACCCGGTGATCGTTCCATAAATGAATATATGATAAATTATCTGCTGGAATCCGGGGTCGTAACAAAAAGCCGGCTTTCAACCTTCCGACCAGCAGTTTGTAACCGGCTGGACAGGAATACCAGCGGGCTTATCATAGGAGGTACTTCTCTGGCAGGACTGCAGGAGATGTCTCTGGCCCTGAAGGAAAGAACACTTCATAAGTATTATCTGTGTATTGTCAGGGGTATTATGAAACAGCCTGCTGAAATTCAGGGATGGCTCATCAAAGACGAAAATAATAATAAGGTAAACATTTATCCGAAGGAACAAAACAACTCCTCATATATCTGCACCGAATATTTACCAATTGCCTGGAATTCACGGCACACCTTATTAGAAGTCCGTCTGGTGACCGGAAAACCCCACCAGATCCGCGCACACTTAAGCAGTATCGGTCATCCCATTGCAGGCGACCGGAAATATGGCAACGAACAGTTCAATCAGCAAATGTTTCAGAACTATTATTTAAAATTCCAGTTGCTTCATTCCTACAAGCTGGATTTTCGGGATTATACTGCAAAACAGCCGGAACTGAAATATCTGGAGGGAAAAGTATTTTATGCCCCGCCGGATGCCATGTTTAGAAAAATACTGAAGGAGGAAGGTTTTGATGGGTACCTGGAAGAGCAGAGGACTGCGGGGTTCCACCCTGGAGGAAATGATTAATTTATCAAATGAAAAATATATGGAAAAACATATGGCTCTGATTCAGAAGATTCCCACACCCATTAAACCAATTACGATAGACAAGGAATCCAGACATATTACCCTTGCATATTTTGACCAGAAAAGTACGGTAGACTATATTGGCGTCGTACAGGGAGTCCCGGTGTGTTTTGACGCAAAAGAATGTAATACTCATACATTTCCCATGCAGAATATTCATGAGCATCAGGTACGATTTATGAAAGAATTTGAACAACAGGAAGGAATTTCTTTTATCCTGCTGTATTACAGCCATATCAATGAAATGTATTATCTTCCGTTTAAGAAATTAGAAGAATTTTATGACAGAATGAAAAACGGCGGAAGAAAAAGTTTCCGCTTTGAAGAAATTGATAAAACCTACCGGATTCGCGGATATAACGGTGTGCCGGTTCATTATCTGGAAATGCTGGCCAAAGATATTGCCGAACGGGATTTCGCGGAATAAAACAATGGATTGACAACCGTTCAATCTTCAAGTATAATCAGATAACATTAGTAATGCATTATGATAATTAGATATCACTTTAAAGCGTTAAAGTGACAGAGGTTGAATAATATATAGCATACAGGGAAAGGATTTTCAATATGAACAGTAAATTATTACATACTCCGGTAGGCGTCAGGGATATTTATGGTGATGAATACCAAAGTAAATTATTTTTGGAACAGCAGATTCATACTATTTTTAAATCTTACGGCTACTATGATATTCAGACGCCGATGTTTGAATTTTTTGATATATTTAATAAAGAGCGTGGCAGCGTGGCAGCCAAGAATTTATATAAATTTTTTGACCGTGAGGGTAATACTTTGGTATTAAGACCGGATATGACTCCGTCCATTGCCCGTTCTGCAGCGAAATATTATATGGAAGAAAAAATGCCCATACGGTTGTGCTATCAGGGAAGCGCTTTTATAAATAATTCGGAATATCAGGGAAAACTGAAAGAATTTACACAGATGGGCTGTGAACTCATTGGCGATAATTCTTCAGACTGCGATGCCGAACTGATTGCCATGGTGATTGAAGCTTTAAATGCATCGAATCTGACGGAATTCCAGATTGAAATCGGACAGGCCGATTTCTTCCGGGGCATTGTGGAAGAAGCAGAACTGGACGAAGAAACCGTTGAAGAATTGAGGGAGTTATTGGAAAACAAGAAATATTTCGGAATTGACGATGTTTTATCCGGAGCTGCAATTTCGGAAGAAACCAAAAATATCTTTCATCAGTTTCCGGAATTGTTTGGTTCCATTGATATGATCGAGCGGGCCAAAACTTTCACCACCAATGAAAAATCATTGCAGGCATTGGATCGGCTGGAAAAAATTTATCATCTGCTGAAAATATACGGATATGAAAAATATATATCTTTTGATCTATCTATGTTAAGTATGTATCAGTATTATACCGGCGTAGTATTTAAAGGATATACATACGGAACCGGAGATGCAATTGTAACAGGCGGCAGATATGACAACCTGCTGGCACAGTTCGGAAAGAAAGCCCCGGCAATCGGATTTGCCGTAAATGTAGACGGACTGTATCTGGCTTTAAACCGTCAGCATCTGGCCACTGTACCGGAGCGTAAAATTGTACTGATGATCTACCCTTGTGAACAGAAACAGACAGCTATCCGGGAAAGTCAGAAATTAAGGGAAAACGGAATCGATGTGATACTGCTTCGGAAACATTCGGATTACACAGAAGCAGACTGTCTTGCTTATGCAAAGCGGATGAATATCAAAGAATATTATATGGTGGACGAATCCGGAATTCATAAGAATAGAATGGAAAGTGAGGATTAATACCATGAGATATTTAACATTTGCACTTGCCAAAGGCCGACTGGCAAAGAAGTCTTTGGAACTGTTTGAACAGATCGGGATTACCTGTGAAGAAATGAAGGATGAAAAAACCAGAAAACTGATTTTTGTCAACGAAGAATTAAAACTGAAATTTTTCCTTGCCAAGGCCGGAGATGTTCCCACTTATGTAGAATACGGTGCAGCTGATATCGGCGTGGTTGGCAGGGACACCATTTTAGAGGAGGGCAGGAATCTGTTTGAAGTGGTAGATCTTGGATTTGGAAAATGCCGGATGTGTGTATGCGGACCTGCTTCCGCAAAGGAATTTCTACAGCATCATGAGATGATCCGTGTGGCAAGCAAATATCCCAATATTGCCAAGGATTATTTCTACAACCGGAAGCATCAGACCGTGGAAATCATTAAACTCAACGGTTCCGTGGAACTGGCACCCATCGTAAATCTGTCAGAGGTTATTGTTGATATTGTGGAAACCGGATCAACGTTGAGAGAAAACGGATTGGAAGTTCTGGAAGAAATCTGTCCGTTATCTGCCAGAATGGTAGTCAATCAGGTCAGCATGAAAATGGAAAATGAACGTATTATGAAGCTGATTACCAATATTAAAGGGTTATTGGAACATGGGAATAAGAATCATTAAGGCAGTATACCGGCGGTTCGATACAAAAAAATAAGAGAAAGGCTTGGATATCGAAATGAGGACAATTCAGTTAACAGAAGATTCAAAAAAAAATATTCTAGATAATTTATTAAAGAGAAGTCCCAATAATTACGGGGAGTTTACCGAACGGGTAGATGCCATTTTAAATGATGTAAAGACCCGTGGAGATGAAGCCGTCTTTGAATATACCAAACGGTTTGACGGTGCGGATATAAATGCTTCCTGTATTGCAGTAACGGAAGAAGAAATCAGGGAAGCTTATGAAATCATCGGTCAGTCAGGATTGCTGGAGATTATCCGAAAAGCGATCGTCAATATAAAAGAATATCATGAAAAACAGCGGCAGTTCAGCTGGTTTGACAGTAAGCCCGACGGAAGCATTCTCGGACAAAAAATTACGCCTATTGAAAAAGTGGGTGTTTATGTTCCGGGTGGAAAGGCTGCATATCCGTCTTCCGTATTGATGAATATCATTCCTGCGAAAGTGGCAGGCGTAGATAAAATTATTATGACCACACCTCCAAATAAAGAAGGAAAGGTAAATCCGGGGACACTGGTTGCCGCCTGTGAAGCAGGTGCCGATGAGATTTACAAAGTTGGCGGCGCCCAGGCAATCGGCGCTCTTGCCTATGGTACGGAATCTGTTCCAAAGGTGGACAAAATCGTAGGTCCGGGAAATATTTACGTGGCTCTGGCAAAGAAAGCCGTATATGGCTTTGTCAGTATCGATTCCATAGCCGGACCAAGTGAAATACTGGTATTGGCCGATGAAACCGCCAATCCGAGATATGTGGCGGCAGATTTACTGTCCCAGGCCGAGCATGATGAAATGGCTTCCGCCATTCTTGTTACTACGTCCCGGGAACTGGCCGGACAGGTGTCCGCACAGGTGGATCAATTTGTGGAAACACTCTCCCGGAAGGAGATTCTGACAAAGTCACTGGAGAATTATGGTTATATTCTTCTGACGGATACCATGGAGGAAGCCATTGCCGTTGCCAATGAGATTGCATCCGAACACCTTGAGATCGTAACGAAGGATCCATTTAATACCATGACAAAGATTCGGAATGCCGGTGCAATTTTCCTTGGAGAATATAGTTCTGAACCTTTGGGCGATTATTTTGCAGGTCCGAATCATGTATTGCCTACCAACGGTACGGCAAAGTTCTTTTCTGCGCTCAGTGTGGATGATTTTGTTAAGAAATCAAGTATTATATCCTTCAGCAGGGAAGCTTTGGAGCCAATCCATGAAGATATTATTAAATTTGCAGTTTCCGAGCAGTTAACGGCACATGCAAACTCTATTCAGGTACGGTTTGAAAAATAAAGAGGCTAACCGCGAAACTCAGCGTTACAGGACAGTTGTTTCGCAATGAATTAATAAAATAAAATGGAAAGAAAGGAATATACTATGGCAGAGGATTTGAAACGCACGGCAGACATTAAGAGAAAAACCAATGAAACGGACATTGATATGCATTTTGTTATCGACGGACGTGGAACGGCAAATATTCAGACGGGCATCGGTTTTTTTGATCATATGCTTAACAGTTTTACAAGACACGGGCTTTTTGATATGGATTTAAAGGTTCAGGGGGATTTATATGTGGATTCCCATCATACGATTGAGGATACCGGAATTGTTTTAGGCCAGGCAATTAAAGAGGCAGTAGGAGATAAAAAATCCATCCGGCGTTACGGCAGTATTTTGCTTCCCATGGATGAAACCCTGGTGTTATGCGCCATTGATTTATCCGGCCGTCCACATCTGGTGTTTGATGCGGAATTAACCATCCCGCAGGTAGGATATTTTGATACGGAAATGGTAAAAGAATTTTTTTATGCTGTTTCCTATTCCGCAGGAATGAATCTCCATATAAAACTGATTCACGGAAGCAACAATCATCATATTATCGAAGGAATGTTCAAGGCATTTGCCAAGGCGCTGGATGAAGCTACCCTGACAGACAGCAGAATTCCGGATCAGATGACTACCAAAGGAAGCCTATAAGTGCGGCCTGCGGTCACAGAAATTAACAACAGAAAGGCATAAGCGGATGATGAATTATTGTAATATAATACCTAAAATTTATATTAAAAACGGAAAGCTTGTGGAAAACGGGCATACCTGCAGGGAACTGGAACTGACGCCGGTTTCTTTTTGTGAACAGGCTGAAAATAACGGCGCTGATGAGGTACTGATTTATGAACTGTCTGAGAATGATTCTGAACATGATACCAACATCAAGACGATAAAAGAAATAGCAGATGCAGTGGACATTCCGATTTTACTGGGAGGAAATATTAAGCGTCTGGAAGACGTTAAGAAATATATTTATGCCGGAGCAAAAATGGCTGTACTGGATGCATCCAAAGACAACAATATAGCTTTGATAAAAGAAGGAGCAGAACGGTTTGGCAGGGACAAAATTGCCATTCGCTTTGAAGCTGTGGGTGATACAAATACAAAACTGGATGACCATGCGGAAGATGTTTCGGAAGAACTCATCGATGCCTGTGTTCATTTTTCCGGTCTGGGCGCAGATTTATTGATTACGGATGATGTGGTCAGTAATAAAGTATCTGAGGCAGTCAAAGATTTGCCGCTTAAAATCTTATTGTCCTCACCGGTTCTAACGGAACAGGAACTGACTGCAATCGCCGGAAAGAATATTATCTATGGTTTTTCTTCTGAAAAAATCATCAGAAACATACAGGAAATCATGGATATCAAGCAGCGGTTGCATACGGCTGGAATGAATGTTAATGTATTTGAAAGCAGCATGAAATTTTCGGATTTCAAACTTAACAGTGACGGTCATCTGACGGTAGTTGTTCAGGATTATAAGACAAATGAAGTACTTATGGTGGCCTATATGAATGAAGAAGCCTTCCAAAAGACCCTTACAACCGGAAAAATGACGTATTACAGCAGAGAACGGAAGGAATTATGGGTGAAAGGCCAGACTTCCGGACATTTTCAGTTCGTAAAATCTCTTACCATGGATTGTGATAATGATACCATGCTTGCCAAAGTAAAGCAGACTGGTGCTGCCTGTCATACCGGAAACAGAAGCTGTTTTTTTAATACTCTGTTCAAAAAGGAATATGATGAAACAAATCCGTTAATGGTATTTGAAAATGTATTTAATGTAATCAAAGATAGAAAAATACATCCGAAGGAAGGTTCATATACGAATTATTTATTTGACAAGGGAATTGATAAAATATTAAAGAAAGTCGGCGAAGAAGCAACGGAAATTGTCATTGCTGCAAAAAATCCGGACAAAGAAGAAATTAAATATGAAATATCGGATTTTCTGTATCATGTAATGGTTCTTATGGCAGAAAAAGACGTTTCCTGGGAAGAAATAACAAGAGAATTGGCACGCCGCTGATTCTTAAAGAAATATTTTAGAAAGGACGGTACTGCTTTGAATCAATTAGCGCTATCCGATGAAATTTTGCTGAGTATTGAAAAACCTGCCAGATATATTGGAAATGAAGTCAACATGGTCAGAAAAGATTTAAAGGATATTGATATCCGCTTTGCCATGTGCTTTCCTGATGTATATGAAATAGGAATGTCCCATCTTGGAATACAGATATTATATGATATGTTTAACAAACGGGAAGATGTTTATTGTGAACGGGTATATTCTCCCTGGACGGATTTGGACCGGATCATGCGTAAAGAACAGATTCCGCTGTTTGCACTGGAGTCCCAGGATCCTGTAAAAGAGTTTGATTTTCTTGGGATTACCATACAATATGAAATGTGTTATACCAATATTCTGCAGATTCTGGACCTGAGTCAGATTCCTCTGAAGTCCTGTGACCGGGATGAGTCCTGTCCCATTGTAATCGGCGGTGGTCCCTGTGCCTATAATCCTGAACCGCTGGCACCATTCTTTGATATTTTTTATATGGGAGAGGGCGAAACCGTTTATTTTGAACTGCTGGATAAATATAAAGAATGGAAAAAAGCCGGTGGTACCCGGAAAGAATTTCTGGAACTGGCGGCAAATATCGAAGGGTTGTATGTTCCTGCTTTTTATGATGTGACTTATAAGGAAGACGGAACCATTGCATCGTTTCTTCCCAATAACCCGAATGCGAAAGAGACCATTAAAAAACAACTGGTTCTGGATATGGGACATACTTTTTATCCTGAAAAACCGCTGGTTCCGTTTATAAAGGTTACCCAGGACAGAGTCGTATTGGAGATTCAGAGGGGCTGTATCCGGGGCTGCCGGTTCTGTCAGGCGGGCTCCGTTTATAAACCGGTTCGGGAACGCAGTCTGGAATTTTTAAAAGATATGGCATATAAAATGCTGAAAAATACCGGTCATGAGGAAATATCCCTTAGTTCTTTAAGTTCCAGTGATTATTCCAGACTGGAAGAGCTGGTTAATTTTCTGATTGAAGAGTTTAAAGGAAAAGGGGTCAATATATCTCTTCCGTCCCTTCGGATTGATGCATTTTCCCTGGATGTTATGAGCAAAGTGCAGGATATCCGGAAGAGCAGTCTGACCTTCGCACCGGAAGCTGGTTCCCAGCGTCTTAGAAATGTGATTAATAAAGGACTGACGGAAGAAGTCATATTAAACGGTGCAAAACTCGCATTTGACGGCGGATGGAACCGTGTCAAACTGTATTTTATGCTGGGTCTTCCGACAGAAACCGTGGAGGATATGGAAGGTATTGCATTATTAAGCGAAAAGATTGCTGAATTATATTATCAGATTCCGAAAGAAGAGCGAAACGGCAAGGTTCAGATTGTAGCCAGTACCTCTTTCTTTGTACCAAAACCATTTACGCCGTTTCAATGGGCGTCCATGAATACCAAGGAAGAGTTTTTGAATAAGGCTAAAATCGTAAATACCAAAATGAAAGAAATGCTGAATAAAAAAAGCCTGAAATATAACTGGCATGAAGCGGATGTAACGGTACTGGAAGGATTACTGGCCCGGGGTGACCGTAGGGTAGCCGATATAATCTTAAGCGCATATGAATCAGGCTGTATTTATGATGCCTGGAGTGAAACCTTTGATAATCATAAATGGCAACAGGCGATTCAGGAAACAGGAATAGATCCTGATTTTTATACCACCAGGGAACGAAGTATGGAAGAAATTCTGCCATGGGATTTTATTGATATCGGCGTTACAAAGGATTTTCTGAAACGGGAGTGGCAGCGTGCAAAAGAAGAAGCCGTTACGCCGAATTGCAGAATGCAATGCGCAGGCTGCGGTGCCATGAAGTTTGGAGGAGGTGTCTGCTTTGAAAATAAGAATTAAATTTTCAAAAACCGGTACCATGAAGTTTATCGGTCATCTGGATATTATGCGGTATTTTCAAAAGGTAATGCGCCGGTCTGAAGTTGATATTGCATATTCGGAAGGATTCAGCCCTCATCAGAAAATGTCTTTTGCCGCACCGCTTGGCGTAGGACTCACCAGTATCGGAGAATATTTTGATATCGAGGTACATTCAACGGATTCTTCTGCTGAAATGATTCGGAGAATGAATGAAACAATGGCGGACGGAATGGAAGTTCTAAGCTATGTCCGGTTACCGGAGGACAGCAAAAATGCCATGTCCCTGGTAGCGGCTGCGGACTATGAGGTAACATTCCGGAAAGACCGTCAGCCGCTACCAGATATCTGTCAGCGTTTTTCAGAGTTCTGTGGTCAGCCGTGCATAGAAATTCTGAAGAAAACAAAAAAAAGCGAACAACTTGTGGATATTAAACCCTTAATCCTGGAATCCGGCTGTTCGGAACATCATGAAGAGCATCCGGTTATTTATATGAAGCTGTCTGCCGGAAGTGTGAATAACTTAAAACCGGAACTGGTCATACAGGCTTTTTATACGTTTATCGGTTCGGAATTTGAACCTTTTGCCATAGAAGTGAAACGTTTGGAACTGTATGGAGAATCAGAAGGCAAACTGATACCTCTGGAAAAGTTCGGTACCATAATTGAATAAAAAAATCATGGGAGATTATCATGGGCGGAAAGTTAATCATAACAAAGACGGACTGGAGAAATCCTGAGGAATCCATCCGGATTTTTTCCGGTCTGTATAAAGACAAAAGGTTTTATCAGGTAGGATTTTCAAAAGACATCTCTGAACATGAACATGCAGGTCAGGTTGGAGATATCGTTGTGGGACGGGTCAGGGATATTGTAAAAAATATTAACGCTGCGTTTGTGGAACTGCAGCCCGGATATACCGGATACTATTCTCTGGAAGAAAACATTTCCCATATTTTTTTGAATTCAAAAAATACCAGCCGGCTCTGTCAGGGAGACTGGATTCTGGTTCAGGTAAAAAAAGCGGCAGTGAAAACAAAAGCGCCGGTTTTAACATCAAAAATCAGTTTATCCGGTCAATACGCCGTGCTGAATATCAATGATAATGGTATGGGGTTTTCGGGAAAAATACAGAATACCGGTTTTCGTTCCAGAATCAGCAGTCTGCTGCGTTCAGAGAATGAATTCGGTAATTTCGGAATTATAATACGTACCAATGCGGAAAGAGCTGACAGTGAGACCATACTACAGGAAGTAAGGAATTTAAAAAACGAATGGGAGCAGATACATCAGGAAGCGGTTCACCGGCCATGTTATCATATGGTCAGGCGTGCCGAACCGGAATATCTGCGGCTCATTAAGGGCAGTTATTCCGGCGAGATTCATGAGATTATCACCGATAATCATGAAATTTATAAGGAAATCCGGCAGTATATCCATCGGATGTCCATGAATGAAATCCGGCTGACCTTTTATCAGGATGATTTACTTCCCCTGTATAAACTCTATGGGCTGGAATCCGTAATGAAGAATATTTTATCGAAAAATGTCTGGCTGAAATCCGGTGCCTATCTGGTCATTGAACCCACGGAAGCAATGGTTGTAATTGATGTTAATACCGGAAAATGTATAAAAGGCAGGAAACAGGACGATACTATATTTAAAGTGAATATGGAAGCAGCAAAAGAGATTGCGGCTCAGCTCCGTCTACGGAATTTATCGGGTATTATTATCATTGATTTTATCAATATGGATTCGGAAGAGCAAAAACGGGAACTGGTTGAGGAGTTAAAACAACAAATTTATAAGGATAAGATTAAAACTTCATTTGTGGAAATGACGAAGCTGGACCTGGTAGTTCTGACCAGAAAGAAAACAGAGGCGCCGGTTTACGAACAGCTGGAGAATTAAATGATCCCTGCTTATTGTAGAAAATATATATGAAAACAGGCTAAAAGAAAACAAATCCTGCAATCGTTTTCCTTTAGCCTGTTCTCAGCAGTCTCAATAGACTAGTTCTTCTTGTCACTAAGACCAAGAATGTAATCAGATGTTACGCCATAATACTTTGTTAATGTAATTAAGTGACGTATAGGCATCTCATTTGCTCCTCTTTCATAACGAGCATACATTGTCTGTGAAGTCTGAAGAACAGCAGCAACCTCTCTCTGAGTTACTTCTTTGTCTTCACGAAGATCACGGATTCTCTTGATGTAGTCCATCATTATTCATCACCATTCCAATCATTTTATTAGTTGCCTGATTGGTTACAAATTTGGTCACAAATTCTTAACCGCAACTGTTCATATATTCTACCACATAATTATCCTTATATGTAATATTAGTACATATTATTTATCATAAATTTGTTTACTTTTATGTATATTTTAATATTATATATTTGCCTATTGACTATTATCTATATTTTTATTAAAATGAAAACAGTATGTAAAGCAGTTTATATTAAATTAAAAAAAGGAGAAGAGCATAGTATGGGAAACGCACAAAATGTAAGCGAAATGAGTCAGGATGCCTACAAGCATCAGAAATATTTTGAGGAGAAAAAGGCCAGGAATAAGATACTGTTGGGCTGGATATTTCTGGCAATGTCCGTGTTTTCACTGGTATCGGTTTTTGTATTTCCGCTGTATAAATACAATTATTCCAACAACAAAGCCGGTCTGAGTCTCAACGGTAATTTTACGGCAATCAAAATGATTTCCAGATATTTTTCCAAAGGATATGGTGATTATTCAGTTTTGAACACTTTTACAATGATCAGTTCGGTATTACTGATAGCCGTAATGATTTATATCGTTGCTGCAGCTGTTGTTTCAGTTCTTTTTAAAGGTAAGGCCGGCGGCTCTCTTCGCAGGCTGACAAGCTTTATTGCACTGGAAATAGCGGCTACCGTTCAATTTATGCTGCTGATGATAAATATGTTGTTTGCAAAGATTGATGTTTCCGGAAATGCCGTAAACGGAATTGAATTTTGGATTATATTCGTATTAAGTATTGTATTGGTATGTTTTTCAATTTCTCTGTCGACCCCGGTTCATCTGGAAGATTGATATAATTTTTATTGACAATTTTGTAAATACATGCTAAACTACAATAGTGTGCCGCTCAATGAGGTTCTAAGTTCTGATTTTTCAGACACCAAAATTGGCGAGTATTGGAAATAGGAGGTGCCATATGTACGCAATTATAGCAACAGGTGGTAAACAGTACAAGGTTTCAGAAGGCGATATTATCAAAGTTGAAAAACTTGGTATTGAAGCTGATGAAAAAGTTACATTTGACCAGGTTCTTCTTGTAAGCGATTCTGATGTTAAAGTCGGAAATCCTACAGTCGCAAATGCAAGCGTGGAAGGAACCGTTCTTTCTAACGGCAGAGCGAAGAAGATTATTGTTTATAAGTACAAGAGAAAGACCGGATATCATAAGAAAAATGGTCACAGACAGTCTTATACTGAAGTTAAGATTGATAAGATTAATGCATAGTTCTTTTGGTAATTCGTATGATTGATGTGACAATCTATAAGAATTCTTCTGATAATTATCAGGGATTTATGTTCAATGGACATGCAGGCGCTGCCGGTTACGGCAAAGATATTGTATGTGCTGCCGTGTCGGTTCTGGTAATCAATACGGTAAATTCCCTGGAAGCATTTACGGCAGAACCATTTTCTTTGGAGAATGATTCATCGGGCGGTTACTTAAAGCTGGAATTTGAACATAATGAGCTTAGTAAAGAAGCTGGAATTTTAATGGATTCCATGGTCTTAGGCCTGCAGGGAATCCGTGATAATGGCAACAAGAAATACATTCGTATAATTTTCAAGGAGGTGTAAACTATGTTGAAAATGGACCTTCAGTTTTTCGCTCATAAAAAGGGTGTGGGCTCTACTAAGAACGGCAGGGATTCCGAATCCAAACGATTAGGAGCGAAAAGAGCAGACGGACAGTTTGTTAAGGCTGGAAACATTCTTTATAGACAGCGTGGAACAAAGATTCATCCCGGCGTAAATGTAGGCCGCGGTGGTGACGATACATTATTTGCTTTAGTGGATGGTATTGTTCGCTTTGAAAGAAAAGGAAGAGATAAGAAACAGGTTTCTATTGTTCCGGTTGCAGAATAGTTTATATAAGACTTCAAATCAATGTGGTTTGAAGTCTTTTTTACCTTTTCGTTAAATAGACTGACAGAGCAGGAGGAAAACTATGTTTGCAGACAGAGCAAAAATATTTATAAAGTCCGGAAAAGGCGGAGACGGACATGTTAGCTTCAGAAGAGAATTATTTGTTCCTAACGGCGGTCCGGACGGCGGAGACGGCGGCCGCGGCGGGGATGTTATATTTGTAGTGGATGAAGGATTAAATACGTTAACGGATTTCAGACATATTCGAAAATATGTAGCCCAGCCCGGAGAAGACGGCGGCAAAAGAAACCGGCACGGAAAAGACGGAGAAGATATTATTATTAAAGTACCGCTGGGAACAATTATTAAAGATGCCGAATCGGATAAAGTAATTGCGGATATGTCAGATTCTTCCAAACAGGTGGTTGTATTAAAGGGTGGAAGAGGTGGAAAAGGAAACCAGCATTATGCAACCGCAACCATGCAGGCCCCGAAATATGCCCAGCCCGGACAGCAGTCGATGGAATTATTTGTCCAGCTGGAACTGAAGGTAATTGCAGATGTAGGTCTTGTGGGTTATCCGAATGTTGGAAAATCCACACTGTTATCCAGAGTAACCAATGCAAAACCTAAAATTGCAAATTATCATTTTACTACATTGAATCCCAATCTGGGAGTGGTAGACCTGGACGGAACCAAAGGGTTTGTAATTGCAGATATACCTGGATTGATTGAAGGAGCTGCCCAGGGGGTCGGTCTGGGCCATGAGTTTTTAAGACACATTGAGCGTACGAAAGTAATCATTCATATGGTAGATGCCGCCTCCACCGAAGGCAGGGATCCTGTGGAAGATATTAAAAAAATCAATGCAGAACTTGAAGCATATAATCCGAAATTATTGGAGCGTCCCCAGGTCATTGCCGCAAATAAAATAGATGCCATATATTCCGAAGAGGAAAGCCCGATTCACCGTCTACGGACAGAATTTGAATCTCAGGGGATAAAGATATTTCCGATTTCCGCAGTCAGCGGAAAAGGATTAAAAGAGCTGTTGTATGCAGTTCACTCTTTACTGGAATCCATGGACTCCGAACCGGTCGTATTTGAACAGGAATTTTTTCCGGGAGAATATATGGATCATCCGGAAGAACCTTTTACGGTTTCAAAACTGGAGGAAGGTTTATATTCCATTGAAGGACCGAGAATTGAGAGAATGCTTGGTTATACAAATTTGGAATCTGAAAAAGGGTTTATGTTCTTTCAGAATTTCATGAAGGATAACGGCATATTGGAAGAGTTGGAACGATTGGGAATTACAGACGGCGATACCGTAAAAATATATGGCCATGAATTTGATTATTATAAATAATTTACAATAATAATTTTATGTAAACTACAAAACAGAAAGGATAAGGAACGTTTTATGAACAGTAAACAACGGGCATATCTTAGAAATCTGTCCAGCACCATTCAGCCGATTTATCAGATCGGAAAAGGCTCTATTACTCCGGAACTGACCAAAGGACTGGATGAAGCCTTAGAAGCAAGGGAACTGATCAAAATACATGTTTTGAAAAATTGTTTTGATAATCCAAAAGAACTGGCAAATACACTGGCAGAACGGACAAATTCCCAGGTAGTACATGTGATCGGAAAAATGATCGTATTATATCGTGAATCCAAATCAAATCCAAAAATTATTTTAAAACAGTGATTCGGAAAATTTATAGTATGGAGGAAGATATGAAATGAATTCCGGCAAAAGAAAAGCAGGCATACTGGGTGGAACACTCAATCCGATTCATTACGGTCATTTATTAATTGCAGAACAGGCGTATTACCGGTTTGAACTAGACTATGTATTATTCATGCCTTCCGGAAATCCGCCTCATAAAACAGAAGATGTCATTTCCGCAGGTATACACCGGGA
This sequence comes from uncultured Lachnospiraceae bacterium, assembly GCA_910583605.1. GTDB lineage: Bacteria > Bacillota > Clostridia > Lachnospirales > Lachnospiraceae > Bovifimicola. The sequence continues at coordinate 300,498 of CAJTXN010000001.1, forward strand.
AAACATGACAAAACTGGCAATTGCTGATAATCCCCATTTTCAGTATTCGGATATGGAACTGAACCGGGAAGGATTTATCTATACCTCTGATACTCTCCGGATTTTGTGCAGAGAACATCCGGATACGGAATATTATTTTATTCTGGGTGCAGATTCTTTATTTTCTTTGGAACAGTGGCATGAACCGGAAGAAGTTTTTAAACGCTGTGTAATCATAGCTGCCGGACGGCCGGACAGTTTTCAGCCGGAATTTCAGTCTGAGCAGGATATTTTTGCACGGATTCAATATTTGAAACAGAAATATCATTGCCGGATTCATTATATGGATTCTCCGTTATTTGAAGTATCTTCCTCAGCAATAAGAACACGGATTTCAAATGGCGAATCGGTCCGATATCTGATTCCTCCCGATGTGGAGCGGTATATCAATGAGCATGAATTATATAATATTTAAAACATTCTTAAGAAAGAAGGAATTTTACGGATGATTAAGAATCTGAAAAACATAAAAAGTTCGTTAAAATCGTCTTTGAGCAAGGACAGATATCAGCACACCCTGGGTGTTGCATATACGGCAATGTGTCTTGCCATGAAATATGAGGTAGACCTGCAGAAAGCGGAGGTTGCCGGTCTGCTTCACGACTGTGCAAAATGTATTCCGAATGAAAAGAAACTTAAAGAATGTACAAAACATAATATTAAAGTGTCAGATGCCGAAGTATCCAAACCGGATTTACTTCATGCCAAACTGGGGGCCTTTATTGCCATGGATGTTTATCATGTAGATGACAAGGAAATCATTAATGCGATTTTAAAGCACACCACCGGTGCTCCCAATATGACAATGCTGGAAAAGATTATTTTTGTTGCAGATTATATAGAACCGGGAAGAAATAGGGCAGATAATCTTCCATATATACGAAAACTGGCATTTGAAGATATTGACAGATCTGTATATATAATATTAAAAGATACGCTGGAATACCTGCAGAAGAAGGGCGGTTCCATTGATGTTATGACCAATAAAGCATATGAATTTTACAGGTCTTTATATGAATAAAATTGTTTGACTAAAGCCACTAAATCATCCGACCTGTGACTAGTTCACCTAAAAAGAAGAGAAGAAAGGATAGTGATGTAATATGAATTCAAATGAAGCTGCTAAAGTAATATATGAAGCTCTTGATGAAAAAAAAGGACTGGATATTAAGATTATTGATATTAAAAGTATATCTGTTCTGGCCGATTATCTGATCATAACCGGCGGTACCAATAAAAGCCAGGTACAGACATTGGCAGATCATGTCCAGGAACAGATGGCAAAACAGAATCTTCACGTAAAACATGTGGAGGGATATCATTCTGCAAATTGGATCTTACTGGATTATGGTGATATTATTGTCCATATATTTAATCAGGAGGACCGGTTATTCTATGATTTGGAACGATTGTGGAAGGACGGTAAAGATGTTCCGGTGGAAACATTATAATCACATAAATATAAAATAAAAACCGCTATGAATTCATATCAGTTTTCAGTCAGATTTAAGTTCTGACTTTCGGAGATATTGATATAAATTTATAGCGGTTTTTATTTTGTAATTTTACATCATCCGGATCAGTCCGATGACCTTACCGAGTATCTGACAGTCCTTCACAATGATAGGCTCCATTGTATCATTCTCAGGCTGCAGACGAATATGGTCGTCTTCCAGATAAAAAGTCTTTACGGTTGCGGAATCTTCCACAAGTGCAACCACGATTTCTCCGTTTCTAGCCGTCTGTGTCTCCTCTACAAGAATGGTATCGCCGTTATAAATACCTGCATTGATCATGCTTTCTCCTTTTACCTTCAGCATAAAGGTAACTCTGTTGTGCAGGAATTCCGCAGGAATGGGAAAATAGCTGTCAATATTCTGAACGGCCAGTATCGGTTCACCAGCAGCAACACGTCCAATAACCGGTACATTTATAATTTCGCGGCGAGAGGAGTTAAAGCTGTCATCTACGATCTCAATGGCCCTTGGTTTTGTTTTGTCTCTGATGATATATCCTTCTTTTTCCAAAGTGGCCAGATGCGAATGAACAGAAGAAGTAGACTTAAGATTTACTGCGGTACAGATGTCCCTGACTGTTGGAGGATATCCTCTGTTAATAATCTCACTTTTTATGTATTCAAGAATTTCCTGCTGTTTCTTGCTGATCGAACCATAATCCATAAATAAAATGCTCCTTTCTATAATTAACAAATCTCTCTTTTGGATGACCTTTCTGATACGAATCTATTATAACATGGATAAATCAATAATGCAAACGTTTGTTTGTTTTTTTGTTCAAAACTATTGACAAACAAACGTTTGCATTATATACTCTAAGTATAAGAACAGATGTTCTGAACAGGAGGTAATCTTATGGAAAAGAAAAATATTATAATTTCTTTATGTATACTCTTTACGATCATATTCATAATCGGCATAAGCTCCACGATGATAACCGATGCCAAAGAGAGCAGCAGAAGTCCCAAAACATATAAATATTATACCAGTATCTATATTGAAAAAGGTGATACCCTTTGGTCCATTGCGGAACAATATGCATATGACGGGATTTCCACTATGGATTATATTAACGAACTGAAAGAAATTAATAATTTAAAAGATGAAACCATCTATGCCGGCTGCTATCTGTTAATTTCTTATTACAGCCATACCTATATCGAATGATCAATCACCGGATTCTCTCAGCTTAACGGCATTCCGTGCGTTCCAGCGGCGTTCATCCTCAATGGCTGCATAATGTTTCCGGGTCGTATTTACATCTTTATGTCCCAGAACATCTGCAACAAGGTAGATATCACCGGTTTCTTTATACAGATTCGTTCCATAAGTACTGCGGAGTTTATGGGGTGTTATTTTCTTTAATGATGTAACAAGACCGGCATATTTTTTTACAAGATTTTCAACCGAGCGTACATTTAATCTCTTATTCTGCATAGACAGGAATAATGCGTTTTCGCTGCCTGGCTCTGCAAGGATATTTACACGCTCTGCCAGATAATCTTTCAGTGCCTTTTCAACTTCATCTCCAAAGTATATGATTGTTTCATATCCGCCTTTTCTGCGGATTTTAATTCCGGTATTTTTAAAATCAATATCATCAATATCAATTCCAACACATTCCGATACACGCATACCGGTTCCTAATAGAAGCGTAAGCAGCGCCGTATCACGAACTTTGGTTTTTTTATGATATTTCTTTTGACTTGCCGTCAGATTATCTCCGGATTCAACTTCATCCAGAAGTCTGGCAACTTCGTCCACATCCAAACGCACAATCTCTTTCTCATGCAGTTTCGGAACCCGGACTTTGGCAGGAGGATTTTCATTAATCAGATTATTGCAGAAGAAGTAGTTGTAAAAAGATTTTAATGAAGATAATTTCCGTTTAATTCCCACTTCCCGGTTGGTATGTTCGGAATCATCTTTTGAATAAAATTTCAAATATTCCATATATTCTTCAATATCTTCTATGGTTATTTCTTCTAACAGGCTGAGCTTAAAATCGCGGATTTCAGCATTTCTGAAAGCCGGATTATTTTCTTTTATAAAATTAAAAAATACTCCCAAATCATAGGCATACGCAATTCTGGTTCTGGAAGAAGTCGTATGCTCGATTCCTCTGAAATAATTCATACAGAATTTCGGTAATTCCAATAGCATTTCCCGTAATTTAATATCATTATCCACGATTATCTGGTCGTGATAATTTCTTTTTTTCGCAGCCATCTAAAAACACCTGCCTTTCCCATTCCTTATTCATTTTTTCGTTTTTCAGCGGCGGAATTCATTCTCGGATTGAGAATACGATGATCAAATCCTTTAATCTTACTGTTTAAAACAGCACTGAACATGCGCTCTTTTACACCCGGATTATCATTGTTAATTTTCGCAATCAATTCTTTGACATATTCCCGTTTTGTGTATCCATCTGCCGGACAGGGATTTTTTGCTACCGGAAGATTCATTTTATTTTTAAACCCAATAATTTCCGTTTCAGAAATAAACATTAAGGGCCGGATTACATAGAGTTCCATACGGTCTAAATATGTAACGGGAGCAAAAGAATGAAATCTTCCTTCATATATCAGGGAAAGCAGCATAGTATCTATAATATCGTCTTTATGATGAGCATAAGCGATTTTATTACATCCCAGTTCTCTGGCTTTCTCATTTAAAGCGCCTTTACGCATTTTTGCACATAAGGAACAGGGGTTTGTTTCTTTACGTTCCCCAAAAACAATCCGGCTAATCTCAGTCGGGACTATATCCAGTGGAATGGAAAGTGATTCACATAACCGGTGAATTTCCGTAAAGTCCTGAATTCCAAATCCTAAATCCACAGAAATCGCAGTTAAATCAAAATGTTTCGGATAAAACCGCCGAAGTCCTGCCAAAGCATATAATAATGTCAAGCTGTCTTTACCGCCAGAAACACCAATGGCAATTTTATCACCTTCCTGAATCATGGAATATTCATCCAGTGCTTTGCGGGTATAACTGTATAATCTTTGAAGTTCCATAATAAAATAAATCCTTTCAAATCAAAATCAAATAACAATGTTTAAACAATAAACAGTTTAACACAAAAACAGAGAGATTTCAATGCAACTATTCGTTAAACTATGGTTTTGCGAATAGTTGTATCTGTCCTCTCTCTGCACATTCATAATCCGTTTTTATTTACCGGTTCCGATTCGTTCACCCATCTTTACCAGGGTTTCATAACCGGCATAGGTATTTACGATCAGATCATTGTCCATGATTACATTCTCGTCCTTGGCTATCAATATCACTGTGGAACCGCCGTATTCAAATTTACCTTTTTCCCGGCCTTTTTTCAAAGTACCATGATGCCGGTTATTGACAATACGACCAACCAATAAGGCACCGACTTCAATCTGAATTAACTTGCCGAAATTTTCAGTCTCAATTATGGAATAGGTTCTGGAATTTTCTTTATATATTTTAAAATAATCATTTGCAATAGGATTCACTGTATGCAACACACCTGGAATCCGGTGGTATTCCAATATCTTTCCATTATCGGTACTGCAGTATCTATGATAATTGTCCACTGCAAGCCTTATGATAATAAAGTAACCATTTTCATATTCTTTGGCAAGTTCTTTACTGCGGAGAATGGATTCCAATGTATATTTTGTATTTTTTATTGAGAAAACCGAATGTTTCCTTATCTTATATACACTGATTCTTCCATCTGCCGGACTGATCAGAGATTTCTCCGACATATCAATGGGACGCCGTTCCGGTTTTATTCTTCGGGTAAAAAAATCATTAAAGGATTTATAATGTTTTGGAATATAATCAGACATATTTATATTATTATGTCTGATAAACGGATCGATCAGCAGACTGGAGGGTCTGGAATCCAGAAAAAAGCCTGCAGATTTGGATAAACAGGGAATGGTCAGAACTTTCAGTGCAGCCCTTCCAATTAAAGTACCATATAATAGTTTTAAATATTTCTCCTGATTCGTTGTATTTTCAATTAATCTTCCGTTTCTGCTTACCGTTTTCATGAAATCCCTTTCCTTTCATTTATGTATTATTTATATCATCCCCTATCAGGCTTGATATCAAATCCCTGCACAGACCGTTGACGATGAACATTTCTATAAAAAGACAAGACCCAAAATGATCAGCAATGCAAATAACATCATAAATATAACTTCTTTATTGTTCGGCTTTTTCACTTTAAAATCTAAAATAAAGAACAATGCGACCATAAGAACAATTGTTGTAAAAGTCATATTAAATACGGATACAGAAAATGTGTTTACAATCAGTTTTTTGCATAAATATACAAGCGGTAAAATAACCGCAACCGATGTTACAGGCAAGCCCTGATATGATTTCCGGTTTGCTGTAGTACTCTTCTGCCGGTTCTGTTCCATTACATTAAAATATCCCAGCCGGATAATTCCGGAAACAACAATCGCCGATGACGCAATCACGCTATATAACCGGTTTGTGTTACAGGATATATGAAAATTAATCATCGCCGGAAACATACAAAAACAGACAATATCACATAGTGAATCAATCTGTATTCCAAACGTCTTTTCATCTTCTGTCCGGTTCTTCTTTGTTCTTGCCACTTTACCGTCAAATAAATCAAATGCACCGGAAAACATCAGACAGAATATTGCTGCTTTAATGTTGGAATCCATAACAAACGTCATTCCAATCACGGAGGATATTGCTGATAAATATGTTAAAACTACTGTATAACTGTAAAATCCAATCATGATACTTGCCTCTTATTTCTCTTTCTAGTTAAATGTGTGATACAGGTAATAATTCCGCCAATTACTATAATAGAATAAAAACTAATGCTTCGGCTTAACACCATACCGGGTAATACATAATTCATGCCGTTCCCCCGAAAAATACCATCAAAAAATATCACAAATATACTTTCACTTGCTCCCATCCCACCGGGTAATGGTAAATTATCAACTGACAATGCAATCATCGTCTGAAGGGTAATAATCTGATACATGGAAGTTCCTGACAATCCAAAAGATTTATAAACGAAATAAGTTACCATAAACAGACAAATCCGCTGTGCGGCAGTTAAAACAAAGGCATTAAATATAACATATTTATGTTTCTTTAAATATTCTGCACTGTCTGCATATTTATTTATGCCGCCCAGAATCTTTTTTGTCCATTTCTGGTAGTTTCGTATGATTCTTTTCTTTCCAAGCCATATGATGGGTGCAACCAATACGTTTCTTGCAAAAGACTGTTTAAATATAATAAAGAAAAGTAATCCGATGATCAAAATATTTAAAATCAGGCCAATAATCAGAATCCAAGCCACAGATCCAGTAATATGGTTAAATAAAAAACTGCTTTCAGTTGCCAGCATAAAAACACCCATTATAATAAGTACTGCTTTATAGGCGATTGTTACAACCATTAATATAAGGGAGGATTCGCTTACACGAATCCCGTCTTTGCTCATATAATACATTTGAGCCGGCTGCCCCCCGGACGCACCGGGAGTAATATAGCTGACAAAAAAGCCAATAAAAGAATATTTTATGCAGGAAGTTAGTTTGACCACACGGGAAAAAGAATTCATAAGATAATGAATAATTACGGATTCACCGCATACAAACAGCAAAACCATGGCGACTGACAAAAGTATATAAACCTTATCTGCACTCTGTATATATTTAATGACATCACAAAAATTCTGCTCTCTGAATATGTAATAAAATGTCACTATAAATAAAACAATTAGAAATAAAACATTTAAAGCATATGTTTTGAGTTTTGAATTCAAGCTCACTACCACCCTGATGTATAGTTTATAGATATTAAAACACTATTAGACAGTGTACTACTATATAAAAACTTTGTCAATCGAAATCGAATTATATACATATCCTGCACGAAAACAATCGTTTATTGTTCAATAAACTTTCTGAGTTTTAAATACTCGAGAATTAAAGATACACTTTCTTTTACACCAAGTTTACTACTGTTGATACATAAATCATAGGAGGCAGAATCGCCCCATTTTTTATTGGTGTAATAATTATAATAATTTGCGCGTTTCTTATCGGTTTTTACTATTAAATCTCTCGCTTTCGCATCCGACAGCTGAAACCGCTCTGCAATCCGCCTGATTTTGGCATCCGTGTCACCACTGATAAATACACTGGCCAGATTTATTTCTCCTTCCAATGCATAATCGGCACAGCGCCCAACAATGATACAATTCTCTTTCTGCGCCAGTTTTTTAATGGTATCAAACTGGGCAAGAAAAACTTTCTGGCTGATTGGGACATCTATAAATCCCGGAGCTGCATATCCTGCGGAATAAGTATCCATTACCAGGGAATATAAAAAGCTGTTTGTTGGTTTTTCATCATGCAGCTTAAAGATATCCTCACATAATCCGCTGTCTTTTGCCGCCAGTTCCAATAACTCTTTATCATAACATTTGATTCCAAGCTGTTTTGACAGCTCAAAACCGATTTCTTTTCCCCCACTGCCAAACTCCCGACCAATAGCTACAACAAATCTTTTTTCCATATAAATGACCTCCTTTATTTTGGCAATATTTCCAATAGATGCGTAAAGTATTCCGGTCTCGGTGCCGAAAATTCCATATATTGACTGGTTCTTGGATGAACAAATCCCAGCAATCTGGCATGCAGCGTCTGTCCTGTCAGATGAAACGGAGATTTGGAAGGACCATAGATTGTATCTCCCAATAACGGATATCCGATACTGGACATATGAACTCTGATCTGATGGGTTCTGCCGGTTTCCAGCATACATTCAATATACGTATAATTCTTGAAACGTTCCAAAACCTTATAATGGGTAATTGCATCTTTGCCATCATTTACATTTGCTTCCATTTTCAGACGATTATTGGGATGACGCCCGATTTTTGCATCCACTGTCCCTTCATCCTCATATATTACATTATGGACAATGGCCTCATAAATTCTGGATATGGAATGTACTTTCAGTTGTTCAGCCAGTTTATTGTGTGCATAATCATTTTTTGCCACAACCAAAACGCCTGTGGTATCCATATCAATTCTATGAACAATTCCCGGCCGCATAATTCCGTTTATACCGGATAAATTATCTTTGCAATGGTACAGCAAAGCATTTACCAGCGTCCCCGTATAATGCCCTCTCGCAGGGTGAACCACCATCTGCTTCGGTTTATTAATAACTATGATATCATCATCTTCATATAAAACGTCCAGCGGTATTTCTTCTGCCTGTATTTCCGGTTCAATGGCTTTTGGAATCTGAACCGTTATTTCATCTCCAAGATTGAGTTTGTAATTTGATTTCACAGTCCCGTTATTAACTAAAATATATTCTTCTGCAATCAGTTTCTGAATATGGGTTCTGGAAACATCCGGAAAACGCAGTGCAACAAATTTATCAATTCGTTCATTCATATTATTATAATCTATAACAAACCTGTTAAAATTAATCATTCAGTATACCTTACTTTCCTCTCAACCTTTTATTTTCCCGATATCTTCCTCTTTTATAAAAAACAGCAAGATTACAACCAGTAAAAGCGCTGAAACGGTCACATAACAGTCTGCAATATTAAAAATCGGAAAATCCATAAATTCAAACTGTATAAAATCAACAACATAACCGAATCTCAAACGGTCTACCAGATTTCCCAATGCACCGGCAGCCAACAGCACTAATAAAAATTGTATAATGGAAAACAATTTTATTTTATCATTTGTTCGTATTATAGCCTTCTCTATTTTAATTATAATCACAAAAAGAATCAATGTAAAAAAAATGGTAAGCAATGTAAGAAATATGATTCTTCCGGATAGAACTCCCCATGCCGCCCCCCGGTTCTCCAGGTATTCAAAGGACAAAAAACCTTTCCATACAATTCTTTTATCTTTGCCCTTTAATTCTACGGAAGCCGCAAACTTTGATATCTGATCTCCAAATGTCAGAACGGCAAGTATTATACATAAAACTACAAATCTAATATATGATTGTTTTTTCATAATAATCACACCAACTATGTATTATTAATTTATATTTATGAATCATTACATTTCTGTAACATTGGCATTGCCGTTAATGATTTCCTGGAAATCTCCGGAAATATCAACTGTTGGTGGTGTTGCGATAAAAATGTAATTAGAAACTTTTTGTAAATTTCCATCAATGGCAAAGCATGAACCGGAAGTAAAATCAATGATTCTCTGGGCAAGCTCTACATGGATTCCTTCCAGATTCAGGATAACCGCTCTTCCGGAAACCAGTGTATTGGTAATTTCGCGTCCATCTTCTATTGTTGCCGGACGGATTACACAAACTTCCATACCATTCTTACTTCTCATTGGAACGACTTTATTTTTAACTGTTCTTGGCTTAGAAACATTTTTAGCCGGTTCTTTTACCAAAAGATCATCCATATCTTCATCTTCATATTTTTTTGATGATTTTCTGCTGGTTCTTGGTGTTTCAAATTCTTCTGCCTCATCATAATCTTCATCGTACTCGTCATCATCGTTCAATCTCATCCATCCTAAAAAAGTATCTGTTAAACTCATATTAACCTCCACATTTATTGCTTCTCGCAATTTCATTTTCATATTATCTTAGTTTTTAATCATTATGTCAACAAAAATTAATTATTGCTGATTTAAGTATATCCGGTTACCGAATATACCAGTACCAACCCGTACCAGTGTGGCTCCCTCTTCGATTGCCGTCATATAATCTCCGGTCATTCCCATGGATAATTCTCTCATTTCCACATGATTCAGGTTTAATCCGGCTATTTCTTCCGATAACTCCCTGAGCTGACGGAAATAAATACGATTTTCCTCCGGTTCTTCCGTATAGGGTGCAATGGTCATCAGTCCTTTGATTCGAATATGTGGCAATCCGTCGGATATTGCTTTGATCATGTCAATGACTTCCGTTGTATCCAGCCCGAATTTTGTTTCTTCCCTGGATATGTTTACCTGTATCAGTATATTTGCCAAAACATCATGTTTCGCTCCTTCCGCTTCAATCTGTTCTGCCAGCCGGAAAGAATCCACCGAATGTATTAAATGTGCTTTATCTATAATATATTTTACCTTATTTCTCTGGAGATGTCCAATAAAATGCCAACGGATATCTTTTGGTAATTCCTGATACTTGTCTGTCATTTCCTGTACTTTATTTTCTCCGAAATTCCGTTCACCGCATTCATATGCGGTCAGTATATCCGCCACAGGCTTCGTCTTACTTACACAAATCAGGGTAACATCCTTCTCCTCTCTTCCGGAGCGAAGGCATGCCTGCCTTATATTTTCTCTGACGCTGTCAAGATTTTCCTGTATCATGGTTCATATCTCCTTTCACCAAATCTTAGTGAAAAATAACACTGTTATCTTCTACTATGGAAGCGTTTAAAACAATATGGTCATATTGGGTCAGGCCGCGAACGGTATCCTTTTTAATGATGTAATAACCGTTCTTTTCTGATAATATCTCTATATAACGGAATATTGTAAATCCGGTATTCACATTATAAACGCCTTTTAGTGACCCGACAGCGCCCACCACATATTTGGATTGGGAATCGGTTTTCACCAGAACATCATTTGCCGATAGTTGGGATTTCTCTATGTAACACATGTCCTCCACCGTTGCAAAAATATCCGGTGTAATAAACTCTATATTTTCCGTACCCACAATCTGCCGGCTGAATCCGGGTTCATTATTATTTCCGCCTTTCAGCATGTATTCTTTCGGAACCACATAAAACTCTTTGTCTGTTACTGCTGTTTTGGGAATTTTCAATCCGTTTGTGGTCTCTCCCGATATTTCAATATCAATAAACCGTTCCGCAGCATATTTCATCATAAACCGTTTTAAAGTTATTATGCCGTAGGAATTACCGCCAATCTGTTTGATGGAAAAATAACCAGATGTATTGATATTTTCACTGACTAACCGGAGTGGAACAATTGTGGTATTTGCATAGGCGGCCGCCTGTTCGGAAGTCAGTGGAACCACTATGCTCCATTCTTCATCATTTATGGTTTTATATATGGCTGTCCCATTTTCAATTAAAGAACCGGGTGTAATACTGCTCTTTTTATATGTACTTCTGTTGAACATATCCTCAGTTATGGTATCAGCTGTCACTCCCTCATAACCGTCGGTATAAAACTCCACAATACCGGTAGACTGCGCTTTATTTATAACAAATGCCGGATTTCCGGAATTTGTCAGACTTTGATTGATGCTTTCTAAAATATTCAGATTTACACATTCGATTAAAGCGGTGTTTAAATCATATTGAAACTGATACGCATCATAAAAAGATGTATCATCATAAGTAAGGACATATTTCGATATATTCTTTTTCAGGGAGGAAATATTGTCATCAGTCAGAGTCGAATGATTCTGGGCGGCGGTTTCTATCAGCTGGGCAACCGTTCCGCTTCCGTCAATAGTATATAATGTAGTATCTAAAGAAATTCTTGTGCCTTCTTTAACATAATAGTTAATATATCCTGTGGATGGTGCATAACTCACCACTTCTTTCCGAAGAGCAACACCTGTTGCTTTTATGCTGAGCTGATTTTCGCTTTTACCGCCGGTAACTTCGTATATGGATACTTTTTCACGGGTAAAATAAAGAAAAGTACATATACTGATATATAAAAATATCAGTGCAAATAATATAATACCTATATTAATGTTGAGAGGTTTTCTATATCTTACAATTCGTTTATTATTTGCTCTCATATTGATTTACCTTTCTTATAAGCTACCCTTTATTATCTAATAATATTACTCTTAAGTCAATGAAATATTGAAAAAAAATATTAAATTTATTTAATATTTGAAAATATTACCATCATATATTTTTCAGATGTTCAAATAATAATATTGATATTACAGTAAGGTTGAAAGAAATAATTGAAAGAAAGGAAAATGCAGACTGCCCTTCTTTCAACCAGCAAATTTATTTGCTGTAATCCGGGTCGGTATGCATGGGATGGATATGAATTCAAAAGGATTAGATTATACGATTCTTACAATTGCAATCATTGGTGCAATTAACTGGGGATTAATCGGCTTTTTCAGACTTGACCTTGTTGCATTTTTATTCGGTGATATGACGCTGTTATCCAGAATCATCTATGCAGCGGTAGGTATTTGTGGTCTATACCTGATCAGTATGTTTGGCAGAGTCAGGGACATAGCTGAATAGGCAAAAAAAGCAAAAGCCGTATCATGCTTTTGCTTTACATATGATTTCGATTCTTACTGTTTGTATATATCCCGCCAATCCAAATCTCCCCGATCCAAAGATTTAATTAACAGTTCTGCAGTTGCAAGATTGGTTGCCAACGGAATATTATGCATATCGCACAACCGGAATATATTATTGATATCCGGATCATGGGGTTTCGGCGCATTGGCATCTCTTAAAAAAATCAGCATATCAATCTGATTCTGCTCCATCTGTGTGGCCATCTGCTGAACTCCTCCCAAATGACCGGCAAGAAATTTATGAACAGACAGATTGGTGACTTCTTCTACCAACCGTCCCGTGGTACCGGTTGCATACAGTTCATGTTTACATAAAATTCCTCTATATGCAATACAAAAATTCTGCATCAGTTTTTTCTTTGAATCATGTGCAACAAAGGCAATATTCATATAAAACCCTCCTCCTTAATATATAGTATTTTTTCGCTGCATTCCAATGTTTAATATAATTCCAACACCCGGAAACAGGCTTAACAACGAACTTAATCCATAACTGACAAAAGGAAGTGGTAACCCGGTATTTGGAATCAGCATAGTTACTACACCAATATTAACAAAAGACTGTACCGCAATTAAAGTTCCAAACCCGCATGCAATAATCCTGCCTGCCAGATCCGGTGCATGGGCACCGATGATGAAACATTCCATTATGATCAGAAACAGCAGAATAATAACTGCGGAAGCCCCTACAAACCCCAGTTCTTCGCCCACAATACAGAAAATAAAGTCTGTCTGCGGTTCCGAAATATAATTACCGTTTTTAACACTGGTAGTGGTATTGTTATTTAATCCTTTTCCCCATAAACCGCCGGAACCGATTGCCATAACGGAATTTACCTGCTGGTAATTAATCCTTGCCGCAATTTCATTGTTTTTATCATAAAAACCAACCAGCCGGTTATACTGGTATTCCTCCAATATCTTTTGATCCGGCTGCAACAGCATATAAAGCAGAACAGCCGCAACCGGAATGGCAATCGCAAACAATGCCCCGATAATCTTATAACTAAGTCCCGCTACATACATTATTCCACAAAACATCAAAGATATAACAATACTGGTAGATAAATCCGGCTGTTTTAACACAAAAGCCAGGGGAATGGCAAATAATACCACTGCTCCGCCAAGTACCGGAAGCGTATTTAGTTTTTCCCTGTACTTGTGTAAATATTTTGCAAAAAACAAAATCAGAAACAGTTTTGCAAATTCTGACGGCTGAAGCTGAAAAAAACCCAGATCAATCCAGCGGGTTGCTCCCATCCGGTAAGCGCCTCCATACTTCACCCAGACCAGCAGTCCAAGGTTCAGCATATAGATCAGCCAGTAAAACTTCAGTACAAAACGATAACTGAACAAAGCAGCCACCACCATAATAAACAAACCAAGAACCAGTCCAAAGACCTGCTTCTTTTCATAGATATCTGATTCTGTTGCACTGGCAATCACATTAATCCCAAGAATGGTCAGTAACATGACCCATATCACCAGTCTGATATTTAAATACCTGAGTCTGTAGCTTTTTATTGTATTCAAAATTTTAGTCATATAAACTCCTAAAGTTTATGCCTGATTTTCGGCATCATGCCGTACTTCTTTGATCGGAATATTGGCAATTAACGCCGGAACCGAACCGTTGGTAGATTCCGATTCCGTCTGGGTGATCTGTATGTCCAGACCGTCGCTGTCAATTTCCATATATTTCTTTATCACTTCAATGATATCATTTTTCAGTTTCTCCATAATCTCAGGAGAACAGTTTGCCCGGTCGGAAACCAGAAGAAACTTTAACCGGTCCTTCGCTACCGTACCGGAACTTTTTTTCTTAAACATGTCAAAAAGACTCATATCACTACCCCTTTCTAGTTTTTCTTAAATAGTTTTGATAAAAATCCCGGTTTTTTATTTAAATCCAGTAAAGGAACTTCTTCACCGATAATTCTGTGACATATATTCATATATGCCTGTCCTGCAAGACTGTCATTTCCTACCAGCGGTTCTCCGTTATTGGTAGCAATAACAATATTTTCATCATCCGGTACCGCTCCGATCAGATCAATGGCTAAAATATCAACCACATCATCGATGGACATCATTTCGCCTTTCTTTACCATATCCATTCGGATACGGTTTACGATCAGGTCTGCACGTTTCTTTTCATTGGCTTCCAACAGACCGATAATTCTGTCTGCATCACGGATGGCCGAAACTTCCGGCATGGTAACTACCAATGCTCTGTCTGCACCTGCAATTGCGTTCTGGAAACCCTGTTCAATGCCGGCCGGACAGTCAAGAATTATGTAATCAAACTCCTCCCGTAATTCATCGGTAAGTGCTTTCATTTCCTCCGGAGTAACGCTTGTTTTGTCTCCAGCCTGTGCACATGGGAGCAGAAAAAGGTTTGAGTATCTCTTATCCTTGATCATTGCCTGTCTTGCCTTACAATTTCCTTTTACCACATCAACCAGATTGTAAACGATGCGGTTCTCCAGTCCCATGACAACATCCAGATTCCGAAGACCGATATCCGTATCAATTAATACAACCTTTTTATTCAGCATAGCCAGACCTGTTCCAACATTGGCTGTTGTTGTGGTTTTACCAACACCGCCTTTTCCTGATGTTACTACTATTACTTCGCTCATTCTAACAATTCCTCCCAGTTTCCTAATGTTTAATTAAAACGAATGTCATTTAATACTTCTTTGTTCAAAGGTTCAATATAAATATTTTCATTTTCAACAAAGGCTATTTTTGTCTCAGGTTTCACCTTTTTTCGTTTGGCTTTTCCCTGTGTATCTGAACATCTTGCGATAATATCGCCGATTCTGATCTGCATTGGTGTCATTTCCAACGCAACTACAACAGATGTTTCATTCCCTGTGACTCCGGCATATACGGTACCCTTTAAAGCTCCCAGTACCACTACATTTCCCGAAGAAACCACCTTAGCGCCTGGATTTACATCTCCCAGTATCACAATACTGGAATCACTCTCCAGTACCTGACCGCTTCTGAGGGTCCCCCGGTAAAACTGGCCGTCATTACCATTAATGGCCGCGGCCGCAGAAACCGCTTCCGAAGCCGCCTGTTCCTCCAATGCACGTTTAAACTGCTCTTCTCTTTCGCCGCTGCTGTCTAAAACACAGACAATATTAATATCCGTATTGGATGAAATAATATCCAGAAGTTCTTTCATTTCATTATCGGAAAGTTCTCTTCCTTCAAAAGTAATTCCCATAGAAGCTTTCTTGAAAAATTTTGCAGATTCCACAAACTTTTCTGCAACCATTTGTTTCAGTTCTTCAAAAGGCAATGAATCATCCAATATTACTATAATACCATATTTATTTCCTTTTATCACTACAGAATTCTTCATTTTTTTGATTTCCTTTCTGCAAACAAATTAATCACTTGTGATTCCGGAGGTTGGTATGGAAGCAACTCCGCCATATAATTCTTCATCTGTTGTAAGGTGATAATAATACTTAATCATTTCTCTGACAACTTCGGCATTATAGCCGGAAGATTCTCCATGAGGAAGCACCACACTGACACCGATTTCCGGATTGGAATATGGTGCAAATGCCACAAAAGTGGAATGATTGGAACGAAGTAAATTTTCCTGTGCCGTACCGGATTTACCGGCCACTTCAATCGGAAAACCGCTGAATGTCCCTCTGGCAGTACCGGTAGTAATAACGGAACGCATACCGGAAAACACGGCATTCCAGGTAGAATCCTTTATCTCCACTTTATTCACCAGTTCAGGCTCAAACTGTTGAATCACTGTTCCCGAAGAATCCACTACTTTTTCCAGCAATGTGAGCCGGTAATTATTTCCTTTATTGGCAAGGGTGGTCACATACCTAGCCAGCTGGACATTGGAATAACTGTTTGAACCCTGGCCAATGGCTGAACGTACGGCATCCGTTTTTGAGAACAAAGGATCATTTTCTTCAATCTCAACACCGGATAATGAAGTAATTCCCAACTGATCCGCATACTGTTTAATCTTGGATAATCCCAGTTCATTGTTGTAATTTCCATTGGCATCAATACATAACTGATATCCCACTTCATAAAAGAAATAATTGCAGGAAACACCCAATGCCTGTGAAACATTAATGGAACCATGATTTCCCGGATATCTCCAACATTTCGGAGACGGTTTGATCCTGGTAAATTCACCGTGGTCTGCAATCAATGCTCCGGGACTGATGATTCCCTGCTCCAGACCGGTAATCGCCGAAATCATCTTAAATGTGGAACCGGGCGCCGTTCGTGTCTGGGTAGCTCTGTTATAGAGCGGAAGAGAAAGATCATTGTTTAGTTTACTCCAGTAAACGGCATCCACCGAACCGGACAGCATATTATTATCATAACTTGGATAAGTAACCAGTGCCAAAACATCTCCGGTATTCACATCCGTTACCACGATGGAACCGGAACACGGGTCTAAAGCAATCTGGGCCGGTGTAATATTGATCAGCCGGACCTGTTCCCGCATAAATTCAAACGCAGAACCGCCGGATTTCAAACTCTGGTAAGAGGCTTCGTCATATTCCAAAACCCCCTGGTCAAATAATGCCATGCATATTTCATTGCCGGATATAGTTCCGTCATTGATCATGTAATAATATATTTTTTTGCTGAATCCGTTATCCCCAGATAATCCGTTAAAAATGTGTTCCAACAGTTTCTGATAGATTTCATCACTGTCGGAATACTTTGTTTCATCATCCTCTTCATATAATTTAGAAGTGTTGATCCAGTTTTTTGAAATGGCATAATATAAAAACTGCTGAAAACTGGTGGTTTCCTTCTCCCATGCAATATACATGGAATCTTCGGTATCGATGGATTTTTTATCAATAATTCCTTCGGTATTTAATAGTTTTTTATAAATATATGAAAGATAGGTATTATATTCTTCCGAAAGCTGGGATAATGCCTTTGGCTCAGCAGCCGTCATTTCCCCGCGGACTGTGGCAATCACTGACTGCTGTTTGTTTTGAAATTTATTGTAAATATTTCTTTCATTTTCTTTGGCATCTTCTTCCGCAAAACGGGATAAATCCAAAACATTATTATTGATCATCTGATAATAGACATCATAAATGGAGATAGGGATTTCCTTCATATTTTCCGTTACGGTCACATGCTGGTTTACCAGTTTGTTATACACGATACCCGCCAGTTTCTGCTCTAAGATCGTATACCCGGCTTTCTGCAGCTTGGCATCAACGGATAAATACACATCATTTCCGGCTTTGGCATCGGTTTTATCCACCTGTTCCAAAATACGTCCCGTACTGTCCGTGAATATGGTGCTGACGCCCTTCTGACCCTGTAAATCGGCTTCCATGACCTGTTCGATCCCGGATTTTCCTACAACATCTGAGGCCAGATAATCTCCGCCGGCTCCGTTATAATCCGCCAGCTGGGATTCCGAAATTTTTCCGGTATATCCGATGATATGAGCAAAATAAGTACTTTCATTATATACCCGGATAGATTCTTCCGTCACGGAAATACCCGCCAGTTCCCACTGATTTTCATAAATTGCGGCAACCGTTTCCTCACTTACATTTGAAGCAATTTTAGTTGTAATGTATTTCTGATAGGAATTCAGGGATAAACGATAACGGATCATGGCAATATACAGCTTTTGCTGCATATCATATTCATCCCCGATATCAAACCGCTCATCACCGCAGAGATAATCCATGACCTCCGCTGCCGAAGAAGTTGAAAGCGTTTTTTTCTCATCATCCAGTTCTTCAATGGATTTTTTTCCATAAATATCACGTAAAAACCGCAGTTTTTCATTTTCCGAAGAAACCGAATACTCATATTCATTGTTAGAATTCAGTATAATACTGAATTCATTGATAATGTTGTCACCATGCTCCTGAATGATCTGGACGGTTTTATCAATGATACGGTTTAATTCATCGCTTTTTGTCAGGGAGCTGTCCAGTACATCCTCCATTTCGATGGCATATGCCAGCTTATTATATGCCAGCAGCACACCGTTCCTGTCAAAAATCAATCCTCTGGTACCGGAGGTCTGGACTTCTTTTTCCGCCGTCTGTATGTAATTGTTAAGATAATATTCTTCGTTTACTATCTGTAAATTAAATATTCTGAACATCAGAATACTGAACATCAGGATGACGATCAGCGCCATGCTGAAAATTCTGGATTTCAGAAAATTTAATACCATTTCTAAAATATCTTTAACCAAACTTTGTCGCTCTCCTTTTTTCGTAAGCTTCCAGTTTTCGGTGAATTCGAAGCATGATCCGGTACAGTACCACGGTAACCACTACCGTATAGATCATTTCCGGCAGAATGATATGAATCAGATAATATCCGAAATCCAGCCGGTTCCGAAGTAAAAAACGGAAGACATAATATACAAAATTATAGACAAAATCACTTCCCATTACCAATCCCAGCGGCAGTGTGACATCCTCATCATAGAACATGGAATGAAAAAATCCATTGATATAGCCTATGTACATATAAAGTAATGCATTAAAACCGATTACCTGTCCGTAAAACAAATCCAGAACCAGACCACTGAACAGGCCCACGAACATACCTTCTTTTTTTCCGCGCATAAAACCGGCTGCAAACGTCAGAATGATCAAAAGATTCGGTGCCACCGATGCCAGAGATAAGGCTTTAAATAATGTGGTCTGTAATAAATAAAATATTAAGATTGTAATTGTAAGCACAAATTTACGTAACATGTATTCAACCACCTGTATATTTTTGTTGCTTAATAA
The DNA here is from genome assembly GCA_910583605.1 of uncultured Lachnospiraceae bacterium. Lineage (GTDB taxonomy): Bacteria > Bacillota > Clostridia > Lachnospirales > Lachnospiraceae > Bovifimicola. Next base: position 320,179 of record CAJTXN010000001.1, read on the forward strand.
TCAGTACGATATCCAAATGTGCAAAATCAACCACTGGTGTCAGATAAGCCGATTTTGTCAGATTATTGGAATCGTTTTCAATATCTTTTACATAGCCGATGAGGATACCCGGAAGGAATTTACTGCTTATATTGGATGTAACTATCATATCTCCTTCGGAAATATCGGCATCTTTATTAATATTAAATACTTTCAGAACGCCTTCATTGATCAGCTGCAGACTTCCCTTTACGATACATTTATCCGAGGTGGAAGCAAACTGTCCGCTGACATTGCTCTCGTCATCAATAATGGAGCGCACCAGAGAGTAATTTTCTCCGACTTCAAATACAATTCCCACCAGACCACCGTCGCCAATCACATTCATGTCGACTTCAATCCCGTCCTTTTTGCCTTTATCAATGGTAAACGTGGAAAACCAGTTGCTGCTGTCCCGGCTGATAATTCTGCCGGCAACCGTTTCATACGAAGAATACTGTTCACTCAGCTGGAACAGGGTTCTCAGTTCTTCCAGCTCACTGCGTTCTTCCACGGAAAGGGCATTTTTATTCTGCAGGTCTGCAATCTGGGCTTTTAATTCCGTATTCTCGACCATTACATCCCGAAGTTCCGAAAGATCATCTTTCCGGTCGTTAAACCAGCGTCCCACCTGGTTCATTCCCTTGGAAACCGGTACCAGCATATAGGATACGCCCTCTTTCACCGGACTTGCAAATCCCGGCATGATAAAAGATAACACGATCAAAACCATACATAAAAAAGACAGTATAAATAATATATATTTGGTTGGAATACTCTTTTTATCACTTTTTCTCAAAACCATACCTCAACTGTTTTCATTTAATTATATTGCTTTTCCCGGGGTACATACATCAGTCCGCTCAGTTTATCGTTGGTTAATATCTGGGCAACGCCATTGATCACGGTTTCATCCGGCTCATCACAGACATTTACTTTCAGTCCGGTTTCCTTTCGGATCAGTGTATCCAGATTCTTGATTTGAGCGGAACCGCCGGTAAGAAAAATACCGGTATCAATGATGTCTGCCGATAATTCCGGCGGAGTTCTCTCTAAGATTACTTTAATGGCATCCACAATGGAATACAGACTTTCCTGAATCGCCATATAGACCAGTTCGGAATCGATTTCCCTGCTGGCTGGCAGACCGGTTACGATATTTCTTCCAAATGCAACGCATTTGCTCTCACCGGAATTAATGGCATCGGCAAGATGAATCTTTACCTGTTCTGCCGTCCGGTGTCCGATGACCAGATTATATTTTTTTCTGACAATATTGCATATGGTCTCATCCAGCTTGGTACCTCCCGTTTTGATCAGTTTGCTCAGAACAATACCGCCCAGGGATATTACTGATATTTCAGTAGTATCCGCACCAATGTTGACAATGAGATTTCCTTTCGGACTATCCACATCCAGTCCCAGACCTACCGCATCTGCAATGGGTTTTTCCACCACATTAATATGCTTGGATTTAACTTTTGATTCCGCAATCAGATCATAAAATGCTCTTTTTTCCACTTCCGTAATATCAGTCGGAACAGCAATACAGAAATCTCCGCCGCCGTTGCCGGAATGATGCCCGTTTAATTTGCTGAAAAAACATTCAAACAGGGTATCCATATTCTTGATATCCGCAATTACCCCGTATTTTACCGGAAAAGAAACATCAATGTTGGCTGGTGCTTTTTCATACATTTCAAATGCCATATCTCCGAAATCAAAGACTTCTTTCTTATCCTTGATTGCAATGACATTTTTTTCATTTATCAGCTTCTTGTTGGAAGCTCCGAATATTTTAAAATTACTTGTCCCTAAATCGATTCCATATACATGTTGTGCCATATCTGTTACTATCCTTTACTTTAAATTTATTAAGCTGAATGGAAAACTCCCATCCGTTTTAAACTTATATATCTATTATCTCCAATTATTATGTGGTCAATCAATGGAATTCCGATTATATTACCGGCTTCACACATTCTTTTGGTCGTTGCCATATCCTCTCTGCTGGGTGTGGGGTCTCCGCTGGGGTGATTATGCATAAGTACCATATATACGGCATCCATCCGCAGCGCTTCTTTTAACGCCTCCCGCGGAGAAAAAATGGAAGAATTGACCGTACCTTTGGATAATTCAATATTTCCCAACAGACGATGTTTGGTGTTGAGCATGATCAGATACAGATGCTCCGTCTCCAGATGTCTTAAATCTTCCATATAATAATTCGCTATATTTTCGGGACTGCATAATTCCGGTTTGATATTATACTGTTCCCGGTGCATCCGCCGGCTCAGTTCCGCAATACATTTAATCTGAATGGCCTTGACCATGCCGATTCCTTTAAATTTCATCAGTTCCTGAATACTTACATGATTAATTCCTAGAATTCCTCCGGAATTACCGTGTCTTACCAGTATGGATTCGGCAAGTTCCACCGAATTCCGGTTACTGGTGCCGGAACGGATGATCACTGCCAGAAGTTCCGCATTGGTCAGACTTTCGGTTCCCAGCCGCATACATTTCTCATATGGCCGCTCATCTTTTAACTTTTCTTTTATTTTTGCCATGCTTACATCCTTTCGTTTCTTCTCTCCAAGTTCGAAAGGAAAATCATCTTTTATAATAACATAACAATTACAATTTCACAATACCTGCATCCACCAATTTCTGCAAAGACATCAGAATTCCCAGTTTTGCATGATACCAGGTAAGTCCCCCCTGAAAGTATACGGCATAGGGCGGTTTAATGGGCCCATCTGCACTCAGTTCAATGGATGACCCCTGAACGAAAGCACCTGCTGCCATAATCACATCACTGTCATATCCCGGCATGGCCCAGGGTTCCGGCGTTACATAGCTGTCCACCGGCGCCGCCGCCTGAATTCCTTTGCAGAATGCAACGACACCTTCCGGTGTGCCGAATTCAATTGCCTGTATTATATCATACCGGGGTTCCCTGCCATCCGGTACAACGGCAAATCCCAGTGCTTCATACAGATTTGCGGCAAAAACGGCTCCCTTTAAAGCACTGTTTACCACCGTCGGAGCCATAAACAATCCCTGAAACAGGCTCTGGGTGATTCCCAGCGTGGCACCTACTTCTTTCCCAAGGCCGGGAGCCGTCAGCCGGTAAGCGGCCCGTTCAATACAGGCTTTCGTTCCTGCAATATAACCACCGATGGGAGCCAGACCTCCCCCCGGATTTTTAATCAGGGAGCCCACCACCATATCGGCTCCAAAATCACTGGGTTCATGTTTTTGCACGAATTCCCCGTAACAGTTATCTACCATGACAAGGATGTCGCTGCGGACTTCTTTAATAAACCGGATGACCTCACCGATATCATAAGGGGATAATGTCTTTCTGGTCTGATATCCTTTGGAACGCTGGATTGTTACCATCTTAGTGTTGGAATTTATGGCCTTCTTTATTCCTTCCAGATCAAAACCTCCGTCCGGCAGCAAATCCACCTGTGAATAACTTATACCATATTCCTTCAGTGAACCGGCGGAATCCCGGATACCGATTACCTCTTCCAGAGTATCATAAGGTTTGCCGGAAACGGATAACAGCTCATCTCCCGGAAGCAGATTAGACGAAAGAGCCAGGGCCAGAGCATGGGTGCCACATACGATCTGGGGTCTTACCAGGGCATCTTCCGTGTGAAAGATTCCGGCATACACCCGTTCTAAAGTATCCCTGCCCAGATCATTGTATCCGTAACCTGAAGTGGCTGCAAAGTGAACATCACTGACCCGCTCATCCTGCATTGCTTTTATCACTTTCAGCTGATTGTATTCCGCAATTTCGTCAAACACCACGAATCGTTCTTTTAACGACTGTTGGATTTCAGTACCAAAAGCCTGTACTTTTTTGCTGATTCCCATTTCTTCATAAAAATCCATGATAAACCTCCATTCTATATAAAGACAGCTGCATTCACCATTGCATTAAGCATCTGTTCCGTATCATTGTCAAAATCTTCATAATTAAAAAAAGTAACGGTTTTCTCCCGGCGAAACCAGGTCAGCTGACGTTTTGCAAATCTTCTGGTATCCCGTTTTATGGTTTCTGCCGCCTCACTCAGGGAAATTTCTCCTGCCAGGTAAGCTGCAATTTCCTTATATCCCAGTCCCTGCATGGATACCAGATTCCTGTCATACCCCGAATCCAGCAGATGTTTTACTTCCTCAGTCAGTCCCTGCTCCAGCATAAGATCCACACGCCGGTTAATTCTGTCATATAATATCTTCCGGTCCCGGTTCAGAACAAAATAACGAAAATCATACGGAGATTCATTATCACGCTGTATTTTATTATGTTCCGATAATTTCCGGCCGGTCTGCCGATAGAATTCCAGCGCCCGGATCACGCGTTTTTCATTGTTATAGTGAACGGAATCCGCATATTCCGCATCCACTTCCCTTAATAACCGGTGTATATATTCCTTCCCTTTTTCCTTTGCCATAGCTTCATAATAGAGCCGCCACCGGTTATCTTCCTGCTCCGGAAACTGAATATCATACAAAACACTCTGAATATAAAACCCTGTTCCTCCGGTCAGAATCGGTATTTTTCCTTTTGAATAAATCTCATTGATTGCCTGTTCCGCCATTTGTTTAAATATAAAAATATTAAATTCTTCGTCCGGATTCAATACATCGATCAGGTAATGCCGGATGCCCTGCTGTTCCCGGGGTGTTATTTTTGCAGAACCGATATCCATCCCTCTGTATACCTGAATCGAGTCGGCGCTGATAATCTCACCATCCAGTCTTTTGGCCAGCGCTATGGATAACTCGGTCTTGCCCACAGCTGTAGGACCGGTCAGAATCACTAACGGCGGTTTCCTTCTTCCGGACATATTCTCTTCACAATGTTTCCATTCCATATGGCTCTCATTCCTTTACAATATTCGTTTAAATTTCTTTTCTATTTCATATTTACTCATGGAAATAATGGTAGGGCGTCCATGCGGACAGTGATACGGATTCTCCAGTTTCAGCAATTGTCCGATCAGCGCCTCTGCTTCCGACACCGACAGTTTATTATTTCCTTTTACGGCTGCCTTACAGGACATGGAGGCAATCTTCTCCGAAATCATATTTGATTGGACGGAAGCCGATTCCATAGACAGGGAATCAATAATATCCAGCAGCAGCTCTTTGGAACCAAGGGAATATAAATTAGCCGGAACCGCCCGAACGGCATACTCCCTGCCACCGAACGCTTCGATTTCATAACCCAGTTCTTCAAAGTTTCCACGGAATTTTTCTATCAGCTGCAGTTCCTGATCATTTAATGTAAGGATGATTGGAGGGTTTAACATCTGGGAAGTAAAGGTTTTGTTTTTCAATCCCTCCATGGTCTTTTCAAACAACACTTTTTCATGTGCCGCATGCTGGTCTATAATATACAGATTCTCGCCATATTCTATCAGCCAGTAGGTTTCAAACAACTGACCGATGATCCGGTGACGGAACCGGCTTTCTCCGGATAAAAATTTATCATCAAATAATGCCAGCTGTTCCCCGTTGCCTGCCGTTATTTTGTCCCGTGGATCTGTCACAGGATCACATTCTGTTTCCCGTACGATATTGAAGGTACTTAACCGGTTGGTTTCAAACGGTTCCGGTTTTTCCCGCAGCAGTTTTGGTATTACTTTTTCATATTCAAACTGTTTCACCGTCTCTACATTACCGGGAAGCAGGGTTTTATCTTTTTCCACTGCTTTTAATTCCTGAACCATCTGACTTTGCTTTTCAATAAGATTGGAAGACATCTGTTTTTTTCTTCCGGCTTCAAAAACAGCTTTCGGAATCAGTTCCTGCTGTTTTAATATTTCTGTAAGCGTATGGTAAATAAAGTCATGGACCTGTACCGGATGTTCAAACCGCAGTTCCATCTTGGAAGGATGGACATTGACATCCAGAAATTCCTGGGGAATGGAAAAATGCAGCACACAGAACGGATAATTATGCTGCATCAGATAGGTCTTATATGCCGCCTCGATGGCACTGCTGATAATTTTACTTTTTATATACCGGCCGTTAATAAAATAGTTCATATAATTACGGTTCCCTCTGGAAACCACCGGTTTTGCGATAAATCCGCTGATTTCCATTCCGGAATCCTGCCGTTCCACTTCCAGCAGATTTGCCGTTATATCACGTCCGTAAATTCCATAGATGATATCCTTCAGTTTATTATTTCCTGCCGTATGCAGCCTGCTGTTTCCTGCAGAAATAAACCGAATGGAAACTTCGGGATGGGACAGTGCGATATGCTCCACCACGGCGCTGATATAAGAGCCTTCCGTTGCCGCCGTTTTTAAAAATTTTCTTCTGGCCGGGGTATTATAAAATATATTTCTTATTATAAAGGTTGTACCGGACGGAGCACCGACCTCTTCCATTGTTTTTTCCTCGCCGCCTTCCACCACATACCGGGTTCCTACAAAGGCATCCGGCGTTTTGGTGATACATTCCACCTGGGCAACTGCGGAAATACTGGATAACGCTTCTCCCCGGAATCCCAGGGAAGAAACGCTAATTAAATCTTCAATATTCCTGATCTTACTGGTGGCATGGCGCAGAAATGCCAGCCGGATATCCTCTTTTGCAATTCCGCAGCCGTTATCCGTAATCCGGATAAAAGAAATTCCCCCGTCCTTAATTTCGACGGTAACGGACGTGGCTCTGGCATCAATGGCATTCTCTAACATTTCCTTTACAATGGAAGCCGGACGGTCTACGACCTCTCCGGCTGCAATTTTATCAATGGTTTCTTTATCCAGTACTTCTATATTCGGCATATCCTAAACCTCCGTGTTCCTGTTCCTTACCAGCGGTTCTTTAATTTGTTCTGCAGTTTATACAGCGTATTTAAAGCATCGATAGGCGTCATGTTTGTCACATCCATACTCTTTAATTCTTCCAGAATATCATCATCCTTAACCGTATCAAATAAAGACATCTGGACCGCATCCAGATCGTTGGCCCTGAAATTTTTATTTTTTGCCGCCGGTTCCAGCGAACCGGCAATTTCTTTCGCTCTGGCACTGATATCCGCATTGGACAGTTCCTGTGCGATTTCTTTGGCCCGAAGAATCACCGTCTCCGGTATTCCCGCCAGTTTGGCAACCTGTATGCCATAACTTTTATCGGCTCCGCCTTTAATGATCTTTCGCAGAAATACAATATCCTCGCCCTGTTCCTTTACGGCAATGCAATAATTATTGACGCCGCTTAAAGTACCTTCCAATTCCGTCAGCTCGTGATAATGGGTGGCAAATAAAGTCTTGGCCCCCAGCAGTCTGGTATTGGAAATATGTTCCACCACGGCCCAGGCAATACTCAGCCCGTCAAAGGTACTGGTTCCCCGTCCGATTTCATCTAAAATCAAAAGACTGTCAGAGGTAGCATTTCGCAGAATATTGGCAACCTCTGTCATTTCCACCATAAATGTACTTTGTCCCGATGCCAGATCATCCGATGCCCCTACACGGGTAAAGATTCTGTCACAGATACCGATATTAGCGCTCTGGGCCGGAACAAAGGATCCAATCTGGGCCATCAGTACGATCAGTGCTGTCTGACGCATATAGGTGGATTTTCCGGCCATATTCGGTCCCGTGATAATGGATATCCGGTTATTCTGCTTGTCCAGATAGGTATCGTTTTCCACAAACATGGAACCGCTCATCATCTTCTCCACCACCGGATGCCGGCCGTTTTTAATATCAATGATACCTTTTTCATTCATCTTCGGTTTTATATAGTTATTGCGCTCCGCCACAAATGCCATGGATGCAAAAGCATCCAGTGCGGCGATCACCTTGGCGGTATTCTTAATCCGCACCACTTCCTCTGCAATGGTATCCCGGATCAGACAGAACTTATCATATTCAATTCCGGATAACTTTTCCTCCGCCCCTAAAATGATATCTTCCAGATTCTTCAGTTCATCGGTAATATACCGTTCCGCATTGGCCAGGGTCTGTTTCCGGATATAATTTTCCGGAACCATATCTTTAAAGGAATTGGTAACTTCTATGTAGTATCCGAAAACTTTATTATATTTAATCTTTAAGCTTTTAATGCCGGTCCGGTCTTTTTCTTTCTGTTCCAGCTGGGCAAGCCAGGTTTTTCCTTCCGTCTTGGCGCTCCGTAAACGGTCAATTTCTTCATTAAAACCCTCTTTAATGATTCCACCTTCCCGGATGACCAGCGGCGGCTCTTCCATGATGGAATCATTGATCAGGGTATGGATATCTTCCAGTTCATCCAGTTCTTCATACAGCCCGGCTAACAACGGCGTCCGGTAAGAAGCCATCTGACGCTTAATATGAGGCAGCATGGACAGGGAATTCCGAAACGCGATCAGATCCCTGGGATTGGCAGATTTATATGAGATTTTGCTGATCAGCCGCTCCAGATCATAAATCGGATTTAAATATTCCCGGATTTCATCTCTGGTAATCAATTCACTGTTCAGCTCTTCAATGGCATCCTGTCGCTCCGTAATCTGTTTTTTATCAATCAGTGGCTGTTCAATAAACTGCCGCAGCATTCTGGCGCCCATGGCGGTCTTGGTTTTATCCAGCACCCAGAGCAGGGAACCTCGTTTCTGTTTCTCCCGGAGGGTTTCCGTCAGCTCCAGATTCCGTCTGGAGGATGTATCGATCAGCATATATTTTCCGGTGGAATACGGCGTAACGGAGATAATATGGGAAAGAGTGGTTTTCTGTGTTTCCAGCAGATATTTAAACAATGCTCCTGCCGCAATGGTTCCGGATGCATAATCGTTGATGCCGAGCCCCGATAAGTCCATAACCTTAAAATGTTCTTTCAGTGTGGTTTTACACAAATCTTCATCGAAATACCAGCTGTCCAGTGTAAATACACAAATGGATAACCGGTTCTTTAAATCTTCCACATCAATTCCGGTTAAATAAAATGCCGAGTTTACAACAATTTCCGTGGGAACAAATTTATTTATCTCGTCCAGAAGAGTTCTGGTATTTTCAACCTCCGTTACCAGAAAATCTCCGGTGGTAATATCTGTAATAGCAATGCCAAAGGAATCATCCATATAGGTGATGCACATCAGATAATTATTCTTGGTTTCATCCAGCGCCGCAGTATTCAGATTGGTTCCCGGTGTGACAACCCTTACCACTTCCCTTTTGACCAGTCCTTTTGCCGTCTTCGGGTCTTCCACCTGTTCTCCGATGGCAACCTTATACCCTTTTTCCACCAGACGGCTTAAATAGGTATCCACTGCGTGATAAGGAATACCGCACATCGGCGCCCGCTCTTCCAGACCACAGTCCTTTCCGGTTAAAGTTATTTCCAGCTCTTTGGATACCAAAACTGCATCTTCAAAAAACATTTCATAAAAGTCGCCCAGCCTGTAAAATAATATACAGTCCTTATACTGCTCTTTTGTCTCAAGATATTTCTGCATCATCGGTGATAACTGACCCACAAATTTTTCCTCCTGTATTTCCCGCTGTTGTTTCATTTCCGTTTCTCATTTTTATTCTGCATCCATGCTCTCTGTCATGGTTCCCATATAATAGAACCCTTTTGATTCATCCAGATGAACCTTGACCATCCGGCCGATTAAAGACTTGTCCCCTTTAAAATGCACCACGATATTATTACTGAGTCTTCCGGTCACCAGCGTTTCGTCCTGGGAATTTTCTTCCTCTACCAGAACTTCCATTATTTTTCCGGTATCCCTGCCGGTCAGTTCGGAAGAAATTCCCTGAATTTCTGCCAGCAGACGGTCAAACCGGTCTTTAATAACCTCCTGCGGTACCTGGTCTTCCATTTTTGCCGCCGGTGTTCCGGTCCGTTTTGAATATATAAAGGTATATGCACTGTCAAATCTTACCTGACGGACCACATCCAGAGTTTCCAGAAAATCTTCCTCGGTTTCTCCCGGAAATCCCACAATGATATCCGTTGTCAGGGCAATATCCGGTATCTCCTGCTGAATCCGCTTTGCCAGACGGATGTATTGCTCTTTATCATACTGCCGGTTCATAATTTTCAGTATCCTGCTGCTGCCAGACTGCAGCGGCAGGTGAAGCTGCCGGCAGATTTTTTTGGATTCCTTCATTACCTGTATCAGTTCGTCGGATAAATCCTTGGGATGAGAAGTCATAAAACGAATCCGCTTTAATCCTTCAATCTGCTCTACCCTTTGTAACAGCCCGGCAAACGTGATTTCTTCCTCCAGATTCTTACCGTAAGAATTAACATTTTGTCCCAGCAGCATAATTTCCACCACACCGTCCGCCACCAGAGCCCTGATTTCCTGAAGAATATCCTCCGGTTTCCGGCTGCGCTCCCGTCCCCGGACATAAGGAACAATACAATAACTGCAGAAATTATTACAGCCAAACATAATATTCACACCGGATTTAAACGTATACTTCCGCTCTGCCGGGAGTTCTTCTACAATCTGATCCGTATCCTCCCAGATTTCCGTAACCGTGGTTTTGCCGGTAAAACGGTCATACAGTAATTCCGCAAGCTTAAAAATATTATGGGTTCCAAAAATAATATCCACAAAACGGTAACTGGTGGTTATCTTTTCCACCACGTCCTTTTCCTGCATCATACAGCCGCATAATGCGATAAGCATTTCCGGATGTCTGCCTTTCTGTTTTTTCAGATAGCCCAAATGACCATAAACCTTTAAATTTGCATTTTCCCGTACCGTACAAGTATTGTATAATACAAAATCAGGAGTTTCGTAATGCTCATCCACTTCCCTGTAACCTAATTGTTTTAAAATTCCACACAATTTTTCAGAATCCTTGGCATTCATCTGACAACCGAATGTGCGAATCGAAGCTGTCAGCGGTCTTCCCAGCTCCTCCGTTTTTTTTCTGACAATTTCCCGGCATTTCGCCATATAGTAATACTGCCGCTCCGGTTCCCTTACGGGCGGTTCCCCGGAACAGTCAATGGTATCTAAATTTATATCTATCATAAGTAATTCCTTTCTCTGCCATATGTAAATTCAGGCGATTACAAAACTTATGACCTGTAACCATGAGTTTCGCAATTGACAACGATTTATATCATACCATACATTTCTATTTTTTTCATTATTCTGTTGATAAAAAATTTAATTTTTCCTGTTCCCGGACATAAAAATTAACGCAGTAAATGGAACAGAAATTGCATTGGTATGTCTTTTATTTTTAAATATACATCCCCCTGATGTTCCACCGCCAGAGGAAATTCTGCCTGCTCTTCCACCGTCTCAACGGTCAGAGCCGGCTTTTCGAAGGTTTCGGAATAATAATTGACACTGTTTCCGCCCGATATCCCGTCTATATTTTCCTCAAACGGCATATTCAGGGAATATCCCGTAATACCCGCCAGCTTTCCTGACAGATAAAACTGTCGGTTATTATATTCTTCCGACAACCGGCTGCGGTGATAATAAATACTTTCCCCTCTGGAATGAAAATCGATCATTCCCATGGTATCATGCTCCTGACAGAAATTCATAAACGCCAAAGACTCGTTTTCACTGAAAACATTACCGGAATGACGGGTTTTCATGAAATTGGCGGAACGGAAATTCCGGTTGATATCAATGCCTCTTGCATTATATTTATATTTTTCCCAGGGAATATGAAGACTCTGACAATACTGCCGCTCCGGCTCCCCGGATATGGCACCGAATCCGCTGATGGCAATATCATATCCGTCGGGATTTAACACCGGAATAAAATAAATACAGTAATCGTCCAGGGCACTGATATATTTTGAATCGTACTGTTCACAATACCGGGCCAGAATGGCAACCAGCACAATGGGATTGACCCGTTCCCGCCCATGTACGCCTCCCAGCATCACCGGTCCGCACTTGCCTCTGCCGAGACGGACACATAAAATTTCCCGTCGGTCATGGCTCTGTCCGATAGAATTTATCGTCAGAATGGACGGATAGTTGTTATGTAAGTTTATAATGGCGGATACGATGGAATTATAAGAATGTAATTCTTCCAGATTGATTAACATAAAAAATACCTGCATATAATAAGCCTTAGTTTTATTATATGCAGGTATTCTTGTACAAAGTTCTATTCTCTGTGATCAGCAGGTCCGGAGAAATATCATGTTCCTCCGTTATTATTTCCTCCATAAGCTGAACCTCATGGCAGACCGCTATGGTGAAAATCCATGATTTATCCTTCAGATACCGGTCGTAATATCCGCCGCCGTAACCAACCCTGTGACAAAAATGATCAAATGCCACCCCCGGCAGAATCATAAGCACGGAACTGTGCGGTTCCGGCAAAAACAACTGATTCCCCGCCGGCTCTAAAATTCCAAAACTGCCGGTTATCAACTCCGAAGTGCCGTGAATCTCATAAAAATCCATGCATCCTGCAGCCGTCACCCGGGGCAGTGCCACACGCTTTCCGTCTTTCAGACAGGTCTGAATAAAGTCTGTCGTGGCAATCTCCCGGTTGCAGTCCGCATATGCCAGTATCATACTACAGTCCCTATATTCATGCAGCGACCTCAATTTGTCAAATATACATCTGCTGTGGACAGATACTTCCAGGTCCGAAAGAGAATTTCTGGCAGTTTTTGCCTGCCGTCGGGCTTCCGATTTTGTTAAAACAGGTTTCATTCCTCTACCGCCATTATTTTTCTTTTTTGGATTTCAACGGTTTTACCGTTCCGTCCGGATACTGAATACTGATATTCTGAAGCTGGCCCCTTAAATTATTGTGCACCAGGGCAACATATTCTTTCCGCAGTTTTGCCTGCTCCTCTTTTTCTTCCTCCGTCAGCGGTCTCTGCTTTGATAATCTTGCCAATTCATTAATCCGATTTAATTTTTCCTGATCCATATAAACCTCCATGTCTTTTCTTATGGAATAAATAAATATATATTATCCTGTGTTTTGTTTCTGACACCGATAAATCCCAACAGTTCCTCATATTCCCGTAATAACAGATTTTTCTGGGGATAACTGTAGATTTCAAAACAGATTTTGTTTTTCTTCCACAATCCTTTTTGACACACCCCTTTAAAAATAAAAGTATTGTTGCAGATTCCCATAAACGATAATTTGTCCTGAAACGATATAGTGACCTTTGAGGTATTCAGATTCAGGAAATCTATGGTATACTCCCGCTTAATATAAATAAACGGTTCCTCCGCAATGACACAGGGGTTTGCCAGTTCGGAACAGCGAATGACATTTTTATTTATACAATTTTTCGTTTCTTTGGTTATGTAATTATAAAAGGTTACCTCTTCTTCTTTTTTGTCAATATTAACTTTTGAATATATTATAAAATTACCCTCTTTTTTTATATAAGGAATGGTATTCTTATAGAAAGCCTGTTCAAACGTATCAATCACGATATCCGTCTTATGAATCAGCATATCGGATACCAGCTGACTGATATTAACAAAACTGATTTTTTCAAGACTTGCTTCATCTTCGGTCAGTTCATTGTAACGGTTATCCGGCAGTACGGAAAAACCTGTCTTTGCAACACACAGATTTTCGCTGATGGATATCATATTATCAATACCATTGTTTACCAGATTTTCGTCTACAACCGGATACTTCTGTCCATCTTTTATATTATATAAATCTATTTCGAAATCAAAAAATCCCGCATAGGATTCCGAAAGATTTGCTCTCAGATATTCCTGCTGAACCAGCAGATATAAATCATTTAACACAAATATTTTTAACCGTTTAAACCGGATATATTCTTCAATATCATCTTCCAGTGTAAGAATACATTCCATTTTTGCAGTCTTATAATTATACCGGATGATGCTGATGGATTGTTTTTCTTCATTTTCCTTCTCATAGACATTAAAAAAATACACGAAATCCGACGCAACGGAAACATTAATAATTTCTCCCAGTTTGTGTTTTTCTATTCTGGGCAGTATTTCATATCTGATATTCTTTTCAAAATCATAAATATTATATACAAGTTTTTTAATATTATCATACCGGCTTTCGGATTCCGCTGTTTCCAGCAGAAGATTCTGATTCAGCAGACTGCCGTTCTGATAATCCTTATTCTTCAATATCTTTATATCCATATGACATAATTGCCTTTCTTTACATTTGGCAGCCGCTGAAACAGCCGGCCGTTAGTCTGACAAATAATTGATGATATCAAAAGATTCACTTTTATGGGCAACAAATAATGTTCCGATATTTTCTCCTGACATGATCTGTTCGATCACACTTAAATCCTCACCGTTTGCAATGATCATTGCGGCACCGGATTCCGTGGCTATTTTGGCGGCGCTCAGTTTTGCACTCATACCGCCGGTTCCCAGTCCGCTGCCGGAGGTTTCTTTTCCCATACGGATAAACTCATCATTTAATTCCTCCACCAGCGGAATAAATCTGGCATTGGAATTCCGGTTCGGATCATCGGTAAACAGACCGTCAATATCGGATAACAAAATCAGTAAATCCGCTCCGGTTATGGCAGCTACAATGGCAGAAAGGCAGTCATTATCCCCCACTGCAATTTCATGGGTGGCTACCGTGTCATTTTCATTTACTACCGGAATGACTCCGATCTTTAACAATTCCTCAAAGGTATTTCTGGCATTGTACCGGCTCAGATCGTTTAACATCGTAAATTTTGTAAGTAATATCTGTGCAGTGGTCTGGTTGTATTCCGAAAATAACTTCTGGTACATCGTCATCAGCAGGGATTGTCCTACGGCTGCACATGCCTGTTTTTCCGCAATTGACAGATTTTTATCCTGCAGACCTGTTTTTCGCTTTCCAACGGCAATGGCGCCGGAAGAAACCAGAATAACATCCTTTCCCTGATTATGAATGTCCGATAAAATCCGAACCAGCCGCTCCAGTTTATAGAGATTGATACCGCCCGTACTTTTATGTGTCAGTGAAGACGAACCGATTTTTACAACAATACGCTTTTTATCTTTCAGCATATTTCTATATTCTTTTATTACAGTTTCGTCATTTATAATGTCCATTTCCGTATTCCTTTCCTCTGTCTTCCTCTTTTCACAATCTCACATATTTTACATCATAACACATATTCATGTCAACGGACAGTATTTTGATGCAATGGCTTCATAAACCCGGATACCATCCATAGCCGCAGATGTGATTCCTCCTGCATACCCGGCGCCTTCCCCGCAGGGATATATTCCGGAATAATTGCTTTCCAGATTTTCGTTCCGCAGAATCCTCAACGGAGAAGAAGTCCGGCTTTCCACACCTGACAATACCGTATCTCCGTTGGCATAACCCTGAATCTGCCGGTCAAAGCTGTCAATCCCCTCAATGAGTGACTGACAAATGTACTCCGGCAGGATATTCCGTAAATTTCCAAATCGAAATCCGCCTTTTGTCCCGGGAACAACCCTGCCGAATTCTGTAGTCGTTTTATTTCGTTTAAAATCCTGATAAGTCTGAACCGGAATCTTCCCCTTCCCTTCCCGGTATGCAGCTGCTTCCAGTTTTCTCTGAAACTCAATACCACCTAACGGAGACCGGTCTTCAAAATCATCCGGAGTAACGGAAACCACTATGGCGCTGTTGGCATTAACTCCATCCCGTTGGCTGTAACTCATGCCGTTGACTGCCAGATGTTCCGGTTCGGACGAGGCATTGACCACATATCCGCCCGGACACATACAAAAGGAATAGACACCTCTGCCGTTTTCTGCGGTTTTGGCAAGCTTATAGGAAGCGGCAGGAAGTAAATCTTTATTTTTTCCGTACTGGGATTCATTGATCCGGTCCTGACTGTGTTCTACCCGGACACCAACGGCAAAGGCTTTCGGCTCCATGCAGACATGCTGTTCATACAACATTTGAAAGGTGTCTCTGGCGCTGTGACCCGTTGCCAGTACACAGACTTCTGCCGGAATCCATTCCCTCTCTCCGCTTTTTAATGTAACTTCAACCGCCGTCAAAGCTCCTTCCTCTGTTTTAAAGCGCTGAAAACGGGTAGAAAACCGAAAAGTTCCTCCCATGGAAATAATATGTTCCCTCATGTTTTTTACTATAACAGACAAACAATCGGTTCCGATATGGGGTTTATTTACATAAGTAATACTTTTCTCCGCACCAAATGCTACAAAAGTCTCCAAAACCAGATCATTGCGATGCTGCTTATCCTTCACCAGGGTATTCAGTTTGCCGTCAGAAAAAGTTCCGGCGCCCCCTTCTCCAAACTGCACATTGGATTCGGGGTTTAGTTCACCGGTTTCAAAAAAATGTTCAACCGTTTCCATCCGCTGTTCTACCGGCTCTCCACGCTCAATAATAACCGGACGGTATCCCTGCTCTGCCAGCATATAAGCACAAAACAATCCGGCTGGACCGCTGCCCACCACCACCGGAGAATGAGACAGCGGCCGGGTTCCGGAAGGAACAAACTCATAGAATTCCTCTTTTGTTAACATAATATTTTTATTGTTAATCTTCTTTACAATTTTTTCTTCGTTTTTAACGGATACTAGAACAGTATAAATATATTTAACATCTTCATGTCTGGCATCTATGGACTGTTTCTGTATCTTATAATCAAAATCATAGGTTCCGTTTACCGGTTTCATTTTTAGCAGTTTCGTAATCCGCTGACGCAGATCCTGCTCCGTATGCCGGATATCCAGTTTTATCTGGGAAATTTTTATCATTGCCCATCCTGCCTTTCTGTCTTCTGTTTCGGAGTATCCCCGTTACATAACCGCCGGGCGGCTTCAGATCCGGCTCTGTAACCGCTGGACCATGCCCATTGCAGATTATAGCCTCCGCAGATTCCATCCACATCCAGCAATTCACCGCACATAAATAACCCCGGCAGTTTCCGGGATTCCAGACTGTCCTCTTTCAGCTCGGACAGATCTACACCGCCGCAGCAGACCTGTGCCCGCTCCAGTTCATTGGTCTGTGATATCACTACCTCAAAATGCCTGATTTCACCAATAAGCTCTGCCATAACTGCCGGTTTGATCCTGCAGACCGGTGTATCGGCAGAAATTCCGTTATATTTTCCAGACAGAAGAACAATCAGTCCCTTTGCCAGTTTGGAATTCAAAAGGCCGGACAAAGCCTGATGGAGCGTCAGATTTCTTCCGTTCTCCTCATAAAGATAAGCCGTTATCTCCTGCTCCGGCATATCCTGCAGAAAATCCAGCCATATGGCAGAAGTTTTCTTTTCAAAAAGCCCTCTGGAAATATGGCGGCTGAGACAGAAGATTACAATGCCGGATAATCCGTAGTCCGTAATCTGTAATTCTCCCTGTTCCACGGAAACACAAGTTCCGTTAATGACTGCCTGCGCAGTGACCTCACACCGCACTCCGGCGGTCTGCTTAAAAAACGTTTTTCCGGCTCCGGTACCGGCCACCCTTCGGAAATCCGCTTTTAGTCCGCACAGTGCGGGAAGCGGGGAAATTACGGAATGACCGAGCGTTTCTGCCAGTCTATATCCGTTATAATCCTGTTTTACGGAAGCCGGACTTCCGGTGGACAAAATCAGGGATTTTGCCGCAAAATCCCTTCCCTGTCCGGTAATCAGCCGGTATGAGCCGGATGATAAATAACGGATACTGCTGATACATTCATTCAGTATCATCATAATATTCAGAGATTCGCAGATTCTTACCAAAGTATCCGCTACCGTCTGTGCCTGCATGGATTTCGGATATATGTAATTGTCCCGGTCACAGGTGAGCATTCCATTGGTTTTAAAGAATTCAATCACGTCTCCCGGAGGAAAACGGGACAAAATACCGGTAACAGCCGCTGATTCCGTCCCGCATGTCATATAGCAGCCGGGACTCTGTTTCAGATTGGTCAGATTGCATCTGCCGTTTCCGGTGGCTAACAGTTTTTTACCGGCTTTTTCGTTTTTATCAATTAAAAAAATCTTCTTATTTTTTATATGATTCTCTTTCCAACAGAGGGCCGCAGATATGGCTGCCATCATTCCCGATGCCCCGGCCCCTATCACAATGATATCTGCCGCCCGGTCCGTATTTTTCTCGTTCATATTTTTTCATCCTTCCCTCCGGCTGACCGCATACCGGTTCCCGAAACTTCCTACAGGATTAAAATCAGCTGGTAATACTCTCCAGATAATTGTATAATTCGCGGATATCTTCCACATAAAATCCGTCCGTCAGCTTCTGCCGCTCTTTCTCCTCCACTTCACTCAGATGGATGCCGGTATCAAAGTATTTTGTTTCTTTATCCGCTTTATAAACGGATATCATTCCGTTTTCCACAAGCACGTAATAATTATATGTTTTTTCAATGGTCCGAACGGTTTTTCTTACAACCACGGAATCCGTCGAAAACGAAACCAATTGTATATTGACCAAAGTTTCATCCTTATTTTTAGACATATAGGTGGTCAGATAATCAATAAGCTGCTGCCGGTTATAGCCAAGAACTTCCACCGGAGGCGTCATGGTTTCCTTCTGCAGTTCATCCGTATCCATATTATAAGATTCTTCCACATAGTTTGTCCTGTTTGAAATTATATTCTCCTGTTCGGCATTGACTTCATTCAAATCCTGTTCCCGGTTCATATAATCCACGGCCGGATTATCTTCCTGCAGTTTATCTTTGGTTATAATATTGTCAGAAGTCATATATTTTAATGCGTAATAATAGCTTCCATAATATAATACCGCAAAAGTCATGGCCAGTGCAACAAAATAAGTCAGATATGCAACCCGTTTTAAAGACAGTTTCATTCTATCACCTTTCCAAATCTATCCCGTTTATTTTAAGTATTTGACAATTTGGAAAAGTTTATACCATTACAGCATATGAAATTTTTTTAATATCCTGACAAGGGCCGCACCTTTCGGCATACTTCGGATTTCATCTTCATTTACCGCTTTAAAGGCCAGCAGCAATAATCCGTAAACTAAGACCGCAAACAGGACCGCCATACCGATACCAACCACATTCCTGCCGGTTATTTTATAAATACCGGTATAGGTATAATAAGCAACAGCGCCCATTATTGCGGCTGCAATCCCCGGCAGCAGAAAGGTTTTTATATATTCCTGTTTATACCGTATATATCTCTTTAATGCCAGTCCGTTCAGAATACAGATCAGCAGGGCAAATAACGCATCCGCAATAACCACGGCCTGAATAGACATATCAAATACCGACAGCATAATGATCAGAATAATAATATGTGTCACAACCGAAATTCCGGCATGGATTACCGGTATTTTCATTTTATCAATACCCTGCAATACCGCATTGGTAATGGTAGACAGAGAATAAAATACCACCGAAACCGCACCGATCCGCATCATTTCAGTAGCCATCTCATCCGGTCCCCAGATCAGTGAAATAATCGGACCGGATAAAACCGCCAGTCCCACGGCACATGGAATCGCTATGATCATGGAAAAACGAATGGAATAATCAATTTTACGTTTTACGGATTTATATTCTTTCATTGTCATGGATGCCACCAGTGTGGGAATAATGGAAGAAGCCAGCGCAGACGCAATGGCAATCGGTACATTCATAAGCACCCTGTATTTTGACGAATAAATACCGTACAGACCGGAATACACACTTTCCTCCACACCTTTGTAATATTCCACATTAGAAAAAATCTGACCATCCAGAAGACCGCTGATATTATATACTGCGGTACTGAAAATAACCGGCAGAATAGTGATAATCAGCATTTTATAAACATTATGAACCGGATGGACACTGCTGACCGTATCCCGGCGGATTTTTTTCTTCATAATTCTGCAGTACATCAAATATATAAATATCGTAAAAAGCAATGCCGCCAGGGCGCCGGCGCCGGTTCCAATGGTTCCTCCCGCAGCACCAAAAGCCAGTTCCCGTCCGCTTTCCATACCAATGTCAAACAGTATCCAGGCAGCCCCTACGCTGACAATGGCATTTACGATCTGTTCAATGATATTGGAGGCTGCGGTAGGCATCATCGTTCCCAGTCCCTGAAAATATCCCCGGAATACACCCAAAATTGCCAGAATCAGCAAAGTTGGTGCCAACGTCCGGATTGCCAGCACGGATTCGGAATATTTACTTACTTTTGCAAATAATTCCGCTCCCGCAAAATCAATGATCGCAACCAACAGTCCCACACAGGCGGCAAACTGCAGCGCATGCTTAAAAATATAATGCGCATTTTTATATTCTCCGTTTGCAACCCTTGCAGAAACCAGTTTTGAAACTGCCAAAGGCAGACTGTAGGAAGATATGATCAGCAGAATGGAATACATTTCAAAAGCAAACTGATAATATCCCATTCCCGAATCCCCTATGATATGATTTAACGGAACCCTGTATATAATACCAATCACCCTGCTTACCATGGAAGCGATGGCCAATATACTTCCCTGTATCAGAAAATTATGATTTTTTCTTTTTTTTGACATAACAATTTCATGTACCTTTCTGTAAATTAATCCTTCAAGAGATTAAATGCGTGGGGAAGCAGCTCTGCCAGCGGATATTCCCTGATTCCGCCGTCCTTATCTTCCAATACCACACTGCCGTCTTCCATAAATTCTGCAAGAAACTGTCTGCATATTCCACAGGGATAGGTATATGCCTCGGAATCGGAAACCACGGCAATTTTTTCAAACGAAGTATATCCTTCCGATACCGCTTTTAAAACGGCGCAGCGTTCTGCGCAAATGGATGCGCCAAAAGAAGCATTCTCCACGTTACAGCCTGTAAATATCTCGCCCTCCATGGTCAGCAGCGCCGCACCTACGGAAAACTGTGAATAAGGGGCATAGGCATTTCCCATTGCCTTTTTTGCATATGTAATCAATACTTCATTTTCCATATTAATCCTCCAAACAAATCTTCCAATCCGATTTTTTCCGTCTATCGGCAAATTCCCAGATGGTCAAGAATTTCTGACTGACGGCGTTCCATCCGTTCTCTCTCCTGCGGCTCCATATGGTCATAACCGCACAGGTGAAGCATACTGTGCGCCACCAGAAACCCCAGTTCCCGCTCCTGGGAATGTCCGTATTCCGCTGCCTGTTCCTTCACTTTTTCCAGGGATATCATAATATCTCCCAAAACCAGTTCTCCGGTTTCCGGATTAAAATACTCATCCGATTCTTCCAGTCCTTCAAAATTTCCCGGATTCTCATACTCCAGCATCGGAAATGACAGCACATCCGTAGGACGGTCCTTCTGACGGTATTCTTTGTTTACTTCACAAATGGAAGAATTGTCCGTCAATACCACGTTCACTTCCGCCTCATAGGGGCACGCCTCATAATCCAGTGCATATCGGATCACTGCCTGAATTAGTGTCTCATAATCAAAATCCAACGGGATTTCCGTCTCTTTTTCTATATATATCATTTTTAGGCTCCTTCGATTTATAAATAGATCTGTACAAATGCCTGTTTCAGCCGGAGATACTCTTTGGTATCCGTCAGCACATCTTCCAATATACCGCTTTCCAATCGGAGTTCCAATATATTTTTCACTATTTTGGATTTATTGGTATTACCGATTCCACGGGTTTCCATAATCGTATTCAGAGTGGAAACAACGGTATCCGACAGCATCACAACGGCCGACTCCATGGACTGGGGTTTATACCGCTTACTGTTATGCTCTTTGACAATCTGAATCACCTCTTTGGGAAATCCATACTGATTTAAAAGCTTGATGCCGTGGGTAACATAATTTTTTCCTATCAGTTTTCCAATTTCATGATATCTGGCACCTGCCATCACAATTTCCCGGTTCAGTCCCATGGCAGCCGCCACCCGGACGGCCAGATCGGATACTTCCATAGAATGATAATAAGTAAGGGCATCTTCTTCTGACAGTTTTTCCATCAGAAAATAATCGTCCCGGTTAATCTCTTTCAGTTTTCCGGATAGACGCAGGGAATGAATCCGGCAGACTGCCATATGAACATATAACGGTGCCAGTGTGATCAAAAACGGCAGTAATTGTTTTAAAACCGGAATACCATGAATCGTTTCATACTGCATATACTGATAGAGCAGATTCAGAATCGTACTGATTATAAGCAGTAAAACGGAAGCCAGTAAATATAATATCTTATTCTCACTGATACTGACAATAAACACAATGGTAATGCCCATGATTATCATAAATATTACCTGTTCCATAATCATATATCCGGAAAAATAATAACAGACGGCGGCAGTTATATGAAGAAAACAACCTGCATAAACTCCAAAAAATCCGGTCATTAATACCATTGGAAGCAAAACCGGAAGATATATGAGCAGCCGCTCCGGAAGATATAATATTCCAAAAAGAACCGCCATGGGAACCAGAAATTTCCAGGCCGCCTCCATCCATAACATGGATTTTTTCAAGGAAAGATATACACAAAAAATCAGAAGCAGCATTGTCACGCAAAACAAAACCACTCTGGATTTTACTTCATACGGCCACAGATCCAGCTTCTTTATCTTAAAATAGTACAGAACCAGACATAATACTGCTGTTGTGATAAACAATACTATTTTAAGAATTTCATTTGTCCTTTTATTGACATTTTTCATATTCATGCCTTTCTTTTCACTTTTTATTTTATAAGGAATCACTACGCTTATTTCCGCAGACGCTTGTCCTTATTCTGCCTGCTTTCATATTCTTCATATGCTTTAACAATTTTTTGTACCAGCGGATGGCGCACAACATCTTCATTGGTCAGTCTTACAAATGCAATGTCTTCTACCCTGCCAAGTACCTTGATGGCTGTATCCAGTCCGCTGACTGCATTTGGCGGCAGATCCTTCTGCGTCTGGTCTCCGGTTATGATTACTTTGGATCCGAAACCGATTCTGGTCAGAAACATTTTCATCTGCGCCGGAGTGGTATTCTGGGCCTCGTCCAGTATGATAAATGCATTATCCAGTGTCCTGCCCCGCATATACGCCAGCGGTGCAACTTCAATCAATCCTTTTTCTGTATTGTGCAGAAATGCTTCCGCCCCCATGATCTGATACAATGCATCATACAGCGGTCTTAAATAGGGGTCCACTTTGCTCTGCAAATCACCGGGTAAAAAACCAAGATTTTCTCCCGCTTCAATGGCAGGCCTGGTTAAAATGATCCTTCCCACTTCATTATTCTTAAACGCCTGTATGGCCATCGCCATGGCCAGATACGTTTTACCTGTTCCGGCCGGACCAAGTCCGAACACAATCATTTTCTGTCGTATCATATCCACATAGTTCTTCTGACCGTGGGTCTTCGGCTTCACCGGTTTTCCGCTGACGGTGCGGCAGACCATATCCTCATCCAGTTCAGTCAGTGTCTCCGTTCTGTTCTCAAATGCTAAGGACAGAGAATAATTTACAAGTTGCTCATTTACTTCGTTTCCGTTCCGGGCGGCAGCCAGCAATGCTTCAATTACGCTTTTTGCCCTCCCGACACTGACTTCTCCCCCGATGATCTTTAGTTCCGAATCTCTGGCAATCATTGTAACATGCAGGGTTTTTTCGATTTTCTTAATATTAAAATCAAATTGTCCGAAAACCGCCGCACTGTACTGAGCCGGAATATCTATAATGTTTTCTATTACACTCATCGATTCTATAAATTCCTTTCTTATTCATTCGCTTCACTGCTTTCTTCAGTCTGGGGAATTTCCATTTTATTTGCTTCCTCATCAATATACTGAACATCTCCAATCTGCCGGTTAACTTTAATGGTTCCGGAAGCACGGCAAAATTTTTCATCACATTCTATTGTAACATTTTTCTCTATAATTTGAATACCCTTTTCCTGTAAATTTTTGATAAAAATCTCCAAATTATTTCCTGCTATCCCCAAAGCCTCTTCTTCCGAATACACTGCCTCGTCGGTTACATATTCCCGTACCGTGATTTTTCCGGCACTTAACGGCAGATAATAATCATCCGTTATGCTCAGTTGCTTATCGGTGGTCACTACATCCGACAACTTAAAGTTTTTCTGCAGCAAAGACAAATATATTTTTTTTCCTAAAATATTGATGGTATATATATTATTTTTTTCACCTGTATATTTTTTATTCTGATGGACCAGCTCAAATTCATCCTTATATTCCAGTACAACATCCGCATAGATATCGGCATCTGCCTGAACAAATTTTCTTGATATAAAGGTTTCATTATCCCCGTAAGTATCCAGAATTCCGCTGACCAAAAGCTGTCCCTCCATGATTTCGTCTCCCGCTTTTACCTGCGGAACACCGGAACGGGTTATTATTTTTGTAATAACTCCATGGGTTCCGGATACAATATCATATGGTTTTGTTTCGGTTTTTGCAATATATCCGTCAAAATTTTCTTTTATATGAATGATCAGTTTGGTACCTTTTATCTCTGCCGATACCCAGGTAATATCGGAATAATTGGTTCTCAGCAGATATTCAATCTTATCACAATCAATGTCTGATTTTAATAAACCGTTATTAATCTTATTGCTGTTCAGAAAACGCATAAGTTCCACATTGGTATACGAATAGTTTCCGTCAAATGATATATTCCAAATAAACAGGGAAAGCAGTTTTCCCATAAGCAGAAACAGTAATATACCCACCAGAAAACAGGTATGGGCTTTCTGGCGGACTGCTTTAAAATACAGACCCGCTTTTTTCTGAATCCGCAAGGTTCCATGACATTTTTTCCTCAGCGGTTTCATCCTTTTAAAATCCTTTTTATCACAGTTCATAATAATTGCATTTTCATCATTGTATAGTTTCCAGATTTTTAAATTATTATTTCTGCATAAATTAACAAATCTTACTTTTTCATCTCCGGTAAACACAACAATCAGATATCCCTTAATATATTCAATTAAATTATGTATGACAATCCCCCCTATACAGTAAAGCTGACATCGCTTATTCTGCCTTTTATCTTCATGTCATCATTATTAAAATATTCTATATGAAGATGTTTGCCGGTAATTATGATCTTCGTGGAGCGCGCCTGGATTTTAATCACATTCTCATTAAACTCAATGATATTTTTATAATTTTCTATATATACCTCATACTGGCCGATCAGATGTAATATCGAGGCCCCCATTACAATATCTTTCGGAAGATTTAACGTATCCGTTATCTTTTCAAGACTCATATCAAATCACAGGCTTCCAATAATATTCTTATCTATTTATATGTATTTGGGATTGTTAAAATTACTGTTAAATAAATATACCTGTAATCAGACCACTGTCTGATTACAGGTATACAAGTTTCAATTAGTTATATTTACGTTTTCTGGCTGCTTCAGATTTTTTCTTACGCTTTACGCTTGGCTTTTCGTAATGTTCTCTTTTACGGATCTCCTGCTGGATACCGGCCTTTGCACAGTTTCTTTTGAATCTGCGTAAAGCACTATCTAAAGACTCGTTCTCTTTAACGATTACATTTGACATAGTCTCACACCTAACCTCCCTCCAGTTGTGTAATTGTGCATAATACAACTGTTTGGGTATTTTTTATTGCACTAGACATATTATAGCATAAATTTTCCATTCGTCAACTATAATTTTGAAAAAACATTATTTTTTCAGGATGGATTTTGCCTCTGCCAGCGCTTCCGGAATACCGTCCGGATTTTTTCCGCCTGCCTGTGCCATATTTGGTCGGCCACCGCCGCCGCCGCCTACCTTCGGCGCAATGGCTTTTACAATATTTCCGGCATGAACGCCTGCTTTTACGGCAGCATCATCAGCCATTACCATAAGGTTTACCTTGTCGCCTCCCTGGGCGGAAGCCAGTACCACAACACCGCCGTTCAGTTTTTCCTTCAGACTGTCTCCCAGATTGCGGAGACCGTTCATATCCATTTCCGGCACTTCGGCCGCCAGAATCTGAATTCCGTTCACTTCTTCTACCTGATTCATAACGTCTCCAATGGAATTATTGGCAAGCTTACTCTTCAGGCTTTCGTTTTCGCTGTGCAATGCCTTGATTTCTTCCTGCAGGCTTTCAATTTTTGCCGTAAGATTTGCCGTATCCGTTCTGGCAGCTTTTGCCGCCGATTCCAGATTCTGCTCCAGTTCGGAATAGTACTTAATCACTCCCGTTCCTGTCAGGGCTTCCAGACGTCTGACTCCTGCCGCCACACCGTTTTCGGATATGATCTTAAACATGGATATGGCACCGGTATTATTTACATGGGTACCGCCGCAGAATTCTTT
The DNA here is from genome assembly GCA_910583605.1 of uncultured Lachnospiraceae bacterium. Taxonomy (GTDB): domain Bacteria; phylum Bacillota; class Clostridia; order Lachnospirales; family Lachnospiraceae; genus Bovifimicola. The sequence continues at coordinate 346,440 of CAJTXN010000001.1, forward strand.
GGAAAACTCACTCATATTTACCACACGTACCGTTTCACCGTATTTCTCCCCAAACAAAGCCATGGCGCCGGTCTTTTTCGCATCCTCCAAAGACATGACTTTGGTCTCTACCGGAAGCTGTCCGGCAATCTTTTCATTAACAATAGCTTCTACTTTTTGTATTTCTTCCGGTGTCATTGCCTGAAAATGCGTGAAATCAAAACGCAGCCGGTCACCATTTACCAGAGAGCCTGCCTGTTCCACATGACCGCCCAGAACCATTTTCAGAGCTTTCTGAAGCAGATGGGTTGCACTGTGGTTTTTACAGGTTGCCAGACGATTCTCTTCATTTACGGACAATGTAACCTTGTCGCCAACCCGGAACATTCCTTTTGTCACCCTGCCCACATGGCCGATTTTTCCGCCAAGAAGTTTAACAGTGTCCTCTACCATAAATTCTGCGCTGTCTGTACGGATGATTCCCGTATCGGCTTCCTGCCCGCCCATGGTGGCATAAAACGGTGTCCGGTTTACAATTACCGTTCCCATGTCTCCGTCTGCCAGAGCCTGTACCAGTTCCGTATCCGTAGTAAGTACGGTGATCTCCGACTGTTCTTCCAGACGGTCATAACCGACAAATTCAGAAGTGACTGCCGGATCAATGGCTTCATATACCGTAACATCGGCTCCCATATAATTAGACTTTGCCCGTCTGCTTCTGGCCGTTTCCTTTTGTTTCTGCATGGCAGTGGAAAAGCCGTCTTCATCAATGGTCATTCCTTTTTCCTCCAGGATTTCCCTTGTCAGGTCAATCGGGAATCCATAGGTATCATAAAGCTTAAACGCATCTTCTCCGGCCAGTACCAAGGTACCGTTCTTTTTCATTTCTTCTTCCAGTTCCGAAAGAATGCTCAGACCCTGATCGATAGTCTTGTTAAATTTATTTTCTTCCTCAGTCAGAACCTTAAATATCATATCCTTCTTTTCGTCTAATTCCGGATAACCGTCCTTAGAACCTTCAATGACCGTTTCACTGAGTTTCGCCAGAAATTTTCCGTCAATACCCAATATGCGTCCATGTCTGGCCGCACGACGGATTAATCTTCGAAGAACATATCCCCGCCCCTCATTGGAAGGCATAATACCGTCAGAAATCATAAATGTCGCAGAACGGATATGGTCAGTAATAATTCGAATCGATACGTCAGCATCTTCATTCGTCTGATATGCGGTTCCCGCAAATTCACATACTTTGTTTCGAAGTGCACATATGGTATCTACATCAAAAATAGAATCCACATCCTGTACCACACTGGCAAGACGTTCCAATCCCATACCGGTATCAATATTCTTCTGTTTTAATTCTTCATAATTGCCGTTTCCGTCATTTTCAAACTGGGTAAATACATTATTCCAGATTTCCATATACCGGTCACAGTCACAACCCACGGTACAGTCCGGTTTTCCGCATCCATATTTTTCACCCCTGTCATAGTATATCTCTGAACACGGACCACAGGGACCGGCACCATGTTCCCAGAAATTATCTTCTTTTCCGAAACGGAAAATTCTTTCTTCCGGAATTCCCATTTCTTTATTCCAGATTTCAAAGGCTTCCTCATCCTGCTCATAGATGGACGGATACAGCCTGTCGACATCCAGTCCCACCACATCGGTCAGAAATTCCCAGGACCAGTGTATGGCTTCTGTCTTAAAGTAGTCACCAAAAGAAAAGTTTCCCAGCATTTCAAAAAAAGTACCATGTCTTGCGGTTTTACCGATATTATCGATATCTCCGGTACGGATACATTTCTGGCAGGTGGTAACCCGCTTCCTCGGCGGAATTTCCTGTCCCGTAAAATATGGCTTTAATGGAGCCATTCCTGAATTTATTAATAATAAGCTGTTATCATTATGTGGTACCAGTGAAAAACTGTTCATTTTCAGATGATCTTTACTTTCAAAGAACTCCAGAAACATTTTTCTCAACTGGTTTACACCGTACTTTTCCATTTCAAAAAACCTCCACTATTCTGTTTCACGCTTTATCCTGGGATGCTTTTGCATCTTTTCTCTTCCGCAGCGTTTTTCCAAGGAACACGCCTAAGACTGCACATCCACCTATAACAAGAAAGGAACCTGTATAATAGATAAGGGCGCCTGATAAATTCATTGCTATTAACATAATTCTCCTCCAATCTGTCGGAATAACCGGCTAAAAGTCAAATTTCAGTTCATACTATACTACCATAAAATCCTGTTTCATTCAATAACTTAATTACGGAAGGTTACTGATGGCCTGGTCCATCCACTGCTTACGGTTCAGGATAAAGTTTTTTAAATATTCCACCTGTTCATCATAGCTGTGCAGCGCCGTAGTTGCATCAGAACCATATCCGGCCCGTATGTTCCAGATATCCCATACTTTAAAATTATCCATCTGTGATTTATAAATCCGGTCTTTCGTGGATTCTATCTCCGCCATGGCGGTGGAAACCAGCTCTTCTTTCTTTTCAGCCCATCGCTGTTTCAGTCTGGCATTAAACCTGCTGTCTGCCAGCAGATAATTCATCCATGTAACCTTAATATAGGAACTGCTGTCCGAAGAACCTACGCTTGCCCATCCGTCATAGTTTGGATTATCATAAATATAATTACCGAACGCCACATCAAAATCCCATGGCGGACCCATCTGCAGCTTGCCGCCTGCCGGTTTTACCAGATAGCAGCTTCTGTTAAAACAACAGTCCAGATTATAGGTCAGTTCATGCAGAATAAACCAGTCAATCAAAGAAGAAATATCAATATATTCTTCATAACCGGACAGATTTTTAACGGCCTGTTCCGCTTTTTTGACATAATCTTCGATATATTGTTCCTGTTCCCGGTTAATCACTTCATATTCCGGCGTTTTTACCACAACATCTTTCAGACAATCCGTATTAAACACATAACCGTCATCCTCATCATCAAATCCGCCTACCTCCAGCAGATATCCGGTATCCGCAGAGAACTCATTTCCCATTTCCATCTCAATGCGGCCTTTTCTTACCTCTACTTTTTCTCCGATACCATATACACCGATATAAGTTCCGTTGAGATAGACATCCACCGGTTTCGTATGAGGTACAAAAATCAGATGATTCAGTGTTTCTGCCATCGTAAATGCTATATGATTCCTCATCAGGGTCTTATCAGAATAATTTGCCAGTAATATGTAGCGTTTTGCTTCTTTCATTCCCATTACAGACGTTTTTTCTTCAAATTTTATCTGATACGGCTTTTTATCCAGTTTCCATGTAGAATGTCCGCGTCCCCGTATCTTAATGACTGCGTTATTTATATCCGGATAGCCTGTATTTCTTCCATCCAGTGAAAATTCTGCCATTACTGTCTGGGAATTTGATGTAACCGGAACCTTATTTTCCGTATTGATATGAATCACCGGTATTTTATATTCATATACCGTCTGTGGCGGATCCGGTTTCGTATTTATCTGGGGATTTGTAACCGGTTCCCGGTTTTCTCCGGTGGAAGATCCGGTTGTGGGATTCTGCCGGTTCCCGGTACTTTGTTCTTCCGGTTCCTGCGGTTTTGATGACGGATTTGAAGGATTGTTCTCTGTGGATTCCATTGGTTCTGTGCTTTCCTGCAGGTCTGCATCCGAAGAGGATTCTTCCGTATTTTCCGTTGAATCTCCGCTGCCGGGTTCCCCGTTGGCCGTCTCGGAGGGTGTTTCATTTTCTGGGGTTGTTTTCTGTTCGGAGGTTCCCTCTGTTTCTTTTTCCTGTTTTGTTGTTATTCTTTCTCCGGCAGTATGAATACCGGTACTGCTTTTGCCGTCCTTGTCACCGCCGGATAACAGCAGAAAAAGAATCACGGCTGCCAGTATGAGAACAGCAGCAGCCCTGCCAATAAAAATCTTTTTGTTTATCCGAATTTTCTCCATCCAATGATTCATTTGTAATACCCGTGCATGTCACAGGTCTGCCTGTGACACTGCCCAAATAAACAGGTTGAAAGAAGGGCATTTTGCAGTTTTCCTTTCTTTCAATAATCTCTTTCAACCTTCTTCCCCACTCTCCGTTTTATCCCTTTATTGCAGAATACCGTTCATTTCTGGAATAAATGCAGCCACAGTAATCCTGCCGGTAAAGCTGATATCTTTCGGATAATTCCACTGAACGTTTATACCCGTTCCGCTTTTTAAAATCGGAGTACAGATATGCAATACCCGTTTCTTCCGAAATCCGTCTGCCTGTTTCATTCAGCTTTTCTGCATTTTTCAGCGGACTGATGGACAAAGTCGTAGTAAAGTAATCATACCCGCCTTCTGCAGCATATTTCGCTGCTTCCCTTAGTCTTAACTCATAGCACAAAAAACAGCGCTGTCCGCCTTCTCTGTCCTGTTCATGCCCTTTCACCGTTTCATAAAATCTTTCCGGTTCATAATCGGTGGAAAGAAAAGAAATTTTGTTACCGATGCCTGATTCATTCATCGCCTGAATCAGACGTTTCTGCTCTTCAATTCTGTATTGATACTCTTCTTTCGGAAAGATATTCGGATTATAGTACAAAACTGTTATCAAAAAATATTCTGAAAGATATTCCAATACATAGCTACTGCATGGTGCACAGCAACTGTGTAATAAAAGCTTCGGTGCTTCCCTGCCGGCCCCGGTAATCTGCTCAATGGTCTGGTCCAGCTGCTTCTGGTAATTTATTTTATTCATAAAAATCTGCCTCTGATCGGAATAAAAAACTTCTTAGCACTGTCATGCCAAGAAGTTCTTAATATCGTGCCGATGTCAAAAATATTTCTTGCTACCCCAAAGGTTACTTTTTTTCAAATCCAGATATTCATTATAAGCTTTCTCCAATATCTGCTTTTCATTGGCAAATTTCAGCAAATGATATGCTTCATAAAACTTATAATATCCGGAATCAATAAAATACTCTTCCCGTTGTGGTTTACTATAATAGCTATCTGCCATCATCAAATACCAATGCACATTCTTATCGACAATGTCCTGCGGAGTCGTAAAAGAGTATTGACTCTTTCCGACATATTTTATAATGGATGCATTAACACCTGTCTCCTCGCGTACCTCCCGAAGTGCCGTTTCTTTATATTCTTCGCCATCTTCCACTGTACCCTTCGGCAATACCCAGCCTTCATACTTATTTTTATAATTCTTGTACAATACCAGAATCTTGCCTCGAAATATAACCACACCGCCACAGCTCGTTGCTTCAATCATTGCAATGCCTCCTGTTTCTGTAGGTGTGTCTCAATAGACTGATTCTAGTATACATCAATCACCAAATATCCGCAAGGAAAAATCTGCAAAAACATTAAAATACATTAAAATACACATCCAAAACTTTTTTTGCCGCCGGAACCGCAAACGTGGAACCCTCCGGCATATCCTCCATTACCACACAGATAGCAACCGCTTTACCGTCCTTCTCGGCAAAACCCATAAACAGAGAATTTGTCTGGCTTCCGTCATTAATCTGTGCCGTACCTGTTTTTCCGTATGCGTTATATGCATCTGTCTTTAACTTTGTTCCGGTACCGTTTGTCACTACTGCACCCATGAAATCTTTTAGCATTGCGGAATCTTCCACAGAAAACAGGCGTTTATATTCTTCCGGTTTATATTCCTCCAGCTTTTTCCCTTCTGAACTCTGAATTTCCGTTATAACATAGGGTTTCATCAGAATACCGTTATTCTGTATGGCAGCAGCGATCATTGCCAGATGAATGGGAGTGATCAGGGTTTCTCCCTGTCCGATGACCGTCTGCATGGTATCAAAGCCGGATGAAGATTCATTCAGCACAAAACTGCTTTTATTATAGGAATAGCTTAAGGGCAGTTCTGAATTAAACAGCAGACTGTTACATAGGTTTTTAAACTTTCCTTTATCCAGTGTCAGTCCCAGATTTACAAAGGAAGAATTACAGGAATTTGCAAAGGATTCCATCAGGTTTTCCCCGCCATGCCAGCTATGACCCGCACAGTGAATGGTATTCCCGTCTATGGTAATCCGGCTGCTGCAGTCATAAGAATATGCGTTAAAATCAGGATTTTCATGGATATATTCCAATAATGTAAACAGCTTAAATGTAGATCCGGGCGTATATAATCCGGATGTTGTCCGATTGACCAGATTGGAATTCCCTTCCCCGGATACCAGATCCTCCCATATGGAATCTATTTCATTCGGATTAAAATCCGGTTTGGATACCATGGTCAGGATCTTTCCTGTGGAAGGTTCCAAAACTATGACGGCTCCCTGATGTTCTCCCAATGCATCATATGCAGCTTTTGTCATATCTACATTCAACGAAGTAAGAACATTATTTCCCGGATTTTTTACTCCTTTAAAATCGTTCAGGGCCGTCTGAATAATGGACACATTGGAGGTCAGCAGCTTATAGTTTGCCATCAGTTCAATTCCCGTGGTTCCATGCGTGGAAAAACCCACGGAATGAGCAAATAGATTGCCAAAGGGATAATTCCGGTAATCATTTCCTTCCTCATCGGATATCGTCGTAGCAAGTATCTGTCCGTCATCACTTAAAATATTCCCCCTGATGATTTCCTGCTCCAGAATTGCCTGCCGTTTATTGTAAGTATTATTAATGATATCATCACTGTCTTTTATATGAAATTTAATATAATATCCGATCATACCAACGAAAATCACGAGAAATAAATATGTAATTCTCATGATTTCCCTGTTAGGATTTTTCTTTTTCTTTGTCTTTGGTTTTGAATTTCGTCCGGATTCCGTTTCAGCCGGCATTTTTTTATTCTTTTTTCCCATTTTCCGCCTCCTGAATATTGCTGTGGACTGCCAGACCCTGTATAATTCCAAATACTATGACCGTACATAATATGGAACTGCCGCCGTAACTGATCAACGGAAGCGTTACGCCGGTAGAAGGTATAAATTTAATCGCTCCTCCAACCGTCAGTATGGTCTGCACTGCATATGTAACCGCTAATCCCAGGCCTACCAGTTTATAAAACATTTCCGTCTGCTTCATGGAAATCTTAATAAAGCAAAGAAAACAATTAATATATAATATCAGCAGCGTTAATGCAAAAAACGCTCCGAATTCCTCGGATATGGCAGCAAAAATAAAATCCTGTTCCACAACCGGTATGGTCCGCGGCACACCTTTATACAATCCAAGTCCCAGTAATCCGCCGGTTCCGATGGCAAACAGGGACTGGGCCACCTGATAGCCGCCGGTATCTATCACCGACCACGGGTCCACAAATGCCTGAACCCTGACCTGTACATGATAAAATAACTTATATGCCATATAAGCGGCTCCGCTTCCGGCTATAATACCTGCGCCAAAATAGAAAAAACGGCAGGTGGCAACATATATCATTACTATATACACTATAAAAAAGATCAAAGCACTTCCCAAATCTTTTGACAATACCAGTATGATCACATGCAGTCCCGCAAATGCCGCCGATACGGCCACATATTTAAACCGCGTGCTTTTATTCAGCAGAGAGGCAATAAAGAATACATATAATATTTTGACAAATTCGGAAGGCTGAAAAGAAAATCCCGCAATTTCTATGGATAGTTTGGCACCATAGCTGAGCTGTCCAATAATCAGAACCGTTGCCAGAAAAGCAATGCCTGCAAAACAGTAGATATAGCTCATGGTCACCAATGCTTTTGCCCGGCTGACAATCCATGGAATTGCCAGCGCAAGCACGGAAGCCATTACTACAATAATGAATTGTTTCACTGCTTTTTCATACGACAGCCGGGATAACATGATAAAACCGATGACAAGCATCATGCACATATTATTAATTAAGCCCTTATGGTATGCTTTCTCATATATTACCCCGAATAATCCTTTAAATACTACAAAATAGATGAGCTGGGCGCCGTAAAATATCACCACGGAATCCTTTTCCAAATTCATATATATTATGATATAACCGCACAGATGTATGGTATAAATAATAAGACTCTGCACGGATAGTGCCGCATTATGGGACTGCTTTTTTCCGTCCCGCAGTGCGATATAGCTTAAAAAAACATAAAAAGCCAATAAAATAATAAACATATATTTTGCGGTAACAATAAATAAATTCTGCATGGTCGTCTATTCAACTCCTCGATTGAAATGCCCCCTTGTATAAGGTTTTTCTTCCATTATCTCCTTATCATCACAAAATGCGGAACAATACTGCTCCAGAATTTCTCTTGTTTCCTGACCGTTTTCTGTTGTAAATGATAACCGGACGGTCTGGAGATTCAGCTGTTTTACTTTCTGACAGACGCCCAGAAGTGATAACGGAAGATTGTTATATATTATATTATAGCAGTAATTACACACATTTACCACCGGAAAGTCCTTCTCCAACCGGTCCCTCAAAATCAGGGTTTTCCCTTTCCCGTCACAGCTGTCCGTAGTCTGATTCAGACAATTTGCCGATATCATCAGCGGAATCCTGCCATATACCACCAGTTCGGCATTTGAAACGGAATAGTTCAACAGCTCTTTATAATTCAGCTCATAAGGAAGGGTTATACGTCCGGCTCCCAGTTCCGACAGCATCTCTGCAGCCGGATGATTGAAAGCATATACGGAATAATCAGTATAAAATTCATAAATTCCGTTTTTTCTCAAATATCCGATTTCATCCGCATTTCTTACCATAAATATTATATGTTTCTCTTTAAGAACCGGTAATACGGAGTCAAAATACCGGAGTGCTTTTTCCCGGAACACAAAAGGCATGGCCACAATGGTTTTCTTTTCTGCTTTTATCAGAGTATCTGTGTGGGACAGTAGCTGCATCGGCTGAAAAAAGTCACAAGATATTGTAACCTCCGTTACCTGTGGATTTTCTGATACGGCCAAAAGTTGTTCTTCGCTGACAACCTGACAGTTAATATCTGCTCGTCCCGCTATCCGGGGACCGGATTTTTTTTCTTCCTTCCGCCCGTTATGTTTCTCCATTTCCAGCGTCCGCCTGTATTTTCTTAACAGATTCCGACTGAACGCTTCGATTCCGTTTCTCCGGAGTTCATTCAATTGTCTGACCGGAATAAAAATCTCCCCATCCGTTTGTATCTCCACATCCATAAAACAAAACGGCGTATTTCCGGTTTTGGATATCTGTTTTCTGATATCCCCGGTACTCATAGGACGATTCTTTGCAGCCGAAACGATATCCCCGGATGCCGCAGCAATATTTCCGTACTTATCTGTTACTATTATTTTGCCGGGTTTCCCACAATATAATTCTACTTTTACACTGCATTCGTATTTTTTATGGGTATTACAATACTTGTTTGACAGCTCCAACACATATTGTTCACAGTCCGTATGATAGGCCGGCTTTCGCACCGATACCATTGTTTTTGAATTATGCCCTGTATAATATCCGGTTCCAGAACCGCTGCGGCTGTACAGTCCGGCCAGTTTTTCCAAATCCTCTTTCTGAACGGTAAATCGTTGTTCGGCTTCTTCATATCCGGAAAAGGAATGATACAAATCCACATACTTCCGGTACAGTTCCACTGTTCCGGCAGCATATTCCGGGCTTTTCATCCGTCCTTCGATTTTTAAAGAATATACGCCGGCATGAATAATCCGGGGCAGAATGGTAAGCGTATTCATATCCCTGAGACTTAATACATAACGACTATCCTCATCATTCCGCAGCCGCCCATTTTCATAAACGGCGTATGGCTGCCGGCACGGTCCCGCACACTTTCCCCGGTTGCCGCTTCTCCCCCCTAAAATACTGCTGAACAGGCATTGTCCGGAATAGGAATAGCACATGGCACCATGAATAAAGCTTTCAATCTCAATATCTACATTTGTATGAATTTCTTCAATTTCTTTTAAGGAAATCTCTCTGGCCGTAACAATACGAGTAGCTCCCATTTCTTTCAGCAATGCGGCACCTTCCGGCCCGGTTATCATCATCTGGGTACTGGCATGGATATCCAGCTTCGGAAAATTTTCTCTGATAAACCGAAATACCCCGAAATCCTGAACAATAACAGCATCCAATCCGTATTCATAATATTTGGCAAGATAATCATAAAGCTGATATTCCACTTCCTGATTTTTCAGCAGTGTATTGACCGTAAGATATATTTTTTTGTCATGCAGATGGACATAGTCAATGGCCTCCAGAAGCAAAGCTTCCTCCGGATTTTCCGCATATGCCCTGGCGCCAAATTTATTACCGCCTATGTATACGGCATCCGCACCTGCCCGGATTCCCGCATATAGCGCCTGAATGGAACCTGCCGGCGATAATATTTCTGTTTTTATGGTCCTGTCCATATTTGTCTCCTTTAAATACCAAAGCCGGGAAGCAATATATCGCTTGACCCGGCATTTTTCCTCTATTCCGCTGTATCCTTCTCATCCTTTTTATTACGGTTACCGGACTTCCGTTCCTTTAACTGGTCTTTTTCCCGCTCTTTTGCTTCTATCAGCTTTGTTTCCAGCCGTACGATTTCTTTCTGGAGTTCCGCAATCTCTTTCTTATGTTCCTCTTCTTCTTTTTCCTGGGTTTCCAGTTTGATCTGTACCGCTATCAGCTCATGCTTTATTTCGTATAACTGTTTGTCCTTGCTTTCTACCTCTGAGGCCAGTGCATCTGCCTGTTTTTTCACTTTAAAGTAATCATCTGCTATATTAATGTTTAACAACGTCCGCTGTACTTCCAATGTCTGACGTTTAAATCCGTCATCCTGTTTAAATTCAGTAATCTTATTATTAATATAACCTGCTACTTTCTGCAGATATTCTTCACTTTCATAACCGCTAAGGGTATATATCTTACCATCTATAATGACTTCCGTATTATTCTTTGATGACATTTTCGCTGCTCCCTCCTGTATAAAAGCAGCGACTGCTTATCGTCTGCTTTAAAATCTGATAAAGTATATTATACATTATATCTGATAAATTACAAGGTTTTTCCGCATGGCGGAATGTCTATCGCAATATAAAATCATCCGTTGCGGAAAAAATAAGTGCAGATAATCTTATATCGCTTAATTCACTTTCTTTTTCCAGCGCCTGGCTCAATGCATGACCAATGGAGCTGTATTCAATATATTTTCTATAAAGCTCATTGGTATCCTCACCAAAGACACCTTCCGAAAATGCAGAAAACAGCATATTCCAAATCGGATAATAATCTGCCAGCTGATTTTTATAAACCGTTTTGCAGCCGGAACCGTTCTGCCATTGTATATCCACAGTTTCCGAATACGTTGACTCCTGAAAAGCATTTTCTGCACACATTTCCGGTAAAAACATTTCACACTCCGCCGCCAGTGTGGTATCTCCCAGCGCTTCCGCCATTCGTGCTGACATTGTATCATAGTCTTCTTCACTCTGACAGTCCCGGAAAATTTTAGCAGCAGTAATCACCCGTTCTTTCAGCAGCTGTTCTCCCTCATGTCCCAGATAAGGATTCGGCAATGTTGTTTCTTCTGCCTGCCGGATAAAGAAAAACTGTTTCTGGGAAGCAAATCCTTCAATATCCCATTCAGAAACACTACGGGCTACCATCTGACTGAGTTCTTCACTTTTAATATCATCAATCCGGCATTCTCCGGTAATATCATCCCCCATTTTCGCACCGTAAATTTTCACAAAACAAATCTTTTGATTCCCAAGACGCTTAACAATTTCCTCTTTTAATATATTCCAGTAAACATCATAATCGGCACCCGGCTGATTCCCCATGCCTACAATATTACTGCCGAAAACAGAGAATTTATGTATCTTTCCTGCAAACTCCGTTGTAACCATATCCATTTCTTCACCGGATTCCATCTGGTTCAGTCCCTGCATAAATGAAAACAGAAAACTTCCCACTGCCATGCCAAGACTGGTTTTTGGAGTATTTCCCATTCCGACACAGCATTCAAAAAATGATTTTCCCCACTTCGGTACATCCAGATAAAAATGGAGAACGATTCCCCTTTCATCCATCTGTGCGATTTCCGGTCTCAGAACGGCCTCCCAGGCGGGAAGATATATATGATCCTCTTCTACAACATCCTCTACGGAAAACATATTATGTAATGATACATGAAGCAGATACTGCATGGTCAGTTCCATATCCAGTGTTCCGTCATCCCCGTACTGCTCCTCCAGCTCCTGCACCATTGACCTTTTTTCTTTCATATAAAGTCTCCTTCCAAATATTTTAGTTTAAAATTTAAAAACTTTTAATCTGTGACAATTTGTTTTACAATTGTATGATAATATTACAGATATGATCTTTTACGTCCCATATCCGTTACAAAATCCGGATTTTCCGCTTTCATCCGGTCACATAAAATCTGAATATTATCCCCGTTTTCCCTGATTGCCTGGAACTCCCGTTCCGTAATACCTACCAGCTGAATAAATTCTGTTTTCCCGTATATGGAGTCCTGTGTCTGCGCTTCCGTATCCGGTATCGTTAACAATGCGGTAATCTCAGATTCAACACCGATATGCAGGGAGGTTCCGTTTCCGGCAATATACTGAAAAGGTTCAAAAAACCTTTTTTTGGTATAGGTATATCTTGCAAGATTCGATAACATATCGATTGCCCATTTGCAATCTTCTGCTGTTTTTTCCGCAAGTTTGATGGTCATTTCATAGCCCCAGCCATTCCATTCTCCGCCAAGTTTTTCCTCATCCGCATACAATTCGGTCATACCGAAAGTAACTAAATGTTTATACCCCTTTGGAGAATCATAAACGGAATATCCGTCCAGATAATTATCCCCTCCGAATATAGCTCTGGAATGCATAAGCGTTCCATAATGCATCGGTTCCTGCCCCGGATACAGCCGTTCAAATTCCTGTTCTATTGTGTCCCAGCCCGGTGCCCATTCTCCATCTTCTTCCAATTTTTTTCTGAATTCTTCTACCGTCATAATAAAAAATTCATCCTTTCCCACTGTCTTTTATGTTCTTCAAAATATGTTTTTTCAAATATTACAAATTCACTACAACTCCCGCCATTCCAAACAGGTGGGTTTATCCAATGTATCATAAAACTGTCTTGCACATTCTATTGCTTTTTCAAGCGGAATAACCGAATCCGCAGGCAGATCCGATTTCCCTCCATTGATAACAAAAGTAACATCTTTATCACCGTCTCCGACAGACTGCCACACATCTCCCTCATCATCGAGAAAATAGTGAACACAGGCATAATTTCCGTTTATCAATATTGCCAGACAGGGATACTCTGTGTTTTCACTAATCCAGAGATCATCCGGCGGATTTAATGAGCTTTTTTTAATCAGTTGTTCTAACTCCTGCCACGAATGACAGTCAAACTCTCCATTACAATTTGATATCTTCATTGTGTCAATACCGACAGACCCAAATGCACATATGCATGTTCTGTAACCATCCTTCCCCGGGGTGTACGGGTAATCAAACCGTTTTTTATCAGATATGGTTCATATACTTCTTCCAGCGTTCCGGAATCCTCCCCCAGAGCTGCCGCCAGTGTATCCAGTCCCACCGGACCACCCGAAAATTTTTCAATAATGGTATTGAGAATCGTCCGGTCCTGATTATCCAGTCCTAGTTTATCTACTTCCAGCAAATCCAGTGCGGAATTTGCCACTTCCAAAGTTATCCCTCCATGATACTTCACCTGTGCAAAATCTCTGACCCGTTTCAGAAGACGGTTGGCAAGCCTTGGTGTTCCCCTGGACCTTCTTGCCAATTCCATGGCTCCTTCTTTATCAATCTCCACCGATAAAACCCCGGCCGAACGTGTAATGATGGAAGTCAGTTCTTCAGGCGTATAAAATTCCAGTTTATGTACCATTCCAAAACGGTCTCTTAATGGAGCCGTCAGCATTCCGGCTCTGGTAGTGGCACCTACCAGTGTAAAATGCGGCAGGTCCAAACGGATGGAACGGGCCGATGCACCTTTTCCAATCATAATGTCAATGGCAAAATCCTCCATGGCCGGATACAATACTTCCTCTACCTGCCGGTTTAACCGGTGTATCTCATCAATAAAGAGTACATCACCTTCTGCCAGATTGTTTAATATGGCGGCAATTTCTCCCGGTTTTTCAATGGCCGGACCGGAAGTTATCTTAATATTAACTCCCATTTCATTGGCGATAATACCTGCCAGTGTGGTTTTTCCAAGTCCCGGCGGTCCATATAACAGTACATGGTCAAGGGTTTCCCCCCTGCCTTTGGCTGCATCGATAAAAACTTTTAAATTTTCCTTTGCTTTTGCCTGTCCGATATAATCACACAGTAATTTCGGTCTTAAATTATTTTCCAATAAAATTTCTTCAGTTTCAAGTTCTGTATTGATAATCCTCTTTGAACTGCCCATAACTGCTCATCCATGCCTTTCTTATCCGGAATTTTCCTGTCTTAAATCATTTTCTTTAATGCATTTTTTATTATATTTTCCACACTGTCATGTTCCGATACCGGAAGATTCCGAACCACACCTAAAGCCTGGGACGGCGAATACCCCAATGCCACCAGTGCTTCCACTGCATCATTCCGGATACTTTCATCTCCTCCGGCAGAGCTGTTTCCTTCCTGCTCTTTCATAGGATTTCCAAATATGTTTTCTATATCAATCTTATCCTTCAGATCAATAATAATTCTGGAAGCTGTTTTGGCTCCAATGCCCGGCGCCTTGGAAATGGCTTTGGTATCCTCCGATAATATGGCAAGCCGCAGCTCGTCAATCGACATAAAAGATAACAGGCTCAAGGCTCCCTTGGGTCCGATTCCGTTTACGTTGATCAACTTCCGGAATAAATTCAGTTCATCTTTTGACGGAAACCCAAACAGGGACATGGAATCCTCTTTCACACTGAAATATGTATAAAGTTTGATGGTCTCGCCAAGGGTATTGACCCCGGACAATACCCGGGAAGTAACAAATACATTATAGCCCATTCCCTGGTTCTCGATTACCAGTTTATCAGTATCAATATCTGAAATCTGTCCTTTAATAAATGCTATCATAGTACCTCCGTTTTCATTTTTTGACAATACACGCTCATTTCGTCTGTTATTTTATCATATGATTTAACCGCTTTAACAACAATCCTGATACAATTCCGATGACAATCCCTGATAATATTCCGGCAATCATCAAAACCGGTAAATAATAAAATATGGAATAATTTTTGACCAGAAATGAAGCTGCCGCAATCTGTCCCAGATTATGGGATACACCTCCGCAAATGCTGACCCCTAAAGAATGTATGCCTTTGATTCGCTTTACCGCCAGCATAACCGCCAGACTGACCAATGCCCCGCATATGGAAAATGCAATAGACACAAAATTGCCAAACAACATTCCGATAATTAAAATCCTAATAAAATTTATAATAAATGCAGACACACCGCTAACAGAATATATGGCAAATACAATAATGATATTGGCAAATCCCGGTTTTGCACCCGGAATACCGATGGTAATCGGAAGCAGCATTTCAACATAGCTCAGCACGACGGCAATGGCCGCATACATACCGATCAATGCAGTTCTTCGAGCCTTATCATTCAAATCCGGATTCCTCTCTTTCCCATTCATCTGTCCGATATCGTTTCGTTTTCTCAGCGTTACTCTGCTATCCCATCCAGTCCGGATTCCTTTTTGTTTTCAATTCTTATCACCAGTTTATGGGGCAGGCAGATAATAGATTCTCCGTTCTTCGATATGGGTGCATGGTTTACACAAACCTGATTCTTACAGCTGGAACTGCTGACACGGACTTTTCCATGCTCAATGAGAACTTCATTATATTCGTCTCCAACCGGGATATGATACCGCTGACTGTCCTTAAGATCATAGGATGCATACAGTTTACCATCCATATAGACTCCTGCCATGTCTCCGCCAGTTCCGTAAATCACAGGGACTATAAAAAAAGCGGCAATAGCAGCAGTCAATAATCCGGTCATAATCAAGATGTCTTTTTTATAATTACGAATGAAATCTTTCATTTAAATACTCCATAACAAGAACTTATGTTTTGTTTCCTGTTTAATATATCACAAATTCTTGGGAATTACAATGAATTTATACTATATTTAGAATTCAATTGTGGTTAATATTGGGACTGAATAATCACAATCCCTCTGCCCCAATAATCACTAATTGTTGATTTATTTTACTTTTTTCACTATAATAATTCCTATCAAGGACTTTTATAAATACAATATTACAGGAGTTATCCCTCATGAGACAAGACCAGAAATTTTCATTCCGCTTTTTATTCCTTATTATTCTTATCCCGATATTTTCCATTTCCGGCTGTGGAAAAAACTCCAACAGCAATACTGCAATATCTGATACTGGCTTTTACTTCGACACCGCTGTCACCATTACACTCTACGGAGAAGAAAATAAACAATATATTGCCCAGGCATTTGAACTTTGTGAATACTATGAAAATCTTTTCAGTAAATCCATACCAACCAGTGATGTCTCCAAAATTAATGAAAATTCAAAATCCGGAATCCCTGTCGCTGTTGCCGATGATACGTTCCGGTTGATTCAGAAAAGCATGGAATATGCAGAACTCAGTCATGGAGCATTTGATATCACCACCGGAGCTCTCAGCGCATTATGGGATTTTACCGGTGAACACCCAAAAGTTCCAACGGAAACCATGATTTCTGAATATTTACGTACGGTTGATTACCGGACTGTTTCATTGGATGTTAACAATAAAACTGTTATGTTAATGAATCAGGGTACAATTCTTGATCTGGGTGGAATTGTCAAAGGTTTTATTGCGGACAGACTAAAAGATTACCTGAAATCCCTGGGAATCCAAAACGGAATCATAAATCTGGGAGGAAATATATTACTTTTACATGAAAAACCGGACGGTTCTCCATACAACATAGGTCTTCAGAAACCTTTCGGCACCGGCGGAGAAACCATTGCAACTCTTCAGCTGGCAGATAAATCCATTGTATCCTCCGGTATATACGAACGATTTTTTTATGAAAACGATAAACTATATCATCATATCCTGGATACAGCTACCGGTTATCCGGTTGCAAATGATTTATTGGGTGTAACAATCATATCCGACTGTTCCACTGACGGTGATGCACTGAGCACCACCTGTTTCACGTTGGGACCGGAAGAGGGACTGGCATTGATCGAATCACTTCCCCGGACCGAAGCTGTCTTTATTACGTCTGATTACCGGTTAACCTTAAGTTCCGGTTTAAAGAAAGCCGATAATATCATAACTTTAAAGGAATAACTTCCTTTATAATCAGTGAAAGAAAAGCACCTATCTGATGGATAGATGCTTTTTTCACTGATTTTCAGATTCAATTTGTGCTTTGTTTCCGGCATAAATAATCAGATAAGTGTTACCTTATTACCTTAACCGGACATTTTTCCTTACATTTCCCACAATTTGTACATTTTTCATAATCAATCCGTGCCAGATTGTTTTCTACATGAATCGCATCTGCTTCACAGACTTTCTCACACATTTTACATCCGATACATCCGGCATTGCAGGCTGCCTTTACATCTTTGCCTTTCTCATTGGAACTGCAGGAAACGAAGTGTTTGTTCTCATATGGAACCAGCTCGATCAAATGTTTTGGACATTCCGTAATACATCTTCCGCAGGAAACACATTTTTCACGGTCTACCACGGCTACACCGTCTATAATATGTATGGCATCAAAATCACAAACCCCGACACAGGAACCAAATCCCAGACATCCGAAGGCACAGGATTTTTGTCCTCCTCCGGTGGTAGAAGCCGCCTGCTTACAATTTGGGTTTCCATAATATTCAAACCGGTCTTTTGCTTTCTCACAGGTACCGCTGCACTTTACAAAAGCAACCTTTTTCACGACTTCCACCTGGCTGCCCATAATCTGAGCAATTGCTTCTGCCACTGCAGCACCTCCCACCGGACATCCGTCGGCTTTCGCCTCTCCGGCAGCAATGGCTTTTGCCAGGGCATCACATCCTGCATAACCGCAGCCGCCGCAATTATTGCCTGGTAATTGTTCCCTTATGGCAATTTCCTTTTCATCTGTCTGCACTTCAAAAGCCTTTCCTGCAAATCCCAGCAGCAAACCAATCACCAGGCCGGTACCTCCTACCAGACAGGCTGCAATTATTATACCTGTTATACTCATTTCAGTTGCCTCCTTCCGAATTATGTTTCTGCTGTTATAATAGACCGGAAAAACCGGAAAAAGCAATTGCCATCAACCCTGCAGTAATGAGAACCATTGGCATTCCTTTCAGCGCCGGCGAATAATCATTATATTCTGTTTTTTCCCGGATTCCTGCCATAATGACAATGGCAACCGTAAATCCTACAGAGGTTCCCAGTCCGTTTACCACACCTTCCAGTATGCCATAACTGTTCTGTACATTTAAAAGAGCAACGCCCAGTACCGCACAGTTGGTGGTAATCAGCGGCAGGTATACTCCCAGTGCCTCATACAGGGAGGGACTGATTTTTTTCAATACCATTTCCACAAACTGAACCAAAGCAGCGATTACAAGAATAAATACAATGGTATTCAGATATGTCATTTCCGTTGGTACCAGAATAAATTTATAAATTAAACCGGTTAACAGGGAAGACAGGGTAATTACAAAGATGACTGCAGCACCCATACCGCCTGCGGTCTTAACCTTTTTGGACACACCAAGAAACGGACAGAGACCGAGAAACTGGCTCAGTACAACATTATTGACAAGGGCCGCTGTAATTCCGATGATCAGCACTTCTTTCATATTATGCTTCCTCCTTTACAAAATCCGAATCCTTAGCTGCTTCTTTTCGTTCCCCGCATTCCAGATTGCAGCCGGAGCAGTCGGAACAGCATTTCATATCCTTTGGCTTCTTACCATGGGATATCCGGATCTTATTCTGGATGGCTACCAGTCCGGCAAGGACAAAAAAGGCTCCCGGTGCCAGACCGATAATCTTAATACAGTAATCCTCCGGTATCAGCCGGAACGATGCAACGGTTCCGGAACCGATGAGTTCCCTCACAAGGCCCAGACAGGATAAACCCAGAGTAAATCCAAGTCCCATTCCGATTCCGTCAAAAATCGAAGGAATCACCGGATTTTTGGATGCATATGCTTCCGCCCGTCCGAGAATAATACAGTTTACCACGATCAGCGGTATATAAATACCCAATGCGGAATTCAGGGAAGGCAGATATGCCTGCAGCATAAACTGGACGATTGTCACAAAGCTGGCAACGATTACAATAAATGCCGGCATCCGCACCTTATCCGGTATAATGTTCCGCAGCAGGGCAATAATCGCATTGGATGCAGTTAATACCACCATGGTAGTCATTCCCATTCCAAAACCATTGATCAGGGATGAGGTAACCGCCAGTGTGGGACACATTCCCAACATAAGAACAAAAGTTGGATTTTCTTTTATTATTCCGTTATATAAACGTTCCACACATCTATTCATCTGCTCTGCCTCCATTCTCTCCGGAAAGAAATCTGTAACACAGGATTCCGGCATTCACACCGTTGGTCACTGCATTAGTGGTCACAGTGGCGCCGCTGATGGCATCAATTTCATTTTCTGCCTGCTTTCCGTTTTTTACATAGGAAAAAGAATCTGCTTTTTTTCCCGTAAACTGATTTTTAAATCCTGCCGTATCTGCCTTCATTCCAACACCAGCGGTTTCATTCAGTGTTAAAAAAGAAATTCCGTTTATGGTCCCATCCTTCTGTATTCCAAAAGTAAACGTGATTTCACCGCCATAACCTTCTTTATCGGTAACCGTTATCACATACCCGATATCCGTTCCGGAAGAATCCAGTGCCGAAACGGCTTCCTGTATATAAACCATATGTTCCGGATATCCGTTATCCTTCAGATAGGTTTTTAATGCTGTCTCATCATATTCCAGTTCTTCAAAACGGTCTGCTTCCTCAAATACCTTTTTATATGCTTCCTGTTTTGTCTTTTCTTCCTGTTCTGCCCGCGGCTTCTTTGTTCCCTCATATACGGCACCAAGAAGTACACCGGACACAAGGGTTATAATACACAGGATTAAAGAATTCTTAATAATCTCCTTCATATTGCTTCCTTTCTGCCATTTGTTATTTCATGGACTTCATGCTGCCGATTTTTTCTTTTCCCTGCCGAATCCCCTTGGAATCGTGATCCGTTCAATCAGCGGTACCAGAAGATTACAGAAAATAATGGCATAGGATAC
This sequence comes from uncultured Lachnospiraceae bacterium, assembly GCA_910583605.1. Classification (GTDB taxonomy): domain Bacteria; phylum Bacillota; class Clostridia; order Lachnospirales; family Lachnospiraceae; genus Bovifimicola. Next base: position 366,703 of record CAJTXN010000001.1, read on the forward strand.
GCCTTCTGCCCCGGAATTTTCACTGCTGAGCAGCCGGAATGCACCTGTCAGCAGTCCCAGACAGATTCCAAAGATGATGCGTCCCATAGGTGTTACCGGTGACGTAACATAATCCGTTGCCATAAACCAGGCGCCCAGCATGAAACCGCCGCCGCAAAGCTGTCCGGCAATAAACGTGAAATCCACGCCTCCGTTGCAGGCCGTATAAATAAGGGCAAATATGGTAAACGTTCCGATATAGAACACCGGAATCCTGAAATCAATAATTTTCTTTATCAGAAGATAGGCAGCGCCCAACAAAAGCGCCAAAGCCGAGGTTTCTCCAATGGTACCGGCCGTATTGCCCAAAAACATATGTAATAAATCATAAGATTCCCCATGTTTCATATTGTATAACGGAGTGGCTCCCGTTACTCCGTCATAAGTAAAAGCCGTCATTTTTCCGGTAAAAGATAACAATAAGAAACACCGGGCCGCTAATGCCGGATTCATAAAATTCTGTCCCAGACCGCCAAAAATCTGTTTTACGATTAAAATGGCAAATACTGCACCCAGTATTGCTATCCAGAACGGAATCGTGGATGGCAGATTCAGAGCCAGCAACAAGCCGGTTACCACCGCACTCAGATCATAAACCGTAATGGTCTTATGCATCAGTTTTTCATATAAAAATTCCGTAAATACTGCCGCAGCAATCGTAACAAGTATTACCAGCAGTGCACGGATTCCGAAATTATAAATTCCGAAAATACCTGCCGGAAGCAATGCAATGGTTACATCCAGCATGATCATCTGTGTTGTCTGCTTATCCCTTACATGCGGATTCGAAGACACATTAAGCATTTCACTCACATCAAACACCTCACTTCTTTTTTCTATCTGCAAGAACTTCTTTCCGCATGGTCTTTATCGCCTGGGTCAGATTCCGCTTCGCCGGGCAGATAAAGGAACAGCAACCGCATTCACAACATTCCATTCCGTTATACCGGATAAAACTGTCTTTATCTCCGCGATTGGCAAATGTAGCCAGTTTGGACGGCAGTACACGTCCCGGACAGACACTGATACAGCGTCCGCAATTGATACAACTGGTTTCCGTCAGTGACAAAAGTTCATCTTTCTGATAACACAATAAGGCGGAAGATGTTTTTGTAATCGGGACGTCGGTAGTACTGAGCGCCATGCCCATCATTGGTCCGCCGGAAATAATCTTCTCCGGAGGATTCACATATCCGCCGGAAGCTTCGATTAACTCACTCTGATTCGTTCCGATTCTGACCAGATAGTTCTGCGGTTTTACAATCGCATCACCGGTTACCGTAATGACACGCTTGGTTAACGGCCTTCCGTCCAATACTGCACATTTTATGGCAAATACGGTATCCACATTGTCTACTACGCAGCCGGCATCGGCCGGAAGCATGGAAGAATTAATTTTCCGTCCGGTTGTGGCATAAATCAGCATTCGCTCGGCTCCCTGCGGGTATTTGGTATATAATTTTTTAACTTCAATCCGTTCTTCTCCCTTGACCAGTTCTTTCATTCTGGCAATGGCATCCGGTTTATTGTCTTCAATCGCTATGTATCCCTTTGCTCTGTCAAATAATTTCAGCATTACTTTCAGTCCTGCAATCAGTGACTCCGGTTCTTCCATCAGCTTCCGGTAATCGGAAGTCAGATACGGTTCGCACTCCGCACCGTTTACGATAACATACTCGATATCTTCCGGATTTTTTGGTGAAAGTTTCACATGGGTTGGAAATCCGGCTCCGCCCATACCCACGATTCCCGCCTCTTTTACCAGAGCAACGATTTCTTCTTTTGACAGTTCTTCCAGCGGTTTCGGTTTTTTTATCTCTGCTTCCCTGAACTCCAGATCATTATCAATAATGATACACGGACTTTTGCTACCGTTTACCAGAAGTCTTGGTTCAATTGCCTTAACGGTACCCGATACGGACGAATGTACATTTGCGGAAACAAATCCGGAAGCCTGTGCGATCAGTTGTCCTGCCAAAACCTTATCACCCGGATTTACAACCGGCACAGCAGGCGCACCGATATGCTGTGACAGTGCGATTGCAACCTCTCCTTTCGGTTTATATTCACAAATAGGGCCATCCTTGGAAATTGCTTTTCCGTCATAAGGATGAACGCCTCCTATAAATGTCAAAATTGACATATGCATCCCTCTTTTCCAGCATTTAAATCACTATTCTAATTTTAATATAAAAAACGACAAAATACAACGGTTTTATGTAGTTCCCCCAATATTAAACAGTTTTTAAACATACTGAATGGCTGCCAAATGAATGACAGCCATTTTAACATCACCTGTAGATAATTATGGGATTGAAACTTATTTACCAGCCATCTGCTTTTCCTGAGCTTCAATCATTTTCTTAACCATATAACCACCTACTGAACCATTCTGAGCGGAAGTCAGATTACCATTATAACCGTCTGACAAAGGTACGCCAATTTCATTTGCTACTTCCATTTTTAACTTGTTCATAGCACTCTTTGCTTCGGGTACAGCTGTTTTGTTTGAACTTGTGTTATTCATAATAAACGCCTCCATAAAATTATTGGTTTGATGTTACAATCATATTGTGTGCACGATTCCGTATTATAAACTGGTAATATTTTCAAACCTGTTTTATGAAAGAATTTAATATATTTATCAGATATTCTCTGAATTCCTTTGTCTGAATATCCATCTTTATCAGCTCTCCGGCCTCCACATATTCCTCCTGGTCCGAATAATTCCGTTTCAGAATATGCAGATTGGTTAAACCGTAATTTTTTACAAAATCCCCTCTTCTTTTCATATAACAATTCTCTTTTGCTGCTTTTATCCTGAACTCCTTGTCTACGAAGGCAGCCACCGATTTATGAATTGCCATATCCTCTTCCGGAAGATAATAGTAATTTTTATAGTCCGGATAAAAAAATTTTAATTCCGTGGATATCGTATGCAGCAGAACTCTTACCTGTTTATCGAAAATCCGGACCCGGACAAAAGAATTTTTCAATTCCAGTTCTTTTTGAATTTCATTTTTAAGTTCACATACTATTAATATACCGGTTTCTACGTTTTCCATACCGGAAATCTCCCAGTTACCCTCAAATACATCACAATAAGAAATCATTCCTGCCAGTGCCGGAAGTCCGGTAACATCCTCTGAATTGTGCAGCAGCAGAATATCACGCATATGTTCGTCACGTTTGACCAGATAATCCCGATATACTTTTATCAGTTCTTTTCCCGAAACCATGTCTTCCCTTACAATTCCAACAAATTTTTCCACGGTTTTCTGCTTTGCATTTTCCATTCCCAGCAGACCACAATATTTTCTGATTTTTTTGTAAATATCAAGAGAGACAGCCTCATAATCCAGTATATTAACGGAAAGTCCCAGATATTCTGCTCTCTTTTTTAAAAACGGCATATCAAAATTTTCTCCGTTAAAACTGACGAGAATTTCAAACGACCGGATTCTCCGGGCAAATTCCAGGATCAATTCTTTTTCATCTATGGCATTATATGCAAAATACTGCTGAATCTCATAACCGGAATCCTCTTTTTTCCATGCCGTTCCGATCAGATATACCATTCCTCTGGAAGCTGAAAGTCCAGTGGTTTCAATGTCATAATACAAAATATTTTTTCCGTGAAAACGCTCTTCTATCCCGTGACAGATATCCGTTTTGATTAGTTTATTTATTATCTCCATGTGCTGCCTATGATTTCTTTGTAAAATAATCGATTATTTTTATAAAGTTCATTCCATGGGACGCCTTTACCAGAACAGTATCGCCCTGCCGGATGATCTGGTGCAGTTCCTGAATCAGGTCGTCAGTCTGTTCAAAATAATATAAATTGTAATTTTCATTTGTCTCATGTAATTTCAGATATGCATATTTCATCCGGCTGCCTGCCAGAACCACCACATCAATTCCCTGTGTTCCGATATAATCTCCCAGTTCGGAATGAAACTCCGCTTCTTTACTGCCAAGTTCAAACATATCGCCTAATATTGCAACTTTTCTGGTCTCCGCATAAGATAATACATCAACAGAAGCTTTCATGGACACCGGATTGGCATTATAACAATCATCAATCAAAGTAATTCCATCCACGGAAATTATATGATTTCTTCCGGATACCGGCAGAATTTTCTCAATTCCCCTGCGGATTTCTTCCTGTGTCAACCCCAGACACCGGCCCACACAGGCGGCAGCCAATGCATTATATACCATATGCCTGCCGGGAATCCGAATCATAATATCCATTTTCATATGCTCTCCGTCACGGATCCTGCAACGGATTCCCCGGATTCCCACCGGAGTCACGGAATCAGCATAAACATCCAGATGTTCTTTATTTTCAATGCCGTAAAATACAGGCGTTATTCCGTTATAATCTTCAATGGCTGACAGTTTATCATCATCTCCGTTTAAAATTATGGCGGCGTCCTCTTTCAAATAGTCAAACATCTCTGTTTTCGCCTGTAAAATACCGTCTCTGCTCTTCAGATTTTCCAGATGACACAGTCCGATATTGGTAATCACCGAAATATCCGGTCTGGCAATCTTTGCCAGTCTGGACATTTCACCAAAATCGCTGATACCCATTTCCAGAACGGCAATCTCATGTTCCTCCCGGATTCGGAATACGGTCAGAGGCAGTCCCAGTTCATTGTTAAAATTGCCTTCCGTTTTTAATACCCGGTATTTTTCACCCAGAACCGAAGCTATCATCTCTTTGGTACTGGTTTTTCCCACGCTTCCGGTAATTCCTACCACTTTGCAGTTTAATCCCTTTAAATAAAATTCCGCAATATCCTTAACTGCCTGCAGCGAGCACTCCACCTGAATATACGGTTTCCCGGTCTGTAATTCTTTTTCACTGATCACGCAGATGGCGCCGGCTTCATAACAACCGTCAATAAAATCATGTCCGTCCACCCGTTCTCCCCGGATGGCAATAAACAAAGAATTTTTTACAACCTTCCGGCTGTCGGTGACAATTTCTTCAACCTCCAGCTCACAGAGAGCATGCTCTGCGTTAAAAAGCCTGCCCCGGCAGGCCTCTGCCAAATTATGTAATGTAAGATTTTTCATTTTCATACCCATGCATATGATAAGCCTGCATGTTCCTTTCCTTCAGCCTGTTCCTGCTGCCGTATCCGGCAGTACATTCAAACGTTGTGTTTATAAAATTAAGACTCACGAATCAGAATTTCACATAACTCTCCGAAATCAATTCCCAAAGCAGCCGCCTCCTGAGGCAGCAGGCTGGTAGGGGTCATTCCCGGCAATGTATTTGCTTCAATGCAATATATGTTTTCATTTTCATCCATCATAAAATCAATTCTGGAATACCGGTTTAACCGCAGGACTTCACTGGCCCTGACCGCATATTCCTGCATTTTTCCGGTAAGTTCTTCCTTTAAAGGCGCCGGACAGATATCTTTGGTACGTCCCGGCTGGTATTTATTTTCATAATCATAAAATCCTTCCAACGGAATGATTTCAATAATCGGATATGCTTTATGACCCACTACACCGATGGAAAACTCTCTGCCTTTAACATAAGCTTCCACCAGTACCTCATCTTCATAACCAAAAGCTTTTTCCAATGCTTCCTTATATTCTTTTTCATTTTTTGGAATGGATATTCCAATGCTGGAACCGCCGCAGCAGGGTTTTACCACACACGGAAAACCAATGCCTGCTGCCTGCAGTGGTTCTGCAGATAACACATTTTCCTGATGTTTATGTAAAAGGATTCCGTTGGGAGTCGGAATATGATTTGCCGTTAAAAGGTGTTTTGTCATCCCTTTATCCATTGCCAGCGCACTGCCCAGGTATCCGGAGCCAGTATAACGGATTCCCATCAGATCAAAGGCCGCCTGCAGTCTGCCGTCTTCGCCGTTCGAGCCATGCAGGGCCATAAAAACCACATCTGCCGCTTCACAGATGGCAAACACATTTTCACCCACAAACTGCTTTCGCTGATTTAATTCTGCAGCCACTCTTTCAGTGTCTGACTGAATCAGAGCACATGCCGCTTCCAGATCATACCCGCCGTCAAAAAACGTTTCCCGATTTTTATCGCCAAAGAACACATCCAGAACTCTGGCATTATGGCCTTTTTCCCGCAATGCCTTACACACCTGTGTTCCCGTAACAATTGACACTTCCCGTTCCGTACTGGAACCTGCACATAATACTACTATATTCATAATAATACCATATATATCGCAGACCTGCTGCGACTTTCCTTTCTTTCAATATCATCAGACGATTGTGAAACTCATCGTCACAAATCAGATGTTTCGAAGACTTGTGATAATGAGTTTCACAATCGCCTGTCTATTTCAGATCATTCAAGGATATACATCCTAGTATATTACTATATCATCATTCATTCGTTTGTCAACCAGTTCATACCCCTGTTTGATAAAATCATCCACAGCATCGGAAGCTGCTTTCATAATCTCACCGTCGGAATAAATATCCGCAAGATTAAATTCCATTTCCCCGCTTTGTCTCACGCCAAAGAAATCTCCCGGCCCCCGCAGCTTTAAATCACTGGAGGCTATAAAAAATCCGTCATTGGAGCGGTTCAATATTTCCAGCCGTTTTAGTTTTTCCCGGTCCGAAGAAGAACTGATAAAGATACAATAGGACTGGAATTCTCCTCTGCCCACTCTGCCCCGCAGCTGATGCAGGCTGGCAAGACCAAACCGTTCCGCATTTTCCACCATCATGACCGTGGCATTCGGTACATTAATTCCCACTTCAATTACCGTGGTGGAAACCAGTACCTGAATCTCATTCCGGCTGAATCTGCGCATAATATCATTTTTTTCTTCCGGCTTCATCTTTCCGTGTAAATAAGTTATCACAATATCGCCGGATAATTCTTTCTGCAGAACTTTTGCGTAATCTATAACGTTTTCTGCTTCCAGCGTATCACTTTCTTCTACCATTGGACAAATAACATAGGCCTGCCTTCCTGCTTTTATTTCTTTTTCAATAAACTGATAGGCTTTTTCACGGTATTCTCTTGTTACAACACAGTTTTTTATACTTAACCGTTTAGCAGGCAGCTCATTGAGCACCGATATATCCAGATCACCATACAGAATAATGGCAAGTGTCCGCGGTATGGGTGTGGCGCTCATAACAATGACATGGGGCTGATTTCCCTTTTCTTTGATGGCGCTCCTCTGCATAACCCCAAACCTGTGCTGCTCATCGGTGATTACCAGCGCCAGCTTATGATAGACCGCCTTCTCCTGAATCAGGGCATGGGTTCCGATGATGATATCCGCTTCTCCGGATTCCATCATTGCATAAATCCTTCGTTTCTCTGCTGCTTTTGCAGAACCGGTAAGCAGTACCGGTGTGATATCCAGATTATATGTTTCCTTTAACTCCATTATACCTTGAAAATGCTGTTCTGCCAGAACTTCCGTAGGCGCCATCAATGCCGCCTGTCTTCCGGAAGCAGCTACATCCAGCATTGCCAGAAAAGCCACAATGGTCTTACCGGATCCCACATCCCCCTGAATCAGCCGCTGCATGGTCTTATCCGAAGCCATATCCGTAAAAATCTCCTGTAAGACCGCTTTTTGTGCATTGGTTAATTCATAAGGAAGCTGCTCAGCAACAGATTCCGATACTGTATGACAGGAAATCCGGTTCGCATTCGGCATAAACGTTTCCTTTTCCTTCAGCTTTCTCATATTATATATAAAACGGAAAAACTCATCAAACACCAGCCTTCTTCTGGCCACCAGCAGCTCCTGACGCTGTTCCGGAAAATGAATTCCCCGGATGGCCTCTTCCAATTCCTGAAGTTCATACCGTTTCTGGTAATCCTCCGGCAGATAATCTTCCGGCCGGCAATGTTCCAACGCTTGTCTCACAGCCTTGCTAACGGTATTATTGGTAATACCTCTGGATAAGGAATAAACCGGCTGCATATGATTCAGTTTTTCCTCATAGGCTCCAAGGGTAAACAGCTCGGGCTGTTCCATGACCGGCAATCCGTTTTTTTTGTTTATTCTTCCCCGAAAAATAAAGCGCATGGAATACTTAACCGTATTTCTTAAAAACGGCATGTTAAACCAGGTAATCTTCATCATGGTTCCGTTTTTATCTTTTATAACGGTGGATACCACCTGTAAATGTTTTACCTGCTTTATCTCTAAATTCTTCATAACCGTACCGTCAATAGCTGCTACCAGCCGGTTGTCGATTTCATCAATGGCAACAGGCGCTTCATATATATCATAGGTTCTTGGAAAATAATTCAAAAGTTCTTCTACACTTCCTATGTTTAATTTACCGAACAATTGTTCTGTTTTTTCACCTATCCCTTTTAATTCCGTAAGTCTCATAGGGGTTTCTCCATATTCAAAGAATTTATTTTCATATTATCCGCATTCCTGCACATAATAAATTATAATTTATTCTTTACACTATTGTTTTTCTAAATTATAATCAATTATATCATATTATAAAACAATAACAAAAGGTAATATCTCTATGATTAAAAAAAATATTCTATACTGCAGTTTCATTTTTTTTGTAATTACGATTTTTTTTCAAATAGCAGTTTTAATAAAATTAAATCAGTATGATAATAAAATAAACCGGGTAATGTCCGGTAATTCCGTAAACGAAAAATCACCGGAACAACCGGCTGAAACAGAAACTCCACCAATGGTTCCCGATTCGGAACCATCAGCAACAGAAACTTCCGGATTTTCCAATTATGAAGACTTTGATGAAGTCCTGAGCCCGGCTCATCTGAAACAGACTCTGACCGGCAGCTTATTTATCGGAGATTCCAGAACCGAAGGATTATATAAGTTTACGCCGGCGGCCGAATATGCGGATTTTCACTGTGGTGTGGGTTATACCGTTTCCACCGTAAAGAACAACCAGCCGTTATCTGCCGCAATTGCCGAAAAAAAGTATGACCGGATTTTTCTCTGTCTCGGCTATAATGAACTGGGTTGGGATTATCCTGAAACATTTATCAGTCGTTATGCTGAATTTATTCAGTTTATTAAAGATAATTCTCCTGACACCCGGATTTATGTTATCGCTGTTTTAAATGTCTGCCGGGAATCACACAATCTGGAAGACTATGAAAATAACGACCGGATCTTACAGTATAATAACCTTCTTTCCGAAATGTGCCAAAACAGTCAGGTTACATACTTAGATTTTAACAGATACTTTACGGATTCCAATGGAAATCTGAATCCTGTATCCACGGAAGACGGCATACATTTTACGGCTGTATATTATAATTATTATCTCTATCGGATAATTGAAGTGCTGGGGTAGATGGGAAAATGGTTCATAACCGTCCATTCCTTAACGAAATCGAGTCTATCTTATAAACCGTTTAACAAATACAGCAAATCATGTCGAAAACTAAAATTACACATCAATCCCCCTGTCACTGAAAAATCTGCGCAGTTTTTCCAAAACCTTCTCCTTGTGGAAAGAAAGCGTTCTCCTACACCTTCCATTTTGCCGGTCAAATTCCGTGACCGGCATCTGCTCCCCCAAACACCTTCAATGTAAACTCCCGTTTCTTCTGCTGCTACCATGGATGGTAAAATCTTAAATATTCTTCTTCCGTGACTTCCATTGTGATTTCTTCATTACCATACTTGAATATAATATTCTTTTAGACATAAAGCGTTCCTTTCTTTACGCCTTCGGTTCAGACATTTCATTCTCTGGATAATCTCCTCCTCCTTTTCACTTACTGCCTGCTAATCTTCTTATTCAAATTACAATCAACAGCCAGACATTTTCTTCCCCTCAAAATCACCCGCAAATACTCTGTATCAGCAATGTGCCGCGTCCTACAGGTAAACCGGAGTACTTATTATTATGAAGCAAGGCAGAGGTCCGATGAAACCGGGCTTTCCACTGAAATCACTGAAATTTTCAAAACCAGCCGTAATAATTACGGCACACGCAAAATAAAGAAGGAGTTAAATCGAAAACAGAAAATATCCTGAACCACCAGTTCCATGACAGGGGATACAGGAATGTTGTAATAAACGATCTGACGTATGTAAGGGTAGGGGCGCACTGGAATTACATATGTATACTTGTTGACCTCTATCACCGGGAAATCATAGGTTACAGTGCAGGGGAACATAAAACGGCAGAGCTTGTAAAAGAATCCTTCCAAAGCGTAGAAGGAAGCCTCGAAGATATCCGCCTGTTCCACACAGACCGCGGAAATGAATTTAAAAACCAAACAATTGAGGAACTACTGGAAACGTTTCATATAGAGCGCTCCCTGATCCATAAAGGATGCCCATATGATAATGCAGTGGCAGACGCGACATTTAAGATCATAAAAACGGAATTTGTATGGAATGAAACATTTGCAGATTTATCGGAATTGAAACTGAAGCTATGGGATTATGTATACTGGTATAACCATCATAGGATACATTCCGCATTAGGATATGAAACCCCGGTACAATACAGGGAAAACAACCTTAAAAAGGTTGTCTAAAAAAGTGTTGACAATCCATATTTAACCCCTTATCAATTTCATCCAGTGTAATATTTAAAGGCGGCATGATTCGTAGCTTTTTCTCTGCGGTCAATATGTTCCTATGCCGCTTCCAAAATCAATATAATTGTTCCCCTCATAATCTTCGGCCGTGGCCCACTGTCCGCACCGGACTGCAACAGGAAAACGCTGATAAGTATGGAAAATATATTCTTTGTCCCTATTAAAAATATCCTGATTTGTCATAACAACCTCCATACCTACAGATATTTATTTCAATATGCTGTATACACATTCCAATAAAGTAACAGCAAGAATGATGTTGATCAGGCGGTAATGCCGCAGGTAAACTTTCTGGATTGCCAGCCCTGTACCAATCCACGCAGATGTAGCAACCGTTCCAATCGTCGCTATCACAAATTCAAAAAAAACCAACACCGACAGAGACGTACTGTAGTTAGTCACATATCCGGTCAATGCCGTAATCCCAAAAAGATAAATCTTCACATTCACAAACTGCAGCATGAACCCTTTTAAAAAGGATGCTCTCTCTCCGCCATCTCCATCCGGCCGGCTGAAAGCGACATGGAATGCCAGCCAGAAGATATAAGCAGCTCCCACATACTTCATTACCCCCAGCACATCCGGCAGCAGCGTACTCACCCCATAGACAAATACCGCGCAGATTATCTGCACCACATAATATCCGGAGAAAATCCCGAAAAAGAGGGGAGCCCCTTTCTTCCATCCATAATTCATCACGGTATTTAAAGCCAGGATATTCCCTGGCCCGGGCGTGAACGCATTGATTATGGAATAGACAAAAAAATTACCTAACACATAGCCTGGCATATTAACGCCTCCTTCCACTTACGATTGTACAGTGGAATGCCATATGATAGGTAATACTGATTACTTATGCTAAAACATAGACTGAACCTATGTTTCAATCTTTTTGATACTGTTTCAGGGCTTCTACATAAATTTCACCCAACCGGGATAATTCCCTGTCTTTATTCAGGATATATCCGATTCTTATGGTCTCATCCTCAGCCAAAGGGATAGAAATGATAGAATCCCCATGGAGATATCTGGGGAAAATACCGCTCGAAATGGTATAGCCATCCAGTCCGATCATAAAATTCACGATAGCAGCACGATCGCTGATCTTAATGCTCTTTTCCGCAATCTCATTACTGAATAATTCCTCCGCAAAATTAGAAGATTCATAAGCCCCCTGCACAAAGTTCAGCCTTGGATATTGTTTCAAATCTTCCATGCTAATCTTCTCCCGATCCGCCAGCGGATGGCCTTTCCGCAGAAACACATGCGGAGTCGCCGTAAACAGCTCATGAAAATTCAGATTGTACTCCTCAAAAACTTTCATCAATACATTTTCATTCGCCTTACTAAGATAAAGCACCCCAAGGTCACTGAAACGATTCCTGACATCCATAATAATCTGATAGGTCTGCGTCTCATTCAAAATAAACTCATATCTTTCCTGGCCAAACTGCTTCACCAGCTCCACAAAAGCATTGGCAGCAAATGTATAATGCTGTGTGGAGATACAAAATCTCTGTTTTTCCAGCTGATTATCTATATACCGGGATTCCAGAAGCTCCATCTGCTGCACCACCTGACGTGCATATCCCAAAAACTCCATACCTTCCGTAGTCAATGCAACGCCCGCCCGGCAGCGGTTAAAAATGGTAATCCCGGCTTCATTTTCCACCTCTTTGATTGCCCCGGAAAGACTTGGCTGTGAAATAAACAATTCTTTTGCCGCTTCTGTAATCGAACCTTTTTCCGCTACTGTTATCATATATTTTAATTGCTGTAATGTCATATCCATTCCTCCAAACAGCTCCTATTATATAAAGGGAAATGAATAAATACAAGCCTTTTACCACCAGGAAGCACATTGTCCAAATTCTATCCATAAATGATTTCCATCATCTTCGGTAATGTACTCCCCTGAATTTATTCAACAATTCTTCCGACTAATCTTTCCTATAAATCAAAACCTCACTTTCTTTTCTGTAACCATGCTTAACTGCATTTTCTCAAACGCATCAATGTAATCCACCGACTCTTCGAAACAATGACCAGCTTCCCTTCCTCACACCGAACCGTCAGGAACGTCCCTTTCCTTTTATTGTTTCCGAACGAAACGATAAGCTAATCTATAAAAATTTTATCATTTCTATCACATCAGACGGTACCCTCTCCCGATAAATACCAATGCTGATATTCAAAAAACAATATGAATATCCCTGCTCTGAATCGTCAATTTTCCATCGTTCATCTACCTCAAAAGTTCGACTAAATCATCGGCAGGCAAACCAAATGCAGAAACTCCATAAATATGTGGCTGCAAAGAACCGTCGATTCCACCCAAAAACTCAATAAATTCAACTGTGTTGTTATCGTTGTAATCAATTGCCATCTCACTGTCAAAATAGTAATACCGGTTTCCTACAAGCTGGCCTTTACCAATTGCTGCTTCCACTTCGGATTGTTTCATTCCCCAATCAGCTGAAACACCATCAATTACAACTTTTCCAAAGGATATATTTCTATTGTCATACGAATACCTCCATACAAATTCATTAAAGCCTGCCCATGAGGGGCAAACATAAAAACAGAGCCATATGGCTTTTGTTATTTAATATAAAAAGGGACTGAACAGTCCCTTTTTATATACGCTAATCCACATCCACTTCCACAAAATATTTCCAGTTCATTTTTCTTCGTAAATCAAAAGTATCCTTCATTGTTCCGGTCAGTTTCGAAGTTTTATATTTATTTCCGTTTTTATCCACGGATACATACAGATTGCTTGCCGGAAGCTTATCAATGGTGGTATACAGCCATTGATAATAAGGCGAAACCTCCAGATCCATATTATTGAGCAGATAATCCATGACCAGGTCCGGACCCATATAATCTATATCATCTTCCCCGATATCATAATTGGCAAGAATCAGACACTGGGTATGATATTTCCGGTATAAATCCTCTGTGGAATCCCCGGTATTGAAATATTCCAGTTTCTTTGTAATATCTTCTCCCTTTTCGTTTTTCAGATATGGAAGGTGGTCTCCATAGAAAATCAAAATCGTCGGCTCTTCATAAGTCTGGATAAAATCATATACCTCTTTCAGCTGTTTGTCTGCATCATAAACACCCTGGGCATAGGAACGTATGGTATCCTCTTCCTCCGGATCCAGTTTGCTGTCTACAATGGAAATATCATAATCCTCATATTTATCGAAATTAAACGGCATATGGGCTTGTGCCGTCAGAATCATGGTAAAGAGTTTTTCATCCTTCGGTTTCTCTTTCAGTTCCTGAATCAGCCGCTCTGCCACATAGGCATCCGAGATTCTTCCGCCCTTTTTATAGGAATCTTTTAAATCTTCTTTATATTCTGTTACATCTACGCCAAAATACTCGTATACGGATTTACAATTAAACAGAGAACTCTCCCATGTAGAAGTAATATGGGTTTTATATCCGTTTCTCTTTAATTCCTGTATAACGGAAGGTGCTTTAATATACTTATCATCAATATACAACTGCATATATGGAATGTAACCGGAAGAAAAAAATTTAATGGAACTTCCGGTGAGCATTTCATATTCCACATTGGAAGAAATTCCTCCATAAGACGGCGAAATCATATCCACCAAAATTCCCTTTTGTTTTAATTGTTCAAAATTCGATGCCACCGGCTGATCAAACCGTACCTCTTTCATATCATCAATATTCCAGAAAGATTCCGAAAATATCATCACTATATTAGGTTTTCCAAATTTATGACTGTTCCGCTTCTTTTTACAGCTTTCTTCCACAAGCTGTTCCAATTCCGAAGGGTCATATCCGTCCGGCTCCTCCAGCCTGCTTTCCAAATTCTGCCCGTACAGTCCTCCAAACACGCCGAATTTAAAATAATACCCCATATTAGTGGTAGCATAATTATCCTGCCTCTCATCAATACTGAAGAATGTTTTCAGCATGAAATGACTGATGTTTTTATTTGGAACAGATATAATGACCATAAACAGGATTGGAAGTATAATATAAAATGCCCGGAAACGCTTCCTGATGGAAAATTCATTCCGGTTTTTTGCAAATTTACAGATATAGACGATTCCGGTTAAAAATGCCACTATAATAACCAGATATTTCAAAATGATTCCCATAATGGTTCCTTTTAAAATATCCATGAATGTTCCGGCAGAATTCAGGAAAAAGAAATCAGAAAGAAATACCGGGGTATCGGAATATGCAATTTTTAACTGATTCACAATTCCAAATAATACTAAAGCTGCAGATAATAAAACTGTTGTTCGATACACATTGTTCATACAGCCAAATACAAACATATAGATTCCCCAGAACAACAGAAATGAGAAGAATAATCCCTGAATACATATGATTCTTGCGTATGTGATATTACACAGCATGTAATAACATTGAAATACCAGAAACAACAGAAACGGCACTGTTACAAGTGCATGAATTTTACTCTTATGTTTTTCGTTCATTTTAATCCTCCATGTCGGAGCAATCGATTGTAATATTTTATATTACAATCGATTGATATTTACTAATCCTTTTGTTACCCTATTCCACGGAAATAATATAATAATAAATCGGCTGTCCGCCCATATTTACTTCCACGTCCACATCCGGATATAATTCTTCAATCTTATCCGCAATGGCTGCAGCATCATTTTCCGTTACCTTCTGACCGTAATAGATACTGATGATTTCCGTATCGTCATCGATCAGATTGGAAACCATATCCACCGTGGTTTTAAACAGATCCGTTCCAACGGAAATAATGCCGGAATCTCCAATTCCCATAATATCATTCTGTTTGATTTCCTTTTCATCGATTATTGTATCACGGACTGCATAGGTAATCTGACCGGTTTTAACTTTTCCCATTTCTTCGGTCATTCTGGCAGTGTTTTCTTCCACACTCCGTTCCGGCATATAATTAATAATCGCCGTAATTCCCTGGGGAACGGTTTTGGATGGTATGACCACAATATTCTTGTCTTTCGTCAGCTTCTTTGCCTGCTCGGCTGCCAGTATTATATTTTTGTTATTCGGAAGTACGTAGATGGTATCGGCATT
Organism: uncultured Lachnospiraceae bacterium; assembly: GCA_910583605.1. Classification (GTDB taxonomy): domain Bacteria; phylum Bacillota; class Clostridia; order Lachnospirales; family Lachnospiraceae; genus Bovifimicola. Next base: position 382,427 of record CAJTXN010000001.1, read on the forward strand.
CACCTGGGCAATGGCATTGAGTACATCTTCGGTGCTCGGATTCATGGTCTGCCCTCCCTCAATGATACGGTCAACCCCCAGTCCCTTAAATATTTCATTCATACCCTCGCCAATAGATACGGTAATAAAACCGGCTTCTTTTCTCGGCGCCTGTTTTAATTCCTGTTGCTTCTGCTGTTCCGCCAGTTTCTCGGCATCTTTTATCAGTTTTTCCTGATGCTCTTCCCGCATATTATCAATTTTCATCTTGGTCAGTGAACCGTAAGTCAGTGCTTTCTGAATCGCCAGTCCAGGATCATTAGTATGTACATGAACCTTAACTATATCGTCATCAGAAACTACAACAATGGAATCGCCGATGGATTCAAGATATCCCTTAAATTCATGCTCCTTTTCCATGTTATATTCTTTTTCCAGCATAATTATAAATTCCGTACAATATCCGAACTTAATGTCAACATCAGCAGCAGGTTCCGTTCTTACGACGGTTCCCGTACTTTTCACATCGGAAATCGTAAGATCCAGTTCTTTTCCCAAAAACGCATCAAAGGCTCCCTTTATTACCTGCATAAGCCCCTGTCCGCCGGAATCCACAACACCGGCCTGTTTTAATACCGGCAGCATCTCCGGTGTCTGGCTTAATACGTAATCCCCCTCTTTAATGATTTCTGCAATCATATATTCCAGATCATCGGTTTCCAATACGATTTCATTTGCCTTTTCCGCCATTCCTTTTGCCACGGTAAGAATTGTTCCTTCCTTCGGCTTCATCACCGCTTTATATGCGGTTTCCACGGCACGTTCACATGCATTGGCAAGTACAACTGCATCTATGGTTTCAAACTCCCGGATTTCCTTGGTAAATCCCCGGAATAACTGAGATAATATAACGCCCGAATTTCCTCTGGCACCGCGTAGGGAACCGGAAGAAACTGCCTTCGCCAGATTTTCCATTGTAGGATTTGCAATGGCACTGACTTCCTTTGCCGCAGACATGATCGTTAATGTCATATTGGTACCCGTATCACCGTCCGGAACCGGAAATACATTCAATTCATTGATCCATTCTTTCTTGGCTTCCAGATTTTTGGCGCCTGCCAAAAACATCTTCTGCAATGTCTTACCATCTATATTAGTAATCACAACAAAATCCTCCTTAAGATTAGTCTATTACGCGAACACCTTCGACATAGATGTTTATTTTTTTTACACTTAAACCGGTTATTTCTTCCACCTGATATTTTACATTTGAAATCAGATTATCCGCAACTGCGGAAATACTTACCCCATATGCAACAATAACATGAAAATTCAATGTTAATTCATTATTCTCATCCACTGCAACATGAATTCCTTTTGCCAGACTCTCCCTTTTCAGCAGCTTAACAATTCCATCCGTCATGCTGACTGCTGCCATACCCACAATACCGAAACATTCCACTGCCGTTGTACCGGCACATTTTGCAATAACCGAACTATCAATATAAACATCTCCAAGACTGGAATTTAATTTACCTTTCATAAGGAACCTCCATTCTACCCTGAACACATGAAGTATATATGCGTACTTCACAGTAAATGCCCTACATATATTTCGAATCTTCCACACCTCACAGAAACAGAGTGCATATTAAGTCAATTTTATTTGTATTAGATATTATAACATCTTTTTAAAAAAAATAAAGCAGAAATTAAAAAAATGCTTGCATATTTCTTTTTAATCTGTTAAAATATCATTCGTGTTAGGTCTAAAAGACCAATTGTACGTTAAGGAGGTGCTTAAAATGGCTAAATGTTCAATTTGTAATAAAGGTGCTCACTTCGGCAACGCAGTCAGCCACTCACATAGAAGATCAAACAAAATGTGGAAAGCAAATGTTAAATCTGTAAAAGTGAAGGTGAATGGAGCAAGCAAGAAAATGTACGTTTGTACATCCTGCTTAAGATCCGGTTTAGTAGAAAGAGCTTAATTTAATGAACATATGGAGCACTTAAAGACAAACGTCTTTAGGTGTTCTTTTTTATACACCGGATCAACATCTATTCTATGATAGATTATTCATTTTCATAAAATTGGACACAGCCGGAACCAGGATTCTGAACGCCTGTCTCCGGCTGCTGCCTATATTATTTTAAAATATCAGTAAAATCAAAGGTGGCAAAGTAATCTTCCGGCGTCTCTGCCCGTCTGATCATCTGAACCGAACCGTCTTCTTTCAACAGTAACTCTGCTGATTTTAATTTTCCGTTATAATTATATCCCATTGCAAAACCGTGGGCACCGGTATCATGGATCACAATAAAATCTCCAAGATCAATTTTCGGCAGCATACGGTCAACCGCAAATTTATCGTTGTTTTCGCACAGGGAACCGGTAATGTCATATTTATGGTCACAAGGCTCCTGCTCTTTTCCCATAACAGTAATATGATGATAAGCCCCGTACATGGCAGGCCGCATGAGATTTACCGCACAGGCATCCACACCGATATATTCCTTATGGATGTGTTTCTCATGAATGGCTTTCGTCACAAGACAGCCGTAAGGTCCCAGCATATACCTTCCAAGCTCCGTATAGATTGCCACTTCCATGCCGGCAGGTACAAGAATTTCTTCATATGCTTTTTTAACTCCTTCTGCTATCTTATAGATATCATTCGGCTCCTGGTCCGGACGATAAGGAATTCCGATTCCGCCGGAAAGATTGACAAAGGAAATTTCCACTCCCGTCTGTTCTTTAATTTCCACAATGGTTTCAAACAGTATTTTTGCCAGAGTCGGATAATACTCATTTGTTACCGTATTGCTTGCCAGAAATGAATGAATACCGAATCTTTTGGCACCCAGTTCCTTTAACCTTTTGTATCCTTCAATAATCTGAGGTTTCGTAAACCCGTATTTTGCATCCCCCGGATTATCCATAATACTGGTACTGATCTTAAACACCCCGCCCGGATTAAAACGGCAGCAGATGGTTTCCGGTATTCCGCAGATTTCATTGAGAAAATCAATATGGGTATAATCATCCAGATTAATCTGGGCCTCCAGTTTTCTTGCCAGCTGAAACTCTTCCGCCGGGGTATCATTGGAAGAAAACATGATATCATCTCCATGAAATCCCAATTTGTCAGACATCATAAGCTCTGTCAGTGAGGAACAGTCTACTCCGCAGCCGCACTCCTGTAATAGTTTCAGAATAAACGGATTCGGTGTTGCTTTTACAGCAAAGTATTCCTTAAATCCCTTATTCCATGAAAATGCATCTTTTAATCGCAGGGCATTTTCCCGGATTCCTTTTTCATCATACAGATGATATGGTGTCGGATATTCTTTTTCAATATCTTTCAGTTGTTCCAATGTTACAAATGTCTTTTTTTCCATTTTTAATCTCCATTTCCGCCACTGACAATGGCAACTGCGTTAATTTATTAATTTATTCTACTGAATATGCTGATGTGTAAACAAATGATCTTCACAATATTCATGGTTTCCCACACATTTCGAGCAGTACCGGAACGACAGCTCTGGATTGGATTCACTGGTTCTGCCGCATATATCGCATTTATGCAGAGCAGCATTTCCCCTTGACTGCCGTACCTGGGTTCTGTATCTCTGTTTTCTGCGAATCTCTCCCGGAGAATATCGTTTATAATTTCTGGTTATTAAGAAAAATACAACAAAATTCAACAGGGATACCAATGCTGCCGTAGCTATCTCCGGCAGTGGGACAATTCCCAGTTTTAATGCTACTCTCGCAATGGAACGTGCCGCATCTTCCGAAAGCAGATACCATGAAAATCCGGAAAATATAGTCAATATAAAATATGCACCGTCTATCAGCGCCAGCCACTTAATTTTAATGGGCAGAATAAAAAACAGATACAGCTCCATATCCGGATAAACCGTTGCAAAAGCAAAAAACAGCGACATATTCAGATAGTAAGTGGTCAGCGGCCAATTCACCCCAAATATAAAATAAATTAAAAATCCTGCCAGCACATGAAAAATAACTCCCATAAAAAAATATACATTAAAACGGAAGGCTCCCCATACCCGCTCTAAATTCGTTCCCAGTATATAGTATAAATACAGGGTAAAAATCATAAATATATATGACGAATTCTCCGGCGGCATAATGATAAAAGTGAGAATTCTCCAAACCTGTCCATGTAATATCGCATCTATATCCAGCGACAGGGCGGCATAATAAAATTCAGCGTTAAATATCTGTATCATCCAGCCGATTACATAAAGGATAATGATATATGTCATCAGATTGTGAATGGCATATCTGCCAAATTTTCGTTCCAGTTTCTGTATGAAATTCAATATTGTTCTCTCCTTTTTACGGTATATTTCCTTATTATAGTAAGGAATAAAATATTTGTCAAATGGTTTGTGGGATTGGCTGGCCGGATGCAGAGGCAAACACCATTGGGAGCAGACCGGATCATCTGCAAAAGCCTGAAAGTTCTAAGTGTTCTGCGGAAGGTATCGGAAGGCGGACTCTACCGGCAGAAATTCGGCATCCTGCCTCAAATCTGCCTTTGCCTGACCTCGTGTCAGGCAATAGCTGAAATTCTTAAGCAGAACACTAAGAACTTTCAGACTTTTTTCGAAAATCGCCGGTCTGCTCCCAATGGCGTTTGTCTCTGCTGTTTGATATCAATTTGTACAATATTTTTTTACAATTCAGATTTAATAATATATGTTTGCCGGAATTCGCTGCGTCCTTCTGGCAATACATACTATCACCCTTTTTTAAGTTTTTCATATATATATTACTGTGATATCCAAAGTTTGGACTTATCACAACAGTTGAATTTTGTCGGATTATGTATTATAATAAGCTGATTTCTATTGATACCGGAACATTGGGATTTTTCAATTTTCAGTCCCAATCCCCCGGTACTTTATATAAAACGGAGGTTACCCATGAGTAATACATTTTCACTTGGAATAGACATCGGTTCTACCACTGTTAAGATTGCAATTCTTAACTCTGAAAATGAAATCATCTTTTCTGACTACGAAAGACATTATGCAAATATCCAGGAAACACTTGCTTCTCTGTTAAAAAAATTTATCGGACAATACGGAAATATAAATCTGTATCCTGTCATTACCGGTTCCGGCGGACTGACACTGGCCAAACATCTGAATGTTCCTTTTGTACAGGAAGTTGTGGCTGTTTCCACTGCCCTTGAGGATTATGCCCCACAGACGGATGTTGCCATTGAACTGGGTGGAGAAGATGCAAAAATAATATATTTTACCGGCGGTGTGGAACAGCGTATGAACGGTATCTGTGCCGGCGGTACCGGTTCCTTTATCGATCAGATGGCTTCCCTGCTTCAGACGGATGCGGCAGGACTGAATATATATGCCAAAGAATATAAAGCTATTTATCCGATTGCAGCCAGATGCGGCGTATTTGCCAAAACGGATATTCAGCCGCTGATTAACGAAGGTGCAACCAAAGAAGATCTGTCGGCTTCCATTTTCCAGGCGGTTGTAAATCAGACCATCAGCGGTCTTGCCTGTGGAAAACCGATCCGGGGTAACGTGGCATTTTTAGGAGGTCCCCTTCATTTCCTTTCGGAATTAAAACAGGCATTTATACGCACGTTGAAACTGACGGAAGAACAGATCATAGCACCGGAACATTCTCACCTGTTTGCTGCCATTGGAGCTGCCCTGAATCATAAAACTGACGTGGAAACGGATACACAGGATATGATCGACCGGCTTTCCGGCGGCATAAAAATGGATTTTGAAATCAAACGAATGGAGCCGCTGTTTGAATCCCCGCAGGACTATGAATCATTCATTGCCCGTCACAATGTTCATAAAGTGGCATCTATGGATTTAAAGGATTATGAAGGCGATTGTTTTCTGGGTATCGATGCCGGTTCTACCACTACAAAAGTGGCGCTGGTGGCAGAAGACGGAACGTTACTGTATTCTTTTTACAGTAATAATAACGGCAGTCCCCTTGCTACTACCATCCGCTCCATCAAAGAAATTTATGAACAGCTGCCGGACAGCGCAAGAATCGTTTACTCCTGTTCCACCGGATACGGAGAGGCACTGATCAAAGCTGCCCTTATGCTGGACGAAGGTGAAGTGGAAACGGTTTCCCATTACTATGCCGCGTCCTTTTTTGAGCCGGATGTGGATTGTATCCTTGACATCGGCGGTCAGGATATGAAATGCATCAAAATAAAAAATCAGACAGTAGACAGCGTTCAGCTCAATGAAGCCTGTTCTTCCGGCTGCGGCTCCTTTATTGAAACCTTTGCAAAATCTTTAAATTATTCCGTGGAAGATTTCGCAAAAGAAGCCCTGTTTGCCAAAAACCCGGTGGATTTAGGTACCCGGTGTACAGTTTTTATGAATTCTAATGTGAAACAGGCACAAAAAGAAGGTTCCGAAGTTTCGGATATATCTGCCGGACTTGCCTATTCGGTAATAAAAAATGCTTTATATAAGGTTATAAAAATTACAGACCCGAAAGATTTAGGAAAAAAAGTAGTAGTTCAGGGCGGAACCTTTTATAACGATGCCGTTCTGCGGAGTTTTGAAAAAATTTCCGGCTGTAATGCCGTACGTCCGGATATTGCCGGAATCATGGGTGCATTCGGCGCCGCACTAGTGGCAAGAGAACGGTATGACAGTTCCAAAAAAACCTCCATGCTCAGTATTAATAAAATAAATACATTGGAATTTTCCACTTCCATGTCCAGATGTAAAGGCTGTACCAACAATTGTCTGCTGACGATCAATAAATTTACTGGTGGACGGCAGTTTATAACCGGAAACCGATGTGAACGCGGAATCGGTAAAACAAAAAAGAAAGAAAATATTCCAAATTTATTTGAATACAAGCATAAAAAAATATTCGGTTATGAATCTCTGACTGCCGATGAAGCAATCCGTGGTACGGTAGGCATTCCCCGGGTACTGAACCTGTATGAAAATTATCCGTTCTGGGCTATTTTCTTCAGAAACCTGGGATTTCAGGTAATCCTTTCACCGGAATCCAGCCGGAAAATCTACGAACTTGGTATTGAATCCATTCCAAGCGAATCCGAATGTTATCCTGCAAAACTGGCACATGGCCATATCACCTGGCTGATCAGACAACAGGTTGATTTTATATTCTATCCGTGTATTCCTTATGAGCGCAATGAAACACCGGATGCCAATAACCACTACAACTGCCCGATAGTTACCTCTTATGCAGAAAACATAAAAAATAATGTAGAGGAAATTACAAACGGTCAGATGCGTTTTTTAAATCCTTTTTTATCCATGACCGATTTTGATGTCATGTCCAAACGTCTGATTGAAATCTTTACGGAAGAATTCGGAATACCGGCAGATGACATTCAAAAAGCCTGCCGTGCCGGATGGGAAGAACTGCAGGCTGCCCGGAAAGATATTCAGACACAGGGGGAAGCAGTTTTAAAATATATGGAAGAACATAATAAACGGGGAATTGTTCTTGCCGGACGCCCATACCACATTGACCCTGAGATCAATCATGGTATACCGGAACTGATCAATTCTTACGGAATTGCCGTATTAACGGAGGATTCCATCTCTCATCTGGCAAATGTGGAGCGACCGCTTCTGGTCATGGACCAGTGGATGTATCATTCCAGACTTTATGCTGCCGCTAATTTTGTCAAGACACAGGATAATCTGGATTTAATCCAGTTAAACTCCTTTGGCTGCGGACTGGATGCCGTTACTACCGACCAGGTCAGTGACATCCTGACAAAATCTGGTAAGATTTATACCGTTTTAAAAATTGACGAAGTGAATAATCTCGGCGCCGCCAGAATCAGGATTCGTTCCCTGCTTTCTGCTCTCCGTGTCCGGGAAAAGAAAGAAGAAAATCGTACCATCGTCCCTTCCAATATCAACCGTGTGGAATTTACTGCGGAAATGCGGGAAAATTATACGATCCTGGCACCCCAGATGTCACCGATTCACTTTGATCTACTGGAACCTGCACTGAAGTCCTGCGGCTATAATATCAAAATTTTTAATAATGATAACCGTAAAGCCGTGGATATCGGTTTGAAATATGTAAATAATGATGCCTGCTACCCGTCTCTTATTGTTATCGGACAGATTATGGAAGAACTGCTGTCCGGAAACTACGACCTTAACCGGACTGCCGTCATTATGACGCAGACCGGCGGCGGCTGCCGGGCAAGCAATTATGTCGGTTTTATCCGGCGTGCCCTGGAAAAAGCAGGAATGTCCCAAATACCGGTACTGGCATTAAGTGTTCAGGGATTGGAAAAACATGAAGGATTCAAAATCACTCCAAAACTGACATTAAAGGCAATGCATGCCTTAATTTACGGAGATTTATTTATGCGGGTCGTATACCGCACCCGTCCATATGAAAAAGTGCCCGGTTCCGCCAATGAACTGCATGCAAAATGGAAAAAAATCTGTGCGGATTCCCTGGCAAAACCTTCGTTATCATTTTCCGAATTTAAACGAAATATCCGTGGTATTGTACATGATTTTGATCAATTACCTCTATTGGATATTCAGAAACCAAAAGTTGGTATCGTAGGTGAGATTCTGGTTAAATTTCTCCCAGCCGCAAATAATTTTCTTGTAGATTTATTGGAAAATGAGGGGGCTGAAGCGGTTATGCCTGATTTACTGGATTTCTTCCTTTACAGTTTCTATAATAATAATTTCAAAGCTGAAAATCTGGGATTTAAAAAATCCTCCGCCCGGATTGGCAATCTGGCCATCTGGTTTCTGGAAAAACTGCGGAAACCTATGGTAAAAGAATTATCGAAAAGCAAACGCTTTACTCCGCCGTCCCATATTTCAGAATTGGCAAAACTGGCGGAACCGGTTACCTCTATCGGCAATCAGACCGGAGAAGGATGGTTTTTAACCGGAGAAATGCTGGAGCTGATTCACAGCGGCGTCCCAAACATTGTTTGTGCCCAGCCTTTTGGCTGCCTTCCAAACCATGTTGTGGGAAAGGGTGTTATTAAAGAGTTACGTCACAGACATCCGGAAGCCAATATTGTGGCCGTTGACTATGATCCCGGCGCCAGCGAGGTAAATCAGTTAAACCGGATTAAGCTGATGTTGTCCACTGCCAACAAGAATCTGGAAAAAATAGAGAAAAATTAATTTAAAAATTAATCAGCTATTTTGAAACAATAAAAAACATCTCATAGAGAAATAAGTGTTACTTTTCTATGAGATGTTTTTGTTTATATATTTTCAATCTGCCAGTCGATTGGTGTTTCTCCATTCTTTTTTAAAAATTCATTGGTCTGACTGAAATGTTTACAGCCGAAAAATCCTCTGTATGCCGACAGCGGACTTGGATGCGGCGACTTTAATATTAAATGATTAGGATTTGTCAACATTGATGCCTTCATCTGTGCCGGTTTCCCCCACAGCAGAAATACAATCGGACGGTCTTCCTGATTCAATGCCTGAATGGCTGCATCCGTAAATTTTTCCCAACCGATTCCCTTATGTGAAAATGCTGCATGGGCACGAACCGTTAAGATGGTATTTAATAACAGAACACCCTGTTCTGCCCATTTCACCAAATATCCGTTATTCGGAATATATGTACCCACATCATCCGCCATTTCTTTATATATATTCTCCAAAGAAGGCGGTATATCAATTCCCGGTTTGACGGAAAAACTTAATCCATGGGCCTGTCCCGGCTCGTGGTACGGGTCCTGTCCTATGATTACTGCTTTTACTTTATGATAGGGAGTCATATGAAATGCATTAAATATATCTTCCGCAGCCGGATACACTGCATGTGTTGAATATTCTTCCCTTACTTTCTCAAACAGTGATTTATAATAGTCTTTTGAAAACTCTTCCTTTAATGGCTCAAGCCAATCATTATTTATCGCTGACATATCTTATCGGTACTCCTAACTCATATAAATATTGTTTTAAATCTTTGATTTCCAGTTCTTTATAGTGAAACAGGGAAGCAGCCAGCGCCGCATCCGCTTTTCCCTCTGTTAATGCTTCCAAAAAATGTTCTTTTGTACCTGCTCCGCCAGATGCGATTACTGGAATGGAAACATGTTCCGCAATGGTTCTGGTCAAAGTAATATCATAACCATCTTTGGTTCCATCACAATCCATACTGGTCAGCAGAATTTCTCCCGCTCCCATCTGCTCGGCCTGAACTGCCCAGGACAAAGCATCAATTCCGGTGTCAATTCTTCCGCCATTCTGATAAATATTCCAGCCGCTTCCGTCCGGCCTTCGTTTTGCATCTATGGCAACCACCACACACTGGCTTCCAAACTTATCTGCTGCCTCCCGAATCAGATTCGGATGATTAATCGCCGCCGAATTGATTGCTATTTTGTCGGCTCCTTCCCGAAGCAGTTCCTTAAAATCTTCCACCGTTCGGATTCCTCCGCCTACGGTAAAAGGAATAAAAACTTTTTCCGCAACCTTTCGAACTAAATCCACCACCGTGTGCCTGTGGTCGGATGAAGCCGTGATATCCAGAAAAACCAGTTCATCTGCACCAGCTTGATCATAAGCAGCCGCCACTTCCACAGGGTCTCCCGCATCCTTGAGATTAATAAAATTAATTCCTTTTACCACTCTGTTGTTATTTACATCCAGACATGGAATAATTCGTTTTGTATGCATGTATTACCTCCTAAGACGTCTGATGGATTTCCGCAAAGTTTTTCAATATCTGCAGCCCTACATCCCCACTCTTCTCCGGATGGAACTGGCAGGCAAATATATTATTCTTTTCTACAGAAGCATCAATGATCGTACCATATTCGGTAACAGCTTTAACAATCTCCGGTTCCTTTGCTTTCAAAAAATACGAATGAACAAAATATACATATGCATCATCATCAATATTCCGAAAAAGTCTGCCATCATTCATAAACCGAAGGGAATTCCAACCGATATGGGGTATCTTTAATCCCGGAGCATCCGGAATCTTTCGTATCTCACCTTTCAGAATACCAAGCCCCCGGACTCCCTCTGACTCGTCGCTTCCTTCAAATAATAACTGAAGTCCGAGACAAATTCCGAGAAACGGTATATTCCGGGCTGCTACCTCATGTATGGGGTCAATCAGATTATAATTCTTTAGTTTTTCCATGGCATCCCCAAAGTTTCCGACTCCCGGTAAGATTACCTTATCTGCGGATAATATCTCATCATGTTTTCGGGATATGACCACCTCCTGTCCTAAAAACTCCAAAGCCTTCTGAACACTTTTCAAATTACCTGCATCATAATCAATTATTGCTATCATTATCTGTACGTCCCTTTCTCAGAAACTTTGCTGTTTATAATTCTGGAGTATTCTTCCCTGTCTGCCATCTGAGATAATTGTCTGGCTTCACTTTCCGTCATACCATAATAACTTGATAAACAGTCGATAATTTTACCCAGAGAAGATGTAGTTTGATCAAAGGTTCCCAGTTCCCTGGCTTTGTCAATCACGGAATCATAGGTCTTAATTCCCCGGATTAATGAATCCAGCGCATCTACATTCATTTCCAGCTTATAATATGTATTAAACTCATTATAATGTTTTTCAACTTTCATAATAGTAACAACCTGCTGATAAAATGCCTTATCGCTGTCTTTTAAGTCCATGCCTGACAGAATGGCATAAGCTTTGGTATAATTCTTATCAACATAATATCCGGTTGCCTTATCAATGTTTCTGTTATACGAAAAGAATCCTGCCCCAAAATAGATCAGACACACACTTGCCACTATCACGGACAGACTGAGGACCAGACCCAATGGTGTAAATCGAATTTTTTCTTCTATGACCGGCGGTTTAACCGGTTTCTTTTTCTTTTCCTTCGGCTCTTTTACCTTCTTTGGTTTCTTTTCCTTTTTTTCTTTTTTCTTTTTTTCTTTTTTTGCTTTTTTGTCCTCTGCTTCTTCCGCTGCGTCTTCTGCCTCTCCTGTTGATGCAGAATCAATATTTAAGTCTCCGCCGAATCCAAAATCACTGAGTCCCAAACTGTCTATATCATCCATAACGCTTCCGGTTTCGTCCAATATACTGTCTACATCAATCAGAGAATTATCCTCCGCCTGTTCGGATTTTTTACTGCGTGAAAATAATTTTCCAAAAAAGCCTTTGGACTTCTTTGGCTCCACCTTCTCCTGAGCCGGTTCCGGTTCTTCCCCGCTGCTTTCATCCATATGGATATCTTCATATCTTTTCACTGCCCGGTTATCCTCTTCCAAAGAGCCGTTATCCTCTGGTTCAGAATCACTTTCCTCTTCTTCCTGCTCAATTGCATTGATCATGCTTAAAATATCTGCCAGATCATCATCTGACTCTGCAGTATCTACTTCTTCACTGACGTCAATCTGATCCGTTTCTTCTGCCGGAATCTCATCCGTCTGTGATTCTTCCGTTGAAAACTCCTCTGTAAAATTCTGATCCACAAAAGATTCTTCCATAAACGGTTCAGCCGCAAAAGAATCCTCTAAAGCGGACGGTTCAGCCAAAACTTCCTCTGCTGAAAGATCACCGTTAAAAGGTTCTTCTGCATCTTCACCGGTTAATTCCTGCTGTTCATCTTCGCTTGAGAGTTCTAAATCATCATTAATATCAGAGATTTCTTCATCAAAATTAAAATCCCCGTCTTCCAGTTCCTTTTCAAACCAGTCATCAGAGTCTGCTTCGCTTCCTTCCACCACAGAATTCAGAAGCTGTTCCAGATAATCTTCATCTTTGTTGTCTAATGCCATTCTTCCACCTCCGGTAACTTAGTAAACAACACATTAGGCCGACCTGCTTTGCCGACCTAATGTATTTTTGAACTATGATTGATTATTCTGAATTAATCCATCAATGATTCTGACCAGATTGCCAATCTCCGGTTTCGAAAGCTGGGCATCTGCGCCAAGTGATAATCCTTTAATTCTCATTTCTTCATTCACCAGGGAAGAGAAAATAATCAATGGTATTTCTTTTAATACATCGTCTGATTTTACCAGTTTTGTCAGCCTGTGACCATCCATTACCGGCATTTCTATGTCTGTGATAATACATTTTACTTCATCCAGCGCCGTACCCTTTCGCTTTAATTCTTCCAGTTTATCCCAGGCTTCCTGTCCGTTGTCATTTTTAATGACATTTATATATCCTGCCTTATGCAGGGAATCTATAATAAGCTTACTTAAGAGTGCAGAATCTTCTGCGATCATTATTGGTGATTCGTTTCTCTGTCTGGTTCCAAGTGTATCGATTTCCGATACTTTTAATCCGGTTTCCGGACTGATTTCTGAAACAATACTCTCAAAATCAAGTATAACGATCAACTTACCGTCAATCTTTATTATACCGGTTGCAATACTGGAATCCGTAGTATTGATCGTATGATCCGGTTTAATGATATCATTCCAGGAAACTCTATGTATACCGACTACTTTATGTACATGAAAAGCAATATTTAATTTATTAAAATTTGTAATAATCATCATATCACTGGAATAATCAGTACTCTCAACCAGCCCCAGTTCTTTTGGAAGATTGATTACCGTGATCATGGTATCCCTCGGCATAAATATTCCTTCTATGCTCTTATGTGCGTTCGGCATCGGGGTCACCGGCTGGTATGGTAATATTTCCCTGATCTTTGCCACATTAATACCATAATAATTGTTTCCAATGGTAAATTCCAGCACTTCAAGTTCATTAGTTCCATTCTCTAATAAAATATTCGTTTCCATAAAAGCCCTCCTACAATTTTACTATTTTAATTTTATTTTAGTCGAATTTCCATTTTCATCAGCTATATCGATTACCAGACTTTTAATCTCCTCTTTTGTCTCCGTCTGTATCTGATAGACCAGAACAAATTCCTGTGAAGTTCCTGCCGGAATCGTTCCATCAAAGGTATTCAGTGCATCAAGTAAAAGCGAAAGCTGGGCATTCACCTTAACGGTATCATTCACAACCCCCCGGTATCTCCTTCCCCCTGCCATCATGTTAACGGCAATATCCTGACCGGAAGGATTGGATATTTTAAACTTAACCACAAGAAGTTTTGAATTCTCTACGGCTTTCATCACGAACAATGCAGAATCCTGATTTTCAAAAGGATATACATCTGTCACATAATAATCAATATACTCCGCTGAAAGACCGTTTATGCTAAGTGCCTGTGTTAATTGTTCCGCTGTGGCAACCGTTTCAACAGAAGAGCCTCCACTCGGAGTATTCATATCTCCCTGTGATGTTGTAGTATCTTCGCCAAAAGTCATGGATTCCGTTTCTGTTACAGGTTCCGAAGTTTCAATGTAATTATTCTTGTAATTTACATCATGCTTTAAAACCACGGCTGCTGCATAATCTGCTATCATATCCTTCTGTTCCTCCGTGTATTCCAGTTCGGAACACCCGGCCAGTGAAACAATTGCTCCTGCCAATACTGCTGACATTAAATATTTTGCTTTATTTCTCACGTTCATATCTCTGTCCTTCACTATAAATTCTCTTTTATCCGAATCAAAGCCGGATAATATATTTTAAAAATTACATACTATTATTCTACCATTAATTCTTTTATTCTTCAAGCCAATTCCGTATCTAATTCAAACCAAAATTCCACACCGTCTTTTTTATTAGAAACTCCGCATTCCCTGCCGTGGGATTTCATAATGGCCCGTACGATGGATAAACCGATGCCGCTTCCCCCGTATTCCCTGGTTCTTGCCTTATCCACTTTATAAAACTTGATCCATATTTTTTCCAGTTCCTCTTCCGGAATCTGATTTCCTGAATTAAATACAAGAATCCTGACTTTATTTTCCATATTGCGAACCGAAATCTTAACTTCCTTTCGTCCCAATGCATAATGTATTGCATTTGTCACATAATTTGTGACAACTCCTTCAATCTGAAATTCGTCCGCATATACGTAGACCGGCTCCGCTTCTTCAAATACAATGTGAATTTCATTCTGTTTTATCATATAATCCAGCGAATCCAGTACGCCATGAACCAGCATAATGATATCAAAACGTTCAAACTGTATATGGTCTCCGCCGGATTCCAACTGATTCAGCATTAAAAGATTTTTAACCAGTTTATTCATCTTTTCCGCTTCGTCCATAATCACTTCACAATAAAATTCCCTGGACTCCGCATCATCATTCACACATTCCGACAGCCCCTCCGCGTATCCCTGAATCAGCGCGATTGGTGTTTTCAGTTCATGAGATACATTGGAAATGAAATCTTTTCTCATTTCATCAATTTCTTCTTTACGGGCAATATCTTTCTGCAGCCGGTTATTTGCACTTTTTAATTCTACAATAGTCTCTTTCAGCCGGTCGGACAGTTTGTTCATACTGTTTCCCAGCACCGCGATTTCATCGTCAGAATCAGAAATATATTTTGCATTAAAATCTAGATTTGACATTCGTTCGGAAAGATTGGCCAAATCCAGAATCGGACGGGTAAACTTCTCAGAAACAAAATAAACGATTACAACACTGATGATTAATATGGCGATTCCGATATATAAAAAAAATACGCGGGATACTGCAGCACTTTCCTGTATACTCTCCACAGTCATCCGCATCAGAAACAGCTTATTTTCATTAAATCTTCCATAAATCTCCAGATATCCCTCTCCGCCAGTATTCAGGCTCTGAAATATATATTTATTGGTCCTTTTAATGATAGAAACATTATCATCATTGATCCCAAAGTCAATGATGGCAAGCCGAAGGCTCAATTCCGCTCCGTTACCGTATTGAAACACCAGTGAATTATTGGTTCCCAGTATTACAACTGCGATTCCATAGCTTTCACATATCCCAGATAATTTATATTGTGCTGTTTCCGAAATTCCATATGTGCCGCTTTCCGAATTCACAATTTCATTCATATCCTCATAAGCTTCCATAAAAGCATCCTGCTTGGATTTCATATAAAAATCATCTAATAATAAATGATTCAGCAGTAAATATAATAAAAATGTCCCGCCAATGATATACAGCATAAGCATGATCAGTTTGATTCGAATGGAATCCGTCAGTTTAACATTCAATACATGATCTTTTTTTCCTTTGTTTTCAGATTTCAAATTTATACCCCATTCCCCAGATGGTCTTAATATATTCACCACAGTCCCCAAGCTTGCTTCTCAATTTTTTTACATGGGTATCAATGGTTCTGGCATCTCCGAAATAATCATAATTCCATACATTATTTAATATTTTTTCCCTGGACAGAGCGATTCCTTTATTCTCAACAAAGTAGACCAGAAGCTCGAATTCTTTAAAGCTCAGATCAATATTTTCTCCATTCGCCTTCACCTGATGCGCGGCTTTGTCAATCAGTATATTTCCGGCCTCTACCACTTCGGAAGTATCCAGCTTATTCGTCCTTCGAAGCAGTGCATCCACCCGTGCCACCAGTATCTTCGGACTGAACGGTTTTGATATATATTCATCCACTCCCAGCTCAAATCCCAGCAATTCATCATGCTCCTCCGACTTTGCAGTCAGCATGACGATAGGCACTTTGGATTCTTTCCTGATTTCCCGGCAAACCTGCCAGCCGTCCATCTTCGGCATCATAATATCCAGAATGATCAGTGCAATATCTTTTTCAATATAAAATCGTTCCACAGCTTCTTCTCCGTCTGCTGCTTCAATTACCTCATATCCTTTTTTGGATAAAAAATCATTTACCAGTTTTCTCATTCTGCTTTCATCATCTACCATTAATATTTTAAGACTGTTCATATCGTCCGGCTCCTTTCAACAGATTCTCACTCGACAGACAGCAGCAAACGGAGCTGGAACGAAACTAATGCGCCAAAGCACAAAGTTTCATTGTTGTCCGTCAGGAATCATTTTTTATCAGTGTATCATTCAAATATGATTATTCTGTGAATCACCGGTTTTGTCCATGCTCCAGTTCCCACTGCTGAATATACGATTCTCTTTCTTCTAAATCGTTTTGCCATGATATGTACTCATTCTCTATTTGTTCCCGAAATGCCTGCTCGTCAAACCGATGGGAATATTTCACAATCAGAAACATTGCGGCAATTACGATCACTAATACTATATTTACAATCAGTGATTTCACAAACTTATCTTTATATTTTTGTGCAGCTTTTTTAGTTTTATCAGTGTTTTTCGAATATTCCGTTATTTTTTTATCCGGCTGCTGTTCACTGTTTTTTTCATCATTTATTTTTATAGCTTTAATTTCACTTTTGTCAATCGTTTTTACCGCTAACAGTTCTTTCTGCAGGCTCCGCAAATATTCCAGTCCTACCGGGGTTTTAAACAGATTATCTTCCAGCAGTTTATTATATACGCTTAATGCAATTTTATGATTGCTCATATTTCCCTGACTTTTAATCTTTGAAATCATTTCCAATTCGTTTTTTGCCGTATCTGCAGAAGCCTTATTATCAAATTCATACCCCATTATAACATATTTTTCCATTTCCAGGTACCTCGTTTCCAATATAATTCATGAAAAACAGCTTTTTTCACATTATAGCATATTTTTTTCAGGAACCAAACCACTTTATCCTTGCTTTATTGAAAATAATATTGTAGATTATTAATAGAATCGAACCGTTATTGCAAATGCAGTAACAAAATAATTGGAGGTGTAAATTGAAACATTTCAGGTTACTTTTATATCCATTTTTGTTTCTTTCCATGTTTTTCATATATTTTTATCTGTATGGCAGTCCTTTTACCCAATACAGTGTAAAAGATTCTACGATTCAAAAAATCATTGACGAAACGATAGATACATCCATGTCTGATTATGAGAAAATCAAAGCTATTCATGATTACATAGTTGTTAACACGGTATATGATCAGGAAAACCTTGAAAACAATTCGATTCCCGATATCGATTATACCGCAAAAGGTGTATTTGAAAAAGGAATTGCCGTTTGTCGCGGATATGCTGAAGCATTTCAGCTTCTAATGGATGCACTGGATATCGAATGCCAGATTGTTACCGGATATGCAGAAAACACTACTCACGCCTGGAATATCGTAAAATTAGACGGTGAATGGTATCATGTGGATACTACATTTGATGACCCTATTGACGATTCGATGGAGCACCCATACGACAATCTCCGGTATGATTATTTTCTGATCAATGATGAACAGATATTTTTGGATCATATAATGGAAAGCAAGGCACCGGCATGTACTTCCGATCAGTATATGTATGGAGAGAAGAAATATAATACACCATATGAAATTGTTGAAAATGCTGCTGAAATTCCTGCTGTCTATACCAGATATTATAATTCCGGAATTAACAATGTAACGTTTTACTTTCCTGAAAATGCAGATTTAAGTTCTGCCGGTATCATTAACAGAATCGGTACACAGTTATTTTCAAGCGGAAATCATGTAACCGGCTGTTCTTATACAGCCATAACAAAATGCGGGGATTATTATTATACGACAATAACCGTAAATTAACAGAAGAACACATACATCGTTCCAGATAACCGACTCTATAAAAAAATCGCTGCAAGCACTATGCTTACAGCGATTTTTCCTTTAGGATTGTTTTATAGTCCTTTTTTATAAATTTTATTCGTCCTTTGCTGCTAAAGCTTCTTCCGGAACAGTGATCGTAACTGCATCATAAGAATCAACTGTAAACTCAATCACACACTTTTTAAGTTCGTATGTTGCACCCTGCATTTCAAATTTATCCATATCAAGTGCAACTGACATGGACTGCGGCAGATACTTCTCTGCATCTACAACAACTGTAATGATCACCATAAAATCCGGTATCGCAGAAAGATCTACTCCCAAAGAAGAAGAATCTGCACCGGCATCCTCTGCCATTTCCAAAAGTTTCTTACTGTCCATTTTTGCAACTATGGTATAATTACCTTTTTTCAATTCAGATGTTATATCGCTGCAATATTCTTTTATATCAGCAAAACTAACATCTTTTAAAGAAGACTGAAGCCCCTGCAGCATACCGGAATACTCAGATATGTCATCTTCCTCATAGTTCCATTCGCCATCTTCTTTGGAATATACATCCATGGAATCTCCGTTTGCAACAGCATAATTTTCAAATTCCATATTCTGCGACTGTCCCATTGCATCCATATTAAATTCACCTTTCATATAGGATGCCTTTGGTTCAGTGGATGTCTTGGCTTCAATGGTACCATCTATACCCATTTCAGCTTTTGCATCTACTCCATCTGAAGAAACCGTTATTTTCATAGCCAGTTCAACATTACCACTCATGGTTATACCATCAACATCTGTTGAAGTTGTTTTAATCTTTTCAAATAACTGTTCTGTTGATAACTGGTCAGCAGAGCCGGCATTCGCATCCTTTTCCACCTCAGAAGAACCACATGCAGCCATTGCCATAGCCAATACGACTACTAACACTAAACTTACTAATTTTTTTAAGTTCTTTTTCATAATCATTCTCCATTTCATAAATTTTTGTTGTTTTTACAACTTCCTTTGAATTTTAACACCATTACTGAATAACGTCAAGATTTTTCATTACAAAATTTTATTTTTACATATATATATAACATATTATGACAGACAAATTCCATAAAATAATACTATTATAACTTTTATCATAAGCATTTCTGTTGACAGATACCTGCACGGACAAAAAGAAATGCTGCCGCAACCGGTTTCCGGTATCTGCAGCAACATTCCTGTTATACAAATGATTCTAAAATTATATTTAACCAGATATTACATCTGAATTTCATCCCGGACTCTGTCATAATAATATACACAATCCGAAAGAACATCTCCCTCCTCTAATTCATTTCGATTTACATCCCGTACCATTCTGCTTAATTCCGCCCGGTTGATATCCTCTGCCACTGGAACCAGAATTACTTCATGTACCGAACTGGGTAGTATATATATATCCTTATTTTTCTGATTTGCAAAATCATTCAATACATGCTCATATAAAATACAGGAAGCGCCGTTCATCTTCTGTTTATTGGTAAGTACATACATTTCCACTGCATCTTCGGCTTCCCTCACTCCTTTTAACAAACCTTCCGCCACAACCTCCGGAGAAGGAAATTTACAATTCTCATCATATCTGAAATCATTTTCATATATCGTATTCTCAATATCACTGACCAAAATATCTTTAATTACATCATTCATATCTCTTAAATCACAGGGCAGAATGACCGGTGTATTTTTTTTCGCGGTCTCATAAAGTTCTTCTACAGTCAATCCCCACATATCCATATGAACATTATGAATCAGTGCGGTTGCACTTCCCAGAAAATCATTGTCCACAAGACAATAGAATACAATTGCCAAATCAAGGATTTCCACAAAAGGAATCTGAGATAACAATTTTTCATTTGCCGCTTTATTAATCAGTTTATATGCCACCCGTCCTCTGATTCCGTTAAAATTTTTAAACAAATCCACATTAAATTCCAGTTTATCCCTGTGACTTTCATATAACTGATAAATCTCACTTACAATTTCCCCCGGTTCCCTGCCATTCTCGTATTCTTTGTAATAGGAATTCAGATAAATCGTAGGTGCTACATTGGTTTCATTGCTGGATATGGTTAATGCATCCAATTCCACATCATTATTTTTCAATACCTTATTGATAGTTACCGTCTTATCATTACCGACTGCCTCAGCCATATAGTCCCTGATACAGGCAATAAATTCTTCATAGTTCATTCAGCCTCCATTTACGTTTGCATACGTATTCCATTATTAATTTTTTCATATATTTCGGCGCCTTAATAAATTTATATCGTATTCCGACCGTATTGTCAATGAACTATTTTCACAAATTAATTTATGATATTATGTTTAGTTTAACGTTTTTATTGCGGATAACCATAAGAATTACTATACAATTGAATTGGATTTTCTACAAATCTTCCAAAAAACCGCTTATTTATTGTTTAATATTTATAATTTACAGTATCCGGACACAAATAAAAAACTGCATATTGTTCAATTTTAATTCAACAATATACAGTCCAATAATAACATTTATTACATAACCGACACAGAGAAACATTATATTCTGGATAAATATTCACCTGTACGTGTATCAATTTTGATTTTATCCCCCTGCTCCACAAACAAAGGAACATAAACGGTAGCTCCCGTTTCAACAACTGCAGGCTTTGTAGCACCTGTAGCCGTATCACCTTTAAAGCCCGGCTCTGTTTCCGTAATTTCCAGTTCTGCAAACAATGGCGGCTCTATGGCAAATACATTTCCATTATGAGAGCACATCTTAACCATATCATTTTCTTTTACAAACTTTAAAGAGTCTCCTATACTATCAGCATCCAATGAAATCTGATCATATGTTTCAACATCCATAAAGTGAAATAAATCACCGTCAGAATATAAGTACTGCATATCCTTTCTGTCAATTCTGGCCTGCGGACATTTTTCTGTAGGCCGAAACGTTTTTTCAACCACTCCGCCGTTCTTAATGTTTTTTAATTTTGTTCTTACAAACGCAGCACCTTTTCCTGGCTTTACATGTTGAAATTCGATAATCTGATAAATATTATTATCCAATTCAATTGTTATTCCATTCCTAAAATCGCCTGCTGATATCATGTAAAATTCCTCCTTAAATTAACTTACAGCATTTAAATATTTTAGTCAAATCGTCAAAACTCAATAACTTATACTAGTTTATAATAATATAGACTTTTTTTCAACTATTTTTTATCAAATTTACCAATCTTTAATATAATTTCTCCGGCAACTGCAGAAATATCCTTCTTGTCCGTTTCTATCACTATATCTGCCACTTCCGTATAACGCGGCTTTCTTTTTTCCATAAGTTGTTTTATATATCCTACATTCATATGTCCGTTTAAAATCGGCCGGTCCGTACTGTATCTGACACGCTTATAAATAGTCTCCGGTTCAGCCGTCAGCAAGACGATTACGCCGTTCCGTTTCATACATTCCACATTCTCATCCCGAAGCACCGCACCGCCGCCGCATGACACAATCCGGCCGGTGGTCTGCTGAATTTCCTTCAGACAGGCCGTTTCAATATCACGAAATGCAGCTTCCCCGGATTCCGCAAATATATCTGAAATACTCTTTCCTTCATGTTTTACGATATATGCATCCATATCTATTTCAGGTATCTGCATCTGTCGGCTTAATTCATGGGATACCGTGGTCTTTCCGGTTCCCATAAACCCAATCAGCATAATATTATTCTCTTTTATCTCCATTTTTATTCTCCATTCATAGTTCTTTCGGTATTTATCATTCTTTCTCCAGATTACGGTTGAGCAGCTCCAGCATAACTTTCAATTCGCCTGCCTCTAACTGTCCCGGTGCGGAGGATGGTCCGACCGCACCAAAGGTAATGGCACTTCCGAAAATTTGTCCCGCTATCCTGCTTAAAATTCCGGTTCTGCCCATAGACATGGTTACAATGGGAATTTCCCCGAACTGACTGTTAACCTCATGGGTGGCTGTAAGCAATGTCAACAAATCATCCACTGTGGACGGCATAACGGCAATCTTTGCAATATCTGCATTCAGACTCTGCATTTTTATCAGTCTGGCTATAATTTCAAACTTCACCGGTGTTTTATTAAAATCATGGTTGGAAAGAATCACCTTTATGCCAAACCGATGTGCTTCCCGGATGATATCTTTTACCAGTTCCTCTCCCTGAAACAATTCAACATCAATAATATCTGTCATTCCTGTTGCCAGAATCTGTTTCAGATATTCCCGATATTTCTCTTTTGATATTTCCGATTCGCCGCCTTCACCCGCTGTCCGCAGTGTAAAAATAACCGGCTGTACAATTATTTTGTTAAGTGTTTGCAATATTTCCCTGACAGCCCCTATATCTTCAAATTGTTCAAAATAATCAATTCTGATTTCAACCAGATCGCAGGATACTCCCGCTGTCATCTCCGCCTGTCTGATGATTTCCTCCCTGCTCCTGCCTACAATGGGTACACATATTTTAGGCATTCCTTCGCCAATAATGACATTTTTCACTTTCACTGTTTTCATTTTATACCTCCGCATATCACAGAAAAAACTGCAATACTGCACAAATATTAGTTTCATTTAAAATATATCTGAATTATCATTCATTATACCATTCTGTAAAGCAATAATCAATTCATTCTCCTGAATAAAATATTATTCCCTGTTCCGCATTGGTTGACAGATTCTTCATTTGGATTTAAGATATTTATGGAAAAATTTATAGAAATAATCAGATAATTCTTTATAAAACAGAAATGGAGGATTTTATGAGCACTACAATAACCGGACATACAAAATTAACGGGATTGCTGGGAAGCCCTGTTGCACACAGCATATCTCCTATGATGCATAATGAAGCTTTCAACCGGTTGGGATTGGATTATGTATATCTTTGTTTCAATGTTGGCACCGACGGACTGAAAACCGCAGTCAACGGTTTGAAAGAAATCGGAATCCGAGGATTTAACTGTACAATGCCGGATAAAAATCTGATGTGTGAACTGGCTGACGAATTAAGCCCTGCCGCTTCCATGATCGGCGCCGTTAATACCGTTGTAAATGAAAACGGAAAACTCATCGGGCATAATACGGACGGAATGGGATATATGCTGGCAGTCAAAGATGCCGGACACAATATAATCGGTAAAAACATGACTTTACTTGGAGCCGGAGGTGCCGCCACTGCCATTGCAGTTCAGGCTGCTTTGGACGGTGTTGCCAATATTAATATCTTTAGTATTCAAGACCAATTCTTTGACCGTGCGAAGAAAACAGCGGATTTAATTAGTTCCAACACAAAATGCAACGCTTCCCTATTTGATCTTGCAGATAAAACAGAATTAAAAAAGAGTATTGCTTCCAGTGATATTTTAACAAACGGTACCAGCGTTGGTATGGCACCAAATATTGATAATTGTATTATTACTGACGAAAGTGTTTTTCACGAAAATCTGATTGTTTCTGACATAATCTACAATCCGGAAGAAACAAAATTATTATCCATTGCTAAATCACATGGATGTAAAATTTTTAACGGTTTGTATATGCTGCTTTATCAGGGTGCCGAAGCCTTTAAAATATGGACGGGAACGGATATGCCTGTTGAAATAATAAAAGAAAAGTATTTTAAAAGATAATAAAATCCGCAGAAGCCTTTTTCACTTCTGCGGATTTTTTATTCAATGAATCAAATTTATTTCACTGTTATTGATTTTGCTGAACTGTACGGACTTAAATATTCTTTGCCGGCTATCGTTTTTGCTGATTTTACCTTTACATATATTTTCTGTCCTTTTTTCAATCCACTGATTTTATAGCTTGTGGAAGTTACGCCTCCTGCCTTTTTATATGTCTTTCCTCCATTTGTAGAGTAATACACATAATATCTGTTTGCACCTGTTGTCTGTCCCCACTTTACAGTCACTGACTGTGCTGCGGAAGAAAGAGTGATCGACGGTGTTTTCGAAACTGTATATGCGGTTACATTTGCAGAATATGGTGAATAATATTTTGTGGATGTACCAACCTTTTTGTATGCCCGCACAGCATATACATAGGAATTTCGTATCCGTACTTGTAGATGGGATAAATGAAGCAGATAATGTTCCGGTAGCACCCTCAACTACATTCCAGGCAGCTCCGTCTTATACTATGTGGTTATTTATTTTCATTGATATATCCGTTGCCGATCTCAGAGATGACATAACACCTTATTGCCCGAATTTAGTGCAATAAAATAAAACTTAAATTCCAAAACAATTGAAATTTAAGTCTTATCTATCATTTAATATATTTCAAATAATACTATAATAAATATAATCATTCATATTTTAAACGTTTATGACTGTTTCTTATTTTCTGCACACAGTTTTTTCTCTAATTTTTTCTGTCTTCTCTGTTCTCTCCGCTCTTCCCGGTAAAAGAATAAGATTATCTTCTCAAATTTACGTTTGATTATGATTTGGATTTCTTCTTTCGGGTGAATCGGACGAACCAAAATCGTATACATTTTCACACGATTGGCTCCATAGACATCCGTAAATACCTGATCGCCAACAAACATCGTCTGTTCTCTGCCTGTTTCCAATAGGTCAAAAGCTTTCCGATAACTCTTTCTGGATGGTTTATGGGCATTACAGATATATTTCGTCTCCAACTCATCCGCAAAGGGTTTCACCCGTTCTTCTTTATTGTTTGAAATCAGACAGGTCTTAAAACCAATCTCTTTCAACTGCCGAAACAGTTCTCTTACCCTGTCATCCGGCGGCGCACCGTGGGGAACCAGTGTATTGTCCACATCAAACAAAATCCCCCGGTATCCCATTTCATAATATTTTTTAAAATCAATATAATATGTAGATTTTCTATATTCATTCGGATAAAAATTACGAAAAATTTTCATATGGCATCATAACCCTGTGCCTTTCCACTGATTTCTAAATTATATCAGATTTGTTACTGATCCAGTAATTTCTTCAGTTCATCCATAAATGTATTAACATCCTTGAATTCCCGATAAACCGATGCAAATCTGACATATGCAACATCGTCAAAGTTTTTCAGTTTATTCATCAACAGTTCCCCTATAAACTTACTGGATACTTCTTTTTCTCCCAGATTAAAAATCGTATTTTCAATATCATCCACCAGTGCGGTAATCTGTTTCATGGAAACCGGTCTCTTATGACAGGATCGAATGATTCCAGCTTCTATTTTCGTACGGTCATATGGCTCTCTGTTCTGATCTTTTTTTATTACGATCAGCGGCAGCATTTCTATCTTCTCATACGTCGTAAAACGCTTTCCGCAATTCTCACACTGTCTTCTTCTCTTAATGGCATTATTCTCTGCTGCCCTGGAATCTATAACCTTGGTATCTTCTGCATTGCAAAACGGACATTTCAATTATTTTTCCTCCTGTAAAAAGTAATCATAGGGTTTATTATAATTAATAAAAAAAGATTGGTCAAGAATATTTCCAGAATTAAGAAAATTTTAAGAGCTGTAAACAAACATCGGAATCATACTATAACAGATTACATTTTTTCAACACATCTTCTTCCTTCACATTGACCAGAATAATCTCTTCACCGATCTGGCATATTTTGCAATAGGGAATAATATATTCCGTATCTCTCCCGAAAAAACCTCCAAACTTAGCCATTCCCGGTACGATCAGAGCAATGATCCTTCCATCGCATATATCAAATTCCACATCGCAGACAAACCCCAGTCGTTTACAATTACACTGATTAATAACTTCCTTTTGCCGAAGTTCACAGATTCTCATAGCGTTCCCCCGATTTTTTATATTATAATTGACTGGAAATCACATGTTCCAATCAACTATAATATATTTCATTAAAAGAGGATATATGACGTTCAAACCATATTATTAATCATGTGTCAGATAATTTTTCATGGATTTCAATGCATTCTTTTCCAACCGGCTGACCTGTGCCTGGGAAATTCCGATTTCTTCTGCTACCTCCATCTGGGTTTTCCCTTTGAAAAAACGCATTTCTATAATGTTTCTTTCCCGTTCTCCCAGTCTTCTTATGGCATCATTTAATGCCATCTCCTCTACCCAGTTATCTTCTTTATTTTTTTTATCGCTGATCTGGTCCATGACATATAATGTATCACCGCCCTCGGAATAAACCGGCTCAAATAAAGACACCGGTGTCTGAATGGCATCCATGGCGTATGCAACCTCTTCTTTACTGAGTCCGATTTCCGATGCAATCTCCATAACCGTAGGCTCTTTCTGATTTTTCTTCATCAGTGATTCTCTGGCATATATTGCTTTATATGCAGTATCTCTCAAAGAACGGCTGACACGAATTGCATTATTATCCCTGAGATATCTTCTGATCTCTCCCAATATCATCGGCACTGCATAGGTGGAAAATTTTACACCAATGGTTCTGTCAAAATTATCAATTGCTTTGATCAGACCAATGCAGCCAATCTGAAATAAATCATCTACATTTTCATTATTTCCTGCAAATCGTTTAATAATACTTAAGACAAGTCTTAAGTTACCCTTTATAAATGTTTCTCTGGCTTCCTTATCCCCCTGTTCCATTCTATCCCATAATTCTTCTTTTTCTTCGTTTTTAAGCAATGGCAGTTTTGCTGTATTCACACCGCATATTTCCACCTTATAAAGAGCCATATCCCCATTCCTCCGTCAATTAATTGTTTACAATAAAATGATTAACGAAATGGGGGTATTTTATTCTTCATAATTTAATAATGATTTGTAAATATCTAAACAAAATGCCAGAGCGGACCGCTGCCCGTTCCAAGGTTTAAGCCTGCCTGAATGGCATTTGAGATATATTGCTTTGCCTGTGCCACTCCCGTTTCCAAATTTTGGCCGGCCGCCAGCTGACAGGCTATGGCAGAAGATAATGTACATCCGGTTCCATGGGTATTGGGATTATCAATTCTCTTGCCATGAAACCAGATTTCTTCCGGTTCATCTTCCGGTACACGATACAAAATATCGGATGCCTGACTGGTCAGATGACCGCCTTTTATCAGGACTGCAGTCCCTGTCTTTTCATAAATGATACAGGCGGCCTGTACCATATCCTCTTCATTTTGTATCCGGATTCCGCTCAAAACCTGAGCTTCCGGAATATTCGGCGTTATAAGTGCTGCCAAAGGAATCAGACGGGAAGTAAGCATCTGAAGGGCAGAATCTTCCAAAAGCATACAGCCGCTGGTGGAAACCATAACCGGGTCAACCACCAGAATCTCCGGCTTATACTTCTCAATACGGTTTACAATACACTCAATAATATCCGCATTTGAAACCATGCCGACTTTAACCGCGTCCGGCCGGATATCTTGAAATATACAGTCAATCTGCCTGCCTACAAAATCCGGTTCCATGTCACAGACACCATAAACTCCTGTGGTATTTTGTGCTGTCACTGATGTTATAACACTCATTCCATACATTCCGTGAGCAGAAATGGTCTTTAAATCTGCCTGAATTCCGGCTCCCCCGCTACAGTCCGAGCCGGCAATACTCAATATCTTTTTTACATCCATCTTTAAATCCTTTCCTATTGTCCGCAAAATTTATCTTCCTACCAGATACTGAATCATATCTACAAGCCATGGATTTACCTCATATGACGTAATCGTCTCTCTGGCAAATGCCGGACGGTCGGTGATTACCATGTCTACACCGTTGGATATCATATTTATTATTTTTTCCTCGGAATTAATCGTCCATACATATACTTCTTTTCCGGCATCATGGGCGTCGTTGACAAGCATGGATGTGGCAAATGAGTAATTAACACTAAGTGCATCTGCATAATCCAATCCCGAAAAATCACCATATGCCACTTTCAGAATATATCCCGTCCGAATATCCGCATTCAGTCTTTTCACTTCTTTCAGCGCAGATGCCTGAAAAGAAGTAATCACACAATCATCAGTCATATCGTAAATCTCAATCAGTCTTACTACCGATTGAACCAGATTCCGTTCGGTCCCGTTCAGCTTAATTTCGATATTCAGTTTTATCTTTCCCTTTGCAGCTTCCAGTGTTTCTGCCAGAGTCGGTATCACTTCTCCTTTATACTCTTCGGAAAACCAGCTTCCGGCATCCAGCTGCCGGATTTTTTTATAATTCCAGTCCGAAACCTCTGCATCCACCCCTGTCGTCCGTTTCAGATTGGAATCGTGCAGCAGTATGACCACTCCGTCCTTTGTCTCCTGTACATCTATTTCCGCATAATCCGCCCGGTTTGCAATTGCCTGTTCAACAGCCGCAAGGGTATTTTCCGGAGCTTCTGCAGAAGCTCCCCTGTGTGCGGCTACCAGTGCGTTTCTGAATAATTGCACATTTACGGATTCCAATCCAAAATCATTATTGATGTAGAGAAGATTTAAAATTGCCGACATAACAACCGCCGCTGCTAAGATTTTTTTTATTTTATTTAAATTTTTTTTCTCTTTTTTACAGCCGGTGATTTCCGGAATAGCTTCATTCATTTTTTCTTTTCTGGAATAAAAACATCCGCTGAAAAAAGCAAAGATCACCGGAACCGTAACACAGGAATATACTTTCAGCCATATCCCATAAATCTCTCTTCCCATAAAAAGAGACAGTGAATAGGTGGTATCATAACTTACAAATATTTTAATACTATTAGTGATAATAAACATTGTTGCAATAAAAACGATAAAAAATACTGCGATCAAAATACCTTCCCAAATAAAATATGACAGCACCAGTCCCGGATAAGCTAGTCCGTTCAGTTTCACACTGCTGATACAGGACTCCCTGTATCTTTTCTGCTCCAGTATAAAATAGTGCAGACTATAAATCCAGCGGATTGCAAATATGCAGAGCACTGCATAAACAGCAATCAATACGGCTTTCACAGCCACGGGTTTCAACAGAATTTCCGTGAAATATTCCGGTATTTCAATTGTAGTGATATATCCGGAAATGATCGGAAGATGTATAATGGGTACCATCGCCAAAACAAAAATGATTAATTTCATATTGCTGCCTGCAAACATCCGTACCGCTGCTTTTATTCCCGCCTTAAACATATCAGTAATATCCGCTTTCACTTCATGGTAAGAACAGTCATAGCAATAAATCAGCGCAGTCATCTCAATGATTATAAAGATAACTGCCAGCAGCAGCATAATAAGAAGAATCAAAATAGTAGAAGGTTTCAGCAAAAACTCTACCAGTCTTCGGTTGGTCAGATATTTGATTCCCGCCGACCACAAAGCCAGCCGGATCATACCCACCATCAGCGGTGTAAATATGGCAGTGGTCACCAATTTATATATCAATTCAAATAAAAATATAGTTTTTAAATTTTTCTTTAATAATACGAAGGCAATTGTAAATCGTTTCATATCTTCCTTCCAATCTCTGGGCGCTACTCTCGTGTCATCAAAAAATAAATACTTTTCCCATTCTATCACAATTCATTTGTATATTCAAATAATATATTTCAAGCCTTACTTCTCCTCCGTCACCTGAAACAGATAAAATTTTAGATAATAGGTTTCATCCGCAGCCCAAAGAATCGGATGGTCCGGCGACTGGGTACGGAATTCAATCTGTCTCAGACGTTTACGGGCATCCCTTGCCGCTCCGGCAATGGTCTGTGCAAACAGTTCCTGGTTCATAAAATGAGAACAGGAACAAGTGGCAAGATAACCGCCGTCTTTTACCAGTTTCATTCCCCGAAGATTGATTTCCTTATATCCTTTTGCTGCCTTTTTCACCGATTCCCTGGATTTGGTAAAAGCCGGCGGATCTAAGATGACCACATCATATTTCTCTCCTCTGCGTTCTAACTCCGGCAAAAGTTCAAACACATCGGCACAAATAAATTCTGCCTTCTCTTCCAGTCCGTTTAAACGTGCATTTTCTTTTGCCTGAGCAATCGCCAGTTCAGAAGCATCCACACCAAGAACAGAAGCTGCTCCCGCTTTTGCGGCATTTAACGCAAATGAGCCGGTGTGGGTAAAACAATCCAGCACCTTTTTTCCTCTGCATACCTTCCAGACAGCCTTCCGGTTATATTTCTGGTCAAGAAAAAAACCTGTTTTCTGCCCTTCTGCAATATCTACAATATATTTCACCTGATTTTCCGTAATCTCCACAAAAGTATTAAATTCCCTGCCAATATATCCCTTGACTCTCTCCATTCCTTCTTTGGTACGCTCCTTTGCATCGCTGCGCTCATAGACACCACGTATCAATATTCCATCTTCGGCAAGTACTTTTTTAACCGTTTCCACAATGATTTCTTTCCATCGTTCTATTCCCAGGGCCAGAGATTGTACCACCAGTACATCGCTGAACTTGTCAATCACCATACCCGGCAGTCCGTCGGCTTCACCAAAAATCAGACGGCAGCTGGATGTATCCACAATATCTTTTCTATACATCCATGCCTCCCGTATTCTGGACTCAAAAAAAACTTCGTTTATCGCCTGTTCCTGTTTCCGGGTCAGAATCCTGACACGTATTCTGGAATTAAAATTTATAAATCCTGTTCCCATGAAGTATCCCGTGCTGCTGATTACTGACACCAAATCCCCATTCTGTGGAACACCTTCTACAGATGCGACCTCATTATCAAATACCCACATTCCCCCGTTTCTTAAAAATCTTCCCTCACCTTTTTTTAAATGTACTATTTTATTTTCCATCGTCTGTTTTCCTCATTTCTTTTCATTGCAGAATCATCTATATCTTTTTTCCAAAAAAACGCACCCTTCGAATATAGCGGAACGTCTTCTTTTCCCCCTGTTCCGCCAGCATGGTAAGCAATTTTTCAATCTGTTCCGCTGTTTCCGGATGAATCATTCTATTTACCGTTCCCCGTTTATAATAATCCAGAGGGGAATGATCGGTGTACTGTTCCCCCATATAAACTTTCGATGCAGCTACACGGTCACAAAACATTTCTATTACATAACGAACTGGCATCCGCACCGCAGTCATTTCCTTTGTTTCCAAACTATAATCGGTCCAGTATTCGAAATGATGCTTATTCCTGCCCTTATGATGCATCCATGCCCTGGAAAATCCATAATCCTCCCGCTCTCCTTCGTTTGGACTTCTGTTTCCCTGATAATGCATTACCCCGGCTAAAAACTCTGTTGGAGAATATTTTGATAAATCATGAAAACAACCCTGAAAAAAAATACCTGCCCGAAAGCAGTTTTTCATCACCAGATGCCGGTGTCGGGTGATGGTTTTAAAATGATTTTTTGCTGACGTAAAATAATCTTTCACTTTCATGTTCTGCCTCCCTCCGTTATCCTGACAATAAAATCGCTGCCGTATTATCATACGACAGCGTCATTCTGTACTTTATCTATTCTGTGCCTTCAGTTCCTTCATCACCGGAAACTTTGACCTGATTAACGGTTGAATTTTCATACAGATAATCAAGCACCTTTTCTGCTCTCATTTCGATTAATAACTGGTCTTTTGATAAAGATTCTTCAATAGCCTCTACCGAATCCCATCCGTATTTTTCCACATAGGATTCCAGTTTTTCCTGATACTCTTCCTCTGTTATATCCATGTTCAGAGTTTTTAACAAAGATTCCGCAATCAGACAATCTTTGGTTGCCTTCACCGCATCCATCTTTATGTCTTCCATGGTCAGTCCGCAGGCGGCAAGATATTCTTTCAGAGACATGCCAAAATAGGAGCCATATGTTGCATAGTTCCGGGCAATGGAATTATAATTGATATTATATAAAAATGCCGGGGTATTATCAACCGTAGAAGCTTCCACTACCAGATTAAACAAATCCTGCTTTGCTTTGTTCTTTGCTTCCTCAGCATTCTGCTCTTCCAATTCCTTCCTCTTGGCTGCCTTATACTCATCTATGGTTTTACTTTCCGAGTTTGCAGCAATGAATTCATCGGTTACTTCCGGAACCACTTTCTCTTCAATCTTCGTCAGCGTAACTTCATAGGTCACGTTAATTGTTTTGACTTCGGAATTCCCGTCGGTATCATTTTCTGCGGTAGTCTGCTCAGACTCATCCAGTTCTTCCACCGTAAATGTCTTGGTTCCGTTTAGGTTCAGGTTGATCATCTGATTTTCAAAATCTTCACCCATATCACCGGAACCGATTTCAAAAGTTTCCGTTTTAGAATCTTCCGGACTTTTTCCTTCTTCCGTCCGGATGAAACTGACAGATACACGGTCACCGGACTGTGCATTCCGGTCCTCCCTTTCATTATATGTGGTTTTACTCTCCACTAGCGAATCAATGGCATTCTGAATATCCTTGTCTGTTACAATGGTAATTTCTTCCTCCACATTCAGTCCTTTATATTCACCCAGCTTTACATAATCATCCACATTATACTCTGCACCGGCATACGGATCGGAATCCTTGCTTCCGCAGCCTGCAAAAAGTGCTGCAGACGTTATGCAGGCCAAAGTCAATGCTGCTATTCTTTTTAAGTTATTCCTATTCATTTCCCTTTTTCCTTTCGAACATTCATTGAAATATTAAAAACGTATAAAAAAAATATATCACATGAATAGGGATTTTGTCAAACTACTTTATGGTAATCTTTTTGGGCGTTGACCATGCACCATAACGTATTTTTCCATTCACATAGCGATAAGCCCGAACCTTATAATAATAACTCTTTCCGGAAGGACGATTCAGTTCGGTAAAACTGTTGGTTTTAATCTGACCTGCTTTCGTATAAGTTCCGTCTGCCTTGCTGCATCTGTAAACCATATACCCGCTTGCACCATTGACACTTGTCCAGGATAATTCCGCTTTTCCATAAACATTGGAAACCGTTTTCAGATTATAAACCGTTCCTAATTTTGGTGATTTCCAGACTTTTTCACTGAATTCACTCTTGGATGTTAATGTACTCTGTTTTCTGATGGCCTTAACCTTATAGAAATAAGTAAATCCGGTTGTCAGGTTGGTATTATAAAATGTTGTAGACGTTGTGGTCTTAATCAGCCGGTATGTACCATTCTTGGATATAGAGCGGTAAATCTCATATGCGGTAGCACCTGCCACAGGTGAGAATGTAACTTTCACCGTATTATACCCTGATGCTTCCGCCTTAACATTTAACGGCTTATTCAATAATGCCTTGGTATTGACTACATTGGTAAAAGAACTATAAACATATTCATTGCTGTTACTTCCGACTGCCCGTATGGCTCTTACCTTATAATAGTATCTCTGACCGGTAGTAATGTTGTCATTGACATAAAAGTTATCAGAAGTCGTGGCAATCTTAACAAATGTTCCGGTAGAAGTTTTTGTTCTGTATATTTCATATCCTGTCGCATCCGAAGAAGCATTCCATGTCAGTTTAATTGTATTATAATCCATCGGTTCCGCATTAAAAGCAGATGGCTGATTCGCATACAGTTTTGCACTGGCAGCACTGCTGTAAACACTGGAATCCTGTGAATTACATGCCTGAACCCTGTAATAATAAGAAACTCCGCTCGGAATCTTTGTATCCGTATAAGCAGTCTTTGTAGTCTCGGCTATTTTCTCAAATCCCTTATCCGGATAATTACTCCTATAGATAATATACTTTTCGGTCTCGGCTGTTCTGTCCCAGGTTAAAACAACTTTATTTTTATTGATTATGGTGGTTCTGACATTCACAGGTTCCGGAAGCCTGTGCAGTCCGTTGGAAACATCATAGGTAACCGCATTGGTAAAGTCCGCATTAACGCCCGTAAAGGCATAATTTACATCAACATTTCCCTCTATGCCGGGAATACTGCCCTTGGATGTATACTGCCACATAATATAGACGCCGTCATATGTGCAGACGTCGCTATACTGGGCCACCCATTTTGGCCATTGATTGAATCTCGGATCTGTCAGGATTGTGGTAAACCAGTATTTATTGGCATATATTCCCACCTCAAATCCTGCCCTTGATATGGAATTACAAAAAGTTTCGGCTATATCTCCGATGGTACCGGCACTCAATGTTCCCGTAGTCCCGGAATCTTCCAGATCATACCAGACTTTATAAGGAAAGGTATGACCTGCTATCATTCGAAGAACATGGTCAGCCTCACTCTGTGCCTCTGCCGTATTCGTTGCATAGGAATACAGATAAACTCCCATCGGTATCCCCAGTCTGGAACATTCCTGCATATTGTAGACAAACTTAATATCATCCTGTTCCAGATAATTAGAACCAAAACCGCACCGGATAATTGCAAAATCCACCAGACCGCTGTT
Source organism: uncultured Lachnospiraceae bacterium (assembly GCA_910583605.1). Lineage (GTDB taxonomy): Bacteria > Bacillota > Clostridia > Lachnospirales > Lachnospiraceae > Bovifimicola. The sequence goes on from CAJTXN010000001.1 coordinate 417,290, forward strand.
ATATACCTGATTCCAGTCAATGATTTCATTCCATTTTGATACATCAATACCTTTTACGTTTTTCTTACCGGATACAATATTGGAAGCCTCACTCATTTTACCGTTTCCATATGCATACACTTTAAAATAATATGTAGTATTATCCTGCAATCCTTTCAATAACAGCTTGTTTACAGTCAGTCCGCAGATCAGCTCATATCCTGATGTTTTTGACGTTGACATATATACATAATATTTTTCTGCACCTGCAACCGTATTCCATCTTAAATATACGGTATCCACTTTTGGATTATACAGTTCCATCTGTCTGGGTGCAGCAATTGAACTGTCTGCATAAAAATCCCTGCCGGAAATCAATATCATTATTAAAATTAAAACAGACATCACGGCAATCATCCGAATGTTCCTTAATAATTTTATTTTTTTGTACATTCTAATTTTCAGTTCACCCTTTCTTTCATTTTTTTTGGAAATATATCCGGTTAGTTCATTATATCAGACTATCTATTGATTTACAATTCATTTGGGCTGTAAATAAATTGTAAAATATCCTTTAATTTCCTAACTTTTTTTAATCCATCCTGCTGTCCGGCAGGCAAAGAAAAAAGCGGTTTCTCCGACCGCCATTTCTCATAAATATTTTTTCATTTAAAAGCATTTCACAATTTCTTTCTTCAACCGCTTAATAATTTTCTTCTCCAGCCTTGATATATAGGATTGGGAAATCCCCAACAGATCCGCAACCTCTTTTTGTGTCATTTCCTCACCATCGGGATTGCTTAGACCAAACCGCAGCTCAATGATCGTTTTTTCTCTGGTATTTAACTTAGAGATTGCTTTAATCAGCAGTTTCCGCTCCACCTCGTCTTCAATGTCTTTGCAGATCACATCTTCATCCGTACCCAGAACATCTGACAAAAGCAATTCATTTCCGTCCCAGTCCACATTCAGCGGCTCGTCAATGGAAACCTCCATTTTTGTCTTACTGTTCCTTCTCAGATACATCAGTATTTCATTCTCAATACATCTGGAAGCATAGGTAGCCAGCTTAATATTTTTCTGCGGGTTAAAGGTATTGATGGACTTAATCAGGCCTATGGTCCCGATGGAAATCAGATCCTCTACCCCCACCCCGGTATTGTCAAATTTTTTTGCTATGTACACCACCAGACGCAGATTTCTCTCAATCAGTGTTGTTCTTGCCTGAGAATCCTCTTCGGTTGCAAGTTTTTCAATCACTTCCTGTTCCGACTTTGCATCCAGCGGCGGCGGCAGCACCTCCGTACCGCCTATATAATGAATATCCCCTTTTTTTGCGAATAATACATTTTTAATGCCAGGTATAACCTTAAACTGTAATCTGTTCGGAATTGATACCTTTATTACCATTTGCAATTCTCCCCTGCTAATTATTTCACTTGTTTTCAAATGCATCCTTGTTCAGTATCATGGTATATTCGCCAATTGCTGATAACTTTCCCTTATAAATAGCTATCACAGACTGTTCAAGCACTATCTCGTTCCTGTTTTCGTCACCTGAAATGCAGTTCTCTTTCCCCATACTGCTTCCGCCCATGTTTCGTATAACTATTTTTTCAACCCTTATTCCATATATTATACCATGTTCCGTTCCAACCGAATGGTATGGAATGACACAGAATTTTTCTTTTATTGTTTCATCTCCTTCCAATATTTCCTTCAGTATCTCATATTCGGCCATATGTACGATCTTACCGGAAACCGGCTCCCTCAGACTGTTGCCCGTATCATATAGCGCCACGCATGTAACCTCTCTCCCCTTATGGTACAGACTGACACGATACAGATTCTTTTCTCCTCTTTTCCACCAAAAAAGGTATCTCCATATGACACTGATCATGATGTATGTTAAAAGTGTGACCATTACAAATCTTACCACCGGAATTCCTTTATAATAACCGTTGTTATGTATCAATATCCTTCGGAACCATACTCCAAAACCAGTGGAATAATACAAAACATTCATAATTCCCCCGGCCGCAAATGTAATAATATACAGCATTATTGTCTGTTTTACAGTTTTTTTCAGATTGGAATATCCGAAACTTATCAGCGACATACTCCCGGCAATCAGCACATTTGCTCCCAGCAATAGCGGAGAATTTCTTATAAGCGGTGTGGTGATCACTATTATGCTGTAACATGCGCCTGCAAATGCCCCTGCCAGAGTCCGGTACTTCCTGTGGTCATCTTTCAGAACTGCTTTCGTGATACGAAGTAATATGTAATCCAGACAATAATTAATTGCGAAAAAAACATCCAGATATATAATAAACTGATTATTATCCTGTGGCATCGTTCTGCTTTTTGTTCAACCTCCTCTCAACATCCGGTATTATACCGCAATCTGAAATTATTTTTTGTCATAACTTGTAGGAAAAATCAAAAAATTGTTTGACATGTTTCGACCAATAAGATAAAGACGGCTAAAATTAAAAAACTGCTCATTCCTGAGCAGCTCTCTTTCTAATTATTTCTGTTCTTTTTCAAAAATTCCGGTATATTCAAAGACTTCTCTTCTTTCTTCGCCACCGGCTGACTAGTAATAAACGGTTTTACATTCGTCTGTGCCGACGACGGTCTCGAATAGCTTCCGGTTGTTCCCATACCTGTGCCGGCGCTTCCGGTTCTTCCGCCAAAGGAACGGGCAGATACCGTTGAAGAAGTTGTGACTCCGCTTAATCTGGATCCCATTCCAAAGGACGGTTTTGCGTTATTCTCTTCCAGACCCGTTGCAATGACTGTAATGGTACATTCGTCCGGATATGTATCATCATATCTTGCACCAAAAATTATCTCTGATTCTTCTCCTGTCAAATCCTGCACATAGCTTGCGGCTTCATTGGCTTCCATCAGGCTGATATCACCGGATATGTTAATAATGACATGAGAAGCACCTTCAATGGTAGTTTCCAGCAGCGGACTGGTAACTGCCGCCTGAACAGCTTCATTCGCCTTATCATCGCCTTTTGCAACACCAATGCCGATATGGGCAACACCCTTGTCCTTCATTACTGTCTGTACATCCGCAAAATCCAGATTAATCAGTGCAGGAACGTTGATCAGGTCCGTAATTCCCTGTACTGCCTGCTGTAATACCTCATCTGCTTTTTTTAATGCCTCCGGCATAGTGGTCCTTCTGTCTACGATCTCTAATAATTTATCATTCGGAATTACTATCAGGGTATCCACGGAATCTTTCAGCTTTTCAATACCGCCCAGAGCATTATTCATGCGGGCCTTTGCTTCAAAGCGAAAGGGTTTTGTTACCACGCCTACCGTAAGAATCCCCATTTCTTTTGCTATCTTTGCAACAACAGGGGCTGCACCAGTTCCGGTTCCGCCGCCCATACCGCAGGTAACAAATACCATGTCGGCACCTTTGATCGCCTGTGTGATTTCTTCAATATTTTCTTCTGCTGCCTTCTCACCGACTTCCGGAACTGCTCCGCAGCCGAGACCTTTTGTCAGTTTTTCACCTACCTGCAGTGCTGTTGGCGCCTTGCAAAGCTTTAACGCCTGCTTGTCCGTATTAATTCCAATAAACTCAACACCACCGATACTTTCATCTATCATTCTATTAACGGCATTGTTTCCAGCTCCACCTACACCTACGACAATAATCTTCGCAGCTGACTCTGCCTCATTTGTTTTAATCTCTAACAAGGGTTTTTCCTCCTTTAATACTTTTTTGTACCCTATTCCTGTAATATGTACATAATAAAACACCTTATTCTATAATATATTCATTTAAGAAAATAATCAACTGTTATTTTAATTTTTTTCATTTTTCTTACAGCTTTCAATGCTTTTTAAACGTGTATCCGTTTCCGTTTTCGTCATATTCCTTCATATTCAGCGTACCGCTTAATCCTGAAAGGTTCGGCATCATATCTGCCAGACTCTGTATTTTTTCAACCATATCAGTATTTTTTCCCAGTTCCACTACCACCTGTTCCATATACAGTGTAACTTCCTGATTCTCCGAAATATAAATCCTGTCCACTCCAACTTCATATTTTGCTAATGCCTGGGTTAAATCCAGAATCAGATGAAATATCTTTTCATCTCCCACCGGCAATGTCTCGTCCAATACGATATAATCAAATTTTAATCCGGTTATCCTTGGTATATTTTCAATTTCCTCCGTTGAACTTTCCACAATGGTTCCGTCTTTATCAAAATACATATTAACGCCTTTATATTGAACATAACCTATAATTTTCTTTTCATATACGGTTATTTTAATTTTCTGCAGGGATGTAAATTCCACATCATATTCATCCACAAAAGGAATCTTTTCCTGCTTTCCAAATTTTGTTTTATAATATAATATAAAAGGATTTCTATCCAGGTCGGATTTGAATATATATGCAGTCATTTCTTCTTTCGTATATTTTTGATTTCCCCGGATTTCAATTTCTCCGTCATCAATTCGCAATGTATATGCAATACAGCCTCCGGCTGCAATTAGAAACAGCAATATCAAAACAATTTTAAATGTATGTTTTCTGCCTTTGCTTCTGCTCATGGGTACCTATGTCCTCCGCATCTTTATGTTAACTCCAAGTTCCCTGAAATCACGTTCCAGATTTTCATATCCCCGCTCTATATATTCCGCATCTTCCACTATGGTTTCTCCATCCGACACCAGTCCGGCGATTACCAGCGCCGCACCTCCCCTCAGGTCCGGTGCCTGAACGCTGCAGCCGGTCAGCCGGCTGACCCCGTTGATCAATGCCACCCGCTCGCTGACCACCTGAATATCTGCTCCCATTTTTTTCAGCATATCGGCCGTATTCAGACGGTTTTCAAATACATTTTCAACAATGATCCCGGTTTCCGCCTTTTTACACATCACCGCCATAAACTGTGACTGCATGTCGGTGGGGAACCCCGGATATGGTGCCGTGGAAATGATAAAATCACCTGCATACATATGATGTTCTGGCAACACCCGTGCTTCCAGCACCATATTATCTTCTTCACAGGTATATTTCAGGCCCATCCGGGAACAGAGCATCATTACTTCCGAATCAATATGAGGCCGTACTCCATGCAGTACTATCCTTCCTCCTGCCGCCACAGCCGCGGCTGCATAAGTACCGGCAACAATCCGGTCGGAACCGATGGTATACCGGCTCTCATGAAGTTCTTTTACGCCTTTTATCATAATCCGGGAACTACCGGCTCCGGTGATATCGGCTCCCATACCATTTAACATATTACAAAGTTCAACGATTTCCGGCTCTCTGGCAACATTTTCCAGAATCACAATATATCCGTCGGATAATACCGAAGCCAGAATCCCGTTTTCCGTGGCACCCACACTGGCATACCGTAGTATCATATGACAGTCTCCATGAATTCTGCCTGATGCCATAATCATCTCATCATCATGTTCTTCCGTTTCATACCCCAGTTCCCGGAATATTTCCAGATGGATGTCTATTTTTCGGTTTCCGATCTTACAACCTCCGGGATAGGAAAGCCGGACACTGCCCATTCTTCCCAGCAACACTCCCAGCATAACCACGGAAGACCGAAGCTTCTTTACGTCAGCGGCCGGTATATCGGCATAATCCGTTTTGGAAGCATCTATGACCAGACTTTTTTTCTCCCGTCTGCACGTACATCCAATCGATTCAAGCAATCCTGTCATTTCCCTGACATCCGAAATATCAGGACAATTATCAAGAACGGTAACTCCTTTGCAGAGAACTGCAGCAGCTATCATAGGCAATGCAGCATTTTTTGAACCCTGCAGTTCAATTTCCCCATACAGACCATTCGGTCTTGTTAATTGAAAATATGACATATGCTCCCATCCGTTACTACATCAGCGATCCTTTGATGCAGACCGACAACAACTATTTCTATATTATATTCACTGCATGGGATTTTGTTACCAATTTATTCAAAACGGATTCTCTTTGATACGGACAATACCAAACCAATTTCCGCCAGAAGACATAATGTGGAGCTTCCTCCATAACTGACAAAGGGCAGGGTTACACCCGTATTGGGCATTGCGTTTGTGACAACCGCAATATTCATCACAACCTGCAATGCAATATGTGCCATAACTCCCACAACCAGCATGGAGCCGAATAAATCCCTGGCATTGTTGGCTACAATCATAAATCTCCAGATCAGAAAAATAAACAGTAAAATAACTGCGATTCCACCGATCAGTCCCAGTTCCTCACAGATAACCGTAAATATCATATCATTCTGTGCTTCCGGTATGTATCCCAGTTTCTGTATCCCTTTTCCCAGCCCTTTGCCAAAAAGTCCGCCGGAACCCAATGCATATAAAGACTGCATGGTCTGATATCCGCCGTCGTTGGGATATGCCTGGGGATTCAGCCAGACGTTAAACCGCTCCAGACGATAGGGTTCTGCGATAATGGCAACTATTACCGCAGCCACGCCCATTCCGGCAATTTCCACAAAGTATATGATTCTGGGGCATGAGACAAACAGCATAATGGCACCGATTCCGGCAATTACAATGGCAGAACTTAAGTTACTGGTAACAACAGCCACCAGTCCCGCGATTATAATGGTATAAGCAAGACCAGTAAAAAATACTTTGGCTTTTTTTAACCGTCTGGAATTCCGGTTGATAAAAAATGCCATAAAAATAATCAGTCCTAATTTGGCAACCTCACTGGGCTGGACACTCATCCCCAGATTAATCCATCGTCTGGCACCGTTCCTCTCAATTCCCAGTGGAGAAAGCACCATCAAAATCAACAGTACGGAACCGATAAATGCCAGAAGAGCCAGCGCCGGTTTATTAAACCATTCATAATTCAGACGGATTACAACTATCATAACTCCAAATCCCAGAACCGTTGACAGCAACTGTTTCTTCAGGTAGTAGCCGGAATCCCCATATTCCATCGCCGACTCATAATAACTGGCACTATACAGCATAACAAGCCCAAAGCAAAGCATAAAAATGACAATAAACAATAAACTGTAATCAAAATATACTCCGCCCTGATGCATATTTCTTTTTCCTGCTCTCTGACCCATATCTTTCCTCATTTCTGCCTGTTTTTACCTGACTTTGATAAATCTACAGACAACTAATCTACAGATTATTCACATATTCCTTAAATAATCTTCCTCTCTCCTCATAACTTTTAAACATATCCCAGCTTGCACAGGCCGGTGACAGCAGTACGGCATCTCCTTCCCGTGCCTGTTTTGCGGAAACCGCCACGGCTTCTTCCAGCGAATCCACACAGGTATAGTCCTTATATCCATGAATTTCTGCCGTCTTTGCAATTTTCTCCTTCGTGGCTCCCAACAAGACCAGATGTTTGATTTTTCCTTCAAAAGCTTCCAGCCATTCGTCATATTCCGAACCTTTATCATATCCTCCGGCTATGAGAATTGTAGGCTTTGTCATTGCCTCAATCGCCTTTATCGATGCATCCGTATTGGTCCCTTTGGAATCATTATAATAAATGACACCCTGTTTCTCTGTAACATATTCGATTCTATGTTCTACCGCATTAAAATTGCGGATGGTTTTCCTGATAATTTCTGCCGGAACTTTCATGATAAGCGCTATTGCCGTAGCCGCCATCACATTTTCTATATTATGTATTCCTACCAGCTTCATTTCATGGATGCTGCATATAAATACTTCGCTTCCCCGTTCCCGGTATACAATGTTATTACCATTCAGGCAGATACCCTCCGGCAGGGACGTCCTGCTGCTGAAAAACAACACACGGTTTTTCAATTTTTCCGCCTCTTTTCTCAAAATAGCATCTTCATAATTTAATACACAAACCTGATTTTTATCCTGATTTTTTGTAATGCTCATTTTGACAGCCGTATAATTTTCCATGGTATAATGCCTGTTTAAATGGTCCGGTGTTATATTTAATACGGCCGATACCACCGGTTTGAATTTTTGAACGGATTCCAATTGAAAGCTGCTGATTTCCGCTACCGTCACCGTATCCAGTCCGGTATCGGAAGCCACTGAGGTATACGCCGTTCCGATATTACCCACAATAAAAACACTTTCAAAATAATTCTTCATAATCTCCCCGGTCAGAGCCGTGGTCGTGGTTTTTCCGTTGGTTCCGGTTATACCGATCACCCTGCCTTTTGAATATCGATAAGCCAGTTCAATTTCTCCCCAAATCTCCACTCCGCAGTTTCTGACACGAGTTACAATTTCCGAATCAATGGGAATGCCGGGACTGACAATCATAATATCCGTACGATCAATGACTTCCTGCGGCAGTTCACCGATTACAATTTTCACTTCTTTATTTCCATCCAGCTTCGACCGAATCTCTTCCTCTGTTAATGCCTTATTTCCATCATAAAGTGTAATATCCGAAGCATTTCTGCTCAATAATTTCACTGCACCGATTCCGCTGATTCCCGAACCTGCAACCAGGTATCTCTTCATATGTTTATACCTATTCCTTTCTACAATTCTTATAATGCAAGATATGCAATCATGCACATAACCGCAGTTACCGTTGCAAATACGGTAACCACTCTGGTCTCCGACCAGCCGCACAATTCAAAATGATGATGAATCGGCGCCATTTTAAATATCCGTTTTCCTTTGGTCGCCTTAAAATAAGAAACCTGAAGCATAACGGATATCACCTCCATCAGATAAACAAATGCAATGATCAATAAAAAAATAGGCATTTGCATCATATAGGCGGTGGAAGCCACAAATCCTCCCAATGCCAGAGATCCTGTATCTCCCATAAATACTCTGGCCGGATACACATTAAACAGCAGAAAACCCAGCAGACTTCCTGCTACGGCACCTGTAATGGTTTCCAATCCCGCATGTTGAACCATGGAGATTACCGTAAAAAATACTGCGATCATAATCGTTACTCCGGTGGCAAGACCATCCAGTCCATCGGTAAAATTTGCCCCATTCACTGTTCCGATGACCACAAAAAAAAGCATTGGCACAAACAGAATTCCAACCTCCAGATATTTCCCCTGTTCGAATCCTCCGGTAAAAGGAATCAGCATTTTGGTGCTGACATCGGAATACTTTGTCAGATAATAGGCAAAAACCGCAGTGATAACAATCTGAAACAGCATTTTCTGCCATGCCCGCAATCCCATGGAACGTTTCATGACAATCTTGATGTAATCATCCAAAAATCCGATGAGACCAAATCCAAGTGTAACAAACAACACCGGTATGATCTGTCTGTTGTTTTTAAAAAACAACAGGGAAGTTAAAACAATGGAAGACAGAATGATCAGACCGCCCATTGTGGGTGTTCCCGTTTTCTTTAAATGTTCCTTTGGTCCTTCTTCCCGTACATTCTGACCAAATTTCAGTTTTTTTAAAAATGGTATTATAACCGGACATAAGATTACACTCAGTCCGAAAGAAATCAAAACCGCTATTAATATCTCATTATGCATACTCTACCTCGTTCTTGTGCAGTATTAGTATAATATTATTTATTCAAATAATCAATCTTTTTTAATTTGTAAATAAGGCAATATATTTTCGTATAATTCCCGGATTACAGGTGCCGCAATGGTTCCGCCATAATAAATCCCTTCCGGCTCATCAATTATGCAGATGGCGATGATCTGCGGGTCGTCGGCCGGAGCAAAGCCGATAAATGACGATATATATTTGTGTGCACTTCTGGGCAGCTTTTGTGAAGTAGCCGTCTTTCCACCGATTGCATACTCTTCAATAATCGCATTTTTTCCACCGCCCTCCGACACAACTTTTTCCAGCATAAATTTCATATTTTCCGAAGTTTCTGAACTTACTACCCCGGCAGTAACGGGATATTCAAAAGTCTCAAGCAGATTTCCGCTGTTATCTTCCACCGCTACGCCAAAGTGGGGGGTTACCAGATTTCCGCCGTTAACCACTGCACTGGCAGCCGTCAGAAGCTGCAGCGGCGTAATCTGAAAGGACTGTCCGAACGACATGGTGGCCAGTTCCACGGTTCCCACATTTTCCAGTTTATGAATAATGGTTCCTGCTTCTCCTGGCAGATCCACTCCTGTTTTAGACATCAGTCCCAGCTTATTCATATAATAGAAAAAACGTTCCGGTCCGATACGCAGTCCCACATCCATAAAAACCGGATTACAGGAATTCATAATGCCCTGCACAAAGTTTTCCGATCCGTGTCCGCCAACTTTATGGCAGCGGATTCTTCGATCCTCCACAATACGGAATCCCGGACAGCTGAATGTGCTTTCTTTTGTTACTACACCTTCTTCCAGTCCGGCTGTGGCAGTTACAATCTTAAAAGTAGAACCGGGTTCATATGTGTCATTGATACATTGATTTCTCCACATCTTATTCAGAAGTTTCTGAAATTCCTCCCCGCTTACCTCCGAATCCGGCGTATAATTTAATTCAAACGGAGTGTTTAGATTGAATTCCGGTACATTTACCATGGCAAATATTTCTCCATTCTGGGGATTCATTACAATAATGGATACATAATTCGCCTGTTTTGCTTCCAATACTTTCGAAGCGGCCTGCTCTGCATATTTTTGTATATTCACATCCAGACTTGTATATAAATTATTTCCCGGCACAGATTCCTTTCGGTTTTCTGCCATACCGTCCAGTTCAATTCCTTTGGCATCGGTCATCGTCAGTATCTTTCCATTGGTTCCTTTCAGATATTGTTCATACTGGACTTCCAGACCTATAATTCCCTGATTATCCGCACCGGTAAATCCCAGTACTTTGGATGCCATGGAATCATAGGGATAATATCGTTTAAAATCCTCATCTACCTTTACCCCGTCCAGATTATAATTTCTGATCTTATCACCGATTTCCTTATCCACATTGGATTTAACCTTTTCCCGTACACTGACTTTTTCCACGCTTTTCCGCACTACCCCGGTATCCATGCCCAGTTCCGTGCTGAGTACATTGATTACCTGTTCCGCATCCGTAATCTGGCTATGTACCACTGATATCGTACAAACCGTTTTATTTGTGGCAATCACTTCTCCGTTTCTGTCTAATATTTCTCCTCTCGGTGCCTTTATTTCCCGCTCCCGCTCATGTAAATCCTGCGCTGCAGCAGAATATTCTTCCGAGCAGAAAATCATTAAATACGCAAGTCTGATGGTCACATAAAATGTAACCACCAGAACGATTGTCATAATTATAAATATCTTTTTTCGATACTGACTTTTATTGTTAAACATATTCCTCCGCTACCGGTAGTATTCATTATAATGTATTAGCTTATTATGAGAATATGCTTTTTTTATAAATTATTTTTATTCCATTGCAACAGTTTCTCCTGACGGTTCCATAAATTTTCCGCCTTCATACCTCTCATCTTCACTGGGACTCAGCGGAACCGTGGTTTCTCCTTCGGTCTGGCTTTCCGGTTCCTGAGGTGCCGGAGTCGTAGTTTCGATTTCCTCCGGACTGGTAGGAAATATATTCATATACGGCAATGCTTCCCCCATAATGGAACTAAATAATTTGCAGGCATAACTGCTGCTTCCCGGCTCCGGAACCTGGGGTGCATCCACTATGACATAACACACCACCTGTGGATTATCATACGGGGCAAAACCTAAAAATGATAACAGATAGCTTTCTTCCGTTTTGTCTAAATGCTGTGCCGTACCTGTTTTTCCTCCCATCTGGTATCCTGGTACCTTTGCAGTTCCTCCGGTTCCTGCTTCAATCGTCTGCCACAAGGCATGACGGATATAATCGGAAGTTTTAGCCGTAACTGTCTGCTTTATCAGGGTATCATCTATGTTTTCAACCACTCCGCCATTGGAATTCAATATCTGTTTCACCACATGAGGCTGATAATAATTCCCTCCATTGATAAGTGAGGAAAAGCCTGCTACCATTTGAACCATGGTCACATTAAAAGTCTGACCAAAGGCATTGGTGGCAAGAGAACTGTCCGCCATATTATCCGGTGAAAATATCAGATTTTCACAGCTTGCCTCTCCAGGAAGGTCAATACCGGTTTTCATACCAAAACCAAATTTAGACTGATATTCACAAAAAATCGGTTTTCCAATTTGAAAAGCAATACTCATCATTGCATCATTACAGGAGTTCATCAATGCCTGTTCCACATTCAGCGTTCCATGTCCCGATGTTTTGTGGCATTTGATTTTATAACCGCCTATCATTTCACTTCCGTCACATACAAAAGTCTGATCCGTCGTGATTTTTCCTTCTTCCAATGCTGTAGCTACCGTAAACGGCTTTATGGGTGAACCTGGTTCATAGGAATCACTAATACAATAGTTTCTCCACATTTTACTGAGATTATTCAGATATTCTTCTTCAGTCATGGCATCAATCTCCTCCTGAGTATAATATCTGGTTAAATCTCTGGGATTATTCAGATCAAACATATTCTTATTGTCTGCCATGGCAAGAATCTCCCCGTTATTTGGGTCTGCCATAATAACAGCTACCGTTTCCGGATGATATTCCTCCACCCATTTCCCAATCCATTTCTCACATATGGTCTGCAGTGTCAGATCAATGGTTGAAACAACCGTATGGCCATTTGTTTCGCTTTTTTTAACCGGGTCCATAATATTATCTTCATTGACATAACCGTATTCCCTTCCGTCCGTTCCGTTCAGATAGTCATTATAATATTCCTCAATTCCCCATCTTCCCACATTGCCGGATTCCGTAAAGCCGATAACCGTACTGGCAAGCGTATTGTACGGATACATCCTCTTATACTCTTCCTCAAACCAGATTCCTTTTACATAAGGGTTTTTATCCCTGTTCACGGTAAGTATATCATTTAATGATTTGATTTCTTCATACTGCAGTTCTTTTAATGTAATCACATAGCGGCTGTTTGAGCGGGTCTGAATGGTTTCGGTCAATGTATTTTTATCCAGCTGTGGAAAACAATCCGTCAATGCTTTTAATGTAGGCTCCAGATATTTTTCATTGCTTAATATTATCACCGGGTCCAAAATCAGATTATATACTTTCACGCTGGTTGCCAGTACATTCCCGTTCGTATCCAGAATATTTCCCCGCTGATACGGAATCACATTACTTCCGTATGTCTGCTTTGATAACACCAAAGCGGCATACTCATCCCCTTTCTGAGTGTTATAATATGTCATAAACCCGCTTAAAGCAATTAAAACCAGCAGGACCATAACAAATAATCCCACCAGTCTTTTCCTCATTCTTCTTGTCAGTTTTTTTTCTTTTTTTTCCTTGTTTTTTTTCATGGTTCCGGTACGATTCTGTTTCACAAATAAACAAATTCCTTTCTGCTGATTATATGAGCAATTGCGAAACTTCTGACTTAAGTCCCTGAGTTTCGCAAAAGCCTGTATTCTTATTTGTCTGTCGGAATATCCTTAAACTGTTTCATATATTCATTTTCCGTATTGTTATAAAATGAAATCTGATGCTCCGTCGCCCGGATCATTCCCAGTTCTTCCATTGCCACCTTTGTTATATATTCAATATCCATAAAACTGTTAATTGAATAATCCAAGGCATCATTTTGGGACTTTAATGTATTAATATCCGACTCCAATGATACAATATCTGCCTTCATTGTGGAGATACTGTCCTGCAAAGACAAATATCTGACACAAACCGCCATCAGTATCAGACAGCAGACACCTAATACCGTAACATAAGAAAGGCTCATACGCAATGCCTTTTCTCTGTTTCTGTAAGTTTCCCTTGTCGTTGTTACTCTTTCATTATCTACATAAGTACGTGGCTCCTTCAGTGGAACGTCAACCGTACTTATCTTTCGAACTGCATTCCCCTGTACATAATCATTATAACGGGTATATCTCTTCTTAAAGTCTGTCTGTTTTGTCATGAATCCTCACCCTGCATAAATATGCATTTTCCTTTTATTCTCTTATTCTTTCAAAAACCCTTAATTTTGAACTTTTTGCTCTCGTATTCTCTTCCAATTCTCTGGTACCCGGTATGATCGGTTTTCTTGTTATGACTTTCCCTTTTGATTGCTTTCCGCAGACGCAAACCGGAAAATCCGGCGGACATATACATGGATTTTCATTATTTTTAAATCCAGTTTTTACAATTCTGTCTTCCAAAGAGTGGAAGGTAATTATGCACAGCCTTCCTTTATCGGATAAATAATCAATCATGATATCAATAGAATTGTTTAATACCTCCAACTCTCTGTTACATTCTATCCGAATGGCCTGAAATGTCTTTTTGGACGGATGTCCTCCTGCCATCCGGATCTTTGCCGGTATTGCCGCCTTAATAATCTCCGTCAACTCACCTGTGGTTTCAATTTCCTTTTTCTGTCTTGCCATAACAATATGTTTTGCAATGTTTTTTGCAAATTTATCTTCACCATAATCCCGGATGATCCTGTATAAATCTCTTTCGCTATAACCGTTTACTATATCCTTGGCAGTGATTTCATTTCGGTTATCCATTCTCATGTCCAGCGCTGCATCCACCTTATAGGAAAATCCCCGTTCCGGTGTATCCAGCTGTCTGGAGGATACTCCCAAATCCAGAAGAATACCGTCTGCCTGTGTGATATTCATTGATTTTAGTATATCATCAATATCCGCATAATTGCTTCTTACGATCGTAACTTTGTCGCCAAACTCAGCCAGACGTAAGCCTGCAGCTTCTATTGCCTCTGCATCCTGGTCAATTCCGATCAGCCTTCCATGTTCTCCCAGTCTTTTGCACACCTCATATGCATGTCCGCCTCCGCCAAGAGTGCCGTCTACATATATTCCATCCGGTTTGATATTCAGACTGTCAATGGTTTCCTTTAATAAAACCGATTTGTGTACAAATTCCACTGTTCCTGTTCCTTTCATCGCTTCCCCGGCGTCCTGTCACGCCTTTCATATATTAAAATTCAATACCCAAATCCGAAAGATTTTCTGCAACTTCGTCCATATCCTCATATTCAAAAGTTGCTGTTGCATCCCATTTTTCCCTGCTCCAGATTTCAATCTTTTTACCCACACCGGCAAATACCACATCTTTTTCCAAGCCGGCGAATGTCCGGTGTGTATTCGGAATCAGGATTCTTCCCATTTTATCTATCTCGACCTGTGCCGCTGCCGAAAGAAAAAAACGTACCATCTTTCTTATATCGCTTTTTCCCATCGGTAATTCACTCAGTTTTTTTTCAAATTCCTTCCATTCTTCATCGGGATATATGTATAAACATCCATCCAGCCCCTTGGTTACTACAAATTCCTCTCCCAGTGCTTCCCGAAACTTAGCCGGTACAATCAGACGTCCCTTTGTATCAATGGAATGATTATATTCACCAAGAAACATCTGCCGCACCTGCCTTTCATCTTTTTTTCATTATGCGGCTTCTTAAATCCTATCTATTTAAATCTGCCACTTCGTACCACTATACGACCACTATCTCCCACTTTTCACCACTTATAGGTAAATTTTAACGCAAAACCATTGAAATAGCAAGTGTTTTTATGAAAAACATACAAAAAAATTATTGCCAAATTCTGAGAAAAAATTATAAAACCGGACAAAAAAGAAGAACTGCCGCATGATTTATCTGCACAATGCGACAGTTCCGTTAAATTTTTAATTCAATTTTTTATCATAAGTTTATTTTTCAGTCTGCTGAATTTCTTTTTGGGCACAACGTCTACGTCCTGTTATCACAATTATGATTCCCGTTATTGCCAGTACAACCGATACAATCTGTGAAACCGGTATGTTTACAACCGGTGCGATCAGCTGGTCGGTCCGAAGTCCCTCAATCATAAATCTTCCAATGCCATAACCGGTAACATACCAGGCGAACATTTCTCCATGAAATTTCTTATATTTCTTAAATATCAGTATCAGAATTAATAATACCAGATTCCATAAAGATTCATATAAAAATGTAGGATGTACCTGAATATATTCCACTCCGTCCACCACCTGAATATGGTTTCTGACGGAATCCGATATTACTCCGCCCACCTCATCCAGTTTTATCTGCATGGCAAAGAGATTGTCCGTAAATCCGCCGAAGGCTTCCCGATTCACAAAGTTCCCCCATCTTCCGATGATCTGACCCAGCAGCAGACCTAAAATCGTGGTATCTGCTATCTGCCAGAAATTCAGTTTTTTTATTTTCGTATATATGACCGCCGTCAGAATTCCGGCCAATACCCCGCCATAAATGGCCAATCCGCCGTTTCTGGTTTTAAATATATCCAGTAAATTGTCTTTATATTGTTCCCATTCAAATGCCACATAATACAATCTGGCGCCGATCACACTAAATACCAGCAGCCATATGGCAAAATCATAATAATTTTCTACATTCTGGCCGGACTTCTTTGCTTCATGGAAAACCAGCAGCATGGCGAATAACATTCCGCATGCGATGATCAGGCCGTAATATGCAATTTCAAATCCGAATATGGTAAAACTTTTATTTAAATGCTCAATCTCAATTCCAAGATGAACAAATTTGATGCTTGCTGATGCTGACATTGTAATCTCCTTCTGTAATATTTTATATAATTGAAATGCTTTAATTGTGCAGAACTCCGATTCGGACAGAATTACCACAGGTGGTTTGCTGGTTTGAGGATTTGACCAGCCGGACGCAGAAGCGGAAGCCTTCGGGCGCAGGCGGGCTCATCTCCAAAAGCCAGAAAGTTCTAAGGGTTCTGCGGCAGGTATTCTCATGCGGACGCTACCGTCAGCAATTCGGCATCCATGCCTCAACTGCTGACTTTGTCTGACATCGTGTCAGACAATAGCTGAAATTCTTAAGCAGAACACTAAGAACTTTCAGGCTTTTTCCGAAAGTCGCCCGTCTGCGCCCGAAGGCTTCCGCTTCTGCTGTTTTCTGCCAATATCATAGAATTATCCATTCTCTCATCACGTTGCTATTCAGCAGACCAATTATCGCGGCTTGACATTGTAAATTCATCCAACGCACAGCAGTTATGTCCGGGGAAGGCGGTTTGAATGTGACTACGGAAGGCAGATTGGAAGTTCTTAGTGTTCTGCTTAGATATCAGCTATCAACTGACACGATGTCAGTTGAAGGCGGATTTGAGGCAGGATGCCGAATATCCGCCGGTAGCGTCCGCCTGAGAATACTTACCGCAGAACGCTTAGAACTTCCATCTGCCTGTAGTGGAACAATCGAACCG
The DNA here is from genome assembly GCA_910583605.1 of uncultured Lachnospiraceae bacterium. Taxonomy (GTDB): domain Bacteria; phylum Bacillota; class Clostridia; order Lachnospirales; family Lachnospiraceae; genus Bovifimicola. Next base: position 434,516 of record CAJTXN010000001.1, read on the forward strand.
CCTTCCCCGGACATAACTGCGTCCGTTTGACCAAATTACAATCCACCTGCAGTAATTCTGTCCGAATAATACCCACTATTATACTCCAATTGGTATTTCTTAGCAAGTTTTCTTGAGTTTTTTTTCTTTTGATGCTATTATATACTTTGTATGTTTATTTATAGGACGTGCAAATTAAAACTTTAAGATAGAAAGGACTACCACCATGAAATTAGGTATCGTAGGTTTGCCGAATGTAGGCAAAAGTACATTATTCAATTCACTGACGAAAGCCGGTGCAGAATCCGCAAATTATCCATTCTGTACCATAGACCCTAACATCGGTATTGTTACTGTACCGGATGAAAGGCTGAATAAATTAGCAGCTCTTTATGACTCTGATAAAATCACTCCTGCAGTCATCGAATTTGTTGATATTGCCGGACTTGTAAAGGGTGCATCCAAGGGCGAGGGACTGGGTAATCAGTTTTTATCCAATATTCGTGAAGTGGATGCCATTGTTCATGTTGTGCGATGTTTTGAAAATTCCAATGTCATTCATGTAGAGGGAAACGTAGACCCTATGCGTGATATTGAAACCATTAATCTGGAACTGATTTTCTCTGATATCGAAATTCTGGAACGAAGAATCGCCAAGACATCTAAGGGTGCAAGAAATGATAAAGCCCTTGCAAAAGAACTGGATTTGCTGAATCGTTTGAAAGAGTATTTAGAGGAAGGTAATCTCGCAAAGAGTTTTACCGTAAATGATGATGACGAAGCGGTACTTCTGGCATCTTATAATCTGCTGACCTATAAACCGGTGATCTTTGCCGCAAATGTATCGGATGATGATTTGGCGGATGATGCCGCAGGCAATATCTATGTTCAAAAAGTCAGAGAGTTTGCTGCCAAAGAAGGTTGCGAAGTATTTGCCATATCCGCCCAGACCGAACAGGAAATTTCCGAACTGGATGATGAGGATAAAGCCATGTTTTTGGAAGAGTTAGGACTGACGGAATCGGGCCTTGACAAACTGATTAAAGCCAGCTATCACCTCCTTGGACTTATCAGCTACTTAACTGCCGGAAAACAGGAGACACGGGCATGGACCATTAAAGAAGGAACAAAGGCTCCGGGGGCTGCCGGAAAAATCCACAGTGATTTTGAACGCGGGTTTATCCGTGCCGAAGTTGTAAACTATCAGGATTTACTGGACTGCGGTACCTATGCCGGTGCAAAAGAAAAAGGGCTGGTCCGGCTGGAAGGAAAAGAATATGTGGTAAAAGACGGAGATGTTATTTTATTCCGGTTTAACGTTTAATAATTTTAAAAGGTGTATCTTTTGATTATATTCCCGATACACCTTTTTCTATTATTTAATTTTAAACATTTAACGGCAATTTAATTATAATCCGGAATCTTTCCTGTTGTGCAGATATAAACTGAATGGTTCCTCCGGCTGCACTTGTCCGCTCTCTCATTCCTTTCAGTCCGTTTCCATAATGTATATCGGAACATCCGTTTCCATTATCAAAAATAAACATATCCAGTTCCGTATCACCAAATCTTACAATTACATCCATTTTATCTGCATTTCCATATTTTAAAGTATTGGTAACGGCTTCTCTTAAGTTTTCATACAGAACATCTGATAAATACATATATTTTTCATCATCATTTCCCTGTATTATAACTTCTATGTCAATCCCTCTTATATTTTCTGTCAGGCTTGTAATCTTTTGTGTTACCAGACAGTACATTTCGCCCCTATTTTGATTACAAATATTTTCCCTAATTTCTTTCAGACCATCACCGGCAATTCCCGCAGCCTGGTTTAAATATTCAATAATCTCTGATGTATTTAAAGAGGTACCGGCGGTTATTTCTTCTATCTCCTTTCTGGATAAGAAGAGTAGTGACCGGATTACTGTCAAATTATGCCCAATCCCATCATGTATTATTTGAATCATCCGATTTCGTTCCTGTTCAATATCCAGTTTATGTTTATATATCAATACCTCTTTATTTTTCTGCTCCAACTCATAATATTTGCTGATATCCCGAAAAATATATGCAACTGCTGCTTTCTTTTCAATTTTATCAAAATAGAATTGCTTCTGAATAAATTAAATATGCTATAAATCGTTGGTTCTGACCATTCGATACAAAAATAAGAATTTGAGAAATACACCATAATTCCACGCATACCAATGCCATAACATAGATATAGGTCTCTGTTTTTCGATTTCGATGTTCCAATAAATAAAAGATACAGCAAAAAAGGATTCCGATTGTCAGCAAATAAATTGATGTTAATATATAATCATTATAACTAAATATATCATATAGATTATATTTTTATTTCTTATACTAACTTTCCAGGAATGTTCCGGATGATTACTTCTTTGCTCTCCATCCTGTTTAATTTCTGTCCTGTTTATGTTTTATCTTTCGAATTATAAAAATACTGATTAATACAATTGTTATAAATACCAAAATAACTAATGATATCAAAAATGTTATCAAAAAAGGAATCCGCCAGAAACCTGTTGATGATAACCCGGCATATATCCGTTTATCATGTATATCAATATAATTTAAAATATACATTAAAACCAGTGAGACAATCATAACTATCCCATCAAAAGTTACAAATATTTTCAATTTTCTCATATTCTGTTTCTTTCCTGACAAAGCCACATTCCTCCATTTTCAATTTCATCCTATTATTCCCAATAACGGTCCAACTGTAAGTACACACCAAAACAAAAATATTAATATTAGTTTAGGACTCCACTTCACATATACCAGCCAACAGGCTATAGTATAACTACATTCTAAATGTAAAAATACTAATATAATTATTTTTATAATCAGATTAATAATTTGCTTTTTCCTATCATTCATGATTGCTCTCCTTCCTAATACCTCACATATATCAAATACAATCTATGTAAATAGAATACACATGTTAAATCAAAAAAATAGATACCATTTGTAACTAAGCAGAATGACATCTGTAATTTTATTTCACTTATCATCAAAAAACAACAGTATCTTTACTTCATTTTATTTATTTGCTATAATATAAGACATTCCACTTAATTAAAGAAAGGGAACTAAATGAAAAAAATCAATGTCCTTATCACGGATGATATGCAAATATTACGAACCGGCCTAAAAACCATATTAGAAAAAAATGACACTCTCCAGGTTGTTGGAATGACAGCAAACGGTAAAGAAGCATACGAGTTCTGCCAAAATACCATGGTAGATGTCATTTTAATGGATATGCATATGCCGGACTATGATGGGGCATATGGAATAAAAGCAATAAAAAGCAAATTCCCGAATATAAAAATTCTTGTACTCTCTACATTTGATGATGATAATACAGTAAACGCCGCTGTTAACAGCGGCGCCGATGGTTATATATTAAAAGAAATGAATGAAGAGCAGATTATCCAGTCCATTATCAGTACATATAACGGATTAAGTATATTCAGCAATCATATATACAAAAATATTTCATCCCGGATTCATTTTTCCGATATTCCTTCCGGTTCAGAAGAATCCCTACATTTTTCTCCACGGGAAAAAGAACTGATTCATTATATTACCCAGGGGCTGGATAATAAAGAAATCTCTAAAAAAATGTTTTTAGCAGAAGGCACGGTAAGAAATAATATTTCCAAAGTGTTGCTCAAGCTGAATCTGAAAGACCGGACACAACTGGCTGTATTTGCAGTGAAAAACGGGCTTGACTGAATAAACGATTCCAATCTCCGGATAAATAATCCCTGGATTTTAATCCCTGGACTCAATCAATACAATTTTCCCGCTTTTTAATTTAACAACCGCCGGTTCCTCCACAATCTCATTGCTTACTCCCAGACTAATGGCCTGTTCCATGTTCATCTCATAATTCCCAAGTGGATATTTCATCCCTGTCAGGGTCAGTCCCGTAACACAGTCACTCATCGGAAGGATTGAAACATATTTATATTCACTCTTTTTCATTTCTATTTCTTTCCGCTTCACCCCTAACAGCCGGATTCGATTATGGGAATTAATAATAACCGCATCTATCCCCTGTTCCAACGGCATTTGTAAAAGCTGTATGTTCGCCAGGGAATGATCCATCCTGGTTCCGATTCCCCCAAAAATCGTAATACTCAGTGTTTCCAGTTCCATGGCCAGACGGATGGCGCTCTGGGTATCCGAAAAATCCTTTTCCGGGTGATACTGCCGAAAGACAATATTCGGATTTGTCCGGTAACTGTCCAGAATATCCCTGGAAACCGTGTCAAAATCTCCTACGATATAACCCGGAACCAGATTCATTTTCATGGCGGATTCCAGTCCGCCATCTACTGCAATAATATGTTCAAACCTACGATTCTTCAGATAATCACAGGCAAATGCGATATCAATACTGCCGCCTGCGATAATTAATGTCTCATTCATCCCATCATCCTCTTAAACGCTTTCACATTTTCCGAAATATTACCAGAAAAGACTGCCGAGCCTGCAACGATCACGTTAGCCCCTGCCTCCAGAACCGTTTTTAAATTATCGGTTTTAATTCCGCCGTCCACTTCAATGTCCACCGGAAGATTCTTCTCATCCACCATTCTACGTAACGTCCTTATCTTTTCCGTAATCTTCGGAATATAAGCTTGTCCGCCAAATCCCGGATTTACACTCATTAATAAAACCATATCAATATCTGATAAAATATAATCCAAAACATGCAGGGACGTGGAAGGATTCAGCACCACACCTGCTTTACAGCCTGTCTCCAAAACGGCATGTACCGTACGGTCCAGATGCCTGCATGCTTCTGCATGAACAGTAATAATATCTGCCCCCGCCGCCGCAAAATCTTCAATATAGCGTCCCGGCTCTTCAATCATTAAATGAACATCAAATATCTGCCGGGTGGTCTTCCGAATCGATTGGATGACCGGCATACCAAAGGAAATGCTGGGCACAAAACTCCCATCCATGACATCAATATGAATATAATCCGTTCCTGCCTGAACCGCAGTATTTATCTCCTCTCCCAGTTTTGAAAAGTCAGCTGCCAGAATCGACGCTGCCAGTTTATTTTTTCTAGTATATTCCATATCCTGCTCCTGCTAATATTTCTTACGATTTTTTATTTCATCAAACAACAGACAATAATTATCATATCGCTGGCGGCTGATCTTTTCTTCCGCTAACGCCTGTTTTACGCTGCAGTCCGGCTCATTCACATGGACACAGCCCTTAAAACGGCAAGTCTCATTATATTCCGTAAATTCCCTGAAATACCACTTTAACTCCTCACACTCAAAATCATTGGTATAAAGCGAACTAAATCCGGGGGTATCCATCAGATAAGAATTATTCTCCACATGAAACAACTCCGTATGTCGTGTAGTATGTTTTCCTCTTTTAATTTTTTCACTGATCTCACCGGTCCGGGAATTTGCTTCCGGCATCAGTGCATTCAGGAGAGAAGATTTTCCCACACCGGAAGGACCTGCAAATGCCGTGGTTTTTCCGTTGAGCAGACGAAAAACATCCTGGATTCCCATATTCATCATAGTGCTGGTAAATATCACATGATATCCTGCATTGACATAAATATCTTTATATTTCAGAACCTCGTCTTCTTTGACCAGGTCCACTTTATTAAAACATATTATAGTTTGAATATCCGACCGTTCCATCATTACCAGAAAACGGTCCAGTAAATTAAGATTCGGCATAGGGTCCGCAATGGCAAAAACCACGATTGCCTGATCAATATTAGCCACTGCCGGACGGATTAATTCATTTTTCCGCATAAAAATATTAGAGATATTGCCAAGTTTTTTTTCCTCATCCAATATCTCAATTTCTACATCATCGCCTACCAGCGGCTTAATCTTTTTATTTCTGAAAACGCCTTTTGCTTTACATTCATAGATTCCACTATGTACAACATGTACATAGTAGAATCCTGCTATTCCTTTAATAATTTTTCCTTGCATTTCCTCACCCATACAACACTATTCTTCAACAAGATACATCTTATTATTGAATAATACATGAGAACCGTTTCTATCCTCCACGGTAATCGTCAGCCATACGGATTCTGCTCCTTTATCCACCAGTTCACTGACATTTTCTCCTGTCCAGCCGTTCAATTTATTGGTGCTGAGAGCTACCTCCTGTGTAATGGTTCTACCATCACTGCAGTGGGTCACCATACTTGCGGATAACATTCCTTCCGTGATTTCCTGTGTATTTCCGTCTTCATCCACATATTGCCGGTTTAAATCACTGTAATTTACGGAAATCCTTGCATACTTCTGCTTTTCAGCCGTTGTCGGCTCCGGTGTAGTAGGCTCCGGTGTCGGTTCTGGCGTCGGTTCCGGTGTGGTAGATTCCGGTTCTTTTCCAAGACTGACAATATAATCTATGGAACTTCCTTTTTCCACGGTAGTTCCCTCGGTAACGGTTGCCCGTATGATGGAATTCTTTGGTATGGTATCGTGATACTGTTCATCCTGTTTTCTGCCCAGTTTTAATCCTGCCTTTTCCAGTTCTTCTTTTGCCTTATCAACAGACATACCGGCAATGGACGGCACCTTAGGATTCGGCTCAACGCCTTTGCTGATCCATATATTAACCGTTGCTCCTTCCGGAAGCTTACTGTCAGCCGGAACATCCTGCCTTGTTACCAGACCGGCTGCTATGGTATCGTGATACTCCTCATTTACCTGGCCTAAATTTAACTTCTGCATTTCAAGCTTGGCTTTGGCACCGTCTTTTGTTTCTCCTGACAGATTCGGAACGGTGGTATCCGTGGAATCCGCACCGGAACTTACATAAACAGTAATGGTATCACCGTATTTTACCTGCTGCGGCGCTTTCGGACTGGTTTCAATAACCGTATCCAAAGGCGCTGTGGCATCCGGCTTATATTCAAATTCCGGATTTAATCCGTATTCATCTTTTAAAATCTTTCTTGCATCTTCCTTATTCTTGCCCACTACATCCGGCACATCAAATTCCTTTGCCCCGTCGCTGACCGTAAGAATAATGGTGGTATGCTTCTCTACCACGGTTCCTTCTTCTATGGAAGAACTGATAACAAAACCTTTTTCAATGGTATTGTGATAGTCGGTTTCAATCCGGTAACCCAGATCCTCCTTCTTCAGAAGAGCAATCGCGTCATCCTCCGCAATGCCTACTACCTTTGGTACTCTGGAATGTTTGGCATCCAGCGTGGTTTCATCCTCACCTGCCGTGGTCTTCTTTTCCGCAGGATTTGACGAACTGCATCCGTCCCCCACAATATTGGTTAAAATAAAGAACATGGCTATTACAATGATCACCGCCGTTACAATTCCACCGATGGCAATGATCTTATCCAGTTTTGGATTCTCCTCATCCGTTTCCAGGTCATCCTCAATTTCTTCCTCATCTTCCTGTTCTAGCACATGATTGTCCTTTCCAATAACCGGAATATCCAGTTCCGGTTTTTCAAACCCGGATTCATGGCGGATCTGGGATATCTCATCATCTGAAATCATTACAGTGGCAGCTCCCTCATCAACTGAAACAATCTGGACAAAATCTTCATCCGGCGTAATCAATGACTTCTTCAGATCGGCAATCAGGGAAGACACCTTCAGATATCTCCGGTCCGGTTTCTTCTGTGTACACTTTAAAATAATTTTTTCCACGCTGACCGGCAGTTCCGGAACCAGCCGCTTCGGACTCGGAATATCATTCTGTACATGCTGCAGGGCAATCGCAACCGTAGAGTCGCCTTCAAACGGAACCTTTCCCGTCAGCATTTCATACAGGGTAACACCCAGAGAATAAATATCACTTTTTTCATCTATAAAACCACCCTTTGCCTGCTCCGGTGAAATATAATGTACGGAACCCATGGCATTGGAACTGATGGTATTTGTGGAGGCCGCCCTGGCAATACCGAAATCCGTTACTTTTACTTTCCCTTCTTTGGAAATAATAATGTTCTGCGGCTTAATATCCCTGTGGATAATATGATTATTATGGGCTGCTTCTATTCCCTGTGCCACCTGAATACAGATACTTACCGCTTCCTTTACCGGAAGCTGTCCTTTTTTGTTGATATATTTCTTTAATGTGATTCCTTCAATCAGTTCCATTACTATGTAATACAACCCGCTGTCTTCACCTACATCATATACATTTACAATATTGGGATGTGACAGTCCTGCAGCAGACTGTGCTTCAATTTTAAACTTGGAAACAAAATTTTTGTCCTCACTGAACTCCTGTTTTAATACCTTTATGGCAACATAGCGATTCAGTTTATGGCATAATGCCTTATATACATCAGACATTCCGCCTGAACCCACTTTGTCAATGATCTCATAACGATCACTGATGAACATACCTTTTCTTAACATAGATTCACCTCATCATCGTCTGGTTCCACAAGAACCACTGAAATGTTATCCTTTCCACCGTTTTCGTTAGCTGTATCTATCAGTTTCTGAACGATATCAGATAATTCGGTTCCTTCATTGATAATCAACTTAATATCTTCATCTTCAATCATATTGGATAATCCGTCAGAACACATTAAAATAATATCCCCTCTGGAATATTCCGCCTCAAAGAAATCCGGTACCACATCGGCATCAGCACCGATTGCTCTGGTAATGATGTTTTTCTTCTCATGTGTGCGGGCATTCTTACGGTCAATCTCTCCCAGATTTATCATCTCTTCCACCAGGGAGTGATCCCGTGTAATCTGCTGAATCTCATTATTTACCAAATAGAGACGGCTGTCGCCTACATTTGCAATATATATGGAATTTCCAATGATCGTTGCAACTACCAGCGTTGTTCCCATTCCCTCTCTGTCTATGCTTTCATAAGACTTTTCAATTAACGAAAGGTTGGCTGCTTTAATCCCCTCTTCAATAATTGATATCGGGTTTTCTTCCTTTGAATTTCTGACAGATTCCAAAAAAGTTTCTACCGTATATCTGGAAGCAAAATCTCCCGCCTTATGTCCACCCATTCCATCTGCCACAATGAAAAGGTTAGGTAAACTCCCTACCGACTGCATAGAACAAAAAACATAATCCTGATTTGTATTTCGTTTAGCACCTATATCTGTTTTTGCACATGCTTTCAAGATAGTACCTCCTTTTCTGCCTCTTTTTCAAGATAACTTTTTCTCAACTGACCGCAGGCACCCTGTATGTCTGAACCCATTTCCCTTCTTATAGTAACATTAATTCCGTTTTTTTCAAGATAATTTTTAAATTTGATGATATTCCGCCGTTCGGATTTCCGGTAATCCCGTTCTTTGATGGGATTCACAGGAATAAGATTCACATGGCAATTTCTTCCTTTCAGAAGCACTGCCAGCTTTGCGGCTTCTTCCTGTGTGTCATTCACTCCCGCTACCAGACTGTATTCAAAAGAAATTCTTCTTCCCGTCTTTTCAAAAAAGTAACCACATGCCTCCAGTATCTGGGTAATGGTATACCGTTTCGCAATGGGCATAAGTTCTCTTCTGGTCTCGTCATCAGCAGCATGAAGGGACAATGCCAATGTAATCTGAAGGTTCGCATCTGCCAGCCGGCATATATTTTCCACAAGCCCGCATGTTGATATTGTAATATTTCTTTGACTAATATGCAAGCCATTTTCGTCAGATATTCGTTTTACAAAGGAAATAACGTTGTCAAAATTATCCAGAGGCTCCCCACTGCCCATTAATACAATGTTGGAAACCCGCTCTCCCGAAAGTCTCTGAATCAGGTATATTTCCTCCAGCATTTCGGAAACTTCCAGATTTCTCACCAGTCCGTCCAGGGTGGAAGCGCAGAACCGGCAGCCCATACGGCAGCCCACCTGAGTAGAAATACAGACGGAATTGCCATGCTTATATTTCATCAGTACACTTTCAATTACATTTCCGTCCTTCAAACGAAATAAATATTTGCTAGTATCATCCAGTTGGGATGTCAGCACTTTTACCACCTCAAAGGGTTCTGTTTCAAAATCGTTTTTCAGTTTTTCCCGAAGTCCGGCAGGAATATTTGTCATTTCATCGATATCCGTTACCAGTTTCTGATGCAGCCATGAATAAATCTGTGCTGCCCGAAAACTTTTTTCTCCGCCGGAAACCAGATATGATTTTAATTCCTCCATACTTAATTCTCTAATATCCATTGTCTTGCACCTTTTTCGTTTTTCTGAATCTGGAAATAAAAAATCCATCCGTTTCTTTTGATGGAAAGAGCTGTAAATAACCGTCGGCCGCCGTCATTCTGTTATTTCCCATACTCAGCAGTTCTTCCGAAAGCACTGGGCGGATATCTTCCGGAACCAGGCCCTGTTCTTCGATAAGCCATTGACGGATTCTGGTATTTTCCCCGGGATTCACGGTACAGGTACTAAATAACAATATTCCGCCATTCTTTATATATTTTACAGCATGATTGAGAATATTTTGTGAAAGTTCTGCAAGTTCCTGCAATTGCTCCGGCCGGAGCCGGTATTTGATATCCGGTTTTGCTGCCAAAACTCCCAGGCCGGAACAGGGTACGTCTGCCATGACCAGGTCTGCGGATTCCACTGCACTTTCATCAAAATCCAATGCATTCCATACCTGAACCTTTATATTCCGAAACCCTGCCCGTTCCATATTCTCCCGGATCAGACTGCATTTTTTCTCCGAGATATCTCTGGAAATGACACTTCCGGTACCCTGTAATAAATCTGCCAGATGAAGTGTTTTTCCTCCCGGAGCCGCACATATATCCATACACACACTTCCGGGCCTGACACCTGCAGTCTGTGCCGCCAGAATGGAACTTACATTCTGAACCTGAATCATTCCCTGCCGGAACACGGAAAGAGAGGCCAGCATATCATATCCGCGGATTCGCAGCGCTCCCTGCGCCAAAAGGATTCTCTGCACTTCAACACCTTCCTGCCAAAGCATCTCCTCCGCCTGTTCCAATCCGATTTTAGAAGTATTCACCCGGACCGTGGTCCAGGTATCTTCCGCTGCCTCCTGTGTTCCCTTTAAAATATTCCGGGTCAATTCTATGCCATAAGAATCCAGAAAATGTTTTACCAGCCATTCCGGCATGGAATATGCAGCCGAAAGACCGGAAACCGAAGTTTCAGAGGCACCGTCAGGAATCACTGCCAGTTCCGGAGCACGAAGAATATTACGCAGAATTCCGTTCACAAACCCGGACAAATTCTGAAACCCCCGTTTTCTTGTTAATTTAACCGCTTCATTACAGACCGCGGATTCCGGCACTCCTGACAGAAATTTTAACTGATACAGGGACATACGCAAAATATTCCGTATCAGCGGTTTCATTTTATCAACCCTGATTTTGGAATAGCGGTTTAAAATATAATCCAGCGTAACAGTCTTCTCAATGGTTCCCTCTGCCAGTCTGGTTATAAATTTCCGTCTGTTTTTTTCCAGATACTTGTGATGTTCAAAGGTTTTCCGAAGCAGGATATGACTGAATTCTCCCTGCTCCATCACCCCCATGATGATATCCAGAGCAATTTCCCTGTCCGGCTTCCGGTTTTCCGTGCCGCTGGTCTGTTTCTTTTCATTTGCTGCCATTTAAAACAATTCCTTTTTCCAGTTGATAGCCGCGGAGAAACGTTGCCGTATCCATCCGCTTCTTGCCTTCTAATTGTAATTCACGAATGAGCAGTGTTCCTGTACCGGTCTTAACATGGATACAGTCTTTGCCGATTTCCACGATTTCACCGCAGATACCCTCATATTCTTCATCCAGCACATCCGCTGCCCATAATTTTAATGTTTTTCCCTTTAAAAACGTATAGGCACTGGGCCATGGGTTTAAACCTCTGATCAGACGTTCGATACTCTCAGCGCTGTTGCAAAAATCAATGCAGCCCAGTTTCTTATCCAGCATTCCCGCATAATTTGCCTTGGAATCCTCCTGTTTGACCGGAGTAATCTTCCCTTGTTCCAGGTCTGAAAGTGTCTGTACGATCAATCCCGCTCCTGCCTTTGCCAGTTTGTCAAAAAGACTTCCTCCGGTTTCCTTTTGATCCAGAGTAATCTCCGTTGTCTCCAGAATATCTCCGGTATCCAGGCCCGCATCCATCTGCATGGTAGTAACACCGGTCTTTTCTTCCCCATTGATCACTGCCCACTGAATCGGAGCAGCGCCCCGGTAGGCTGGCAACAGGGATGCATGGATATTGATACAGCCGTAGCGGGGCAGCGTAAGAATTTCTTTTGGCAATATCTGGCCAAATGCCACCACCACTATAACGTCGGGAGATATTTCCTTTAATATCCGGTAAAATTCTTCATTCTTTTTCACCCGTTCCGGCTGATAGATATTTAAATGATGATTCAGGGCCGCTTCCTTTACCGGCGGATACTGCATCTCCATTTTTCTGCCCTTCGGTTTATCCGGCTGCGTTACCACTGCCGCAATCTCATGACCGGCTTCCAGCAGTGCGTTTAATGCTCCCACGGAGAAATCCGGAGTTCCCATAAATACAATTTTCACTGTCTGCTCACTCCTTACTCTTCTTCATCCTGTGCCGCCACGTCTTCCAGCTCGCCTTCCACCAGCTCTACATATAATCTTCCGTCCAGATGATCACATTCATGGCAGATGGCTCTTGCCAGCAGGCCGGTTCCTTCCAATACAAATTCCTCCATATCCTCATTGACTGCTTTTACTTTGGCATAATCCGGTCTGGTTACGATACCGAATTTACCGGGAACGCTCAAACAGCCTTCATTTCCCGTCTGCGAACCGGAAGTTTCCAGGATTTCGGGATTGATCAGTACGATTGGACCTTCGCCCACATCTATGGTTACGATTCGTTTTAAAATACCGACCTGGGGTGCAGCCAGTCCCACACCGTCCGCCTCGTACATGGTTTCCAGCATATCATTGATCAGTTCATGGATTCGTTCCGTTACCTCTTTCACCGGCTTACATTCTTTTTGCAATACCTCGTCGCCAATTGTTCTTATATTTCTAAGTGCCATTGTTCTCCTCTTTTCTATTCTTAGTATCCGTTCATCGGATTAAAATCAAATTGTACTGACAGACTTCTGTATTTCTCTGCCCGGTTTAAATAAACCTGAAGCCTGTTTTTCACCTGAATCAGCACATCATTTTCCTGATGTTTCAAGTATATCACATATCGGTATATATCATTCAGTTTTGACAGTCCCGCCTTGGAAGGTCCGATGACCATCAGTCCGTCTATCCTGCTTTTCTCTATTCTTCCTGCAAAATCCGCAGAAGCCTGTTCCGCCAGCATCTCGTTTTTATCGCTGATCAGAATTGCCGCCATAAAATATACCGGCGGATATGCCATCAGGCTCCGATAACTGATCTCATTCCGATAAAAGCTTTCATAATCCTGCTGCAGGGCGGCCCGGATACAGGCATCCTCCGGATTATAGGTCTGAAACACCGCTTCCCCCGGATATTTTCCCCTGCCGGCTCTGCCGGCGGCCTGGGTCAGAAGCTGAAACGTCCGTTCACCGGCCAGAAAATCAGCGGCAAACAGGGATAAATCCGCCGCCAGAACTCCCACCAGCGTAACATAGGGAAAATCATGCCCTTTTACAATCATCTGTGTTCCTACCAGAATATCGGCGTTTCTTGTGGCAAATGTTTCTAAAATTTTTTCATGACCGTCCTTCTCTCTGGTGGTATCAAAATCCATCCGCAGTACAGCAGCCTGTGGAAACAACTCTTTCATCCGTGTTTCCACCTGTTCCGTTCCGATTCCGAATCTTCCCAGATATTTAGAGGCACATTTCGGACAGACTTTCGGCATATCCATGCTGTATCCGCAGTAATGACACACCAGCGTTTCCTTTCTGCCGTAACTATACTTATGATGGGTCAGGGAAACATCACAATGGGGACATTTGACAGGTGTTCCGCAGGTTCGGCAGGATACAAATCCGGAATATCCTCTGCGGTTAATAAACAGCATAACCTGCTCCTTCTTTTCCAGTCTGTCGGAAATCAGTTCCAGCAGCCTCCGGCTGAACACTTCCCGGTTTCCCTCCTCCAGCTCCTTCCGCATATCAACTACTTCCGCTTTGGGAAGATACAGATGATTGGCCCGTTTGGTCAGGCGGTGAAGCATGTATTCCCCGCATTCCGCCCTGTAAAAACTCTGAACAGAAGGAGTTGCAGAGCCCAGCACCACCGTTGCACCGGATAATTCTCCCCGCCGGATTGCGGTTTCCCTTGCATGATATCTGGGAATCTGTTCACTTTTATAGGCTCCCTCATGTTCTTCATCTATAATAATAAATCCCAGATTCCGAAAAGGAGTAAACAAAGCCGAACGCGGACCGATCATTACTTTGATCTCGCCCCTCTTTGCCCGCTCAAACTGGTCATACCGCTCTCCTGCCGATAACCTGGAATTAATAATAGATATCTGATTTCCAAACCGCCGGTAAAACCGTTTCATTGTCTGATATGTCAATGCAATCTCCGGAATCAGCAGAATCGTTTCCTTTCCGTTCTCTATGGCATTCTGTATCAGTTCCATATATACTTCGGTCTTGCCGCTTCCGGTTATGCCAAAAATTAAATGGGTCCTGTCTCTGTGATTCAGGATTTCCTCCACTGCGGTTCTCTGTTCCTGATTCAGAACAATATCATACTCCGGCTGCTCTTTCATGTGTACCGGATTCCGGAATACCACATCACTGCGGATATCTATGAGCTGTTTTTCCTGCAGTGCCCTGATCACGGAACGGGATACTCCCAGTTTCTCCTGAATCACGGACTGCTCCAATACCTCCTGCTCTAACAGTTCTTCCAGCAGTCTGGCCCGGGCCGCCGTATTCTTTTTTGTCCGGTATTCCGCCAGATAATTTTTCGCAGTTTCCCGGTCTGTATGAAGGGATATATATTGTTTCTGCACTTCTTTCACGGATTTCTTAATGGGAATCACTGTTTTCAATGCCTGATTCATGGTGGAACCGTATTGTTCCTTCATCCACCATGCCAGCGCAATCAACTGGGATTCGATCTTTAAACTGCCTTTCCGGATGCCATAAATATATTTGATACGCTCCGGTTCAAAATCTGCCTGTTCCGTGATATCAATCACATATCCGCTGATTCTGCGGTTTCCCTTTCCAAAAGGCACCTCTACCCGGGAGCCGGCCGTAATTTCTTCCGTCAGTTCTTCGGGAATGCCATACACAAAGGGTTTGTCCAGTTTTTCATGGGAAATATCCACAATTATATTTGCATATTTCAAACTAAAAACCTCACAGTAATTATTTCTGTATCTCCACCGCATTGACACAGTTTTTCATCAGCATTGCAATGGTCATGGGTCCCACGCCTCCCGGAACCGGCGTAATGGCGCTTACATGAGGAAACACATCTTCATAATCCACATCGCCGCAAAGCTTATTATTTTCATCCCTGTGAATACCCACATCAATGACAATTGCGCCTTCTTTTACATATTCATGGTTGATAAACAGCGGTTTGCCAACGGCTACGATTAATATATCGGCCCTTTTTGCCACTTCTTTTAAATTCTTTGTATGGGAATGAGCCACCGTAACCGTTGCATTTTCTCTCAACAGCAGCATGGACATGGGTTTTCCCACAATATTGCTTCGGCCAATGACCACACATTCTTTTCCTTCAATATCCGTTCCGCTTCGTTTTAACAATTCTATAATTCCATACGGCGTACAGGAAATAAAACCTTTCTTTCCAATGGATAACGCTCCTACGCTCATCGGATGAAATCCGTCCACATCCTTTTTCGCATCGATGGTTTCAATTACCTTGTCTTCATTGATGTGTTTCGGAAGCGGAAGCTGTACCAGAATACCGTTTACCTTATCATCCCCGTTTAACCTGCGTATCAGGTCCAGTAATTCGTCTTCCGTGGTGTGTTCCTCCAGTTCATAGGAAAGGGAATGAATTCCGATATATTCACAGGCTTTCTTTTTATTTCCTACATATACACTGCTAGCTTTATCATTTCCTACCTGAATCACTGCCAGGGTAATCTCTATTCCCTGTGCCCGGTATGCTGTTACTTTTTCTTTTAACTCATCTTTCAGTTCTTTGGAAATCTGTTTTCCGTCAATAATCTGTGTCATATCCTACCTCACTTCCGCGCCGTTTCCACGCATATTTTCTATTGTTCCGTCCATTGGATTGCTTTTAAAATATCTGCAATGATCACCCGTTCATCAAAAGGATGCCTGATTCCTTCGATTTCCTGATAATCTTCGTGTCCTTTACCCAACAACAGTATAATATCACCGTCTTCGGCATGGGTAATACTGTATTTTATCGCTTCCTTCCGGTCCGGTATTACCACATAACTTCCATCAGTTTTATTGATTCCCGCTTTAATATCTTCAATGATATCCATTACATTTTCAAATCTGGAATTATCTGCCGTGATAATCGATAAATCCGCATAGGTTCCCGATATTTCTCCCATTTCATACCGCCGCAGCTTCGAACGGTTTCCGCCACAGCCAAAGAGACTGACGATTCGGTTGGGCCGGTATTCCTTCATGGTAGTGAGAATACTTTCCATACTCATGGCATTATGGGCATAATCAATCAATAATGTAAACCGGTCCGATATCTTTACGGATTCCACTCTGCCTCTTACAAAGGTATGTGTCAGTGCATCCCGGATGTATTTATAATCCGCTCCCATCAGAGTAGTCACCAGAATGGCAGCCATGGCATTGTAAGCGGAAAATCTCCCCGGTGTGCTGACTTCAAAGCGTCCGCTCATAATCCCCCTGGTTTCAAATCCGATTCCGATAAAACCTCCCCGGACAATATAATCAATGTCTCCCGCACATAAATCCGCCTCCGGCCGGAATCCATAGGTATGGATATCCATATCGGCTCCGGCATTCATCATGACAGGAGCTTCCTTATCATCGATATTGAAGATTCCATGCCGGGACTGCCGGAACAGCAGGCTCTTGCAATATACATATTCTGCATAATCCGCATGTTCTCCCTCACCGATATGATCCGGCGACAGATTGGTAAATATGGAATAATCAAACCGGATTCCGGCCGTCCGGTTCATCTTCAACGCCTGGGAGGAAACCTCCATCACACAGCTGTCACATCCTGCCTTCACCATTTCCGCCAGATACATCTGGATATCATAGGATTCTGGCGTTGTATTGTGAATTTCAATCCTCCGGTCTTCAATATAGACACCGGTCGTTCCGATAATTCCCGTTTTATGTCC
Organism: uncultured Lachnospiraceae bacterium; assembly: GCA_910583605.1. Lineage (GTDB taxonomy): Bacteria > Bacillota > Clostridia > Lachnospirales > Lachnospiraceae > Bovifimicola. Next base: position 451,811 of record CAJTXN010000001.1, read on the forward strand.
GCATTCCTCTAAAATGGTCCGGATCATAAATGTCGTTGTGGTTTTTCCTTTGGTTCCGGTTATGGCTATGGTTGTCAGCTTCTTTGCCGGATATTCGTATAACGCCTGTGCCATATAAGACAATGTGCTCCTGCTGTCTTTCGTCTGAATTACCGTAATATCTCCATTAGAACGAAGGATTCCGGCCGTTTCCGTATCCAGTTCTTCTATGTCTTTTTCCACCAGCAGGGTATTACAGCCACCGGCAATGGCATGTTTAATATAGGAATGTCCGTCAGATACGGCTCCTATCATACATACAAACGCTGTATCCGGTATCGCTTTTCTTGAATCATAGACCAGGTCCACAATATTTTTGTCAATACTGCCCTGTAAACAGGTATAGTCAATCTGTGCCAGCAGTTCGCTGAGTTTCATGGCAGCTCCTCCTCTTCTCAATCCATATATTCTATCTCTCCGTCAAAAACATGTACGGCGCGGCCTTTCATGATTACCGTTCCGTCCTCACAATACGTATCTTTTAGCTCTCCGCCTTTGATATGAATCGTAAGCTCCTCACCATATCCGGCATATCCGTTTAATACGGCCGCTACAGCAACCGCACAGGTTCCGGTTCCGCAGGACATAGTTTCTCCCGAACCACGCTCAAATACCCGCATTTTGTAATTATGGGAATCCATGACTTCTACAAATTCCGTATTGACCTGTTCTGGGAACATGGAATGATTTTCAAAGTAAGGTCCTATTTTCTCCAGATCCATATCATCAATTCCGGTTGTAAAGATGACACAATGGGGATTTCCCATTGATACACAGGTTGCCGTATATAATTTTCCACCAACAGAAATTTCCTTTGCAATAAAAGATTCTCCTTCCGCGATCATTGGAATCTGCTCCGGTTTTAAAACTGCCTTTCCCATATTTACGGATACATATTCCACGGTTCCCTGTTCATTGACGGTCAGATCAACGGTCTTAATGCCGGAAGCTGTTTCTATCTCCATATGTTTTTTATCGGTAATTCCATGTTCATATGCATATTTGGCAACACAGCGGATTCCGTTTCCGCACATTTTCCCTTCGGAACCATCCGCATTGAACATGATCATCCGCACATCAGCGGTAACCGAAGGCGCCACCAGAATCAGACCGTCCGAACCGATTCCAAAATGTCTGTCGCTGACCATTTTTGATAATTCAGAAGGACAAGCAATACTATGTTCAAAACTGTTGATATATACATAATCATTTCCGGTTCCCTGCATTTTACTAAATTTTATTTTCACGGTTTCTGTCTCCTGTCTCCAATCTGTTTACAGGCGGCGGCAGAAATAATTCATTACATATTCCGCAGCCGCTGTCATTTAAAATAATCCTTCAATACGTCCCTGCTCGTTAACATCAATCCGAAATGCTGCCGGCTCCTTCGGAAGACCCGGCATGGTCATAATGGCGCCGGTAATAGCAACCACAAATCCGGCTCCCGCAGAGACATAGACCTCTCTTACATTGATATCAAAGCCTTCCGGTCTTCCCAGCTTCTTCGGATCGTCCGATAAGGAATACTGATTTTTTGCCATACAGACCGGAAGACTGTCGAATCCCAGCTCCGTGATCCGCTCCAGGGCTTTCTTTGCCGCCGGGGAGTACGTAACGTCATCCGCTCCGTATATCTTTGTGGCAACGGTTTTTATCTTATCCTCCAGGCTCATTTCATCCGGGTAAATCGGTGCAAAGCAGGATGTTTTATGTTCCAGGGTTTCCAATACTTTTTCTGCCAGCTCCATCCCCCCTTCTCCGCCTTTTTCCCAGACTCTTGACAATGCAAACTTACAGCCTCTGTCTTCACAAAATTTTTTCACAAATGCATATTCCGCTTCACTGTCCGTTACAAAGGAATTTAATGTAACCACTACCGGAACCTGATACTGCTGCAGATTCTCAATATGTTTTTCCAGATTCACAATGCCCCGTTCCAAAGCTTCCAGATTTTCCGTATTTAACTGGGATTTCGGTACGCCGCCGTTATACTTTAATGCCCGGACAGTGGCCACCAGTACCACTGCATCCGGTTTCAGTCCTGCCATCCGGCATTTGATATCGAAAAACTTCTCAGCTCCCAGGTCTGCCCCGAATCCGGCTTCCGTAATTACAATATCCGCCATCTTTAATGCCAGTTTGGTAGCTCTTACCGAATTGCAGCCATGGGCAATATTGGCAAACGGTCCGCCGTGAACCAGTGCCGGCGTATGCTCTAATGTCTGAATCAGATTTGGCTTAACGGCATCCTTTAACAGTGCCGCCATGGCACCCACTGCATGTAAATCTCCTGCCGTAACCGGATCACCGTCATAGTTATATGCAACTATGATTCTGCCTAACCGCTGTTTTAAATCCTCCATATCTTCAGCCAGACATAAAATTGCCATTATTTCGGAAGCAACGGTTATAACAAAATGATCCTCCCGGACAAAGCCTTCCATCTTAGATCCAAGACCAACCACAACATTGCGAAGGGCTCTGTCATTCATATCTTCACACCGTTTCCAGACAATCTGCCTGGTATCGATCCTTAATTCATTTCCATGATGAATATGATTATCCAGCAGTGCTGCCAGCAGGTTATTGGCAGAAGTAATGGCATGAAAATCTCCCGTAAAATGTAGATTTAAATCTTCCATCGGCACAACCTGGGCATATCCGCCTCCGGCTGCTCCGCCCTTTATGCCAAAACACGGTCCCAAGGACGGTTCCCGAAGAGCAATGATGGCTTTTTTGTTCATTTTGCCCAGAGCCTCTCCCAGACCCACCGTGGTGGTTGTCTTTCCCTCTCCGGCCGGCGTTGGATTAATGGCAGTCACAAGAACCAGTTTTCCTTCCGGATTGTTTCTGACTTTTTCCTGATATTCATCGGATAATTTTGCTTTGTATTTACCGTAAAACTCCAAATCCTCCTCTGCAATATTCAGTTTTGCCGCCACATCTTTAATCGGAAGCATCACCGCCTCCTGCGCAATTTCAATATCTGTCTTCATAACCATATCCATCCTTTCCATATTCTATTAATTATAGGCGTTTGGGAAACTTCTGGCCTTTGACTATAAGATTCCCAATTGCCCATACTATCCATTCAGGATTTGTTCAAATTCCTCCAGCGTCATCAACACTTTTCTTGGTTTCGTTCCTTCATCAGAACCCACAACTCCTGCCTGTTCCAGCTGGTCAATGATTCTGGCTGCCCGGTTGAAACCTATTTTAAACATTCTCTGCAGCATACTGGTGGAACCTTTTTCTTTTTCAATCACAAATCTTCCTGCCTCGGCAAATAATACATCTCTGCCATCGTCGCTGCCTCCGGCTCCTGCTGCCGGTTCATTGGCTTCCGGCGTCAGTTCAGCATTGGTAATTTCCTCATCATACTGGACATCCTGATTATTTTTTATCAGGAAATCCACCACATCGGACACTTCCTTATCAGAAACAAAAGCCCCCTGCAGGCGCACCGGCTTTACATAACCGGAAGGATAAAAGAGCATATCACCGTTTCCCAGCAGTTTTTCACCGCCGTTACAATCAATAATGGTTCTGGAATCCGTTCCTGAGGATACCAGCAACGCAACTCTGGACGGTATATTGGCCTTGATCAGACCTGTGACTACATCCACGGAAGGTCTCTGCGTGGCAATGATCAGATGAATCCCTGCGGCTCTGGCTAACTGTGCCAGACGGCATATAGCGCCTTCCACATCTTTTGCCGCCACCATCATTAAGTCTGCAAGCTCATCTATGATAATGACAATCTGCTCCTTAGGTCTTAACTCCTCTTCCCCGTCTTTATATCCCATCTGTTTAATCTTTTCATTATATCCCTTTAAATCTCTTACATTATACTGTGCAAAGAGCTGATACCTCTTCTGCATTTCGGCAACTGCCCAGTTTAATGCCCCTGCTGCTTTTCTCGGGTCTGTGACCACCGGTGTCATCAAGTGGGGAATTCCGTTATAAACGCCAAATTCCACCACTTTCGGGTCTACAATGATTAATTTTACTTCCTCCGGTTTTGCCCGGAATAATATACTCATAATAATGGAATTGGTAAATACCGATTTACCGGAACCGGTAGTTCCGGCAATGAGCATATGAGGCATCTTTGCAATATCCGCCACGATCACATTTCCCGCAATATCCATGCCTGCAGCAAACGCAATTCTGGACGAATGCTGTTTCAGTTCCGCGGATTCTATCAAATCCCTTAAAAATACGGATTCCCGCACATCATTGGGTACTTCGATTCCCACGGCTGCCTTGCCCGGTATCGGGGCTTCTATACGGATATCGGAAGCCGCCAGATTCAGTTTAATGTCATCGGCCAGCGAGGTGATCCGGCTGACTTTCGTTCCGGTCTCCGGCTGCAGCTCATACCGGGTAACAGAAGGCCCCCTGCTTTCGTCCACCACGTTGGCTTTTACACCGAACGCATTCAGCGTTTCCTGTAATTTCCGTGCCGTGGCACTCATACCTTTTACCCTGCCGCTGCCCATTTTCTTTCCGCTGCCTTTTTTCAGCAGCGATAACGGCGGCATAACATATTCCTTAGATTTCACCGGTTTTGCCGCCGGAGCCGTTCCGTCAGTCACACCGGTGCTGACGTCCGGTACCGCTCTGGCATTGGAAACGGCTGCCGTGGATGAAAACGCTTTCCGGTTCATTACTTCCATTGCTGATTTGCTTACCTGTATTCTCTCTTTCGGCCGGAATTCCCCGTTTTGAATTTCTTCCGACCTGTCTTCTTCCGGCTCCGGCTCCATGAATGACACATTCATATTTCTGCCAGTATCCGGTTCGTTATTCGGCGGTTCAGGCTCCGGATAAGAGAACCTTAAAGAAGCCGGCTCCTGTGTTTCCGGTTCCGCAGCATTTATATTCCATGAATGTTCCGGTTCCTTCCCGGTTTCTTCCGTTATAACTTCGTCCGCAATCTCCACATGTCCCCGGAACACGGTGCCGTTTTGTATTAATTCATGGATATCGCCGTCCGGCTGATTTGGAGTACTGATTCTCGATAAATCCACTCCCCGTACCTTTTTACCGGCTCTGGTCATTTTATTCTGTTCTTTTCTGGCCAGACGGTTTGCACTGTTTTCCTTCATCTTTTCAAAATCGTCTCTGGCGCTGTCATACATCCGCCGGCTTTGATTTTTTACACCGTTAATCAGCGACTTGTTGGTAATGACTACCACCGTCACCATCATAACGGCAATTGTGACAATATATGCCCCGTAAATTCCCACTGTCATGCAGAACAGCGAAGCAATGGCGCCGCCAATGGCGCCGCCTCCGGTTTTCTTTTCGGCACACAGACGGTAAAAACTCTCTTCTTTAATCAGTCCGTGTGCAGTTCCGGATGCCCATAACTGTAGCAATGTACAAATCATTAAAAATAATACAAAAGCGGCAATAAGTTTTTTCATTGCCGTTTTACTGCTGATATTTGCCGCAAAAAACATTGCGGCTATAAATATTCCAATCGGAACTATGTACGCCGTTATTCCAAATACGCCAAACAGAAAGCGGCTGACTGCATCTCCCAGTGTTCCGCACAGGGAAAAATTACTCAGGGTTAAGATAACCGCCACCGTCAGAAACGCTATGATCTTAATGTCATTTGCAATCGCACTGGATTCCTTTTTCTTTGTTCCTGCGGCAGAGTTTCTTCCGCTGCCTTTCTTTGCTCCTCCAGAAGAAATTCTTCCCGAAGAATTTTTATTTGAAGCGCCTCCGGATTTCTTACTGTTTTTACCCGCAGTATTCTTTCCGGCCGTCTTTTTCGCCGTTGAATTCTTAGATACAGAAGCACTGCTCTTTGAAGCCATACCGCGACCTCCTAACTATTTGATAAAATATGCCGCAATGGCTACTGCACCCATTGCAAAGCAATAGTATGAAAAATATTTCATCTTCTTGTTTCTTACAATCACCAGCATGGTTTTGATACAGATATAGCCTACAACTGCTGCCACTGCGGTTCCCACCAGATAATTTATAAATTCTCCGGAAGAGATTCGGTTTGCCGGTTCAAACATATCTTTTATTTCTAATATATTGGCTCCCAGAATCGCAGGAATGGACATAATAAAGGAATATTTTACCGCAAAACTTCTGTCCAGACCATTTAACAGTCCTACCGTCAATGTAGTTCCGGAACGGGAGATTCCCGGAAGTGTGGCAACACCCTGAGCGATACCGATCACTGCTGCATTTCTATAGGTAGTATTTTTCGGTGTCTTGCCTCCGTTTGGTATATCATCTACAATGGACAACATCAGTCCGGTTATCAGTAATGCAATTCCTGGTATGATCAGGGACGGATGGTCCAGATTAAATACTTTTTTAAATACAAGTCCTAATATACCTGTGGGTATCGTGGATACGATCACCAGCATAACAAACTTGCGGTATGCCGTACTGACTATCTTTACATATTCGTAACTGCCGCCTTTGAACTTATTACTGCAGAATCTTGCCGTATTTCTACAACAATCGGCAACAATCGCCAGACCTTCTTTGATCAGTTCCCAGATATCCGACCGGTATACGATAAATACCGCAATCAGTGTTCCCAAATGAAGCATGAGATCAAATGCCAGCCCCACATCTTCCAGCCCGAAAAGCGTTTTAAATATAGCCAGGTGTCCGGAACTGCTGACCGGCAGAAATTCTGCAACACCCTGAATAAATCCCAATACAATCGACTCAAAAAAATTCATGTGTAATTTCCTTTCATAATTTTTTCCAATTTTCAAACATACTATTTTATTTTACTATTATTTCAGCTATTATTCAAGATAAAGTTTTCTATAAAAAACTGACCTCCAATTGTTAGAATTTTGGGTCTAATATTCAGGGGTCCGTTCATTTTCCATATGCTTCGTTTGAAACTTTATATTTATAAAAATATATGTTTATTTAAAATAAGTGAAACGATAAACTCCCAATTGAAGCTCATCGTTTCACTTTATACAAAACTACTAACTCACGGCTGCAATCAATTCATGCAGTTTTTCCAGGGCCTTGTCAATTCCGCCAATCTCATTGATGATCCCTTCCTTTACCGCCTCTTCTCCCACCAGTATCGTTCCCAGATCCTTTGTCATAATTCCTTTATTCAGCATCATTTCCTCCATTCGTTCTGCTTCCACGCTGCAGTGGGAGGATACAAATCCTACAATTCTGTCCTGAATCAGTTTAAAATATTCATAGGTCTGAGGCGCACCGATAAATTGTCCGTTCATCCGCACCGGATGTACCACCATGGTTCCGCTTGGTACTATAAATGAATAATCTGCCGATACTGCCAATGGAATTCCAATGGAATGACTGCCGCCCAAAACCAGGGAAACGGTAGGTTTGCTCAGGGAAGCTATCATTTCCGCCATGGCAAGTCCCGATTCCACGTCCCCGCCAACGGTATTTATGATTACCAGCACACCGTCATATTCCACACTGTCTTCTATTTCTGCCAGCTTCGGTAAAACATGTTCATATTTTGTGGTTTTGCTGGTAGCCGGAAGCACATCATGTCCTTCTACTTCCCCGATAATGGACAGCAGATGAATCCGATGATGGCTTTTGCTGTCTTTCAGCGTCAGTTGTCCGTTTTCCTTAATTGCCTCGCTTTTGTCTTTTTCCAGTTCCTGCTCCGCTTTTTTATCCTCGCATTTTTCCCCATTTCTGATTTGCTTATTTTCCACCCTGATTCCCTCATTTCTATTATTTAATGGATAAAAAATCATCTGTACATAGCGTAACCGGCTTTTAAAAAAATATGCATTTTTATACTTAACAGATATCATCTTTCGGAATCCTAATGATAAATCTCTTCCTCCTCTTCCACCGGCTTCCATGCCTGTCCAAATTTTACGTCTTTAAACAAAGCGGCAAGTCCCGTAATCTGTTTCAGCCTCAGTATCTCATCCCGGTCCATTCCCAGATGTTTGGATATCCAGGTATCCGAACGTCCCAGTTCATGAAGCTCTTTTATGATATTGCTCATCAGTTCCACATCATGGCTGCCTCTTGCCCGGTTATGCCGAATGGTACTGGCCATTCGCTGGTCAATGGGCTTGTCAATTACCGATACCGGCAGCATCCCGCCTTCTCTCTCATAAATATCCGAATGTTCCAGCATGATCCGGTACCGGTGGAAACCGTCTATAATAACATAAATATCCTGGGACTTCACATAGTAACAGACAATCGGCATCGTATAACCGTCCGTTTTAATACTTTCATAAAGCAGCTTCATTTCTGGCGGCGCCACCGCATTCGGATTGTATGTATTCGCTTGTATTTTCTCAATTGGTACCGCAATTACATTATAAACAGGACTTTTATATTCCATAATTAATCTCCTCTATACTCTTGTACTTTTTTCGAATAATATCAATACGTTTCTGCTGTTGTTTCGTCATTCCAAATCCCATGAAACGACAGATATGGTCATTTTTCAGGATACAGAAACACATTCGTTTCCAGCTTGGCACATCTTTTGTGGACTTTATATCATCCGTATCATCCGGAATCTTGCCAACAAAAACAATTCTGGATTTTTTATTTAACGTATAGTTGGATACTCCGTTTCTTTTAATCTGATACCCGTGTTCTTCCAGTTCCTGTATGGTTTCCTCATCCAGTCCGCCTCCCGTTTTATGCCAGAATTCTATGGAAGTATTGAATTTTTTGACATAATTATTCCGCAGCCGCACCGGCAGAGTATCCAGTAAAAACCGGGTATAGGATTCCCATGTATGCCCTTCCGGAAGTGTTACATTCCGATATCCCATTGCCTTTGTCCTTCCGTAGATACTGGCAAAATTGGCACCTTTTACTCTCCCCACCAGTTTAACCCAGATTTCCGGATCGATTACCCGGTATAAATTCAGGGAATCTTTGGAATAATCGTTAAACGGAGAAGCTACACGCATCTGGGTTACCTTCAGACCTGCCATATAATATAAATCATACAGCCGGTTATAATCATATCCAAACAGATAATTTGCATGCCAGATATCATTTAACGACCAGTCATACAACGGTGAGGCGCACCAGACATCCTTAAATTGCCTGCCAATCCAACATTCCCCTTTATATCCGTACTTTTTATTTAAAAATCCGCTGTATCTCTGCAGAGATTCGTCGGCACGCATTCCCAGCAGACAGACGGTTTTCTTATTGCCGTGGGACAGACGGTACCAACGGCTGAACTGTTTCGCCAAATCCTCCTGATGCATCCGGTAGCGATAAGTGGTAATGGGATTGTTACCCAGATTTATGACATAATCATGTCTTGGCATTTTCCGTACCCAGCTTTCCTGTTTGGTATCATCCCATGGATACCAGTACATTTCGTAACTGCTTAATGCCGTTCTGGTTGCCATGGGCAGACATACCCAGTACGGCTCTACCTCATTCTTAATCCGTTCAAAGGTCCGTTCCACATATTCGGTGGTTACCGTATACTGTGCTTCAAAATCCTGATGAAACACTCCAATGGTCTTATCAGGAAAATACTTTCTCTTATAATCCAATACCAGATTCAGAAGCAGGCCGCTGTCCTTTCCTCCTGAAAATGAGATATAAATATTATCAAACTCTTCAAAAATCAACTTCAAACGCTGCTGTAAGTTTTCATAGACATTTTGCTCTATAAATTCACGTTTCATCTGTCACACCCTCATGCCATGTTTTTACCATTTTTTTCCAAATGTATTAAATGTAATTTTAGCACATAAAAATTCGAAATTCAACAAAGTTCGACACTGTTTTTATTGTAAAAACCTCCGGGCAATAGACATTCGATTGCCCGGAGGTTCTTTTTCTAAACTATTTTATTGTTGTTCATAGATATGCAGGAGTAAATCAATGATTTCCTTTTCACTGTTTTCAGCCGTATTCATACAGTAATTATAATCCGAAGGTTTTCCCCAGTCTCTGCCCGTATAATAATTATAGTATGCACTTCTCTTTTTATCCATCTTTCTCACCCGGACAGAAGCCTCTTTTTCATTCAGCCCGTCGTTTTCCATGGTTTTCTGAATCCGGTATTCCATCGGAGCCGTAAAAAAAACACTTTTTACAAAATATTCTGTATATTTCTTTAAAATATTATCCGCGCATCTTCCCACAAATACGCAGTCTTTTGTTTCCGCTTCCTTTAGAATCTGCTCTTTCTGAACTTCAAACAAAATATCATTCGCATTTTTGCCATAATATTTTTTAGAATTTCCTTCATAATAAATGGGCTGCAACAGCGGATTTGCCGTACGCTCATCTGCCAGCTCCAGAATATTCCGTGTAATGCCGCTGGCTTCCACAGCATGTTCAAACAGCTTTTTATCAAAATATTCCATGCCTGCCTGCTCTGCAAATTTTTTTGCGATCCAATGTCCGCCGCTGCCAAACTGCCTGCCAATACATATTATTTTTCTCATAAACTAATGTTCCTCCTTTTTCGCTTTCTTAATCATCCGGCTATCCAGTACATATGTCAATGCCGTCAGAACAAAAATAACCATGATAACGGCACAGATTGCACCATATGCAATAACGGAACAGGTCTGGGCAATCACTTTCTGTGTCATGATACAGCCAACAGTCAGACAGCAGCTGATCAAGATCAGCGAGGAAGTCAGTATCGTCTGTATGGAATGATTCATGGCAATTCCTATTGCTTCCTTCTTTTCCTTTTCCTGCCGTACTTCTTTATAATTGCTGATAAATAAGATTCCGTAATCTATGGTAGAGCCCATTAATATACACTGCACCAGAATCAACGCAATGTAATTTACCGTTATACCCATGGCAGATACGATTGCTGTAATGATAAACACTGCACTCTGAATCACTGCCACCAGTATCACGGAGCTTAAGAGTGAACGAAAAGTAGCAAGCACCACCAGTAAAATAGCTGCTACCGTAAGAATCGTTATAAAATTCAATTCATCAGAAAATCCCTGATCCATTTCATATCCCATGGTAGAATCTCCTACCAGGTAAGTATCCTTTACAAATACTTCATCTGCTTTTTTCTTCATTTCTCCGATCAACCGAAATGTATCCTTACTCTCCAACGGCAGTGCTACTGACACCATCATCCGGTTATATTGTGTTCCCAGCAGCATTTCCCTGTTCTCCTGAATTTCTCTCCATCCTTCCGATACCATCCGATTCATTTCCTCTGTAACGGCAGATGCATAGGTTTCATTCGTCAGTAAATCTTCTTTAATAAACCGCAGAAATTCCTCTAAAGAAATTTTCGTTTCTTCTGCATAATTACCGGAGTACAATTGATACAGCATCTTTGCCTGCTCTATATCAATATTCATTCCCAGTGCCAGTTCTGTATATGTATACTCTTTTCCAATGGTGTTGGAATAATCCTGTACGGAGTTTACCGGTTCCTGATCCTCCAGCCATGCAATATAACTGTCCAGATGGCTCCTGTCTTCCGAATTGTCATAAAGAATCACGATCTGATTATCCACACCGAATACATCTTCTATTTTCTGCTGGTCTTCATTTTCAAACATCTTGATAAAGCTGATACCCAGCCCGCCTTTAATGACAACTGCCAGTGCAACAATGACCGTCACTGCCGGAATCAATACAAATCTTGCCTTGACAACCAAATGCATGATCCCTTTCATGTTAATATTTAAAGCTTTTTTATGGGTTTTCATAATGGCTTTATCAAATATGATCACCAGTCCAGGTAACAGTGTAAAAATGCAGATCAAACTGATAAATACGCCTTTTGCCAGAACAATTCCCATATCCTGTCCGATTTTAAAACTCATAAACACCAGAACGATAAGACCCACGATCGTGGTCACCGAACTGCTTGTAATCGCTCCAAAGGCATTGATCAATGCCCTTTTCATGGCCGTTACCGGTTTCGGGTCCTCTAATTTTTCCTGATTATAACGGTTCATCAGCATAATGGAATAATCCATGGAAAGCCCCAGCTGAAGCAATGCGCCTACGGCGAATGTCATAAAAGACACAGAAGGCAGCAGCGCATTGGTTCCCATATTGATCAGAATGGCAACACCGATACAACCCATATATAAAAATGGCTCCACCCAGGAATCACACAACAGAAAAAGAATAATAAAAATAATTACAACAACAATAATCGCAATCACAGGAATTTCATCCATCAGGGTAGTCACAAGTAAATCATTATCCACAACTGCGCCGCTAACCATAACGGAAGAACCTTTATATTTTTTCCTGATCTCATCCAGCACGGTTCCTGCTTCTTTCGAATAAGTTCCTGCTGATACCGTCACCATATATTTGGAATGATTATCCTTTTGATAATTTTCATCATTTGAAATATAAATTACACTTTTCACATTCGGAATGGCTTCCAGTTCCTCTTTTATTTTCATCCGTTCCGCTTCATTCAGGTTGTCAAACATTACCGTTATACCAGCCAGGTCACCAAACTCTTCACTCATCTTTTCCATTCCAAGTTTTGTTTTTGAATCATTTGGAAGGTATTTTGACATATCATAATTTACATTTACCATTAACATCCCTATTACACTGATTATTATGAATAATGCATATAGAAAAATGATAAATTTTCGTTTATCAACAATAAAATCTGCCGTTTTTTTCACTTCTATACCTCTCTTTCTTTTTCTATATATTTGTTTTTTATTGAACAGTTGTTGATGTTCCTGCAGTTATTTATTATAATATACAAAAAAAGAAATTCAATCAGCAATTACAACCTGATTTGTATGTTATTAGACACTTTACGTTTTCATTGTTTAAGAAAAGAGGTTTTTATGAAAAATTCACATTTAGACCGGAGAAGTAAATATAGTATACAGGCAATCCGGACCGCTTTATTTCGTCTGTTAAAAGAAAAAGAACTGCCTAGCATTACAGTAACGGAGATCTGCCGGCTGGCGGATATCAACCGGGGAACTTTTTACAAATATTACAAGGATGTTCCCGACTTGTATGCACAGATCGAAACATCTATTGCGGAAGAAAGCTATCTGATCATAAAAGAGAATTGTCTGGATAATTTCTCCATCAAGGAACTGATACCCAATATTTTGAATTTCATTGTCGACAATGATGACTTTAACTGTCTGATCGCAAAAAACCCGGCAGGAACCCAGTTTATCAGAAAGACCATTCTGTCCTTTCGTCCCCGGTTTATTGAAACCATGCTTGCAAATATACCAGAACTTACGGAAGAAACTGCGGATATATGTTTTGACTTCTTACTGGGAGGCGCCGTAAATATAATCATCCAATGGATAAACAACGGAAAAAATATTCCTGTGCGGCGTTTAGAAAAAATATTAATTCATTTCATAGATTCCGTGCTAAATATAAAAAATGATTTCACATATAATTAACAAAAAGAATTGCTGCTCCAAGAATGGCCAGCACCACCCCGGTCATACGGTTTAATGTAACCGCACTGGCCTTATTTGCAAACAGAGCGGCAATCCTGGCCCACAGCAGTGTGGAAATAACACAGAATACCAGACAGCGGATATCCGGCATTCCTCCGATTACAAAATGGCTGACTGCTCCTGTCAGGGCGGTAAATGTCATAATAAAAACACTGGTTCCGACTGCCGTTTTCAGCTCATATCCCAAAACACCAGTCAGCAGCAGCAACATCATCATTCCTCCGCCTGCACCGATAAATCCACAGATAAAGCCAACAACAATACCGCTGATAACCGATTGAACCAGTCGTTTTTTTTCACTGGTTTCACTCATGGATTCTTTCGTTGTCAGGACCGGCTTTACAATAAATTTTATTCCCAGCAAAAACGTCATGAATACAGAAAAACTTCCCATAGTCGTATTGGGAACAAGGCTGGCTGTCCAGCTTCCAATTAAAGTACATATTAAAACCGTCACCATCATGACCAGACCGTTACGGATATCCAGATTTTTATTTTTCCCATAGGTATAAGCGCTGACTGCACTGGCCAGAACATCACTGGCCAATGCTATACCTACCGCCTCATAAGCCGGAAGTTTTAAAAAGGTTATCAGCATCGGACTGATCACTGCCGCAGCGCTCATTCCTGCAAACCCGGTTCCCAGGCCTGCTCCGATTCCTGATATAAAACATATTATAAATGTAAACATTCCTTATTTCCTCCCCGCTTTCTTTAGTTCCAGCATTGCCACATAATGTTTTACCAGAAACTCTTCCGGTGCTATCTCGTTTAATAACTTTTTATGTTCCGTTTCCCATTTCCCGATTTCTTCCGGTGACAGAGATGCCCCCACACCCCGACAGGCTTTCATCCGCCCGTGCCAGGATTCTCTGGTAAAGAAAACATCAATGTCATATTCTTCTTGGTATCCGGTTTCGAAAAATTTATATATATCATCCGATACGGAAATCGGGTGCTTGGTTTCACCGGAACCTGTCCAGCAGGGATTATACTTCAGAATTAATTCTTCACTGGCTCCCGCAATTTTATCTTCCAAAGGCAGCCATGCCATATAGAGCAACAGAAGCCTGCCGTCATGCTTCAGCATACGATACAATTTCGGCATAACTTTTTCATGATCAAAATACCAGAAACACTGACAGGCGGTTATTACATCAAATGTATTGTCGGGAAAGTCAATATCTTCTGTTGCCACCGTCTGATATTGTATATCCAGCTTATCAGCTTCCGACAGCCTTTTGGCCTGTATAATCTGATTCTCGGAAATATCGGTTCCAATCCATTCTGCTCCAAAATGGTACATATTTCTGGGCAGAACTCCGGTACCGGTTCCTAAATCCAAAACCTTCTGACCGCTTATGCAAAGATTCCGCTGCACAATTTTTTCATAGAATGTTGCCGGATAAATATCGCGATATCTTGCATAGTCTGCAGAAGTCCTTCCCCAGTCAAATGGTTTGCCGGCATCTATTGATTTATTTACTATATTCATGTTTTCTCCTTTTTTATGTACTAATAGTTTATCAATCTGAAAATCAGCCAATAATTCAGGATTAATATAATCCAAATCACAATTTAAAATTTCACGATTAACAAAGGAAAACTTAAAAATTTGCTTTCCATCAAAAAACAATTCCTCACTTTCTAATTTTGCATCAGATAAGCTTTTATATTTATAAACAACCTCATTATCTCCAAATTTAAATGTATACAAAAACAATGCTTTATTTTCCTTGAAATCCGCATTCAAAAACATACCATCGCTTATCATATTGAAACCAATCATTATACTTACAATATCAATAACTGCTTTACCAGGATTCTTTTTTTCCTGTTGCATTTTTCCATATATGATCATTTTACAAATTGTATTATCAGTAATACAATCCGCTCCAAATTGGCAGCCACCAACTTTTCCGAAATCAATTACCATATTATCTTTGAAATTCTCATAATTTCTTAATTCAAATTTTCGAAGCATATTCTATACAACCTTTTTCATCCGAATGCTTACATTTTATTATAGTATACTCCCTTTATTTATAAGCCGCAACAATCAACCGTAAAAAATTACGGATGATTGTTTATTTATTATTTTATAGCTTTTCATAACAACATAATATAATAACAAAACACCATTTATAAACTATTTATAGAGAAAAATGCCAAACGAATTAAGAAGTCCAAGCCAATTATGACTACATGCGTTAGAATCTGAGACTGGGAAATGTACTTGTAGAACTCCGGAAAGAAAACGACTTTTTAAAAAATCTTCCTTATTATTTAATATTAGCATACAACTTTTGAAAAAATTATATGATATAATCTTGAAAAAAAAGTAAAATATATTAGAATAAAAGGTAATGACATTAGATTTAGTGATAATATTAAGTGTCAGAAGATTTTTTATAGTAAAAGGAGATTAAATAATGAAACTAAAAAAGAAAAACATGTTAAAAACAACTTTAACAGCACTAATGATATCTGCAATTGGAACTACTACAATTACAGCTGCCATAGGAACTATCTATTCTTACAAAACAACCGACAGAATACTATCTATTAAAAATGGAGATTCTATTCAAAATGATAATAATAATGATGTATCACTATTAACTCTGACACAGGGAATGTGTGTGAATCCTAAAAATAACACTACATTTTTCATTAGGGTAAACACTGACAACACTGCTGCTGGAATATTTAAGTTTAAAGAAGGTTCAAAAAAGATTACTGCTGTTAAAGCAAATTGTTCTTATTTAGGTCACGGAAATGATATGGCGTTTAAGAGTGATAATGCTAAGACAGAATCAGGGTTATATATTGCAACGAAATATGACAGTGCAGACATTAAAGCAGATTCTAAAAAATCATCCGTTGTTTGCATTAAAACAGATGGTTCTCTGGGACACCGATATGATGTTAGACTTACTCCAAATAGCGATCCTATTCCAATTGGCGGGATTACATATGATCCAGACAGCAATTTATTTATTATCAGAAAAAATGAATCAAGGCAATATTATATAGGATATTTTTCTAATACAAGGGAATCATTGGAGAATACACATGGAAGTTTTGTTATAACAGGAAGTTTTCAAATCAACTTAACCGTAGACGGAACAGATTATTCCAATTATGTATCTCAAGGCATTTGTTATAGAAACAATACATTATATGTACCGCGTGTTAAAAAAAATAGCAATGATAAAATGAGCAATACAAGTGCAATGTTAAGATACAAGATAGGAAAATTAAGTAACTTTACTAATAAAACTAACTCAAAAACAGTTTCTGCTGAACAAACTGTTGCTCTACATCGATTTGGTACAAATCAAAACTACAAATTTGAAATAGAAAGTTTCGATTTTTATTCTGATGGTCGAAAAATATTTGCAACAAACGAATGGGACTATGATAAAACATCCAGTAAAACCAGTTGTTTCTACTTTGTAAATTAATATTAATTGTCTATATAAATCAACTAATCCAAAAGAATTGAAAAATATTGTATTTAAAATATCTATACTTACTACCAAAAACGAGGCTGTAAATAATCTTGTGTCTTTGGAAAAATAATCTTTACTGATAGGAATCAGATATGTAGAAATCTGCTGTCGAATATCATTATTTTTATGTTGTCGAATTCTTTTTCTGATATTAGTATTACCAGATAGTTAGGTGGATTGTCAACACTTTTTTAGACAACTTTTTTAAGGTTGTTTTCCCTGTATTGTACCGGGGTTTCATATCCTAATGCGGAATGTATCCTATGATGGTTATACCAGTATACATAATCCCATAGCTTCAGTTTCAATTCCGATAAATCTGCAAATGTTTCATTCCATACAAATTCCGTTTTTATGATCTTAAATGTCGCTTCTGCCACTGCAGTTTCTTCAAATATCTCAAAAAGGAAGAAACCAATCGTAGAACCTACCACTCCTTACAGGAATTGCAATTATCCGTGTTTGAGTATATTGAAGGATTCTACAACTCCAAAAGACCACATGGCTCTCTTGGAATGCTAACACCTAACGAGAAAGAAAAACACTTCTGGAATCAGGTCTAATACCTCTTTCCAGAAAGTTTTTCTAATAATTGTGTCTACTTACTTGACTATGGTTCAGTTTTTATCCATATATACCTACTTTAAAAACGCTTCTGTCATACTTTCTGACATATAAACCTATTAAAATTAATTCATAAAACAAATCAATTCGTCCACTCAGAAGATACTTGCTTAATTATTTTTAACAATTCATTACGTGCTTCTGGTGTATCTTTCCATCCACTTTCAAGAACGGCTAAATCTGCCAATAAACGATATGTTATTGACCAATTTTTTAAACCATCCCAACTATTCAATACTATCTGATAAAAATTAATATGCCTTATAAATTGAGGTTCTTCCCTTGCTTCTTTGAGTAATTCACGGGCCCACTTTGCCTCATTCCCATACTCAATCTTTTTGTCAGGATTTTTTTGTGCTAAGTCTTCTAATCTTAAACAAATAGAATCTAATTGTGTACAGAAATGAGGTAATTCATTTTCATTACCATTTGGTTTAGTCCAACATAAACTCTCTTGAGTTTTTGCAAATTTCACTATTGGCAAAAGATTATCATGCACTGCTTCCCAATTTGTTCCAGCAGCATTTGATGAGAATATTGCCTCTAAAGTTTTTCCTATTCCACCATCTTCAGCATATAAACAATTTTCTACCCAATATCGAGCACTTATTTCTTCTGGAAGGAAAGAATTTAACAAACGATTTTCGATAATTGCAGATTCCGATCGATTTTCAACAGTAGCTTCATCTTTTACTAATTTGTCAATTAAATGTAACTTTGTAAAACTTATCAATTTCTTTTCAATATTTGCCTTTACTCTAGCCATATTTTTGCTCCTTTCTTTTTTGGATATCTTATTATATATCTGTTTAATCTGTTTTTGTTATCTTTATAATCCATAATTATATCACATAGTTTTTATTTGTCAAGAATACTTTTAAATTTAAGCATCAGGCAAACTTTGCATTAAGCAGTTGGGGCAACTCTCCTGCCCCAACTGCTGGCCCAATTCGACCCAAAATGATATGATTTTTTGCACAATTTTGTGACAAGCTACATGTCTCCAATTTTCTCCTCAAAACGCAGAAAACCCTTGATTTCGTAGTGAAATCAAGGGTTCTATAAACTCAAACATTCAATTCAAAAATTGGTTAGTTGCCACCCATCTGTTTTGCGATATTTTCCCTTTTTGCCTCCCAGTCACATTTCCCCGGAACCATGTATTTTATTGGCTTTGCAGTGATTTTTGACTGCTCCGAATCAATGCCTTTTGAAGCGCATCCCCAAAATTAAATTTTTGTGGAAAATCATTTTTTTTGAAAAAATCCAATTTCTGATTTTTCAGATTTGGGGGATAGCCATTTTCCATTTTGGGGATAAATGTCTTTTCCACAAATTTACTCAACAATGGCTTAAAGCTGTGATTTTCACCTTTTTCATATCAAGTCCGGCATATGATTCCCGTTCCTGTGTTTTCGCCGAACCGAACTTCTGAAGCTCCTCGTCCATTTTCTTATCCAATACATGGATGTAGATATTCAGAGTGATACTGTGAACCATCCCCGCCAGCATAGACTTCTAAAACGAAAGGATTCTATCCAATCCTTAGTTTGAATAGATTATACCATTCGTTAAGGGAAGATAATGTGCCAGCACCGGGACTATCACGCTGTCCACCGCCACAAGCGCATTGATGGTGAGCATACCCAAACTCGGCATACAGTCAATCAGTATATAGTCATAATCCTTTTTCAACCTGCTAAGATAAGATTTCATGATAAACTTCCGGCTCATGGCGTTTACAAGCGTAATCTCCATGCCGGACAGCTCAATATTCGCTTGAATCAGGTCTACGCCCTCGCCATGGTGTAAAATCCCCTCACCTGCTTCAATTGTTTCATCACGGATAATCATTTCGATCTGCGTTGACAGCGTGACAGAAAGATTGTCCTGGTCTACCCAACCCAAAGAGGTTGTCAAATCCCCCTGCTGATCAGCGTCCACAAGCAATACCCGCTATCCCTCGTTTGCAAGCCCTATCCCTAAGTTTACGGCAGTCGTGGTCTTACCCGTCCCGCCTTTCTGGTTTGCAAGAGCGATTACTTTACATTTCGACATCACGGTTTACCTCCTTTCCTTTGAAATTTAATAGCCACTCTGCATAAAGCAGAATGGCTATGTACTGGATTTTTGGCAAAAAAGCCAACTGATTCTCGTTTTGAAAACCAATCGGCTATGTAATAAAATAATATTTCATTTTATCGGGGCACTTTAAAAAATTACCCAAACAAGTATTCAAAAACAGCAGCAAATGCCGCATTCTTCATCTGGCGAGATCTTACTTTTCCCACTTGATATGCCTTCATTAAGTCACTTTCTTTACTTGATAATAATTCTCCCAAATTATTTATATTTAACTCCCATAACTTTTTCTTTTGCCATTCTGTTATTTCTAGAACATCAATACTTTTTGTTAATTGCATTTTCAAACATTCTGTCATATTAGGTTCTGTAAATTGCGGAACTTTCTTTAACAAAGAATCATATGCTTTACTGTTTTCCCCAAATTCACTCATCTTTTTAACAGAAAGTTTTTTTATAATATCCAAAGCATTTGTAAGTGGCGCTTTCTCTAATGCCAATAAGCAGCCTATATTTACTTCATATCGACTCCCAATTTCAGAATTAGTTGCTTTTATTCCTGTTGCCTGCAATTTTATGATACCTGTATATTCAAGTATCCTTAGTGATTCCTTTACAACTTGTGGACTATTTCGATGAATCCAAAAAAATGCAGATGATGATTTTCTTAATGGTAAAAATTTATCATTTTTATTCTTTATTTCTGGAAGAACAACATTTTCAATGAAATTTCGTCCCCAATCAACAAACTCACTATTACCCGGATATTTTTCAGCAAGGGAAGATTGTTCAGACCATATTTCTTCTCTATAAAATTCTCTAAACACGTTAGTTACAGAATTGCTTTTAAAATTCCCTGCTTTTTCAACACTGCGTAGTAAAAGTCTTGGATTGCCACATGATGCATACGCTAAAATAGAAAAATTTTCTCCATTTTGTAACATATTTTTAACCATTTCACTATCCTCAACTTGCTTTAAAACCATCTCCTTCATATTATCGATATAATTTTCTTCTCGTATATCTCTAGTCAAATTAATTGTTACTGCATCATGCATAGGTTCAAATGTATCCCCATAACATGTTACCCCTGGGTAAACTGCCGCATTGCACTTAACATATGCCGAACGTATCTCTCTAAAAATAGAAAAAAATTGTCTTTGTTGTTCAGGAATAAATATATGTGCTGCCTCATCAATATATATAACAAATCTTTTGATATTTAAATCCCAACATAAATCCTCAATAATTTCCATTAAATCATCTATTGTTGGTACTGCCGTGACATCAATTATCTCCCCCGGATTTTTCCACGAATTTTCAAACTGCTTATTAATTTCAATTAGTGTTTCTATTGAACTATCAGTTCTACATTCATTCCCGGTAATATTACCAAAATTCCATTTATTTCCTGTTATTAATCCTTGTCTTTTAAGTTCTCTAATAATAACTGTACAAATTTTATTTAGCATCCATAATTCAAACTGAATATTATTTCCTGTTTGTACCAATGATGCACTTCTAAAAGTAAGAAATACGGGAAAAATTCTATCTTTTGAAAAATTCTCCAGCAACTGAATTTGAGAAACTTTAAATAAAAAAGATTTTCCCATTCCTCTACTACCTACCAACAAAACAGGCGATTGCGATTTAAGCCTATTCAAAATTTCATTATCATCTTCTGTTTCTACATATAAGTCCTTTAACTGAGAATCTTCTAATTCCTCTGTCCGTATAACAAAATTACTCATCATTTGTCCTCCCTATCTATATATTTCTTGTACACATGTCAAATAACCTATTGAATCCATTATAGGCTCTTCAAAATTTGATATCTCTTCTTTTTTTCTAATCAACTCCATATATCTCATAGTCAGTACAAACATAATAACCTGATTAATACTTTCAACTTTATCTCCCAATAAATTAAAAATTTCCTGATTAAACTGCGTAGCTTTTGGCAATCGAGTTGTAGCACCATAATTGTTATGAATAAATTCTGAACATTCTCTATAAACTTCTACCGCAATTTTTCTCATGTACAAAGCTTCCTTACAAAATAATGGAGCAAAGACACCAACAAATTTTGATGCAAAAATCCCATCATTTTCATTTGTTATCTGAGACCAATATAAGTCCAAAGTCTCCGACTTCCATAAGCGAAAATTTAATTCATTTGCCGAAAGCTGTACTCCAAATAAAGTTGCCTCAAAATAACTTCTCAAAGAAATGAAAGCATGTTTATACAATCCCATACACCAAAATAAAAGCATAGAGCGATACTCAGATAATGCTTCTTTATATAAAACCACTTCATAAGAATCTGATAACAATTCAACCCATTGCTGAAAATCGTCCATAAAACTTGCTGCCTTTGCATGAGTTTGCAAATTGTCAGATTCTAACGATTTAGATATAATCTTAGCAAACTCACCATTTATATTTTGATACTCATTTATATATTCTTGCATAAAGTCCTCCTTCCAAAAGTACAATTCCCCTCTGTATTCACTTACTATACGCAAAACACTACTAATAGTATTCCACATTATCTAATTTATTACACGAATCCATGTCACAAACTCCACTAATCCACCTAGTGTTATTTAGTCCATATCCTCCTATTTCATCCACAAAATACGGTATAATCTACACTAAATAATGCGGTTTTCGCACCGTCTACAAATTAGGAGACAAAATACTCTATTGAGTGTTTATTTCACCCTTTCTTACATTATAAACCATTCCACATATTTCATCAATCCGTATTCTCCATGCAAAAACTTATGATAATTTTGGGGAAGATACACCATTTTACATTCAAATTGGGGGGGATTAATGCTATCCCCCAAAAATCCCCCAAATCGTCACTCAAAATACGGTAATTTACGATAAGTTATGGACTTCCCCCAAGAACGCAAAAAACCCCTGAAAATGCCCATTCCATGGAATTTTCAGGGATTCGTAAACCATTTTCAATCAGAAGTTTACTGATTCATCTGCTTAGCAACTTCCTCCGCAAAGTTCTCAGATTTCTTCTCAATTCCTTCACCGGTCTCATAACGAACAAAACCTTTAATCTTTAAATCAGAACCTGTAGCCTTTGCAACTTCTGCAACATAATTTGCAACTGTCTGTTTACCATCCTCAGCCTTAACATAAACCTGATCCAATAAACAGATTTCTTTCATTTCCTTATTGATACGTCCGTTGATCATTCCTTCAATAACCTTTTCCGGCTTGGAGGCTTCCTTCGGATCATTTTTAATCTGAGCCATAAGAATTTCCTTCTCATGAGCAATGAAATCTTCACTGACTTCATCTCTGGATGTATATTTCGGATTTAAAGCTGCAATCTGCATTGCAACATTCTTAAGGCACTCTTTTACCTCATCATTGATAACGGTGGTATCGGCTTCCACTAACACACCAATTCTTCCGCCTGCATGAATATAAGGAACAACAACGCCGTCTGAATTAATCTTAACAAATCTGCGGATTGACATATTTTCACCGATCACCGCAATCTGACTTACCAGTTCTTCCTTAACGGTCTTGGATTCATCGAACATCCACTTCTCATCCATGAAAGCTTCTACATCTGTTGCATTGGTAGCCAGTACCTGCTCTGCAACATTTGCAACATATGTTCTGAATTTATCATTCTTGGCAACAAAATCCGTTTCACTGTTAACTTCTACGATTGCTGCTGTTTTATCTTCTTTCACCACTGCTAAAACAGTACCTTCCGCTGCAATTCTGCCTGCCTTCTTTACTGCTGTAGCCTCGCCTTTTTCTCTTAATACCTCTATCGCTTTATCATAATCACCGTCTGTCTCAACAAGTGCTTTCTTACAAGCCATAACACCTGCTCCGGTCATTTCTCTCAGCTCTTTCACCATTGCTGCTGTGATTTCCATTACAATATCCTCCTAGAATTATTGATATATTAATATAGAATTATGCTTCTGCTGCCTCTTCCATTACGGATTCCTCCGTGGCTGCTTCTTCTGCTCCGGCTTCTTCACCCTGATTTGCTTCAATCACTGCATCTGCCATCTTAGAAACAATCAGCTTAACTGCACGGATTGCATCATCATTACCAGGAATTACATAATCAAGTTCTTCCGGATCACAGTTTGTATCAGCAATACCGATAAGCGGAATACCAAGGGCATGTGCTTCCTGAACACAAATTCTTTCCTTCTTAGGATCTACTACAAAAATAGCATCCGGAACCTTAGTCATGTTCTTAATACCGCCAAGATTCTTCTCAAGCTTATCCCATTCCTTCTTAATCTCAATAACTTCCTTCTTAGGAAGAACATCAAATGTTCCGTCTTCAGCCATAGCTTCAATAGCCTTTAATCTTTCAATTCTGCTGCGGATGGTCTTAAAGTTGGTAAGCATACCGCCTAACCATCTCTCATTTACATAAAACATTCCGCATCTTTCTGCCTCGGTCTTAATGGCATCCTGAGCCTGCTTCTTGGTTCCAACAAAAAGAACGGTTCCGCCCTCTGCTGCAATATCTGCAATGGCCTTATAAGCTTCATCCACTTTACCTACTGACTTCTGTAAATCAATAATGTAGATACCGTTTCTTTCTGTGTAAATATATGGAGCCATCTTAGGGTTCCATCTTCTTGTCTGGTGTCCGAAATGTACACCTGCTTCCAGTAACTGTTTCATTGAAATAACGCTCATTTTTCTACCTCCATTGGTTATAATCTTTCATATACATCAACTCCTCAGCACACCCCGAGCATGGGCACCAAACTAAAGATCCGTATATGTGCTATTTATGCCTGTACTGGCAAAAATGTCATATACAAACACAGCTTTTTCATTTTATCACAAAAACTATGCAATTGCAAGTATTATCGTCCGCCTGTTATAATTCTCGTAATTTCTTCATAAGAGGCGCCTTTTGGAATTTCATAAGTTCCAACCCGGAGCTTGCTTTCATATCCGTTATTATACAGATACATATTAAAATCATATCCGCTTTCCACTACTCCAAGTTCCTCTAATATACCTGCGGCAGTATTGGAAATCATACCGCTGGAAATTACAAAGGTCACAGTCTCTCTGTCTCCGCTGTCTGCGGTTGTATCCGGTTCCGGTATGGTATCCGGCTCCTGATCCATGGTTGTTGTATCCGGTTCCGGCAGAATATCCGTTGTTACTTCCTCCGTATTCCCCGTTATATCCGGAGTACTTTCTTCCGTAGACGCTTCACTGACATCCGAACTCATATCTTCTGAATTTTCTCCGTCCGGACCCGGAATTTCCTGTGTCGAATCAGTTCCCGGCTCGTCCGGACCACTCTGATCCGGACTGGTCATTTCCTGATTCCCGCCGCTCTCTTCCGCATTCAAAACAGTCGTTTCCGGCAGATTTCCCGAACTGGCAGAATCACCGCCGGCGCCAAAACCTTTTTTAATTCCAAATGTGATCATCAGAACAACCGTTGCAAACACAACTCCTGTTCCAAATCCTCTTAAATAATATTTTAATTTCATCTCAAAACAATGTTCCCTTCTTTTCTCCTACCTTCTTTTGTTCTTATATAAATCAATGACCAGTCTGACCTCACCGATTCCCAAATCCAATTCTTTTGCAATCTCCACATTATTTTTTCCCTGAGAATATAAATCCAGAATCCTCTGATTATTGTTTTTCCCCGAATTACCAGCTTTTAATGCAACACCTTTCTTTTCCGGTTTAACGGAAATCCTAAATTCCGTAACATCTTCATCCGGCTCCGCTGCTTCCGGCCGGTCAAAATTCCATTCCAAATCTGTGTCAAAATCAATATCCGGTTCCTGATTCTGAAGAGAAGACTGACTGCTGTCAGAAACATCTGTTCCACGATTCTCCCACGTGCTGGTATCCGGCTCAAATTCCATCTGTTCCGGTAAAACATCTGTCCAGTTCACGGATTCCGGTTTTTCTGCCGGTATTGACTCTTCTGTCCATGACTCAGCTTCAAATTCGTCTTTCATGATCTTCACGGATTTCTTTACTGCCTCAATATCCTTAACCGTGTTTTTTATCTCTTCTTCTTTATCATTCAGCATACCATAGAGAAACATTACCTCATCATGGTTCTTATGAATTTCAGCCAGCACGGTTTCCGAATAATCATTCAGCGCCATTATTTTCTCATTTGAAATCTTTTCAAGCTGTGCCTCTGTTTTATCCAGCCGCTGTTCTATGGCATCATCCACGGCAATGCCTACAGCGCTTTCCACTGCCTCATCAATTTTCTTTTTTACATTCTCATCGCTTAAACCGGCCAGGCTTCCGCTGTCTGCTCCGTTTCCCTTTTCCAGAAGGTCCGAAAAGATGAAACTGCCGGCCACGGTTACAACGCCTAATAAAATCAAAAATATCTGTATTCCTGTCATTTCTTATGTCCCTTATCAGGCTTTTACATCAAAAGATGCTGACTGCCTGACAACTGCCTTTCCATCCTCTTCCTTTTCTTTCTTATTTCGTTTTCCATTGCTTCCGAAATAAGAACCGTTTCCCTTTTCCTTTGCATCATATTTATTCTGATGTTTATCTGCATTTTCCTGTTTCGTAACCTGCTCGTGTTTCTTTATTTCTTTTTCCTGTTGTCTGGTTGAAATGGACATATGCTCTGTCTGCGGTCTTGTATCCTCATTTTGCTTCATCTGTGATACATCCTGCGTTCTTTGAATGGTTCCCTGTAATAGAATTGGACTAATCATACTAACCTCTTTTCTAAGTCAACGGCGAAATAAAAATCTCACCTTTCAACTTCATATACTGACAATAACTTACCTGTTCATTTACATTATATTGTAATCCTGAAACAATCACTTTCGTTCCGGGATAAATCACTCTGCTGACCATGATTCTTGCAACCGTATTTTCCGACAATTCACCGGATAACACATCCATTTCATCCTGTGCGGCAAATATTTCTTTTTTTAATTCGTCAATGGCTGCAACGGTCTGGTTATATGCCATTCTTTTTTCATTATCATTCTGTCCCTGAGCCAAACGCTTTTTCAATACCATTTTCACCTGCTGCAATCGGATTAATTCCTCATTTTTCTCAATCATATCCCTTTTCAGTTTAGTAAATCTGTCCTGAACGGTAGGGTCCAGCCCGACTTCTACAACAGTAGTAATGCCCATATTAGAGCCAATGGATTTCGCATCAATCAAAGTACTGGAGCGCACATGCCCTCCCATAATATTTCCTTTTGCACCATTTACAATTACATCACCTTTTGCTGAAACCTGACTTTGTATTATGGATTGTGCTTCAATATATCCTTCAGAATACACTTTGGCACTCTCAATAAATTTTGTAACCACATTTCCTTTTGCCACAATAATGCCTCTGGACATTCCCTGTATTCCATGATGCAGAATCACCTGGCCGCCTGCAATTACTTCAGCGCCCTCAACCGCACCAAAAACTTCAATATCACCAAAAGCCTTCACCTTAAATCCGGTTCTTATGGTTCCGTGAACAACAACACTGCCGTCATAAATGATATCACCGGTAGAATTATCCACATCTCCCGGTACGTCATAGACATTTGAAACAAATACCTTATCCCCTTCTAAAACCGCATGACCATCCACATCCGAATAAAGCTCCAGTCGGTTATCCGATATGGTTATGTTTTTTCCGTATTTCAGTTTCAGTCTTTCAACTGCCCGCGGTTTTACTTCCTGTCCGAAGACATTGATTCCGCTCTCACCTGAATCTGCAGGCGTCAGTTTTGCCAGTAAATCTCCTTTTTTAATATGACTGATATTCTCCAACTGATGAAAATCAACAGAACCGTCATCCTTCCGTTTTGGTTTGGCCTTCCGGTCAATCTTAAACATATAAGTTATAAACGCATGGGTTCCCTCCCGGACCGCCTTTCCCCGTGCCACAATAATATCTGTACAATAAACAGGATTTCTGATATGGGAAGCCAGACCCCCCTCATCAATTCCATACTGAATTCCCGCCGCTTCCAACTCACTTTTCATATCCCCCAGATTCATCCGTTTCCCGTCATTACTTGGAGGGATAAAATTTACTACAGCTGTCATGCTGTCCTTTGAAACTTCAATATTCATACACTCGTTAATCGGATATCCCTTATAATTTGAAACAGGTACAATAACCTCAGTGGTTAAATCTGCCAGAGCCTTTGTTATCTTCGCAAAATCACATTCCATAATCTGATTCTTCTGTAGATACTTAACAATCTGTTCAGACTTTACCTCTTCTCCGCCATACATCGGCGGAATCAAGCGGACAGATGTTCCATTGCTATTTCGTATTACCTGAAAATAACCATTTCGTTTCTGCATAAAACCACCCTTTCTAGTACAATATGGAAATATTATCTCCAAGCTTCGCTTTCATCTTATGCAATGCCTTTGTATGAAGCTGTGACACTCTGGATTCCGATACTTCAAGAATCAGGCTGATTTCCTTCAGTGTCAGTTCCTCATAATAATACAGTAAAATAACTTTTTTTTCTTTTTCGGTCAAAGACTCCAAAGATTCAATCAGACGCTCCTTTAACTCTGCTTTAAGCACCATATCTTCCGGTTGCTCAAAACGGGAAACCTTAACAGGTTCAATCCCTTTTTCTCCCGTTACTTCCAAAAATTCATCCAGAGATACCAGATTTGATACTTTTGTCTGTCCCTGCCAGGTTACATACTCTTCCATATCAATTCCCAGTTCTCCAGCTATCTCTTCTTCTGTGGCCGGACGTCCCAGTTCACTCTCCAGTTTGGTCACTGCAGCATCTATTTTTTTTTGCTTTTGTCTTAGGGAACGGGGAATCCAATCCATTTTCCGAATCTGGTCAAGAATGGCTCCCCGAATTCTTAAACTGGCATATGTCTCGAATTTGATACCCTTGCCATAATCAAATTTATCGATAGCATCAATCAGACCAAATACCCCGTAACCTACCAGGTCATCATATTCCACATTATAACCGAGATACATGCTTAATCTTCCTGCAACAATCTTAACCAAAGGAGCATACTCAATAATTAATTTATCTCTTAATTCAGACTTTCTACTCTTTCCATACTCTTCCCACAATTTGTTTTTTCCTGTTTCATCCATATATATAATCTCCTAAAGATTTTCTATTTTTTATCCTGTTTATTCTTTTTAGGAGTCGTTTCCACATTTATACCATCTCTGTCATCCATGGAATTTTCTTCGTTATCTGAATTTTCTTCCTCATCCTCTGATTGATTTTCGATTTCCGCTTCCATCGTTGTAATCAGATATTTGTCTGCAATAACTTTAACAATTATTCCAATAACAAAAAACACTACAATTGTCCCTAATACTATCCATAATATCTCCTTCGTAGTGTAATCATAATATATTGACATTATGCATGCAGCAAAAGCTGCTGCAAGCATAACAATCGATGGAATATATCTTGTTCTGTTCTCCATCAGTATCATCCTTTCAAGCAGCGACTAAATCACCTTTTCCGGTTTACCGACTGCTTTAATCAATAAATCGCCATTCAAAGAATCAAACACAATTGTTCTACCGTAATTTAAACCGGTATCCTCGGCCACGATTCTGATATTTAATTTTCTAAGTGCTTCCTTCGTTGCTTCAACATTTCTGTCGCCCACATTCATCAGATCACTATTACCGGCACCATATGAAAACATCTTTGCTCCGCCTGCAATTTTAGCTACAATTCTTGCTGCCAGTGCACCTTTCCGAATCATCATTTCATACATGGCTGCAATGCCGGTATCGGCAAATTTTGCAATATTCGTATTGTTTTTAATTCTTGTACTATCTGGCAGCATTATATGTATCATACCACTGATCTTTGTCACCGGATCATACAAGGCAATTCCAACACAGGAACCAAGCCCCAATGTTGTTAATTTATTTGGTGCTGCACACATTTTCATGTCTGCCATTCCAACCTTAATTATTTCTTCCATTTAAAATCACCTAGACACCTAAAGATTCCAGTATTTTTTCATAAGAATCCAATTCAGGCACAAGAATATAGTAACCTGTAATTGTATCCTTTTTATCATTTTCATCATCAAACTCTGTTTCAATCAGTAAAACCTTATCCCCGATTTTGCTAAACTCTATTGCCGGTACACTGAGGATCGCACCTGCCATATCAATCTGCAGCATTGGAACCGAAACGTCAATCGTCAGCCCCGTTAATTCGGATAATGACCGCAGATATGCTCCGGCTATAATATTTCCAACCTCCATGACCGCAGATATCTCAATGTCATTAAAATCCGTAGAGTCACTGTTATCACACATTAATACATTGATCATACTTCTTGCAACTTCCGGATACATCAGAAACATCATCATTCCATTGATTTCTCCGCTGAGCATGATCAATATTCCTGCCATAACATTTTCTTCCGAACCGATAACGGAAGAAATCTCATTAAACTCCAACAGCCTTACCTGCGGTACACCAATCTGTACCTTTTTATTTATAAGCTGGGCCAATGCCGTAGTGGCATTGCCCGCGCCTATATTCCCTAATTCCTTCAGTACATCATATTGAATTGTGCTTAAATCATTTAAATTTATCTTCGACATGATATCACTCTCCATCTCAGTCAGACAATCACTGCTGATTATCACCTATGACATTGCCAATATTAAGAATGGAAATAAGACCTCCATTATTCTTACCGACACCGCAGATATATTTTGCAATATCATCCCTGCCGTCACTTGGAACTTTATCTATCTCTTCACTTCCCAGTGTTACAACTTCTTTTACCACATCCACGATAATTCCGATTGGTTCCTGCTGTTCCGGCTTCAGTATAATAATACGTGTCTTATCCGTAAAGGTATCACCCTCAAGTCCAAATCTTTTTCTCAGACTCATCACCGGTATAATTTCTCCACGAAGATTAATGACACCATGAAAATATTTCTGGGATTTCGGCACTCTGGTAATCTTCTGCATTCTAACAATATTATCCACATAACCAATATCAATGCCATACTGCTCAACACCGATATTTACCACTATGTATTGTTTTTCTTCTATCGTACTTTCTATCTTTAATGTATTGTCCATTCCAACCACCCCCGCTATAATAATGTATTAACATCAAGAATCAATGCCACTTCACCATCACCGAGTATGGTTGCACCATTAATAATCTTACTGTTACTGATATATTTTCCTAAAGATTTGATAACAATTTCCTGCTGCCCGATTAACTTATCCACAACAAGACCGGCAAGTCTGTCACCTTTCTTTACGATAACCACCGTAAGTGTCTCCTCTTCATTAGAAGACTCAATGTCAAGGACTTCATCCAGACGGATGATCGGAATAACGCTTCCCCGGAGATTAACCACCTCTTTGGTCTGTACATACTTAATATCCGATACCGGAATATCCTCTATGATCTGTATGCTTCCAAGGGATATGGCATACTTCTCATCTCCCAGTTCCACCATAAGAGCCTGAATAATTGCTAATGTCAGCGGCAATCGGATAATAAATGTACTTCCCACACCCAGTTCCGTTTTCACCTCAATATCTCCGCCCAAAGCTTCAATCTTGGTTTTTACAACATCCAGACCAACGCCTCGTCCTGAGATATCGGAAACCACTTTCGCAGTGGAAAAGCTTGGTTTAAACAATAAATCAATGATTTCCTTGTCAGACATGGCCGCTGCCTGCTCCGGAGTAATGCTTCCTTTATCCAGCGCTTTATTCTTTACTGCCTCAACATCGATACCATTACCGTCATCCCGTACTTCAATGACAACATTGTTTCCGTCCTGATAAGCATCCAGACAGACCGTACCCACTTCCGGTTTTCCTCTTCTGGCTCTGATTTCCGCACTTTCCAATCCATGGTCTGCAGAATTACGAAGCAAATGCATCAACGGATCTCCGATTTCATCAATAACCGTACGGTCAAGTTCCGTATCTTCACCCGTCATGTATAATTCCATCTTCTTATTTAACTTCTTGGATAAGTCTCTTATCATTCGAGGGAATTTCTGAGTAACCGTTTCAATCGGCATCATACGTACTTTCATTACCGATTCATGCAGATTGGTAGTTACCCGTTCCAAATACTCTATCTGCTCATTAAATGCCTGAGACTGGGAAACCTCTTCGCTGCTGCTCTGGGATACCAGACCATTCTTTGCAATGATCAGCTCACTGACAAGATTCATGAGTACATCCAGTTTTTCAATATCCACTCTGACGGAACGGTTCACAATCGGTTTTGAAGTCTGTGATTTTGCCGGAGCTGCTTTGGCAGCTGCAGCTGCCGCCGGTTTCTTTTCGTCCTCTGCCGGCCGGCTTTCCTTATTCTCGCCCTCTTCTGTTTTCCCGTCACCCGGAACGGATTCTAACTTTTCACCTATGGCATCCGCTATCTCAGATACATTTTTAATTACTGATAAAACAGCTTCCAGAGGTTCCTTTGATACAACACAAATACTGAAATCAAACTCAAATTTTTCATCTTCAATATCCTGTGCGGAAGGATTGGATTTAATAATCTCACCAACCCCCTCCACAGACTTGAATACCAAAAAGGCTCTTGCTGCCTTTAACAGACAGTTTTCATCCACAAAAACCGTAATTGTATATACATTGATTCCTTTTTCAAATGCTTCCGCAATGGCATGCTTTTCAAAATCGGCATAAACAAAATCCTTGTATTTCTCTTTTGCTTCTTCAGCCTCTGCTTTCTGTGGTTCTTTGGCAGTCTCTTTGGAAGCTTCCGTCTGTGCCTTTGGTGCAGAACCGTTTAATATGGTTTCCAGCTGCTTCAGAATCGGCTCATTATCATTATCACCTTCATCGGCCGTTTCCTGAATACAGGCAAGATATTCTTCCAGCGCATCTAAACATTGAAACAGAACATCTACAATATTGGCATCAACTTTTTTCGCTCCGTTTCGGATTTCAGAAAATACATTCTCCATCTGATGGGTCAGTTTCTGCATTCTCTTATATCCCATGGTACCCGCCATACCTTTTAAGGAATGGGCTGCACGAAATATTTCGTTGATCGTATCCGTATTTTCCGGCTCCTTTTCAATTACAAGAAGCTGTTCATTCAGGCTTTGCAAATGTTCCTTTGTTTCATCAATAAAAATCTCTAAATATTGGCTAACGTCCATCGTTAAGCACCCCCACGTTCTTTATTATTGCATCGGCTATCCGGTTTAAAGGTAATATTTCATCGGCAAGCCCTGCACTTGCAATCGCCTTTGGCATTCCATAGACAACACATGTCTTTTCATCCTGTGCGATAACATATACATTATTCTTCTGACTGAGACGGTCTATTCCAATCGTGCCATCCGCACCCATACCTGTAAGTACAACACAGGTAATCTGGTCAAATTCCATACCGGCTAAAGATTCATACATAACATTTGCACATGGTCTTAAGCCTTCCCTTGGCGGTTCGTCGGATAATGCCACCTGAAAACCGCCTTTTCTCTGTTCTGTCACTCTGAAATGTCTTCCTCCGGGAGCAATATATACGGTTCCCTTCTCCAACACATCTCCGTGTTCGGCCTCCTTTACCCTGACATCACTGATCTCATCCAGTCTTTGCGCCAGAGAAGCGGTAAAGCCTACCGGCATATGCTGTACCAGCACAACCGGTGCATCAATGTTGCCGGGAAGAAACGGAATCACCTCTTTTAACGCTTTTGGTCCTCCGGTGGAACAGGCAATGGCAACCAGCTTTCTTTTCTTACTTTGATTGGCAGCGGACAATTTATTTTTGTTTGTACCTGCTGTTTTTTGTGATATATGATTCCCTGAAACTTTATCCGCCGGATTCAGACCGGTAGCCATTTCCAGTGAGGCTATTAATTTCTGTTTGAATTCTTCCCGAATTTCAGGCCTGGCGCTGACCGGTTTTAATACAAAATCAAAAGCTCCGCGCTCTAAAGCAAGAATCGTTTCCTTGGCACCATCCTGTACCAGGGTACTGACCATAATAATCTTACATGAAATATTATATCGCTGAATCTTTACAAGTACATCCAGACCATTCATCTTTGGCATATTAACATCCAGCAATACAGCATCGTATAACGTGCTGTTCTTTGTAAGTAATTCCATAGCTGCCAAACCATCCACGGCATAATCTACAATCTCAAACCGTCCGTCTGAGTTTATTATATCAGAAATCACCCTTCTCATGAGTGCAGAATCATCAACTATCAAAATATTTTTTTTCATTTTTTCCGCAGTCTACGCTCCTGTTCAAAAATAAATTTAATAATCGCTTCTCTTGTATGACCGGCTATCTCCAAATACTCTACACGCTGTTCATACATATGTTCCTTATTTATGATCCGGCTGGAAGACAAAACTTTTGCCATAACACCATAAACTTTCTGTCCGCTTTCGGTTGAAATATTCAAATCTACCAGAATGTTGGTATCCGGTTCCAGCTTCTCTTCTGATGCAAAACGCACCCCGCCTCCGCTGATGTCCAGTACGATCGCTGCGGTAAACGGTTCTTTTTCTATAATATCCCGAATCAGTTCCGGATCTTCTTTTATTTTCTGTACATCCGAATCTTCCAGCTGCCGGTATTCAATATCTAGTGTACATTCCAGACGAAAATACTGTCTCCTCTGAAACTTCTTCAGATCAGACATCAATTCAACCACCAGAATATACAGTCCGTCCTCTTTATACCGGTCTGTAATTACGACCCGGCTTTTATACAGCCCGCCGGATGTAAAAAAACATACATCATATCTGGCATTCACCGGCAAAGGTATCACCCTGCCTTCCACAATCGGCATGGCAATCTTCAATTGTTCATCATCCATCATATCATATATCTGGCTTAACAGAACTTTAGACTCAACAGAATTCTGCTCCAGAAAACGATTCTTCTTTTCCTCACTCGCTACCCGGAGCAGCTCCAGCCTGTCGCCCGGTGAAAGAATCTTGGACAGCATAATATTCACCTCCTTACGGTTTTCTTTAACATTCCAGCAAACATATATGCCAATCCGCTCTTTTCCCATTTAAAAGATTCTTTTCGTTCCAGCAATATATCCGACAATTGAACAAAATCCCTTGTTGCAGCCGATTCCGGATAAGTTATGGAGATTGGTTTTTGCTGAATGACCGACTTTGACATATTTGCGTCATTTTCTATAATTCCCAGAAATTCCAGGTTCGTCTTTAAAAATTTTGATACTACAACATCCAGTTTATTATATAAATTAATTCCTTCTTCATAAGAAGATACCTTGTTGGCAATGACCTTAACCACCATATGTTCCTTCTGATAATCCGGATGTTTATTCATGGTTTTCAATAAAGAATAAGAATCGGTAATGGATGTTGGCTCCGGAGTTGTAACTAACAACACTTCGCTGCTTGCTACCACAAAATCCAGAACCGTACTGGAAATTCCTGCCCCTGTATCAATAATTATAATATCTGCCAAATTTTCCAGTTCCCGAATCTTATGTACCAGATATAGAATCTGATCTTTTGACAAATCTCCAAAATTGGAAATTCCGGATCCGCCGGATACAAATCCGATATCAAACGGTCCTTTTACAATAATATCTTTCAAATCTTTGCCCCGATATATCAAATCGGACAAATTATATTTTGGAATGGCACCAAACATAACCTCAATATTGGCAAGCCCAAAATCCGCATCAAAAATTATTACATTTTTTCCCTGCTTTCGAAACTGGATTGCCAGATTAATGGATACACTGGTTTTACCCACACCGCCTTTTCCACTGGTAACAGTAATGACCCTGGCATTCCCCTTTTCCTCCTGATTATGCTGTTTCACAATATTTCGTAGGTTTTCTGCCTGATCCATGCTTATTCACCGCCTCCCAGTAGATGTTTGGCAAGTTTTTGTGCATCCAGTATGCTGATATCGTCCGGAACCGTCTGACCGCTGGTAACATATGAAATATCTGCGGATGTATTCAGGCGGATATTCAGTATATTTCCCAAAGCCGAAGTTTCGTCCAGTTTTGTAAAAATAATACTGTATTTTCCCATTTGGGAATATACATCAACAATATTTAATAAATCCTTATATTTTGTGGCGGCACTCAGTACCAGAAAGATTTCTCTCCGCATTCCCTGCAGCAAAGTACAGTCATTTACCAAGTGCTGTATTTCCCTGCACTGTTCCTTATTTTTGTGGGAACGTCCTGCCGTATCCACCAAAATCAGATCATAGTCTTTAAACAGTTCTATGGCATGATTCAGTTCTTCGATGGTATATACCACCTGAAGAGGAATATCCAGAATATTGGCATAGGTCCGTAACTGCTCCACTGCTGCAATCCGGTAGGTATCCGATGTGATCATGGCTACTTTTGCCTTTTTTTCCAATTTAAAATCTGAAGCAATCTTTGCAATGGTAGTCGTCTTTCCCACCCCGGTAGGTCCTACAAAAAATACAAGTGCCGGCTCTCCCTCTTTCAGACTGATCTCATGGGGAATCCCCAGCTTAAGAACAATCTTCTGATAAATTCCGGACAATATACTGTCCAGATTGGATTCTTTTTTAATCGAAGATTCTATTTCACCTATAATCTGATTTGCATATTTTTCATCTACTTCATTTTCCAGCATTTGATTATATACGAGCTGAAGAAAAGAAAAATTAACATTCTTTTCTTCCTTTTTATCTTTCAGTTCCGGCTTATCCCGATTTTCCGCGTCCATTTCTTTCATTCTGCTTTCCAGCATGGATTGCAAATTATCCAGTTTCTCTTCAATCGCCGTCGGCTGTTTCTCCTCCTCCGGAGTATCTTCCGCAACAGCCACATTGATTCTGGAAGACGGAATGGAGGAAGTAGTCTGCTTCTCTTCCAATGCTGCCGTAATTTCAACAACATCTTTTTTAAACAGCTTTTTTAACCCCCGCTGCTTTGTGGATTTAATATTTAAGACTACCGCATTACTGCCCATTTCTTCTTTTGCCATCAGGACAGCTTCCTGTTCCGTAGATGCCTGAAATTTTTTGATAATCATTAAATGCTCACCATCCCAACTGACTGTAATTCAATATTTGATTCTATTTCATTATAAGATACAACCACCAAATCCTTAAAATAATCCTGTATCAGTCGTTTGTAATACATACGTACAATCGGAGAAGTGATGATAATCGGGGATTTACCCATTTTTTCCAATTTATCAACTTCCTCCTCTGTTGACTTGATAATATGTTTGCTTTCTTCCGGATCCAAAGTTAAGTATGCTCCCTGCTCGGTCTGTTTTACCGCTGCCATGATATCCTGCTCAATCTTTGGATCAAGGGTAATAACTGTGGTCGATTCATTCGGACTAAAAAATTTATTGGAAATCGCCCGCTTCAGGCTTTGTCTTGCATACTCTGTCAATACATCCGTATCTCTGGTAACGGTAGCATGGTCTGCCAGTGTCTCAAATATGGTAAGCAGATCCCGAATGGAAATACCCTCTCTTAATAAATTCTGCAATACTTTTTGTATTTCACCCACACTGAGCAATTTTGGAACCAGTTCATCAATAAGCGTCTGATTGGAATCTTTAATATTATTAATAAGATTCTGCACATCCTGTCTGGTAAGCAGTTCATCAATATGAACCCTGACTACTTCCGTCAAATGGGTAGCAATAATGGAAGGCGGGTCCACAACAGTATATCCCAGGGTTTCGGCACGTTCTCTCTGACTTTCCGTAATCCAGATAGCCGGAAGATGGAAAGAAGGTTCAAAGGTAGGAATACCGCTGATTTCCTCTTCCACAAAACCGGGATTCATTGCCATATAGTGATCAAATAAAATCTCGCCTTCACTGACCTGTATTCCCTTTATCTTAATAATATACTGATTCGGATTTAACTGAATATTATCCCTCAGTCTGATGATTGGTACAACCGCACCAAGCTCCAATGCAATCTGCCTTCGTATCATTACAACACGGTCGATCAGGTCTCCGCCCTGATTAACATCTGCCAGCGGAATAATACCATAACCGAATTCCAGCTCGATAGGGTCTACCTGCAGCAGGGAAACCACATTTTCGGGCCGCCGGATTTCTTCCGCTTCCGCTTCCGAAACATCCACCTCTTCTTCAATGGCAGAAATCTGACTTCTCTGATCCTGTCTTCTTCCCAAAATAACAGCCAGAAGTCCAAACGGAATAAACACAAACCATGGAAGCGGAGTAACCACTCCTAAAAATATCAACGTTCCTCCGGCATAATATAATACCTTCGGGAGATTAAATAACTGGGTAAACAGCACTCCGCCCAAATCGGCTTCTTTTCCTGCTTTTGTAACCAGAATACCGGTAGACAGAGATATCATCAGGGACGGAATGGAACTTACCAGTCCATCTCCGATGGTAAGAATGATATATTTATCTACAGCATCTCCAGCGCTCATTCCCTGATTGATCATTCCGGTAATCAAACCGCCGATAATATTTACAAATGTAATGATCAGACCTGCCGCAGCATCTCCTTTTACATACTTAACAGCACCGTCCATGGAACCGAAAAACTGAGATTCTGCTGCCAGTTTCTCTCTCCTTTCCTTTGCCTGTGCATCATTGATGGCTCCGGTATTTAAGTCGGCATCAATGGCCATCTGTTTACCAGGCATTGCATCCAGCGTAAATCTTGCCGTTACTTCAGCCACACGCTCAGAACCTTTATTGATAACCATGAACTGTACAAGAATCAGAATGATAAAAACAATAACACCGATTACCAGATCTCCACCGCCCACGAACTGACCAAAGGTTTCAACCACTTTCCCCGGATTACCGGTTTTAAGGATCAGTTTTGTGGAGGATATATTCAAAGATATCCGAAATATGGTGGTCAGCAGCAATATAGTCGGAAACGAAGACATATCCAACGGTTCCTTTGAAAAAAAAGAATTAAATAAAACTACAAGTGCCGTAAATATATTTAATGCCAACAGGACATCCAGAAGGCTGCTGGGTACCGAAATAATCATAAACACAATGGCTGCCAACAGATATAATCCGATACCTAAATCCGACTTTTTCATGTACCTTTTCTCCTTTTCTGCATTTAAAATAATTTTTACTGTGTTTATTTCTCAGGTTATTCCCTGACTGCTGTTTTATTTTTTATATTATAAACGTATGCCAGTACTTCTGCAACCGCCTGATATAACTCTTCCGGTATTTCCTCGCCAATATCCACATTGGCATAAAGCGCTCTGGCCAACGGCTTATTTTCTACAATTTCAATATTATGTTCTCTGGCAGCTTCTTTTATCTTCTGTGCCAGAAAATCCTCACCCTTTGCTATCACTCTGGGAGCCTTGGCAATCTGAAGATCATACTGCAGCGCTACTGCAAAATGCGTCGGGTTTGTAATGACCACATCAGCCTTCGGCAAATCCTGCATCATTCTGCGCATGGAAGCCTGCCTCATTTTTTGTCTGATTTTACTTTTAATCTGAGGATCTCCCTCTGAATTTTTATACTCATCTTTAACTTCCTGCTTTGTCATCATCATATCATTTTTAAATTTTATCTTCTGATAAATATAATCACCGATACCCACAATCAAATATATCGCACTGATTTTTATACCCAGATCAAATACAATGTCTCCGATAATCTGCAGTGCAGTCATCAGTGGTACCTCATAAAACCGGAATAAAACACCCTGTTTTGACTTAATCGTCTGAATTACCACAGTCCCAATGATCAATACCAGTGCAACGGATTTCACCAGATTCACCAGTGACTGCTTGGAAAATATGTGTTTTACCCCTTTTTTTATACTGAGTTTATTTAGTTTCGGCCGCATTGGCTTGGTAGTAACCTTCCATTTCACCTGCAGAAGGTCTCCTACAAATGCAATAACAAAGGAGATGGCAAACAGAGGAAGAACAATTAATACTCCGTCTAATGCAACATCCTTTAATAATGCAACCACATTATTATATGTAATTTCATCAGCATAGGTGACAGACAGCGTTGCAATCGTCTTATAAACAAAGCCATATACATTCATCAGGCCTGTTCCAATATTTCCAACCAAAAACTTTAACAATACAAAACTGACAATTAAAGATACCGCACTGACCAAATCCTTACTTTTAGCTACATTGCCTTCATTTCTGGCATCCGTAAGCTTTTTGGCAGTCGGCTGTTCTGTCTTCTCACCGCCGGGACCGTCTTTTGCAAAAAACTGTAAATCATATTCTAAAACAGAAACCATAGATTTCACTTACATCATACCTCTCATCATTTGTGTCAGCATAGATTTCATCTGGTCAAATATAAAATTGGCGATAATCGGCAGTAATGACATTGTGACAAAAATAACAAATAATCCGGTCATTACCTTTAGCTGCATACCTACCGCAAACATATTCATCTGTGGAGCAACCTTTGCCATGATTCCCAACACACAATTCAGCAGTATTATTGTACCAAACACCGGAAGCGCAATCCGAAAGCCGATGATAAAGTAATTGGCAGTAAAGCCGATGACCGTATCATACATGGAATTTCCAAGCTTGATTCCTCCAATTGGAATCAAAGTAAAAGAATCTACAATCGCCCCCAGCAGATACAGATGCATATTTGATACTATCATCAGCAGGAAAATCAGATAGGAATAAAATGTCCCTGTAATAGAAACCTGGGTATGTGACATAGGGTCAAATACCTGTGCCATGGACAATCCGATTTCCATATCTATGATTTTGCCGGTAAAATTTATTATCATATTACATATATAAACTGAAAAACCAAGAAGCAGCCCGGCAATACTCTCTTTCAATATCAGCGCTGCAAAATCAAACACGGTAGAATATTCCACCGTCTGTGCCGGCAGTGTATAAAATAATAAAACCGATACAAAAATACTGAAACCCAGTTTCAATCTGACCGGCGTATTAGGCTGACCAAAAAAGGGAGCAACCGACATAAATGAAGCTATCCTGACCAGAATCAGCAGAATATACTCTATTGTATTCTGCGTAAACGTAACTTCCATCATAAGATATACTCTCCAAAATTAGACCATAACCGTTCCATCAGGGTTACTATTGTATTTAATATATAGG
The DNA here is from genome assembly GCA_910583605.1 of uncultured Lachnospiraceae bacterium. Lineage (GTDB taxonomy): Bacteria > Bacillota > Clostridia > Lachnospirales > Lachnospiraceae > Bovifimicola. The sequence continues at coordinate 492,673 of CAJTXN010000001.1, forward strand.
AACCCAGTAGCAGCATTGTTAAAAATATTCCCAGAAGTTTCGGTATAAATGTTAATGTCTGCTCCTGAATGGAGGTAACCGTTTGAAAAATACTTACAACCAAACCGATAATCAGAGATACAATAAGTAATGGCCCTGCCGCTTTAATTATGGTCCAGATTGTCTGTGTCGCTATATTCATAATGGCTTCCTGTGTCATAATAATCCTCCATTCTCATCACACAACAAAGGTCTTCATTAAATTTACGATAATCAGATTCCATCCGTCTGCCAGAACAAACAGCAAAATCTTAAACGGCATGGAAATCGTTGTAGGCGGCAGCATCATCATACCCATTGACATCAATGTGGATGCCACGACCATATCAATTACAATAAACGGAATGTAAATCAGAAAGCCGATCCAGAATGCAATTCTCAATTCGCTTAATATAAATGCCGGAATCAAAACCGTAAGAGGTATTTCTTCTTTGGAATTAATACTTTCAATTCCTGCAATTCCGGCCATTGCATCCAAATCATCATCCTTTACCTGATTTAACATAAAATTCCGCAGAGGCTCCACGCCTGCAGCAAATGCTTCTTCCTGGGTAATCTCGCCTCTGTTCAATGGTTGTATCGCATCGGTATTAATCTTTCCAAATACCGGAGACATGATAAAGAATGTTAGAAACAGTGCCATTCCCACCAATATCTGATTTGGCGGAGCTGATTGAGTATTTAATGCTGCTCTTGTAAAATGCAGAACTATCAATATTCTTGCAAAGGAAGTTAACATAATCAAAAGAGACGGACAAAGGGCGATTACTGTCAATACAAGCACAATCTGAAGTGCTCCAGACAATCCGCCCTCGTCAGTAGTCGATATATTAATTCCCAAAATATTACCCAAATCATTGTCCGTTTCATTTACAACCGGATTGTTGTTTTCACCGGACGGAACGGTAGCCTGTACAGTACCGCAGGATAATATAATAAAATTACAAACCAGCAACAGAAGACCTAATAGTTTTATAGTAGACTTTAATATTGTACTATATTTTATCGCTGTCGTCATTGCCATTATCTTCCTTATCTTTCTCTATATTGTCCAAAAAATCCTCTTTCACGGAAGAGTCATTTCTGGAATATGCCTTTTTTAATTTGTCCAATACTTTCGCAAAGGATTCCTGTGTAGAAGCATACTCCGGAATCACAACTTCTTCCTCACTTAATTCAGTGATGGAAGTAATCGTATCCTTGCATACTGCTATCACAACATATTTTTTTCCAATACAAAGTATTTGTAGATACTTTGTATTGGAAATTCTATAAGTCTCAATCGTTTTGAAATTCGTGCCAACACTATTTGCTTTCTGATAATTTCCAATAAATTTCGTCGTAAAATAGGTTAACAGCAATACAATTACAAATGCTATGACTGCAATTAATAATTGTAAAAAATTATCAAACCCACTGGTCGTTAATACAATACGCATTTAATCTCCAATCAGCCAACTGCCTTCTTAACGGCTTCAAGAACACGGTCTGCCTGAAAAGGTTTAACAATGAAGTCTTTTGCACCGGACTGTATGGATTCAATAACCATTGCCTGCTGGCCCATTGCGGAACACATAATTACGGCAGCTCCCGGATCCATTTCCTTGATTTTCTTAAGAGCCTGTATACCGTCCATTTCCGGCATGGTAATATCCATCAATACAAGGTCTGGTTTTACTTCTGAATACTTTTCCACGGCTTTCGCTCCGTTCTCAGCTTCTGCAGCTACATTATATCCGTTTTTTGTAAGGATATCCTTAATCATCATTCTCATGAAAGCTGCATCATCACAAATCATTATATTTTTTGCCATTACTCTTCTCTCCTAACGTATTAGTTTTATTTTATAATCTCAGTTACCCTTATGCCAAAGCTTTCTTCGATAACTACTACTTCACCTTTTGCTACAAATTTGCCATTGACTAATACATCAATCGGCTCACCTGCTATCTTATCAAGTTCAATAATGGTACCAGGAGCAAATTCAAGTATATCCTGTATCGATTTACTGGTTCTTCCTAACTCTACAGTTACTTCCAACGGTACATCCATGATCAAATCAATGTTTTCCTTTTGAGTAACTGCCGCCAGATTATTTGAAAATGCCTGAAACTGTGCAGGCTGAACATTTACTTCCTGCATTGGCATCTGCGGCATTGGCTGACCGTAAGGCATACCTGGATATGGCATATTCGGATATCCCATCATCGGAGGATAACCTCCCGGCATACCGTAAGGGACTGCGTCCGGTTGTGGCATTTGATTTTGAGGTGGCACGCTCTGCTGCGGAGGCACCGGTGTTCCCTGTACTGCTTCCTGTTTCTGTTCTGTACCCATACCTCCGGATACCGGAGTCTCCTGTACATCACTTCCGTTATCTGCTGCAAACCGATTACATAAATCTTTTGCAAAGTCCACCGGAAACAGCTGCATGATCTCACTGCTGACCAAATCTCCGATTGTCATTTTAAAAGCATTTTTTACAAAACCCTGTGATAAGAAGTTGGCAATTTCCGCTTCATCTATATTTTCGTTTAAATCCACTAAACTGGCGGTTGGCGGACTGATGTCAATCTTCATATTCAGCATGGAAGAAAGAGATGTGGATGCTGAACCCATCATCTGATTCATGGCTTCACAAATTGCACTTAAATGCAATTCGCCCAATTCTACATCTGTGTTTGTTCCGTCGCCTCCCATCATAAGGTCAGCTATTATTTTTACATCATTTTCTTTTAATATTAAAACGTTATTTCCGTCCAGACCTTCTCTATACTGAATCTGAAGAAATACGCATGGTCTGTCATAGCCTTCTGCCAATTTATCCCATGTCTCGTAGGTTACAACCGGTATACTGATATTAACCTTTTGATTTACCAATGATGATAAAGTGGTTGCCGCTGTTCCCATACTGATGTTTGAGATTTCTCCAACTGTGTCTTTTTCTGATTCCGTCAGGAATTCATTTTCATTTGTTTCACTATCTGTAGTAGACTGTTCAGTATTAGAATCGCCATCTGAATCCATTCCGCTTAGAAGTGCATTTATTTCTTCTTGTGATAGCATTCCATCCATTGTACTACTCCTCCCTGATTATTGATGTAACTCTTACTGCATAATTATCGGACGAAGAGCCCGGCAATGCCTTAAATTTGTTGATATTTCCAACATAAATCGTAAGTTCATCTTCAATGCCTGAGTTTAATTTTATTATATCACCTTTTTGCAGATTCACAAAGTCATTTACCGAAATAGAACTGGTTCCAAGAACTGCTTTGATCGGTATCTTTGCTTTCGCAATCAGTGCTTCTATCGTTTCTTCATAAGATTTATCATCTTTTTCCTGCATAGTAGAATACCAGTACTTAGTATTCAGTTTATCCATAACAGGTTCCAATGTTATAAACGGAAGACATATATTCATAAGGCCTTCCACATCACCGATTTTCAAATTCAATGTTACGATTGCTATCATTTCACTTGGTGAAATAATCTGTGCAAACTGTGAATTTGTTTCTATCCTCTCTAACCTTGGTTCCAACTGTATAACGTTTTTCCATGGTTCAATGAGGAGATCAATGCAAATCGTTATAATTCTCTCAATAATGGTAATCTCGATTTCTGAAAACTCTCTTTTCTTCTCTAATGTCTCACCTGTACCGCCCAGCAGTCTGTCAATAATGGCATAGCCAAGACTTGGTGCCAGTTCTAATATCATATTTCCCTGCAACGGCGCAAAATCAACAATTCCCAGAAGTACGGGATTAGACAATGCATTTGCAAACTCAGAATATACAACCGCTTCTGAATTCCTAACATCTACTTGTACATTTTTTCTAAGATATGCCGGAAGGTTAGTATATAACAACCTTCCATAATGTTCAAAAATAATCTCCAATGTACGAAGATGCTCTTTCGAAAACTTAGCCGGTCTCGCAAAGTCATAGTTCTTAACCTGAACTTCAGTATTTTCCTTAATCTCTTCAACGTCTAATTCACCGGTGCTTAAGGCCTTCAGCAAATCATCAATCTCACTTTGAGATAATACCTCGCTCACGCATCTTCACCTCCTAGTCTTATATTGCTGCCTACTGAATAGTCGTGGTTCCGAAGATTACCTGAACTATGAAATCTGAATCAAATAAATCCTGTAAATCCTTCAGTATCTCCTGTCTGACAGCCTCAGGATTCGTCTGCAGTTCCGTAGCTGTATACTTTTTCACTACATCTTCAATATGCTGTGTAACAATTGCTTTCTGTGTCTCAAGCGTTTCGGCATATTTACTATAATCTTTATGTTCCTTATACAATAATAATGCCGGATAAATCACTGCATAATGGTCTTTTCCGTCTGCTCCCTTCTTAAGGGAAATCGTCAGTTTCTTATCCAGATCATAAGTAATACAATCTTCCAGTGGAAGATCCGACAAATCTGTTTCATCTTCCTTTAATTCCAGATTGATTGCCTGTGCCACCTTTTTAATAACCGCATTGCTGTCCTGCATAGACGGAACAACAACAAAAACCGTTATTGCTGTAAGTATTGTATTTGTAATAACCAATACAAGTATTATTATGTTTAACAAACTCTTCTTCAAAATCTTATCCTCCATGCAACTATGTTCAACTATACTGTTTGACAAATTCTAACGATAAAGTGCCTATGACTATTCATATTATATTATTCCATACTATATTCATTATATATCTTTATCTCAACTCTTCTGTTCTGGGCTCTGCCTTCAGCAGTGTCATTACTTGCGATCGGATCATTTTCGCCTCTTCCGGAAGCCTTCATCTTCGCCATATCCAGTCCCTTATTTGAAACCAGATATGTCATTACCGATTTTGCCCTGCCGGTGGATAAATCCCAGTTGTCATCATATTTCGGATGTCCATATAATGGAACGTTATCGGTAAATCCGATTATCTCAACCATATTTGACCGATAATTTCGAAGTATATCTCCAACCTTATCTATCAACGGCCGGGAACTCGGAATAATCTCTACTTCCGCCGAATCAAATAACAATGCGCCATTCAGTGTGATCAGTACATACTGGGAATTAAACGTAATATCGATCTGATCTGATATCTGGTACTCATTTGCCTGTGATTCAATATATTCCGCCATTTCCTCTGATGCTTCCAGACCTTTGTTTTTTATAACTTCCATCAGCTGGTCGCCGTCATAGTTATATATATCCTCATTAATTGACGGAGCCGTTCCTTCATCATTCAGACCCAGATTCTGGTAAAAATCATCCAGTTCATTTAAATCATCCACACCAGAAGAAATCAGTGTCCCTTCCAAAACAGAAGCCGAACCGCCTTCCATAATTCCAAAACTTGCAGAAAGAGAAGCTACCAGTTCTTCAAACTTATCTTCATCAATGGTTGACATGGCAAACAACAAAACGAAGAAACAAAGCAGCAGATTCATCAAATCACTAAAAGTTGCCATCCATGCCGGCGAACCGGCTGCCGGTGGATCCTCTCTCCTTCTAGCCAATCCTACTCACCTCCAGCTTCATCGCCCTTGTTCAGGGCTTCTCTTTGTTCCGGCGACAGGAATGATTTCAGTTTTTCTTCAATTACACGAGGATTCTCTCCCGCCTGAATTGAAAGAAGACCTTCGATCATAACTTCCTTCATCATAATCTCCATGTCATTGTTATATTTTAATTTACCTGCAATCGGAGTCGCAATCCAGTTTGCAAGTATGGAACCGTATAACGTTGTTATCAACGCAGTAGACATATTTGGTCCTACGCTCGAAATATCACTTAAGTTTTTAAGCATGTTAATCAAACCAATCAGAGTACCAATCATACCCCATGCAGGACCCATAGATGCCAATGTCTCATAAAAAGCGACTACTTTTTTATGACGGCTCTCTATGCATATCATCTCTGTTTCCATAATGGATTTTACCAATTCCGGATCCGTACCATCCACAATAAGCAAAATTCCTTTTTTCATAAACTCATCTTCCAGATTATTTGCAGCCTCTTCCAGTGCCAGCAGACCCTCTTTTCTCGCAATATTTGATAACTCGATAATCTTTTCAATGGTCTCCGCATCATTATTCACCGGGGCTTTCACTGCTATCCTGAATGCTTTCAAAGAGTTCAGATAATCCTTTATGGAATAAAAGATTAAAACACAGCTAAAGGATCCGCCAAATGTAATAAGTGCAGATGGCGCATGCAGAAAGTTACCAAGCGCCGCAAATCCCTCATCACCTGAAACAATACCAAATACAACCATGACAAGACATGCAGCCAGTCCAATCAGGGACGCTAAATCCATTTATTTTCACCTGCCTATATGTATTTTGTGAAAACCGTAATGCAATAATCACAATAATTTCACGTAATATTTTACCACAGTTTTCTCAAATCGCCAACGCTTTTATTGAATTTTTTTAATTCGACTTCTTTATTAAGTAAATTACATATTTTTTCCATATATAGTCTGTTTATATAATATTATTTTTTCCTTTATCTCTTCTGCGCTTTCCCTTACAACTATCTTCGTTCCGGTTGTAAATGTAATAACGGTATCCGGTGTTTCTTCGATAAATTCTATTAAATCACAATTCACAGTCAAAATTTTATCATTCAGTCTTGTGACATCTATCATGGTTTCACATCCCTTCATTCCCTGCCGCTAAATAAAAAATCATATAAATAAGGGGATGCCTTTATCCGGCATCCCCCTAAATATTATCTCTTAAGGCTTAATAATTCCTCTATCATTGAATCTGATGTTGTAATTATTCTGGAGTTTGCCTGAAAACCTCTCTGGGTTACTATCATATCAGTAAACTCCGAAGCAAGGTCGACATTTGACATTTCAAGAACACCTGGTGAAATGGAGCCGCCGGTTGCAGCTATTTCCTCACCAATTCCGTTAAATGCACCGGAATTCAGGGTTGCGGCATACATATTTTCTCCAACCTTCTCAAGACCGGACGGATTTACAAAAGTAGAGACCGCCACCTGACCGATGACTTCATTATCGCCGTTGTCATAAGCCGCCACAATGTTTCCATTCGTGTCAACACCAACGCTGATCATTGTACCAACTTTCTTACCGGCTCCGTTATCACCATAATCACCTTTTTTAGAGTCAATGGTTGTTTCCGTACCATATTTTGTTACCTTGCTGAAATCTACGGTAATCGGATCTACCGTAAAGGAATCCCTTCCGGTTATGGACAGATCCATGACTGTTGTATTCAGTTTTCCGGTTGACGGATCAAACTGCAGGTTTCCGTTCAGCGTAGCCGTCAATTCTGGTATCAGTTTTGTTCCGGAATACACACCGTTTGCAGTGACAGTATAATTATCCAGATCGTTCTGGGTAATCTGTACCTGGACACCATACTGATATCCAAGATTATCATATACATATATATATCTAGTTATCGGCTTTCCGTCTGCAAAACTGGAATCTTCCTGATTGATGTTGCCGGAAAAACTGGCAGCAGATGTTGCTTCCGGATCTGTATTGGTGTACTTCGGACCATATACGGAAATTGGTCTCAACTGGTCTTTCTGCAGTGTCGCACCCGGCTTATCCGCCACATATCCCATAACGTAAGCCCCTGTTTCCGTTACAAGATCTCCAGCCTCGTCGGTTCTGAAATTTCCCGCTTTTGTAAAATATGTTTCACCTTTACTCTGAACGATAAAAAATGCCTCTCCGTTGATTTTCAAATCGAACGGACGGTTTGTTGTCTGGTTTCCTCCCTCTGTGGTTATATCCACATCGATAGAACTTAAGGAAGAACCAAGACCGATCTGCTTTGCATTACGTCCGCCGGTTCCGGTATCACCGTCCGGTCCGGAAGCAGACTGTGTTTTCTGATAAAATAACTCGCTGAATGTTGCTCTTGAAGCCTTAAATCCTACTGTATTAACATTGGCAATATTATTACCAATAACGTCCATCTTTGTCTGATGAACTCTTAATCCGGATACACCGGAGTACATTGATCTCATCATAATAAACTGACCTCCATATAATCCTGCCGCTATCGTTTCTTCAATCAGTCCGAAACGTCAACCTCCTTGTAAGGTCCGGTCTATATAATAACGGCGCCATCAATATTTGTAAATATATTCTCTCTTTGTTCCGTCTGATCCATAGCTGTTATTACCGTACTGTTTGTAACATTTACGATAAATGCCATATTATCCATAATCATTAACGACTCTTTTATTCCTTTTTTACTGGCCTTCTGAGTCCCTTCTTCCAGCCTTTGAATCTGAGAATCCGTCAGGTTAATGTTCCGCATGGCAAGTCTCTCGCCTGCATGTTTGGAAAATCTCAGTCCTTCGGATTTTTCCTTAAATACTTCTTCAAAAGTCTTTCCGCTTTCCCGGACAGACACGGCTTTCGGATTACTTAAATATGTTTGGGTAACCTGTTCTATGGAAGAAAAATTCCCATTTACATTCATAAGCCTATCCCCTTTTAAAGCTTTTCTTCGGAATCTTTATCCGGATTCTTTTCGTCCCCGTCTTCCGGTTTTTCTGTCTCTGTACCGTTGCCCGGTTTATCGGTTTCGGAACCGTCTCCCGGCTTCTCATTCAAAATATCATCCAGATATTTATCATCCAGTACGGTATCCAGATCTTCAATGGAATATAATTCTTCATTGATCGCCAGATACGCTTTTCCATCTCTCATTTCCACATACTGTACATAACCGGCAACAGTATTGGTAACTTCACCTTTGGATAAACCAACAGAAATAATAACATTTTTACCCACAAGTCCATATGCATTCTGATTCTGCATAGAAACATTCAGATTCTGCATCTGCTCCAAAGCCGAAAATTGTGCAAGCTGTGCAATAAATTCCGTATCACTGGACGGGTTTAACGGGTCCTGATTCTGCATCTGTGTTACAAGAAGCTGTAAGAACGCATCTTTTCCCAACTCACTGCTTCCTCTTTTCGTTTCACTGGTATGGGTCGGAGTACTCTCTGATACAAGCTTCCCATCTTTAATATACGCTACTGGTAGCATATGCCCTCCTTTCCGGAACCCTTAAGCCAGATAACTGACCGTAGCTCCTATCTGTTCCATAACGGTTTCTTCATTTACCGGATCCTCAGATATTTCACCGTTTAACTCTGCAAGATCCTTAGCAGAAATCGTTTTTTTATGTTTGGATTCTTTCTGTTCTCCTGCACTGTCACCGCCTTTTTCAAGATTTTCTTCAAAACCGTGACTGGCGATAGTGACTTCAATGGCTTCAACTTTGATGCCCTGCTGGTTCAGATTATCTTTCAAAACATTTAACTGACTCTCAATGGCTTCTTTGGCAGCTTCATTTTGTGCCGCAATCTGTGCGGTAATATGACCGGCTTTTGTAACAATTGAAATAGTAACTTTACCCAGATGTTCCGGCTCTAACTGCATTTCCAATGAAGTCATATCCGGCTTTGCATTCATATGAATATTATCAAGAATCTGATTTACAATTCTGCTTGCGGCAAAATCCCCGGTATCCTCTGGTAAAGACTCTGATACAATGGTTTTGATTCCTTCCAGCATATCAGACATCATAACAACACTGTTTTTTTGAACATCGGTATCTTTGTTATTTTCAGAATTCTTTTTTTCTCCACTCATTGAGTTGTCCGGATTCTGATTTGCATTTTCCCGCATTCCCGATAATATTTTGTTATCCTCCGTCAAAACTTCACCGGCCGATTTAACACTTACCGGTTCCTCCTGCTTTACCTCCAATAATTTCGAATCCTCCTGTGAAACCACCGGTTCCTGTTTTATCTCCGGCTCTTTCACATCCGCCGGCACAACATTCTCTTCCACCGGTTGCAAGACTTCCGGTTTTGAGAGTTCCTGTGTTAACAGCGAATCATCAAAATCGAACCGGACCGTTTCCGGACTCATATTGAAATTATCCGTAAATTGACTTTTTAAATCATTAATCTCAGCCACAAGGTTCTTAATCATGGAAGACATATCCGTATCCGTCAGCAGTTCCATAATGTTATCTTTACCCATTAATCCTGTTATCAGGTCATTTAAATTATCACTGCTAAGCAGATCTGCACTCTCCAATCCCAAATCCTGCATCATATTGATGATTTCATCCGGGGTTTTTCCGGTATGATCCACAATAACCTGAAGAATATCAACAAATAAAACATTCATTGCCTGAATGACCTCTTCCGGAATTTCCGGCTCTTCTTCTGTCTGAACAACAGATTCCGTTATTTCCGTTTTACCGGAGACATCATCAGTCTCTGAGCCCTGGGTTAAATCATTTTTTTCTGTTGATTCCAAAGCATTATATTCCTTGGAACTGCCGTCTTCCGCCACTGAACCAAGATTTTCTTTCCTGCCGTTATCAGAAGATTGTTCCGCCTGGACATCCATATGTTCCAACGATTCCGTCTTTAAAAACGAACCAAAGTCCTGACCGGATGCTGATTTGCTTTTAGCAGAAGTTTTCGCATTTAATCCTGCCGTTAACGCATTGGCAGAAGCAATGCCTGAACTTACCATATTCTTTCCTCCTTTCCGTTTTTATTCTATATCATCATAGGATGACGCCGTTTTAACGGCTAATGCCCTTACGGCATTAATAGCTTGGTAATCTTTGCGGCCAGAACGGAATCCAAATCACCGATTGCGGATATAATTGCCCCGCTGTTTTCTGCCGACATGGAATTTAATAATGCCACAACAATATCCAGATCACCGGTCATTTCAACAAATATCTGTGCTGCCTTTGCCGGTTTCATAGAGCTGTAATATTTTGCTCTCTCCTGTACTTCCTGACTATATGCATATTTCTCGATTGCTCGCAAATATAACAAATCCGCATTTTCTTTATCAATGCTCTGGTAATACTCTATGTAATTTTCCACATCAATCGCTTTCTCTCCAAACACAACTTCTTCGTAAAACTTTGCTCTCAGTTCTTCAAACGCTTTCTGCTGTTCCTCAAACTGTTTCAGTCTGTTTACTTCTGCCTGAAGATCGCTAATCTGTGTGTCTTTATTATTTTCCAATTCCTGATACCCTGCAAGCTCCTGCTCCAGTTCTTTGATATAAGAAGCCGCCTCCGCAAGACTCTTATACGGGATTTCCTCACTGACATCCTCATCCGATGCCTCCGGCAATATTTTATTTATCACCGGTACATCCTTTAATACCGGAGCCAGCACCTTACTTCCAAAACCACCCACATCCAGCTTGATCAATACAATAAAAATGCCAAGCCAGATCAGTATGATTAAAGCTATGATTATGGCTGATAATGCCTTATTTTCTTTTCTGGGTTCCATATCCAGTTCTTCGTTTAATATGTCCAGATTATCCTCTGTTTTTTTATTTTTTTCTGCCATCCTGATACCCATGCATATTACAGGTCTGTCTGCAATACTGCCCAAAATAGTTGAAAGAATGAGCAGCATGCACAATCCTTTCTAACATTAATTTCTTCCAACCATTTCAACTGCCGCCTCACGCAGCAGACAATTAACAAAAAATACAATTAATCTGATTTATTGAATTTAAAACTGACCAGTTCATCCACTTCCTTCTTTTCCGTGTCTTCCAGTTCTTTTTTAAATTCTTCAAATGCTTTTTCCTTTAACTTCTCATGCGTTTTTCTGTCAACCATGACTTCATTTAACTTAATTCTTGCCAGCTCCAGATTTCGCTGTGCCTTTTTTACCTCATTTTTCTGCTGTTCAATCTGCAATTTTTTGATTTCAATTGCTTCATTACACCATTTCAATTCCTGAACATCCAGTACACTGCTGCTCAATTCACGGATTCTATCCTCATATGTATTAATATCGTCATACAGCAGCTTTAACTTAAGTTCTTCCTGGCGCAATGCTTCGCTTGCAGCCGCATATACGGTTTTTGCCTGGGTTTCTAATTTATATTTAATATCAAGAATATTCTGCATTCTATATACAAATTTAGCCACCAAAATCACCGCCTATCAATTAAGCCTGAGAATCCTGAAATATGTGTTCAAGCATATTAACAATTTCATCAAATCCAAACTTTTCATCTGTTCCCTGACATAAGAATTCATTTACCTCATCTATTTTTGAGATGGCATAATCAATATTCTTATTGGAACCGTTTTTATAGGCACCTATATTGATCAGATCTTCCGCTTCATTATAAGTTGCCAGTACATTTTTCAATTTTCCGGCTGCCCGCTTATGTTCTCTGGATGCTATGGAACTCATAACACGGGAAATACTTTGTAAGATATCAATGGCCGGATAATGATTTTTATGTCCCAGTTTTCTGGACAAAATAATATGACCGTCCAGAATTCCTCTGGCAGTATCGGTAATCGGCTCATTAAAGTCATCGCCGTCCACCAGTACGGTATACAGTCCCGTAATGGAACCGTTGCCTGAATTTCCTGCCCGCTCCAAAAGCTTTGGCATCTCACTGTACACACTCGGCGGATATCCTCTGGTTACCGGAGGTTCCCCGGAAGCAAGACCAATTTCCCGCTGTGCCATGGAAAATCTGGTCAGTGAATCCATCATAAGCAGAACATCTTTTCCTTTATCCCTGTAATATTCTGCAATAGCGGTTGCTGTTTTTGCCGCTTTATTTCGAATCAGAGCCGGTTTATCCGAAGTGGCCACCACAACAATGCTTCGCTTCATACCCTCTTCTCCAAGGTCTCTCTCAATAAATTCCCGAACCTCTCTACCTCTCTCGCCAATCAGTGCGATTACATTTATATCCGCTTTGGTATTTCTGGCGAACATACCCAGCAATGTACTTTTTCCAACACCGCTTCCGGCAAAAATTCCAATTCTCTGCCCTTTGCCCACCGTTATCAGTCCATCCACGGCTTTCACACCAAGCGGAAGAACTTCACTGATGATATTTCTTGACATCGGGTCTGGCGGTTTCGCCTCAACGGAATATTGGTTATTGGACATAAGCTCTTCACCGTCTATCGGATAGCCCAGACCATCCAGAGTCTTTCCCAGCAGTTCGTCTCCTACCCGGACTTTTAACGGCTTTCCGGTATTCTCAACAATACTTCCCGGACCTATACCGTCAATACTGTCAAAAGGCATAAGCAGCACTCTTTTATCTTTAAACCCGACAACTTCCGATTTTACATAAAAATCAGGATTCTCTCTGGAAATGATATTACATACATCACCCAGATTCGCATCCGGTCCTACGGATTCAATGGTAAGACCTACTATTTTCACTACCTTGCCAAGCTTTTTTACATATGTTTTTTCAATTAGTTTTAAATACTTTTTTACATCAATATCCTGCATATATACTCCTAAGCCTAATCATTCACAAGGCATGACATTACTTTTATTGCACCGATCAGATTATCCAGCTGTATATCCAGACTGCAGTCATAGATTCCGCTGTCACTCTCGATCATGCATTGACCTTTTCGAAATGTAGGATCTTCCACAATTTCAATCTGTACCTGTTTGGATACTACACCTGTAATTCTCTCCCGATTATCCAGCATAAATTTATAATCTGCATTGGATACCCGGATCAAAAATTCTTTACTGATTTCGGTTTTGCTTAACACATCATTTACAAGCTGCAATACCAGGTCTTTTTTATCTTCCGTCAGCACATGGGTAACTCTTTCAAACACTGTCAGTATGGTATCTACCAGCATTGGCTCAATCTGCTGAACACGGTCGTTGTATTCAATTTCCATCTGAATCCGCTCGTCTTCAATTTCTTTTTTCAAACTCAGCAGTTCCAATTCCGCCTGTTTTTTTCCTTCAATATAGCCTTCCTGTTTACCAACTTCGGCGCTGTCTGCCCGTATCAGATCTGCTTCCTGTTTTGCTCTCTCAACAATCGCTTTTGCATCTTCATTTGCCATAGCGATAATATCATCTGCCTGTTTCTGTAGTTCCTGCTGGGAAACCGCTTCTTCCTCTGACAACAGATGTTCTACAGACTCGGCATCTATTCCCTCCACAAACTCACATTCTGAAGTATTCTGGTGTTCTTTGGCTATCGCTTCCTGAATTTTAAGTATCTTTTCAGAAATCATTTCATTATAGTCAATCACTTTTTTTTCATTATTGCCACAGATAATATTACTGGATTTTAGTAAATTAGACAACTATCTCGTCACCTCCACCACGTGAAATAATGATTTCTCCTGAGTCTTCTAACTTACGAATTACATTAACAATCTTTTGCTGTGCTTCTTCCACGTCTTTCATACGTACAGGTCCCATATATTCCATATCTTCTCTTATCATGGCTACCAGACGTTTTGACAGATTGTTAAATATAACATTCTGTACTTCTTCTGCCGCTCCCTTAAGGGCAATTCCAAGGTCATTGTTGTCAACATCACGAAGTACTCTCTGAATCGTTTTATCATCAAGCGCAAGAATATCTTCAAATACAAACATTTTACGTTTGATTTCATCTGCAAGTTCTGGCTCTTCAATTTCCAGATTTTCCATAATATGTTTTTCAGTTCCTCTGTCAACGGAATTAAGGATTTCAACAATAGCATCCACACCGCCGACAATGGTGTAATCCTGATTAACAAGAGAAGCAAGTTTTCTTTCCAGCACTCTCTCCACTTCCTTGATCACATCCGGAGATGTACGGTCCATCTGTGCAATACGTTTCGCAACATCCGCCTGTTTATCCAGCGGAAGTGCGGATACGACTGCAGATGCCTGAGCCGGCGGAAGATATGCCAAGATCAATGCAATCGTCTGCGGATGTTCATCCTGTATGAAGTTCAGCAGCTGAGAAGCATCCGTCTTTCTGACAAATTCAAACGGCCGAACCTGAAGAGATGCCGTCAGCTTATTGATCACATCCTGTGCCTTATCCGTACCCAGCGCTTTTTCCAGCAATTCTTTTGCATAACCGATACCGCCTTCTGCAATATACTGCTGTGCCAGACATACCTGATAAAATTCTTCCAGAATTTCTTCTTTTGTCTGGGACGAAACACTTCTGGTATTAGCAATTTCAAGTGTCAGAGTTTCAATTTCATCTTCCTTTAAATGTTTAAATATACTTGCTGATTTTTCAGGTCCCAAAGCAATCAGTAATACCGCCGCTTTCTGAACACCCATCATCTCATTACTATTCTTTGCCATACAACAATCCTCCTGTAAGGTCTACCAAATCACTAAATTTCATCCTCAGCAACTATATCATTCCCATTCTTCATCCAGCCAGTTGCGTAGCAGGAGTGCAACTGCTTCCGGATTTTCATCCACAAATTTATCAATGGCTTTCCGGGTTTCTGATTTCTCATTCAAATCAATATCTTCTACAGGCTGATTCTCTTTTGTAGAAGCAAGCAACGCCTCTACGGACAATTCAGGTTCCGTTTCAAGAACCTGTACCGGTCTGGTACTCTTAAATACAACAAATGCCAGTAATCCAAATATGACCACCGCAAGAATGATCGGAATATAATCGGTAAAACCTTTTCCTCCCTCATCCACGGCATCTATAAACTGAGGTACCCTGTAAGCGAGAATGGTTATATTCTCCTGCGAAAAACCTGTGGCATCAGATACCAGACTGTATAAATCAGCCGGAACCTCTAATTGAACATTTTCGGCATTGGCTTCTTTAAATGCCTCCCAGGTTGTATCTGCCAGCAAACCTGCTTCCTCAACTTTTTCTTCTTCAAAAACATTGTATGTCCGTGCCACAATGCTCAAGCTGGAAGAGTTATAATCAATGGTTCCTTTTGCAAGACTTGTTTTCTCTATAATTTCATTTACTGCATATTCATATTTCCGAAGTGCATAAGTACTGGTGGAGTTTTCATCCGTCTGAATTTCATATGTAATATCTTCATCATTGGAATCCGTTCCCGGAAGCCCACCTACTCCTGCATTATTTTCCTGTTCCACCTCATAAGAAGTTTTATACGGTCCCTGTTCCCTGTCACCGGTATTATATGTAATTTCCGTCCGTTCTGCCGTATCAAAACTCATATCCAGAAACGGTGAAACTTCTACGGACTGATATAACTCCGCATTATTAAACAGCTTCTTTACATTGGAAATAACAATATCCATGGCCGCCTGTCTCATTTCCGCCTGGGAACCGCCGATATAACTGGAACCGTCTGCATAATCCGTTCCCCGGAACAGCATATTACCAGCCGAATCAATGATCGTGACCGATGCCGTCGTCTTATTATCCAGAGAAGTTGCAATCCATTGTGCAAGATTTGCCGAAGTCGTACTGTCGATTTCTTTTTTCAGATTCAGCATTACGGCTGCGGATGCCTCTTTTTCCTTATCCAGCACACTCCAGTTATTTTCCGGTATATTAATCGTTACTTTAGCCGCTTTTACATAATCAAGACTTTCAAGCGCTATTCTCAGACGATCCTCTTTATATGCTTTATATCTCTTCAGCTTATCTGCTTCCGTCGTGGATAAGCTTCCGTCTAAAGCCTCTTCCAGTGTGAATTCTTTTGAGATCACTCCGGAAGTCGCAATGGCAATCTGGGCATTTACTTTATCCTCTTTTGCCACCTTTACAACCCAATTGTCACTGATCGTGTAGGAAATACCTGCACTTCTCAATTCATTTCTGACATCTGAAGCCTGGGTTGCAGACTCACATTCCACTAATATAACATAATCCGTCTTATTCAAAACAACTGCCAATACCACAACAAAAACCACTAATGCAAGTGCAATACTTACCATCATGGTCTTTTGTTTCCGGTTATATTTGTTCCAGAAGTCTACAAGTTTCTTCTGGGCGTCTTTTAGTTTCTCGTTCATGAAATTTCTCCCTGCTAGCTGTATACATTATTATATCTGAATATTCATTATTTCTTTATAGGCTTCCAACACTTTATTCTTCACAGCTGCAGTATACTGAATCGCCTGGAGTGCTTTCTGCTGTGCAATTGCCAGATCATGTGTGTTGTCAGCATAACCAAGTGCAAAATTCATCTTTTCTGCTTCTGCCGCATTGGACAGATTCTGTGTTTCATTTATCATCTGCATTGCCGAAGAAAGCAATGATGAGAATGCGTCTTCTGATTCTGTCTTTATGTTTTTAGAACTGTTAAGTGCTTCATTTATGTATTGGGCTGTCAGTTCATCGGCATTTATAGCTGAAACTTCTGCCATAATATCCTCCATTCCGTTATGACACAAACAGGCCATAACTATATATTATTTTATTATTTTTTATGCGTTATTAATCTCTAATCCTTTCATTGCCATCTGCTTACTTCCTGTAAACGCAGTTATATTTGCTTCATATGCCCTGGAAGCATCGATCAGGTTTGTCATTTCCGTAACCGTGTTTACATTCGGATATGTCACATATCCGTTTTCATCCGCATCCGGATGTGCTGGTTCATAAACCATACGCATTGCCGTAGATTTATCCTCTACAATCTTTGTAACCTTAACACCGTTTCCCACTGCTCCCTGGGTTGTCATAAGTACCTGGTCAAAAGAAGTGCTGGGTTTTTCCGTAAATACAACCGTTTTTCTGACATACGGACTTCCGTTTGACGTACTTGTTGTACTCACATTTGCAAGATTCTGCATGATCACATCGGATCTCAATCTCTGTGCCGTCAATCCTGACGCACATATATTAAACGAACTGAATAAAGCCATATGTAATAATCCTCCATCAAATTATGTTTTATTTTATATTTTTTAATTCAAAGCTGCTTTAATCATTGAAAATTCATGCGTGATACTTCCAAGCAATGTCTGGTATTTAATCTGATTCGATGCAAATTCCACATTTTCCGTATCTACATCAACATTGTTACCATCCAGACGGTAAGATAAATTAGAATAATCCGTATAAGATGTAGCCTTCAGTCCATCCAAATCAATGCCGGCAACAACTTTGCTCAGATTACCAGAGTCTGCACCTTCCAACTCTGCCAAAAGATATGTTTCAAACTGGACATCCTTTCGCTTATAATTCGGTGTGTTAACATTTGCCAGATTGTTGTTTATCACTTCATTTCTTGTCCACGCAGCATCTGCCGCCTTATCAAGAACATTAACAAAATTATAGATTTGCGAATTTATCATTCTAATTCCTCCTTCTGATACCATATAATTATAAAATTATTTATGTAAAATAGCAAGCGAATTTTAGTAAACAGTAAAAAACAAAAACTACCCATTTTGCCAGGATTATCCAAAATATAATTGAATCAGACAATCCACAGGTGACATCCGTTTCACCATGAGTAGTTCATAAATCCGTTTATGATTCCATTCTTTCAATCTTATTCCGTCAGACCGCATTATATGCCAATTCATTCAGTACCCGGATATAAGTTCCTTTCATTCCGTTGGAACGGGTTTCAATCACACCGGCACTTTCAAATTTCCTCAATGCATTAACAATGACGGAACGTGTTATATTTACCTTTTCTGCCAGCCGGCTGGCAACAATGACACCTTCTTCCTCACCGTCCAATTCTTCAAATACATACCGAATTGCCTCGTGTTCCGAAAACGATAAGGTATTGATTGCAGAGGAAATAATCTGATGTTTCCGTATTTCAATCTCATTTTCCTCACTAACGGCCCGAATCATCTCCAATCCTACAACCGTGGTACCATACTCGCTGATGATGATATCATCAATCTCGTAACTCTCTTCTGTCCGGTATATAAACAATGTTCCCAATCGTTCTCCCGATATAACAATCGGAAGAATGATGGCATTGTACCTCCTTATATTATCCACCATAAACCCCAATGTTGTCAAGTTTACATTTTCTTTAGTGGATAAAATGTTTAAGAGCCGCTCATTCAATTCGGAATCTATACATTCCCCAACACTGCCGCAAAGCATTTCTTTTATGCTGTCAATCTCTTTCTGTTGACTGATTCCGAGAAGTTTTCCTTTTCTACTGATCACCAAAACATTAGATGCAAGAATTTCTCCAAGAACATTACAAATATCACTAAAAACAAATTTTCCGGTATTACTGTTGTGTAATAATTTATTAATCTTTCTTGTTTTATCTAATAATTGTACACTCATGTTGCAATCTCCGACTCACTTTCCTTTTTCAAACTTACCACATATCCGCAATTTGGATTTGCACATACGGCCTTACTTCCTTTTTCAACCATATAATCCCCGCATTTTGGACAAGGCTCTTTAATCGGTTTCTGCCATGACATAAAATCACATTCCGGATTTCGTTCACAGCCGTAATATTTTCTGCCTTTTTTTGTCTTCTTAATTACAAGCTCTGCTTTACATTTCGGACATTCAATACCGGTTTTTTCAAAATAAGGTTTTGTAAACCGACAGTCCGGAAATCCCGGACAGGCCAGAAACTTGCCATGTGGACCGTATTTTATAACCATATTTTTTCCGCACTCTTCACAGATAACATCTGTTACTTCATCTTCAATCTTAATTTTTTCCAGCGCTTTCTCTGCATTTTGCACTGCTTCATCCAAATCCGGATAAAAATTCCGGACTACGGTCTTCCACTGGACATTACCGACTTCTATCATATCCAGCAAAGATTCCATATTCGCCGTAAAGCTGAAATCCACAATCACCGGAAATGCGGTTTCCATTATTTCATTCACGATTTCTCCCAGTTCGGTAACATACAGATTCTTATTTTCTTTTACCACATATCTTCGGGCAATAATGGTTGAAATGGTCGGAGCATAAGTACTTGGTCTTCCTATCCCCTGTTCCTCCAGGGATTTTACCAGGGCCGCTTCCGTAAAATGAGCCGGCGGCTGTGTAAAATGCTGCTTTTCTTCATAATCCTTAAGAGATAAACGGGTATTCTCATCAATATTTTTAATCATAACCGTTCCTTTTTTTTCTTCCTCATCTTCGGAACCGGTATAAACTGCCATAAAACCATCAAACATCAGTTTAGAAGCTGCCGTGGTAAATATATAATTTCCTGCGCTGATCTTTACGGAAGTTGTCTCATACCTGGCGCTCTGCATTCTGCTGGCCGTAAAGCGCTTCCATATCAGCTGATACAAACGAAACTGGTCTCTGGATAAATCATCTTTTATCTTTGCAGGGGTCAGATCAATATTGGTTGGACGGATTGCCTCATGGGCATCCTGTATTTTATTATTGTTTTTCTTATTATTTTCAATTGTTGCAAGATAATTTTCCCCATAATTCCCACTGATAAAAGTTCTTGCCATAATTTCAGCTTCTTCGGATATTCTTGTGGAATCCGTACGCAGATAAGAAATAAGACCAACCGTACCCTGTCCTTTAATATCAACGCCCTCATATAATTGCTGTGCGATTCTCATGGTCTTGCTGGTAGCAAAGTTAAGTACCTTGGACGCTTCCTGCTGCAGTGTGCTGGTGGTAAATGGTAACGGAGCCTTTTTTACACGTTCGCCGCGCTTAATTTCTTTTACTTTATATTCTTCATCTTTAATGCCGGCAATCACGGCATCCATCTCTTCTCTGTTTTTAATCGTAAGTTTTCCGTTATTATCGCCGTATAAGCGGGCCGTCAGCGGTTTTTTCTGCCCTTCCGGAAGAATGGATATTTCCAGCGTCCAGTATTCCTCCGGTATAAAGCTGTTGATCTCTTCTTCCCTCTCGCATATCATTCTGAGTGCTACTGACTGCACCCTGCCGGCGCTTAGTCCCCGCTTCACTTTCTGCCATAACAGCGGACTGATGGTGTATCCCACCATTCGGTCAAGAATTCTTCTCGTCTGCTGGGAATCCACTAAATTCATATCTATATTTCTCGGTTCTTTTAACGAGGCCTTCACAGCATTTTTCGTTATTTCATTAAATGTTATACGGCGCATTTTCTTTTCGTCCAGCTTTAATGCTGTCGCAAGATGCCACGATATCGCTTCTCCTTCACGGTCCGGGTCGGTTGCGAGATATACTTTATCCGCTTTTTTGGCTTCTTTCCGAAGTTCTGCAAGCTTATCACCCTTTCCGCGTATCGTAATATATTTCGGTTCGTAATCATTCTCAATATCAATTCCTAATGTACTTTTCGGTAAATCCCTGACATGACCGTTTGATGCGACAACCGTATAATTTGCACCCAAGAATTTTTTTATTGTCTTAACTTTTGCAGGTGATTCAACAATAACTAAATATTTTGGCATATTCGTTTCCCTTCTCTATCACTTCTTTGAATAATAATTCTTTGCCGGTTCGTCTATTAAATCCAGCATCTGTAACTGTATGAGCAATCCGATCAATTCTTCCGGTTTCTTACCTGATTCATCGGATATAGTCTGTATACTTTTTGGAAATAAATCCACATAACTATACACCGATTCCAATTCTTTTTCAAGTATAAAATTTTTTTTAACAAAATTTTTACAATAGTGAATACTTCCATCTATGGATAAATTGTCCAAAATATCTTTTGCACCTGTAACAAGTTCCGCCCCTTCCCGAATCAGCTGATTGCAGCCTTCACTCAGTTTGTCATCCGCTCTTCCCGGTACAGCCATAACATCCTTTCCCTGCTGGAGCGCATATTCCACCGTAATCAGGGAACCGCTTTTTTTCCTTGCCTCAACAACCACGACTTTATCCGACAGACCGCTGATAATCCTGTTTCTCAAAGGAAACTGCCAGGAAAGCGGCGGCGTTTTACATGGAAATTCCGATATGATTACTCCATGTTCCAAAATTTCTTCATAAAGATTGATATTTTCTCTTGGATAACAGATATCTGCTCCACAGCCCAATACGGCTATCGTCGGTCCGGAAGCATTGACAGCTCCCCGATGGGCAGAAGCATCAATTCCCCTTGCCATGCCGCTGATAACGGTAATCCCATGTGCTGCCAGTTCAAACCCGATATTCTCTGCCATATGATTTCCATATGCCGAAGAATTCCTTGCACCTACAACGGATACCATTCCATTCGTTTCATTTTGTGTCAGCCGTTTGACATCACCTTTTACAAACAGTCCATATGGACAGTCTGTCATATATTTTAACCGCTGTGGAAACAGTGCGGAATCCCTATGTATAAATTGTATGGCTTTACGATTCATATATTCATATTTTTCTTTTATGTATCCTGTTTTTCTGCTCTCTGTGATATTTAGGATATCCTGTTCCGTGATTCCGGCTGCCATGGATAACTGTTTTTCCCCTGCCCGGTATATCTCTTCCGGATTTCCGAAACAATCCATCAGCCTCTCTGTTTTTCTCGTTCCAATTCCTTCTATATTACAAAGCCAGAACCAATATTCGTCTGTTGTCGTTCCCTTCACCCCATTTAAAAAATCGTATTGTACTTCCCACTGCCAATCCGGTATCCCAGCGCCTCTCCCAGATGTCTCTGGCTAATATCTTCTGAACCCTCCAGATCCGCAATCGTCCGTGCCGTTTTAATTATCTTATAATAATTTCTCATGCTCAGAGAAAATTTTTGATATGCATTATGAATCAGACGGTTACCGGCATCATCCAGAATACAAAACTTTTTCACCTGGTTCACGGTCATCTGGCTGTTATACTTTCCGTTATTTCTCTGAAACTGAATCTGAACCGCCCTGTCAATCTGTTCCTTGATTTTGCCGGATGATTCCTCTGCCTGTAATGTCTTCCTTTCTTCCATATCCTCAATGGACTGTCTTGGTACATCAATACACATATCCATCCGGTCCAGAAAAGGACCGCTGATTCTGCCCAGATATCTCCTGATATCGGCACCGGAACAATTACACTTATTTCTGTCCGGAAAAAAACCGCATCTGCATGGATTCATAGCCCCTACAAAGAGACAGTCTGCAGGAAATTCATAATTTCCACTGTTTCTTACTACCCGGACTTTTCTTTCTTCCAATGGTTGTCGTAATGCATCCAATACCCCTGGATGAAACTCTGGCAATTCATCAAAAAACAATACACCTCCATGGGCAATGGTCAGTTCTCCCGGCTTAGGATAAGTACCGCCGCCGACCAGCGCCGGCAGCGTAATCCCCGGATGGGGCGCCCGAAACGGTCTGCGTGTGACCAGACCACCCTCCTTTAATATTCCGCAGATACTGTGTATACCTGATATTTCCATTCGCTCTTCCATGGACATGTCCGGCATTATTCCCGGAATTCGCGAGGCAAGCATGGATTTTCCGGCTCCCGGCGGTCCGATCATCAATAAATTGTGTTTTCCAGCAGCCGCAACGGTCACTGCCCGTTTTGCCATTTCATGTCCGTGTATTTCCGACATATCATTGGTACAGTCGTTAAGAATCTTATTGGAACTTTCATCTCCCAGTGGAAACCCATTTATAATAGGACGCTCTGTTTTTCCGTTCAGATATTCCGCTGCCTCATACAGATCCCTGACAGGTACAATCTGTATATCATCTACCACACTTCCTTCCGCTGCGTTTT
This sequence comes from uncultured Lachnospiraceae bacterium, assembly GCA_910583605.1. Lineage (GTDB taxonomy): Bacteria > Bacillota > Clostridia > Lachnospirales > Lachnospiraceae > Bovifimicola. Next base: position 516,136 of record CAJTXN010000001.1, read on the forward strand.
CATACGGAACCATACAATATCGAAACCCTTGCTGCTTTGCCATGATAATAATGGGAAGAACTCCATGAATCCCCTTTACATCTCCGTTTAGACCCAATTCACCTATGATAAGAAATTCCCGGATACTTCCTTCATGAATAATATTCATATTGATTAGCAGGGCAACCGCAATGGCCAGGTCAAAACGGGCGCCTTCTTTTTTCAGGTCTGCCGGAGATAAACTGATGGTAATTCTTCCATAGGGAAGCGGATGTCCTATATTCTTCAAAGCTGTCCTCACCCTCTCCCTTGCCTCCCGGACCTCGGAAGACAGAAGTCCTACCATATGAAATACCGGCAGTCCCTGACTGATATCTGATTCTATCTTCACAATATAGGGCTGAATCCCCCATATGGAAGCACTATTTACACAACAATATATATTTATTTACCTCCTCTTTCCTATAATTCAACGGTTTCTCTCATTTTAATATATTACGCTTTTTATGTCAACATTTTAATTTGTTATGTATTGTTGTATAAAAACAGGGATATCCAATCCGCTTAAATACGAATTGGATATCCCTGTTACAGGAAACTAAATGATTTAATTTAAATTATTCAGTTTAGCTTCTACAATCCAGATACGATTACTTACCGTTCTCTTATTGCTTGGGTCTTTATCAGTACCATTATCGGTAATCTGAACGGCAATCGGCTTATCATAGATACTGTTAAGCTGCTGGCTTCCGCTCACTATATCCGTAATTGTATCGTTTGTAAGTTTAAAAGAATATTTTTCCCTATTCTCCAGTTCATCTGCAAGAATTGAAACTAAATTTCCGGTGGCAGGATCAATCACTTTGGTATGGCTTCTGTCGGTATTCGGATCCGGATTACCGTCATACAACAATATATCCTTATCCGGATCATATTCACCATCTTCATCCATATCAATATAAATCTTATGATCGGTAAATACCTTGGAACCTCTGGATTCATCATAATCAATCGGACTCCATGAAATTGTTACTCCATCCTCGCTATCCTGATAACGATATACAATATTCTTCGAACCGTCACCACTCTTATCTGCATCCGGGAATGTTACTTCCGGTGCAAAATTTCCTGCTTTAATAGCTGCAATTACCGTATTAACAAATAATCTCTCCTCTGTTCCCGTCGTTCCTGACGAATGACCGGCGCCTGTATATGTAATATTTCCTTTCGAATAAATATAATAATTATTCGAACCGTCACCTTCCGTATACATATAGTATTTTGAATTTTCCTGATTCATAGTTTTATTTGTATCGCAGGATAATGTATACCATACGGTTATATCATCGTCTTCCATATTCAGATTCATATACTGTGTATGTGTAGATGCAGTAGGTAAATATTCACCAATAATATACGGATATTCTGATATCTGTCCCTGATTGATACGCCGTACCGTCTGGGTTCTCTGCCAGTCATTAATTGTCTGGGCTACACTGCCATGTAAATTCTCAGAATACAGCTTATTACCCTGATAATCCTGTGTGTATCTGAATACACAGGTTTCAATAATACCTCTGAAATCTTTCTGACTCACATCATCTCTTAAATACTTTCTCGTATTCGCCAGATATTCCAGATATTCATCACTGCCTTCATCAAAACACTGACCGGAATAGGTGGCTCCATAAACATCCATTCCAAGCATTTTTCTAAAAAAGGCTGTATTATATCTTGCAAAAACCGGATTATAATCTAATCTGAAAGACTCCGTCCCATTATTCAGATTGACATAATAATTCAATGAAGACTGATATGAAACATTATCATGTGCAAACAGAAGGGAATGACCGGAACTCACAAAATAATCAATATTTTTATGCGCTGCTATTTTCTGAAGATCTAATTGACTGTGAGAATCACAAAAACCAAATACGATCATATCCAGTTCCGGATTATCCCTTGCTTCTTCTGCCGTAATTTTGCTCCAGCTTGCCAACTTTGCACCATGACCGATCATAGTACTGAGACGAAGTATGGTGTTATTAGAATCATAGTCCAATTCATCACTATTTGGTGTACGATTAAAAGCATTTGAAAACTGAACGTAGTCCATATGAAGCAGCTTGATATCATATTCCGCAATATCTTGCGCATAACGTCCCATCATTTCATTAAAATCCAGTGTCAGAGTTCCTCCTGCTCCACCCCAGGCGGATCTTATCCAAAGAACGTATACCGGTTTCCTTTTTGATGCCGGAATTTCAAATGCCGAAAAACCGGTATATGTAAAATGATTCTCCGGATTATTTTTATTATATGCCACTACCTTCCATGGCATAAATCCATCCATATCCCCCGGCCATCTGCCTTCCAGAATAACCGTTCTGTCATTTTCATTGTATCGGTATGCCGGATCAAGTTCAATCGTAGTTGAATCATTAAATCGGCCGGAACCGGACTTATCCAAATAAATCTGATATGCATAATTCTGGCTTACCCATTCCAAAGATATATCCGAATCAATTTTTAATTCATAGGTGTATGTCTGTGTACCCGCAGGAATACGTGTACCCTGATTACCCTGTGCTATCGGATTTCCATTTATATCCTTATCATATTCCTGAGGTGTCTTTATAATGGAAAATTCAACCTGAACATTTCTCTTGGTTGCATAACTCAATCCGCCGTTAAACTTTTGGTCTGCCCGAAGATTATCCGGATTTCTTCCATCCCTTGCATAAATCTCACGGACAATATTCGGATAAGTTTTTCCATCTGTAAAGATAAAATTTCCGTTTTCATCCAGTCCGTCAAATTCATTGGTACTTTCATTATAACCCAATGATTTAATGGTCGTAATAAAATGATACATCTTGGAATTCACATCCACATAACGCCACTTTGCCGCATTCGTACCATTGTTATCAAAATCAATATATAAATCACTGTCACAATTGTAAATCTCTTCCGGTAATAAAATCGGATAACCTGCTTTTACATAACCTAACAGTTCATTCATTTTTTTAACCGTAATATCATTTCCCAGCAGGCGGGTGGTAGTAGGCGTATTACCATTGAAAAGCCAGGTTCCACCGGCATCCAGATTCAGATTCCAATCCGGATTCTGATTATCTCTGAACTGGTCCGTCATATGTTCTTTCCAATATTCATATTCCTTACGCTGATTTTGATTGGAAATCGTTCCTCCTGAATAAACATAATCATCACTTGCCGTACCTTTTAAGAAAGACTGAATTTCATATCTGTCTCCAATACCTGTATATACAAGCCCATTCATGGAAGTATCATTATATTTTGTACGATATAATTTAGTATTCTCCACAGTATACTCATTTACTACCTGATAGCCGGAATCAATACCAAAGTATATCAAATCGTATGTTCCTGTTAAATCTTCATTACGGGTATTAAACTCCCTGATACTCATATGAGTAACATTAAAATAGTCACTATAATTTTCTTTCGTCATCTCTGCCGGCACTTCCACCTTTAAATATTCCGCCAACTTCAATGCACCTTCATAGCTGTCCCATATTGTAACGGAAGCCGCAGGCTGAATCTCCAATACGTTGAACGGATAAGAAGCCAGATAATTCAGGGATATACCCATTATATATCTTAATACCTCTCCCTTGTTGCCGCTCAGAATTTTGTTTGCTGATTCATCCAGAAGAGCATCCTGCGGCAGTGAAGATGTATTGTCTGCAGTATGGAACGACAGGAAATTACTTGCCAGTTCTATCTCATCACTTGAAACTTTCAATAAATAATATTTTCTTGTAAAATTATTTCCCCCTACATTATATGTAACGGTAAGGGAAGTCCTGGTTCCTTCTTTGATTCCTTCTCCAATGGAAATCACCTGCCCTGAGGAAAGTGTCTGTTTGCTGCCGGAATCAATGGAATATTCTACATTTTCCAAACCGGTAAATGAAAAACTTATATCAGCTGTCTTATAATATTGCACTTCTGCATATTTATTAACATTTTCTGCAGAATACTCATATGAAATTTTTTTATAAGTATAATTTTTAGAAATATTATCATATTTAAGTGTAATATTGGTAATGGCATTATCCGTTAAATCCCGGCCAATGGTAATCGTTTCTCCCGGCTGAATCGTCTGTTGTGCGCCACCATTCACCTGATATGTTGCAGTACCAACATTAAAGGCTTTAAATTCCAGATTTAACTCATCGGAATAATATACCGTACCGTTTTGCTTCGAATTTGTAAAACAACCAAAAGACATTTTATCGCCAGATGTTGTTACCTTACTACCGGTTGTTTTATAAAAACAGATTCCTTCGCTTAATAATACATTCCTGCTCTGGCCACTCCAATCATCTTTATATGGCTTAAAAATTACATGATCCACATTTTCCGGTACCCGGACTTTATATTTTTTATTCGCCCCGTCAAGCTTTGTCATTTCCACTGTAGTAGTATATGCACTTGTTCCTTCTTTCCAGAAATATGCATAAGCGCTTGTTACGTTTGCCCAGACTCCGTCAGCCTTTGTAGCATCCAGAAAAATCAAACCATCACTTTCTGCTTCATCTACTTCTTCCGTTATGCGTCCGGAAGTGCTTTTTACATAATCTTTCACCCCCGGAGTAATAACTCCTCCTTCTTTCAAAAATTCTTCCAGTGACTGACCGACAAACAATGCGCCTCCAAAAAACTGATCTCCGGTATAACTATAGATATGCTTATAAACATAATTCCGGACATTGCCTGAAACTCCTGTCACGGAATATGTCTGGCCCACTACATTCGGCTCTCTGAAACGACTGTAATCCTGTGAACCTTCCTGATAAAATGTATACTTATACCATGCGGATACTTTTTCGTTTGTATCCGTTTCATAAACAGCATCTACATCTATCTTCGGCAATACGGAATTAATACAATACTCTGGCTGTAACTGTCTCATAAGCAGAAGTATTTTATACAGATTATTTGTATTTGTTTCCAGATTCTGTGTAAAATCCCCAATCACGCCGGAAGTCAGAAGCTGTGTATCATACATCAGGCCTTTCTCATCTACAATTGCATAATTATACAATTCCAGTGCATTTTCCCAGGATATATCATAAGGCAGTTCCTCATCCGAATAGAGATTTTCTGCGTTGACTGTCTCTATAAACTCTTTTATTTTGTCATAATCATAATTATATGTAACAACATCTTCCCCAGATGTGTCAGGTTCCTCTGAAGATTCCGATTCCTCATCAGATGTTTCCGGTTCTTCGGATGACTCTGTTTCCCCATCAGATGTTTCTGGTTCTTCGGATGACTCTGTTTCCCCATCGGATGTTTCCGGTTCTTCGGATGACTCTGTTTCCCCATCAGATGTTTCCGGTTCTTCGGTAGATTCCGTTTCCTCATCTGAGCCGGTGGTTTCTTCTTGATTTGTACTTTCCGGTTCTGAAACGGAAGTCTCGTCATCCGTCATTGGTTCTGTTGTTTCCGTCTCTGACGTCTCTTCTACATTTACCTCATCTGACGTTTCTTTATCATCAGAATTTTCTCCGTTTCCTTTCAGGGCATTTTTATCTTCCAATGCCGCCAAGGCTTCTAAATAAGCCTCTGCATTATATTTATCATATCCTTCTATTCCGGCTAATTCAAAATAAAACGCCGGATTTTCCTGAAGCAATGCCATTGCTTCACTGTTTGCAGGTGCATCTGCAATAAGATGCAATGCCTCTTGTCTCTTTTTCTCATTTACCTGATTGATCAGAGACTGTATATCCGAAATAACGGTTGCTTTGTTTGATGCATTTGTAAAATGAAAGGCTTCATCTGCAAAAGCTGCCGCATAATCAACTGATAAATCCAGATTCAGTTCATTATAATTATACTCTAATTTAATGATATCATTTCCAAGGGCAACTAAATCATTCTCTGCACTGCCTGAAGCCTTATAGGATTTTAAATTATTATATGCTTCAGTCTGTTTTTTCGCATTCAGCGTATTCATCATTGTGTTAATCGAATTAAGACTGGCATATGCCCGTGTATTTTTTGTTATCGAATCAATATAATCATCATTATTTGCCTTGTAATAATTGGAAATCGGCGCTTTTAACATTGCATTTGTCAGCAGAATATGTTCCTCTTCTGTTAAATCCTGTCTGCCGACAAAACCGTTAATTACTGACAACTGACTCTCTTCCGCTTTATCCACCTTCTCAATTAACCTTCTCATTAAATCAAGAAAGTCTTCATCCGTAGCCGTTGTCAATGAACCTTTTTCACGAACTGATATTTCATTTACATATGAAGCAAAATTATAAGAATGAAAATTCTGTATGCCGGCAACTGCAAAATCCCTCTCTGCTAAAGTTTTTGCAATATTATCTCTTCCGGCAGCTCTCTGAATTTTCTGGATTGCCACATCTTTTTTTAAAGATGAAATAATCTTATTATCACTATAAGCCGCTCCTGTTTCACCCGGCACTATTCCCTTTTCACCATTATTTACTATCTGATCGTAATAATAAAACAGGTTATCATTATAATTGTTGGAATTGAGGTAAACCAAATCTGCACTTTCAATCATTTCTTTGGTAACTTCGTTTGCCTGACAAACAGTTACAATTATTTTTCCATCATCAATGGATTCATCCAAAACATTTTTTCTAAATGTGTTGTTCAGAACATTTCCACGAACAGAATAGTAGCAGCTTCCATCTCCGCTTCCGCTCTTCTGCAGCTCATATCCGGTTGCATTTCTGAAATCCTGAATATCAATATCTCCATGATAATTTTCAATCTGTTCTTTCGTAATAGGCTCATAACCGGAAACCGTATAGCCAATCACCTGCTGTCCATACTCGGCTACAATTTCAAGAACGTTTATTTCCTGCTTTAACTGTACCTTTCCGTCACGGTCCTTCTGAAACACATCTGCTTTTGTGCCAATATTGAAATGAGCAATAACAATTATGGCAGCAATCACTAAAAGGAATGCAGCAGTTATAGCAGAAACTTTTTTCTTGTTTTGCATAACATAATTTCTTAATGCCATTTTTTTACCTCCTTCTTACACATTTTCATAATGTGATTCCCTGTTACCTATATTATTTGTTACGAATCATATATATTTTTTCGGAATTTAACTTTTGATTCTTAACAACATAAGCTGTAGTTATTTTTACCATATTCGAAGATGCATGTATGGTATTTTCATCTTCCTCCGTATGAGTCGTAGATTCCTCCTCTGACTCTTCCTCCGATTCCGATTCTTCTTCTGATGTCGTAGTTTCAAACTCCGAATCTAAAAATTCAACTTTAAATTCCGTCATACAGTTGGTGATCAGGTGATCCTCAATATCATCATTATCTATATCACTTTCTTCATTATATACTGCAAATTGATTTGTACTTTTGTCGTAATATAATATTTTATCTCCGGTATATAACATTCTGATATCGCCATGATCAATATATTTTGTCTTTTCCACACTGCCTGTAATAACAACATCTTCAATATAATTATTTGCCAGCTGCATTTCTTTCTGAACCTTCGTCTTCAGATTGGCTGCCTCATAACTTCTCGTTCCAACCGACATAAAAGAATATACGGCCAGTGTCACCATACTGGCAATTGCCAAACCGATTATCATTTCAATTAAGGTAAATGCCCGATTATCTTTTGTAATTCTCTGATTATGGGTTGTTTTCACTACTTTCATACTTTCACATCCTCCTTAATCAATGTAATGGCGCCCTGTCGGTATTACAAGTTTAATTACCTTTTCTCTTTCGGCTTTTGTAATATTGATCTGTACGATATTAATCTTAGTAGCATCGGGCTTTATAACTTCCGCACGTGTATAACTTCCATTAGATTTGGAACACTGTATTTCTATCATACACCCATCTTCAATCGTTACATCATTTCCAGCTCCATCAGAACCACTCACTTCTGTTTCCTTCAATTTTTTGGATTCCAGCACTTTCCAGTCGCCTTCCGTAATAGAACCATCTTCATTAACAATTGACGCCTTTTCCAAAATCTCAACTTTACAAATGTTATTACCATCCTGTTCTATCCGCAGCATATACTCATTCCCTTTGGATAATGTCTTGCTGCGTAAGGAAGATAAAGCGGTATCAATATTTTCTGCTGTTGACTCCACATCTGCCTTTTGGATCATCCAGAACAAGCTTACACTTATCAATACTACAATACCCATAATAGCAATTGTTACAACTAATTCAATTAATGAAAAACCTTTATTCCTATCAGCTTCACTCATATCACATTCCTCACTCTCTAATTAAATTAGTTAGTTCTTTCTCCAATTTTCAATGGTAATTAAGTTCTGATAATCCGTATTGGAAGTCTTGATTTCACTGCTATCACCGGAACCGGAACTAAATCCGAGAAACTGCCCAAGATACTCATCATAGGTTGCTAAAATCTTAACTAATTCAGGACATGCAGTAATCGTCGCACCATTTTCAATTGTCAGGTTCCCACCACATATAATCATCCCCGTAAAATCTTTTGTAACTGCTACATCTCCACTTGCAATGATAACTCCATAATCTCTATTTGTTCTGACAATATGTCCTCCGCTATGTGCATTATCACTAATTGTGACTCCCATATCAACTTCATCAACACTCTTTCCAAAAAGACGTTGACAGAATTCTTCTCCCACTTCCCTAAGATTTGGGGTCCTCAGCACATTTTGAGATTCTTTTTCTTCCCTTCCAATATCAGCCAGTAAATCTTCATTTATAAAATAGCTATATAGTGTATCATTTGATGCTTCATTTATCGTTGTTAAATCTCCATAAGCATCACTAAATTCAATTAATTCAGAAGAAATAGAATCATATCGGTATTTCATTTCTTCAATTAAATGCAGAAAACCGGCATCTACCACTCCATTGGTTACACCATATTCTGGACGTATATCCGAAATCTCACCATTTGTTATCTCCGTAATTGCGCCTACACTGTAAATATTATAGGTTTGATGCTCCAATTTTAAATTTTGTACACCCAGACTTTTCACCTGTGCTTCAACTGTCGGTCTGACAAAGGAACTGCTCATCCGGTCAATAAAATAATTTGTCTGCCATACCGGATCATTAGCATACTTATAAAAATATACACTGGTTCCAACTCTTTTTGCAATAACCTGTGTCTCGTCTATTCCCAATGCCGAATAATTCAATGTATCGCCGGAAACATAACTTTTTATAAAATCATAATCAACCGGATTGGTCTGTATGATTCTGGTAGAAGCATTTCCCAAATCTGTTATATCTGCTTTATACAAATTTTGATTTCCTTTAAAAGAAACCGATTCACCTGTCATGTATGTAGAATTTCCGGCTGATTCTTGGGTTTCCAGATCAATATAAGCACGCCCTCCCAAAATAACCATATCATTCGGTTTTGCAGGCGCTAATATTACATCAGCATTTTTTCCATTCACCATGATAGCACTTCTTCCCTCATGATCATATACATAATCCTCTGGCAAAGAACTGCTCTCAAATATGGTTCTGTCAGAACCGTTTGCCTCCATATTCTCATTCAGAGAGGATTCTTTAAATCCGTATCCAAAGTAATTACCGGTAATTCTCACTGTACTGTTATCCCCATTGATTTCTAAATCATCAGCAATAATACAATCACCATTTACATTAAGAGCACTTACATTTCCTTTCGTAATAAGATTATTTGCCCATAAATGCATTCCGGAAGATTGGGTATCAGAATCCAACAGTCCATATTCTATCAGGTTTACATCATCCCTCTGGGTCAATCTGTTAAAATTAGCCTCTGCATTTTTTATTACTACGGAACCTCCGCTGATAAAGTTTTTTGCATTTACATTCAGCACCAGCCCTGAATTTTCAATGTTTACAGCAGCTTTCTTAGAAACGGAACTTGTTCCCACATAAACATTTCCTATAATATTAACAGAATTATTTGGTGAATTAATAGTAACAGAAGCCTTTGAGATATCCTTTAAATTGGTTTCTGTAATCTGTAGCAAATCACTTATATCAACAGTGCCATTTGTTACCTTCTTTTGTAATGTCTCATATCCATCTACCAACAACGCAAACTTATACAGTTCACTAGAATTATCCGAACCGGTATCTGCAAATTTCATATTGATATCCGGCAGTGCAACTACAAAATCCGTAGTGACAGAAACATAAAATCCACTGGCCGTCCAGCTGCTGATTTTTATATCTTTAAATTTTATTTTCTGTTCTGTTTCATCACAGAATACATCCGTTAAACAGGTAACTCCGTCACTGTCATAAACAGGCTCCACATTAAAGGTAACTTTATTTACAGTACCGATATACCCTTTTAATATACTTAATTTATCTTCAATTGAAAGTTCTCCGCCGTTTTCTGAATCCTCAATAAATTTATTTTTTAAATTTTCCAGATACCGCTGGTCGAACGCAGCCTCTGCTTCCTCACCGCTTAGTGTTACAAGACGGTTTTCATCATTTCTGCTTACCACATTGGACAGAACATGCTGATATGCTTCTGACACTGCGGCCATTGCTTCAACACCGATTCCGGCATATATTTCATCAACTGCTTTTTCAACATAATAAAAATTTTTCTTCGACGAATTGTCAGCAAGTTTCATTTGATAATTTGCAGCTGTAATATTCAAAATTAATGTTCCAAGTATTCCAAGCAACAGAATACCAATCATAACAACACCAAGGGTATTGCCTTTATTATTCATTCTTTTTTTAAATATTCTGTACATCAGTTTCATTCCGCATCCCCCTTGTCGCTGATATTTTTTGTAGAATTAATGGTTGTAACAATTTTTTCATTATACTTTACCACAATCTTCATATTATACAAAGTATCCTTCTGTAGCATAGCTACAAGATTTTCCTTTCCTTCCGGACTAACGTTTGTATAGATACATGTCGTTGCAGTTTTATATATTTTTTCATCATCGATCAATACTTTATCCTGTAATCCGGCTAATGATTCTTCATCTGAAGGGTTACCATTATCATCCACAGACTTAAATGTTACATTTGAAGGATTTAGATGAAAACCTCCCTCCTCCTGCGAAGCAAGATATACACATATGTACTGTTCTTTCCCTTTTTCATCCATTAAATTAATGGGACTTATATTATTTTCAATGATCAGCTTATCGTTATCTGACATTGGTGTATAGATCAAATAGATCTCCGGTTTAACATCCGTAAAACTCAATGGGTTAAAATCTTTTGCCAATACCTGAACGCCATTGATATCACAATATCTGACAGATAATCTGACATCATATTCTTCCGATCCGGTCCTCTTGCTTATGGTTATCGTACATTCCCTGTGTTCTGCACTCGTACCGGTAGTAAGACGATCCATAGAATAAAAATTGGTCATAAATACTGCCATTTCTTCGTCATCTGCATTTTTTATTATGGGTGTTTTTTCCTCATTAACACCCGCCGATACATTCGGTTCCCTGCTTGGCTCCAATGTTACTTCTGCACTATAGGCTGCATTATATGAACCCGGCAGGTCTTCGTGATTCAATGTAAAACTGTAGCCAATGTTTGACCCATATTCATCCAATAACGGATTATAGGAATATCCGTCTTCGCTGATCAGTTTCCTAAAATCTGTAGCCTTAAATTCTTCAGCAAGCAACTGACCTATGTCAGTTGCTTCCTGTTTTCTTTTTGATGATATATTATGATTATTCGCAACTATAAAACTGCTTAAGAAGGGAGCTACTACAAATGCAAGTATTACAACACTTAAAATCAACTCGATAAGCGTAAATCCCTTGTTTTCATTTTTAATGGTCCATTTCATGAATAGATATCTCCCTTCTCGAAAATCTTACTGTGGTGTATTGGCACCAGAACCCATACCAGTAAAGAAAATATTATCAATTCCCTGATTATATATCGGGATATCGGCAACGGATTCCGTTCTGTCCTCGCTGCTAACGGCATACTCCATAACGTTTAAATTACAGGAAACCGTATGCAACGTAGGATCAAAAGCAAAGTTCATACTAATAGGTACTCTTCTTTTCGCTTTATCTGACATGATCTGTTTTATAAAATCTTTTATATTACCATATGTACTAGTGACCTGAATAGAATAGCTTCTAACAGACGCTGTCATCCCATTCGGAATCGTATCGCCACTGTTTATCATTCCATCCTTATTCTCAGTTCCAAATGCCCAGAATAAATTCGGCTCCGACAAAGAAAGAGAAGTAAATGAAAGTCCGATCTGGCTTGCTATATTGTGATAATCCATAATTATACGCTCAACAGATAACCCTGCATCAAACTTTGACAGTACGGTCTCATATTTTTCCTCTGCTTCTTTTTTCTTTTTTTCATATTCTTCACGTTTTGATTCTTTTGACTTTAAATCATTATACCGGGTTTCCAAAGCTGAAATTTCATCATTAATATCTGATATATTGGTCTGATACTTGGAATAACCCATAAAATAGGATAAAATAAGGGCTACAACACCTATCAGGATTAGAATATACTTCATATTCTGCTGTAATGCACTATTTTTCGTTTCCTCCATGGCTTAGTCCTCCTCTTTTAATGTTGTCTCAGATTCTGCTTCTGCAGCTTCCATATTGACATCAGTCATAAATGTCACTTTACAAGAAAAATTAACCATATTTTCAGCGTTCTCTGTCACGCTTGTTACTACAACACTTACGATATTATTATGTTTTTCCAGATTTTCCACAAATGCGGCAACCTCAGGCTTATACATACAAGCTCCATTTATGCTGGCAACCCCATTGGAAATACCCATGGAACTGATTCTCATATCCTTTGGCATTATCGTCTCAAGATAATTTATGAAATCCCACGCATATTCAGTATCATTTACAGTAGACAGATAAAAATTATTCATATCTGTAAACTTATCATTGGATTCATTATATGCCTTGATCAAGTCTTCAATATCTTTTATTTTGCCGATATTCTCTTCCAGTTCATCTCTGTCGCTCTCCAAACCCTTATATTTAAACATCGGAAAAAGTGTCAGTGCGACGGCAGCAACGATCAGAACCAAACCAAACAGCATATATGATGTATCACTTGTACCTGTTTTTTTCGTTGTGACCAGTGAAGTCTTTGGTTGGAAATTGACCGGATCAAGAGAGGCTCCAATATTAGCCATGTACTGTTTTAACAAAGAATTGGAAAGTTTGATTCTGTTATAAGATTCAACATTCTTTAATAAAGTCAGGGATTCTGCCGGAAGACTGGTCTCATTTGAAAACAACTTATCAATTCCAAGCACATCGGCACCTTCACCGATGATTACCAGTTTCTGCAGCGGTTTATCCGTATTTCGTCCGGAATAATATTCAATCACACGATTCACATTGCTGACCAGATATTTTAATGACGCCGTCATATCATCTGCATCCAAAGATTCCCCTACCATTTTAGCCTGTGATAAAAGTTCCATGGCTGCTTTTGCTGACATCTTCTTAGAGTCCATAACTGCATTCAGAAGAAGCGATTCACCATAAGGAATGGTTCTCTGTAGCTGAAGTATATTTTCATTCATAACAGATACGATCGTCGTATCCATACCAAGCTGTACCACCAACGTCGGCTTTGCATCAATCTGTATCTTAATCAGCTGCAGGGTACTGTTACCGGCATAATCTACTGCTTTCACCTTTATTCCCATAACCTTGGCAAGACTGTAATAGCTGTCAACCATTGCTTCCGGCGCTGCAAATACCAATACTCTGGATTTATTTTCTTCTTTTGTATTCTTCTGCTCCAATATAGTATAAGACAATACATAATCATCAATATTAACCGGAAAATATTCAGAAGCATTCATATTGATCAGTTCCTGAAGTTTTTCCTTCTTTGCCATAGGCAGAACAACTTCTTTCGTTGCCACTCTTGAAGAGTTAATAACAAATGTAACTTCATTTGCCAACACCTGTTCTTCCATCATAGCCTTTTTAATGGTTTCAGATACAAGAGTAATATCCTTAACAAATCCATCCTCGACTGCGTCTGGCGGTGTCTGTATTGAAACTGCATGATGAACATATACCGTATTCTTTGATTTCTGCATTTCACAGATTTTGATAAATTCATTTCCAATTTCAATGGTTAGTGATTTAGCTGCCATTTCATAGCCTCCCTTAACTAGTTTTGTTATTTCACAAACATACTTAAATACCAGGAAACCAACTGGTCTCCACATACCATGGATATATAGATTCCCATTGATAAGTATGGTCCGAATGCCAGAACTCTGTCCTTATCCCTGATTTTCATTAAAATCAAGTGAATCACGGACCCAAGTAAACATCCAATGCCCAATGACAAGATGATCAGCTTCCAGCCCACCAGCAATCCGGCTGCGGCCATCAGCTTAATGTCCCCGCCACCGATTCCTCTACCATTGGTAATGACATATAATAAATATAAAAAACCACTTACTGCAAAAAAACCGATGACATACGACTGCCAATGTCCCAGATCAGTAAGTAATCTTATAATGCCTATAATACCGATGAAGATATTAAAGGCCACTGGAATTTCATATATCCTCCAGTCAATGACACTCAGTGCCAATAATGCGGAGGTGCATAAGCAATACAGAATCGTTGTAAGATTGAAACCGTTTACAATCACAAGAACCGCATACCCAATTCCATTGAATGCTTCAACCAGCGGATACTGTGCCGAAAGCTTTGTTCCGCAATATCTGCATTTTCCTCCTAAAAACAGAAAACTCACAAGTGGTACCAAATCGTACCACTTGAGATGTTCTCCGCAGGACATACAATGAGAGCGGGTTACAATTATACTCTCTTTCTCAGGAATTCTGTAGATACAGACATTCAGAAAACTTCCTATAATAATACCATATATAGTTGTGATGATAATGTAAAATAACTCTGCTCTCATTCTCTAATCCTTTTTTAATTTATTGTGTAGGCTGCTGAGACCATGGGTTTGTTTTTGCACATTTAACTTCAGCAGAAAATCCACTGTCTTTGGTACCAGTAATCTTTAAATAAAATTGAAAACCATCCTGCTTTGTATTCAGTGTTCCGTCCGATTTCATATACTTAGTTGGAATGTTGTCTTTAACATTCTGTTCAAACTGACTGTCATAACCTGTAGCAGGTTTTGCTGCTTTAGCAATAAGATTCTGAACAGTATCATATTTTAACATATCAGCATCAGTGCTTGCTGCTGCAGTAATACTGTCATCTGAACAATAATTCTGTAACTGTGCATTGATTATACTTTCAAGCGTATCAGCATTTGAATTATCTGTCTTCTTCTTGGAATTTCCAAGATAGCTTGTTAAGTTCGGTGCAATTACTGCTACTAAGACTGCCATAATAGCAATAACGATAATAAGTTCGATTAACGAGAAACCTTTGTTATTCATTTTTTTCATGTTTCCACATCTCCTTTAAATTATTTTTGTTTTATATAAAACAGTAAGAAATAGGTATGTATTCTTACCGGTTTATATCTGTTTCAGACTACGGCCATTCTGCCAGCTCATCTGCAGTCGAATGAATGGATCTGCAAATCACTTCATACACTTCTCCCGACTGAATGATAACCTGAATATAATAATTATAATCCTGACGTTTACACTTAAACTCATTTTTACTGAGCTGTTTTTCCACTTTCTGCTTAAAAGCTCCTGTAGAATCAACATCCGCTATCATTTTGTCAACGCGAAGAATTCTTTTATTATAGTTTTTAATGATATTCTGCGCCACATTGCTCTCTTCGTCATCCACCAAAGCGCCCTGAACAATATATGTAATGACATTTCCTATTTCAACAGCATTTGTTTCATCCGAACGCTTTTTTGATGCCCCAAGATAAGAAGCAAGATTGGGTGCTATCACTGCTACCAACACTGCCATTATGGCTATTACGATTATTAATTCAATCAAAGAAAAGCCTTCATTCTTTCTCATTTTTTTCTCCCTGTTCTGCTAATCATATGTATAAACCATCATATCTTACTGCAAACTAAAGTTCGCCGCCGCCTGCAAGAGAGTACATACCAAACATCGGTATTAATACTGCCATAATGATCACACCAACGATTCCGGCCATAACACAGATGATCATTGGTTCCACTACCGTTGAAATAGATTCCGTAGTCACTTCTACTTCCTCTTCATAATAGCCGGCTGCTGTCAGCAGCATATCCTCCAGATTACCTGTTTCTTCGCCGATACCAATCATATGTACAATCATATTTGGGAACAGACCGCCAGCCTTTAGCGGTTCTGATAACGGTCTTCCCTGTGCAACTTTATCTTTCGCATTAAACAGTTCATCCCTAAATCTGACGTTTTTCATTGTTTTTCCGGTAATTTCAAGTGCTTCAATCATTGATATACCTGCCGCAGTCAGTGTAGACAACGTTCTTGCAAAAGTTGCCGCTGCTGATTTAACTGTCATTTTTCCAAAAATCGGAGCTTTAATCGCCAAATCAGCCAAGATATATGTACCCTGTTCTGTAGATTTAAACACTTTAAATCCGATAATCAAAACTGCAGCTACCGCTATCAGTACATACCATTTATTAACAACAAAATTACTCATACCTACTACCGCCAATGTAATCGTCGGTAATTTTTGTCCCATATCAGCATACATATCCGAAAAAGTTGGAACAACAAATGCCATCATAATAATGATAACACCTACAATTACTACTGACAATGCCGCCGGATAGATCATGGCTTTCTTTACCATGGATTTCAACCGGGTATCTTTTTCAAACTGGGTTGCCATTCGGTCAAACGCCACATCCAGATTACCGGAAGCCTCGCCTGCTTCTACCATGTTAATCAGCAATGGTGGGAATATTTTTCCCTGTTTCTTCATGCTGATTGCCAGCGTCTCCCCTTTCTGAACCGAGGTCATCGTATCATAAATCGCCTTTTGTAATTCTTTATTCTCCGTCTGGTCCGCCAGCATTTCCAAAGCATCCACAATTGATACACCAGCTTTTGATATACTGACAAACTGCCTGCAGAATATACTCAAATCTCTTGAAGAAGCCTTTTTTCCGCCAAAGGAAAAATTCAAATCCTTATCCATCAGACCTTCTTCTTCAATCTTAATCGGCGTATTGCCTTCTGCTTTAATAAGCTTTACTGCTGCATCTTTATCATCAGCCTCAATCGAGTCTTTCTTTTCTTTACCTTCCTTTGTATAGGCGGTATATTTATAACTTGGCATTTTCGCACTCCTCTCTGCGGAATTTTAATAACTCAAAAATTATTCCCATTATTCTTTGTATCTTTTTCACAAATAAAATCACAAATTCATTTAAACTATGGTAATTATATCATACTATTAGATTATTTACCACTTATTTTCACTTTGTTAACAGATTATTAATATTTTCTCAATCCTTTTCAATTTATCCATTTTTCGTTAACAAATTAACAATTGCTATACAATTAAAAACGATTAAATAATTCCCCGCAGACGTTTATCCATACTTACCACATCCTGTGCAAAGATGCTGCACTGCTCCCCGGAAATCTCGCCACGCCTGTACAAATCGTACAACGCATCATCCATGGTCTGCATACCCAGTTTCCGGTTCGTCTGAATCATAGATTGAATCTGGTAGGTTTTACCTTCACGAATCAGATTCTTAATCGCCGGATTGGTAATCATTACTTCAAACGCCGCCACTCTTCGCTTCTTATCAGCAGTCGGAACCAGCTGCTGCGAGATAACAGCTTCCAGTACCATGGACAACTGTACACGAATCTGCTGCTGCTGATGAGTCGGGAATACATCAATAATACGATCAATGGTTGCTGCCGCTCCAATCGTATGTAATGTCGAAAATACCAGATGTCCGGTTTCTGCTGCCGTAACGGCAATGGAAATCGTCTCAAAGTCACGCATCTCACCTACCAGAATAACATCCGGGTCCTCACGAAGGGCAGCTCTCAGGGCATTGTTATAAGACAATGTATCAATTCCCACTTCCCTCTGATTTACCATAGCCATTTTATGGGAATGCATATACTCAATCGGGTCTTCCAATGTGATAACATGGGATGTTGTATTCTGATTTACCAAATCTATCATGGAAGCCAGGGTTGTGGACTTACCGGAACCCGTCGGCCCGGTTACCAACACCAGACCTCTTTTTCTCCTGTGCAGTTCCTGAACCGCCTTCGGAACACCTAAGCTGTCCGGATTCGGTATTTTGGTTCCAACCACACGAAGTGCAGCCGCGACCGAACCGCGCTGTTTGAAAATGTTCACACGATATCTTCCCACCATCGGAATGGAAATGGAAAAATCCACCTCTCCTTTTTCATCAAATATTTCCTTATGGCGTTTATCAAGAATACTCATAATAATCGGCTCTGCATCCTGGGGCATGAGTTTTGGAAAATCCATATCCAGCAACGCTCCGTTTACTCTCATCTTTGGTGGTACACCTACTGTTATATGTACATCGGATGCATTATTCTCCGCTGCTATTGTAAGTAATTCTTCTATTGTGATCATTTTAACATTTCCTCCGTTTCCGACACATCCACACATGTCCCTATACATTATATTCTTTGTTATTCTGATTCATACGCAATTTTTAAAGCTTCCTTATAAGAAGTAATACCCTGAACACAAAGCTTTGCCGCTCCCCTTGCAAGCGTACACATTCCTTCCGAAATCGCCTGTTCTTTCAGTTCATTGGCTCTGGCTCCCATAGAAATCTTCCCCCGCAGCTCCAGGGTTACCGGCATAATCTCATAGACACCGATTCGGCCCATATAACCGGTACCACCGCAGGCATCACAGCCTACAGGCTCATAAATCGGCAAATCCTCCGGAGACGTAACCTCCAGCAACCGCTTCTCTTCATCGGAAGCATATACCAGACGTTTACATTCCGGACAGAGTCTTCGAACCAGACGCTGGGCAATAACACCAACCAGCGCATCTCCGATCAGATACGGCTCCAGTCCCATATCGATCAAACGGGTAACGGTACTGGCTGTACCGTTGGTATGCAGCGTACTTACAACCAAATGTCCGGTGATAGCCGCTTTAACCGCAATATCCGCTGTTTCACCGTCTCGAATCTCACCAATCATAATGATATCCGGGTCCTGACGCAGAATGGAACGAAGGGCGCTGGCAAATGTAAGTCCTGCCTTGGCATTTACATGCACCTGATTAATGCCTTCCATATTCGCCTCAACCGGGTCCTCAACAGTGATAATATTTACATCCATGGTATTCAGTTCGCTTAATGCAGTATACAGGGTAGTAGATTTACCGGAACCTGTAGGTCCGGTTACAAGAATAATACCATGAGGATTTTTCAGTATCCGGTCAAACTTATCCAGCTCTTCCGGTGAAAATCCAAGATTTTCTTTATCTTTCGTAAGACCTTCCTTGGAAGTCATACGCATAACGACTTTTTCCCCGTTAATCGTCGGCAGTATGGATACACGGATATCATAATCCCTCCGGTCAACGGTGATGGCAATACGTCCGTCCTGAGGTTTTCTTTTCTCGGAAATATCCATGCCGCCTATGATCTTGATTCGGGCTACAATTGCAGCCAGCAAATCAATATCATAATTCATAATATGTACCAGCGTGCCGTCAATCCGGAAACGTACCCGGACTTCATATTCCAATGCTTCTATATGAATATCACTGGCCCTGCGCCGCACTGCCTGTTCCAAAATGCTTCGCACAAGCTGGACAATCGGAGAATTATCGACCTCATCATTTCTGCCAGAGCCTTCCTCCTCTGCAAGTCCTGCTTTTTCCCTGTCCTTCTCCCGTTCCTTCCTATACTGCTCTGCCGCCTGCATGGCCTGTGTGGCACCATACACCTTGTCAATGGCTCCGTTAATCTGCGCCTTTGTACTTAACACCGGGTCAATCTGGAGATTGGTAATAATAGAAATATCATCAATCGCAATAATATCCATCGGATCCGCCATGGCAACTCTTAATACATTTGGGAGCAATTGGTCATATCCAATAGGAATCAGACAATTTTTCCGCAAAAAGCTTTCATTTAACATTTTGCCTATATCTTCCGGAATCTTCATCTTTCTCAAATCCACATATTCGATTCCAAGCTGTTCCGTCAGAATATCAATCATTTCGCTTTCCGAAATAAAGCCTAAATCAACAATCGTCTCACCAAGTTTCGTTCCATTTTCCTTTTGGGTAGTCAGTGCCTGCTGCAATTGCTCTTCTGTGATCATGCCTTTCTGCATCAGACAATCTCCCAATCTTATCTTATTATATCTGGCCATAACCTATCCCTCTGTTCTATAAAATTATTCTGTATATTAGTTTACCATAAAAAATCTATAAAATAAAGCATTTTTTAGTAAAATCCATATCTAACCACTGCAAAATTCGTCAAAATGCATAAAGAAGCCTATAACTATAGGCATGTCTATATATCATAAGCTCTTTTTATCTCTTCGTACTCTTTATTAATTGCCTGCATGGCATGAACATCTCCGTTCATACTGTCCGGATGAAACAGTTTCAGTAAATCCCGGTATCTTTTTTTCAATGACAGTTCATCACGAACCCCGAGAAAGAACATTTTTGCCGCCATCCGGGTATCCGAACCAGAATCGCTGATTTTATTATATTTTTTTACTTCATCATAAAATGCTTTTTCTTTGTTAAACCGTTCTTTCTCTCCTGCAAGCTGTAAAAGTTCATGTTCCAGTATTTTCCACTGCATATCAAATAAACGGGAGCGTCTCTCCAGTTCATCTTCCCGGAGTTTCACTCTCCGCTCCCGCTGTTCCAGTTCCTGCATGCGCTTATTTAATTGTTCTTTTTCAGATTCGTTAAATTTATGATCCATTACAGGTTTTTACTCTCCGGTTGTTCTGCATAATTTTTATATAACAGCTTCATGGCAATCGGCGTGATCAGTGAAGATGTGATTATCAATATGATGACTGATGTAAAAAAAACAGATTGGATCATTCCCACGGCCAGTCCTTTTTGTGAAACGATCAACGCCACTTCGCCTCTGGTCATCATACCCACACCAATAATAAGCGCCTCTTTATTTTTAAAACCACAAAGTTTTGACATCAGACCGCAGCCGATGATTTTTGAAATCAACGCCATAACAATAAAAATGATCGTAAATACCAGAAGCGTATTGGAAATCCCGTCGATGTCCGTTTTTAAACCGATACTGGCAAAGAATATCGGTCCGAAAAACATATAAGAACTGACATCCATTTTTTCCGCAATATATTCCGAATCTTTAATACTGCACAAAATAATTCCTGCCACAAAAGCACCGGTTATATCGGCAATTCCAAAATATTTTTCCGCAATATATGCCAGCAAAAAACAAAGCGCCAGTCCGAATATGGGAATTCTTCTGCTGTGGGGATTTCTCTTATCCAGATAACGGAATACAAAGTAAAAAAGAACACCTACGATTCCGCTGAACAAAAAGAATAACCCTGTATTTGCCACAACTTCATACGGTTTGACACTGGAATTTTTAAACCCGATCACAAACGTAAGTACAATAATTCCTATAATATCATCCACAATCGCCGCACTCAGAATGGTTGTCCCCACAATCCCCTTTAGTTTTCCCAGTTCCCTCAGGGTTTCCACGGTGATACTGACTGAAGTGGCAGTCATAATGACACCGATAAACAACGCCTCATAAAATCCATCGGTTCCCACGGCATGAAATCCGTAATAACCACTGTATACCAGAAATCCTCCCAGCAACGGGATAAAAACACCTGCACAGGCAATTAATACCGCCTTCGGCCCCGTTTTTACCAGGTCTCTCAGATTTGTTCCCAGACCGGCTTCAAACATAAGCAGTATCACGCCTATTTCTGCCATTTGGGAAATAAAATCCGTCTGATTCACCAGTCCCAGTACACTGGGGCCGATGATAAGACCGGCAACAATTTCCCCGGCAACCATAGGCGTATTGATTTTCCGGGCCAGCAGGCCAAAAACTTTTGCTGCGATTATTATGATAGCCAAATCTTTAAAAATATCATATGTTTCCATTTTTTAAACTCCTTCGTGCTCTGTTTTCAAACATCAATTCTAAGCACCTGAACGTATTTTGTCAACATAATTCCTACCATTTTTCATAAAGCTTGGAAAGTGCTTTTTTCTCGATTCTGCTGACATAACTTCTGGAAATTCCCATCTGATTTGCCACTTCCCTCTGGGTAATTTCCTTTTCCCCGAACAATCCGTAACGTTTACAGATAATTTCCCGTTCCCGCTCTGTCAGTTCGT
Organism: uncultured Lachnospiraceae bacterium; assembly: GCA_910583605.1. GTDB lineage: Bacteria > Bacillota > Clostridia > Lachnospirales > Lachnospiraceae > Bovifimicola. The sequence continues at coordinate 538,498 of CAJTXN010000001.1, forward strand.
GATTTACCAGTTCCAGAACCCTGGCAATATCTCCTGCCAGTTCACATTGATTTTCAATGGTTTTTTCGTCACTGACAATCACATCATACAGACTGATTTCGTTTCCGTCCCGATCGGTTCCTATGGGTTCATACAGGGATACTTCCCTGGATTTTTTCTTCTCCGCCCGAAGCATCATTAACAGCTCATTATCTATACATTTTGCTGCATATGTTGACAGTTTCCCTTTGGATTCATCAAAACTGATCACCGCCTTAATAAGACCTATGGTTCCGATGGATATCAGGTCCTCCATATCCCTTTCAGGTGTGGCATACTTTTTAACAATATGCGCCACAAGCCTTAGGTTTCTTTCCACTAACACATCTTTTGCTCCTTGGTCGCCATCTTTAAAGCGTCTCAAATAATAGCTTTCCTCGTCACGATCCAACGGTTCCATAAATGTTTTCAAAGAAAGCACCTCAAAGCATTTTAATATATCTTATGACGAATGCTTCATTAAAGTGCATTTCCACTACTTATTTTCCTCTGCCCTCCGAATAATATCATATTTATTAAGTTCTGTCCCTACATTAATATACAGGCTCTGTTTCGGATGAGGTGCACTTTCCATACGCTCTCCCGCATCATTATAAATCGCCCGGACGGTCACTTTCTGATTTTCACCGTTCCGTTTCATAATTTCCACGGTTTCACCCACAGAAAATTTGTTTCTCTGTTCCATATGATAACAGCCGCCCATCAACGCTTCATTCTCTCCGGCATACAGTTCACCCACCGTACCCAGATACGTATACTCTTTCATATAAGTATTGCTATCATAAATCTGGGTATTTTCATCCGGTTTTCCAAAGAAAAATCCGGTGGTATACTGTCTGTAAGTACATTTGGATATCTCTTCCTTATAATACGGAATTCTGGATTTATAATATTCTGTATCCTTTTTATAATCGTCAATAGCCATTCGGTAAGTCCTTGCAACCGTTGCCACATATAAAGCGGTTTTCATTCTGCCTTCAATCTTCAGACTGTCTATGCCGGAATTCACAAGTTCCGGTATATGTTCTATCATACATAAATCTTTTGAGTTAAAGATATAAGTTCCCCGCTCGTTTTCATAAACCGGCATATATTCTCCCGGTCTGGATTCTTCCACCACGGAATATTTCCACCTGCACGGATGAGTGCATGCCCCCTGATTGGCATCCCGGCCCGCCATGAAACTGCTGAGCAGGCATCTTCCGGAATATGAAATACACATTGCCCCATGAATAAAGGTTTCAATCTCCAAATCCTCCGGAATATGCTTCCGGATTTCCTTAATCTCTTCCAAAGACAATTCTCTTGCCGTAACCACCCGTTTTGCTCCCAGCCCGTGCCAGAAATTAAACGTACCGTAATTCGTATTGTTGGCCTGGGTACTGATATGAATTTCCATATCAGGCAATATTTCTTTTGCGATGGTAAAAATTGCCGGGTCTGAAATAATCAGTGCATCCGGTTTTACTTGTTTTAATTCTTCAAAGTATTCCCTTGCTCCCGGCAAATCCCTGTTATGGGCCAGTATATTGGCTGTCACATATACCTTTACATTGTGTTCATGGGCAAATTCCACTCCTTCCGCCATCTCTTCCAGCGAAAAATTCTTTGCTTTTGCCCGGAGTCCGAAGGCTTCTCCACCAATATAGACGGCATCCGCCCCATAAATCACCGCAATCTTTAATACTTCCAGACTGCCGGCCGGAATCAAAAGTTCAGGATGTCTTCGTTTCTTATTATCTTTTTCAAAATTGCTCATTTAAAAACCCGTCCTTTCATATTATATGCAGAAATCCTATCACTTCTTTATACTCAGAGCCACTCCGTCACCAATGGGTATAATGCTTGTTTCCAGTTCTTTCATATGTTTCACCCTGTATAAATACTCACGCATTCTGGAATGTATGGTCCGGTTTCTGCGGTCTATCACATATCTGGATTCAATCAGTTCTCCGTCCTGAAGGACATTATCCGCAATCAGAACACCACCTCTGGGCATCAGTCTTAAAAGTTCCTCCAGATAGTTCAGATATTGTGCTTTTGCAGCATCCATAAATACAAAGTCAAAAGGTTCGTTCAATTGTTTTAATACCTCCAGAGCATCTCCTTCCATCAAATGAATCCTGTCCCCGAATCCTGACTTTTCTATATTCGCTCCGGCTATGGGTATCCGTTTTTCGTAATTCTCTATGGTAGTGATCGTACAGTTATCCGGCATACATTTTGCCATTAAAATTGCCGAATATCCGATGGCGGTTCCAAGCTCCAATATTTTCTCCGGGGATTTCATCCGAATCATCACCCTTAAAAAGCTCTCCATCTCCTTACGGATAATCGGCACATCAGTTTTATGTGCATATGCTTCGATTTCATCACAGAACTCTCCATTCCCCTGTTCCAGAGAATGAAGATATGACACGATTCGCTCATTGACAATCATTTTCTAGTTCTCCCCTTCTGCCGTTGTCGGCTCTTCCGAAAGGATTTCAATAACAGACTCCGCCGGCAGTGAATTGTTTACCGTATACTGATACGGTTTAAATTCTGCTTCATACAGCAATGACTGTACATAAAACACCCATTTATCCTCTGCCAGACCGGCTTCCACCGCCTTGACGGCAACATCCATGTTACTGTCACCTTCCTCAATAGTGATCACCCGTTCCTCTCCGGGTGCTTCCGCCATTCCCTTCTCAGAAAACACCTTCTCCCCAAACTGAAATCCTTTCACACCCAGAACGCATAATATCGTGATCAGCACCAGCCAGACCGCTGTCTTAATAGTTATCCCCAGTGTCTTTTCCGAAGTTTTTCTAAGGTTCATATCGCTCACACCTTCCTGTTTTATCACACTATCGGCGAATTTGAGTTCTACATAAAACTGATATCCACATCTATATCTTTATTTACAATTTTATTCACCTGCTGCAGCATTCTGCACAAAACGATTTCCGAATCCAGATATTCTTTTACAACGGAATTCTTAAGGACATCAGAAAATTCACGCATAAGGTTCGTTCTTGCTTCCGAAGGATTTCCGCACTCCATGCCGTGCATTTCAAAATTTCTCTTCCGGAATTCATCTGCCCGGTTTTTCAGTTCCGGCTGCTGAATCATTACTTCTTTCGCTGCCAGATACCGCTTATATACTTCTCCGTTAATAATCAGTTCTGCCAGTTCCCTGGCCTTGTTTTCTATATCTGCCATATTTGCCATAAAACCACCATACACTTTCCAAGATTCCTCTGTCCGGTTCCGACTTAACCGACTTCCATAATAATCGGCAGTATCATCGGATTTCTCTTCATCTTCTTCCACAGATAATCACTGAGGCTGTCTTTTACCACCATCTTAATCTTTCCCCAGTCATTAACATTTCCGTTCAGGCAGTCATAAACCGCTTCACTGACCACATGCTTTGCCTCATCAATAAGATTCTCGGACTCCCGGACATACACAAAACCTCTGGTCACAATATCCGGACCTGCCAGCAATTGATTGCTGTATTTCTCCAGTGTCATGACAACGATTATAATACCGTTCTCTGCCAGATTCTGTCTGTCTCTTAATACAATATTTCCCACATCACCGACACCCAGTCCGTCTACAAGAATACCTCCTGCCTGAACCCGGTCTACAATCTTTGCTCCCTCCTGCCCGATTTCCAGAACATCACCGGAAGATAATATGATGACGTTATCCTTTTCCACGCCTACGGTCTGCGCTAGTTCTCCCTGTGCTATAAGATGCCTGTATTCTCCATGTACCGGAATGGAATACTGCGGTTTTACAAGGGAATAAATCAGCTTGATTTCTTCCTGACAAGCATGTCCCGATACATGGGTATCCTGAAAAATAACATTGGCTCCCTTTCTGGTCAGTTCATTGATAACCCTGGATACTGCTTTTTCATTTCCCGGTATCGGAGTAGAACTTAAGATAACCGTATCCCCGGGATTTATCGTCACCTTCCGGTGAATGGATGCCGCCATCCTGGATAAAGCCGCCATGGATTCTCCCTGACTTCCGGTAGTTATAAGCACAATCTGTTCATCCGGATAATTTTTCATGGTTTCTATATCGATCAGCGTATTTTCCGGAATGTTGATATAACCCAGTTCATCCGCAGTGGTGATGACATTTACCATGCTTCGTCCTTCAATAATAACTTTTCTGCCGTATTTATAAGCGGAATTTATAATCTGCTGTACACGGTCCACATTGGATGCAAAGGTTGCAATAATAATCCGGTGGGTTGCATTTTCCGCAAATATATGGTCAAAAGTTTTGCCCACTGTTTTTTCCGACATGGTAAATCCCGGCCGCATTACATTGGTACTGTCACACATCAGCGCCAGCACGCCCTTTTTTCCCAGTTCTCCGAATCTGGTCAGATCAATGGCATCCCCGAATACCGGTGTATAATCAATCTTAAAATCTCCGGTATGAACAATGATTCCGGCCGGAGTAAATATGGCAAGCGCCGCCGCATCCGCAATACTATGGTTTGTCCGGATAAATTCAATCCGGAAGCATCCAAGATTAATAGACTGTCCGTATTTTACAATTTTTCTCTTTACGGATTTTGTAAGGTTATGCTCTTTTAACTTGCCCTCTATGATTCCAAGAGTTAATTTTGTTGCATATACCGGAACATTTAATTCCGTCAGTATATACGGCAGAGCTCCGATATGATCTTCATGTCCGTGAGTGATCACAAACCCTTTTACTTTTTCAATATTATCCTTTAAATAAGTAACATCAGGAATCACCAGATCGATTCCAAGCATTTCATCATCCGGAAACGCCAGACCACAGTCTACCACCACAATGGTATCTTCATACTCAAATGCCGTGATATTCATTCCGATCTGCTCCAAACCTCCGAGTGGTATTATCTTTACTTTTTCTTTATTTACTTCTGTTTTCAAAATTCTGCCTCCATTTATACATATTCTGTTATATTTTCACATTTTATATCTTTTCGCACACAAAAGTATAAGGAACCTTTGAATACCGGTTCCCTGTTTAGTGTTCCAATTCTACATCATCAAGTAATTCACCAAATATTTTTGACACGTACTCTATTTCATCGTCATTTTCCACCATCTCATATCTGGCTTCCGTCTCTTCCGCCGAAGACAGGTCCTTTAATATATAGGCGGCTGCTTCTTCGGTGTCATCATTGTCTTCTGCTACCAGCAGATAATTGATATTATTAATTCTTGTTTCTTCAATAATATAAAAATCTATCTCTTCTCCTGTTTCCACATCCAGAAATTTAATCTTGTCCTCCAAATCCGATCCTCTTTTCTTATTCTGTTTTAAATATTGTCCGTCTGCTTCTGCAATTCTATTCTTTCCTGTGCTCTCTGTTTTTACATACATCCAGATATCCCTGCAGAATAAATGTTGCAGCAATCCGGTCCACGTATTTTTTCCGGTTTTCTCTTCGTATGCCGGCCTCAATCATCGCCCGGTCAGCAGCTACCGTAGTAAGCCTTTCATCCCATAGAACAACCGGCAGACCGGTTCGACGTTCTACCATCTGCTTAAATTCTTCGGTTTTTTCTCCACGTTCTCCTACGGTATTATTCATATTCTTCGGATATCCAAGCACAATCTCTTCTACTTCATACTCCCGAACCAGTTCTTCAATTCTGGCAAGGGTACGGCGCAACTTGTTCTCCTGCTCTCTTCTTATGATCTCCAGCCCCTGAGCAGTGATATGCAGCGAATCCGATACCGCTACCCCAACTGTCTTAGAGCCGAAATCCAGTCCCATCACTCTCATAACTACTTCAGCTTATTATTAATATAATAAGTCAGTGCTTCTTCAATCAGTTCATCACGTTCTACTTTCATTATAAGACTTCTGGCATTATTATGACTGGTTATGTAAGTCGGGTCTCCGGACATAATATATCCCACAATCTGATTCACCGGATTATATCCTTTTTCCACAAGTGCTCTGTAAACACGTTCCAGAATCTGATCAACTTCAAGGGCCGTTTCAGAAGGTGCTTTAAAATATTGTGTATTGCTCAGGTTGTTATTGTTCATTTTATCCTCCAAATTGCCACGTCCACTAAATATCTTTATCTATTCTAATATAAAAACTAAAATTCGGCAAGTACTATTTCTGTATTTAATAAATTCTTTATTTTTACCGTTAAAATCTTATTTGTTAAATCCTGCTCCGTCAAAACTGCAGTTTTCACATATTCTTTTGTATGGCCGATAAAATATTCCTGCTCCCCGATTTTTACGGATTCCTCAAACAAAACTTCCTGTTCCGTACCCGTGAGCCTTTCCAGATATTCCACCCGCATATTTTCTTCCAGCGCCATCAGTTCATCACTTCGGGCGGCTTTTACCGAATCAGTAATCTGATTTTCCATGCCGGCGGCTTTGGTGCCTTCCCGCCTGGAATACTTAAATACATGAATTTTTGAAAACTTTACCCGTTCTAAAAACTTTTTTGTCTCCGAAAATTCTTCTTCCGTTTCTCCCGGAAATCCTGCGATTACATCGGTGGTAATGGCAGCATTCGGATAATACCTGCGTATACATTCGCATCGGTTAAAGTATTCACCGGATGTATACTTTCTATTCATCCTCTCCAGTGTTTTATCGCAGCCGCTCTGCAGTGACAGATGAAACTGCGGGCAAAACGACGGAATTTTAACAATTTCCCGCATAAATTCATCGGTTATGATTCCCGCTTCCAGAGAACCCAGGCGGATTCTCCTGATACCCGGATTTTTGGCGATTTCCCGGATCACATGAATCAGTGATATCCTCTCATCTTTAAAATCTACACCATAAGAACTTAAATGAATCCCCGTCAGTACCACTTCCTGATAGCCGGAAGCCGTCAGCCGTTCCACTTCCTTAATTATGTCCGGCAGTTTCCTGCTCCGGACCCTGCCCCTGGCATAAGGTATGATACAGTATGTGCAGAACTGATTGCAACCGTCCTGAATTTTCATATAAGCCCTTGTATGCTCCTCCATACTGTCAATCGTCAGATCTTCGTAATCCTTGAGAATCCTGTTTTCTTCCACATGGATTCCCTTCTTTTTCGGGGCATTTCTTTCTTCCTCCAGATTTCTCTGGTATTCCTCTATAATATCTGCAATCTCTTTTTTTCTGTTGTTTCCCACGATAATATCCACGGAATCATCCTGTTTCAGTTCCTGTTCTGCTGCCTGAACATAACAGCCTGCTGCCACGATAACCGCATCCGGATTCAGTTTCTTTGCCTTATGCAGCATCTGTCTGGATTTCCGGTCCGCAATATTTGTAACCGTACAGGTATTGATAATATAAATATCAGCCTCCGCCCCAAACGGTACGATTTCATACCCCCGGTTCTTCAGCAGTTCTGCCATTGCCTCTGTTTCATATGCATTAACTTTACATCCCAAATTATGCAATGCGACTTTTTTCCTCAAAATTAATTCCTCATTTCCGACTTTATTTTTCTTATAAATAAATTGTAGTTGACTTTTGCTCTCATAAAATGTAGTATATAGTTGTTAGTGGGTTTGAGTTTTGCCACTATTATAACATAAGCATTGACTTATAATCAGGAGGTATTTTTATGAAAACAGTGAAGATTTGTTTAAATTCAATTGACAAGGTTAAGGCATTTGTAAATGATATCACAAAATTTGATTCTGATTTTGATTTAGTTTCAGGAAGATATGTTATCGATGCAAAGTCAATTATGGGTATTTTCAGCTTAGACCTTTCAAAGGACATTGACTTAAATATCCATGCAGAAGATAACATCGATTCTATTCTGGAAACATTAAAGCCTTACATTGTAGCATAAGCCATATTTCATGGTTTATGATTCTGATTACCGGTTGATAATACCATTGGTAATCAAATACGGATGTACATAACTGCTGTGGTGCGATTTCATACACACCACAGCATTTTATTTTTCTTCTTTTTCTTCTGTTTCGGATAAGTCAATTTCCACTTCATAGCAGTCATCAATCAATATATAATTACTACCGTATTTCTGACACATCTCAAGATAATATGCATTATCTGTAAGTACAGATTTCATGGTACACCATCTGTCATCCAAACGCCGCTCAATTTCACCAGCATATTTTTTTATATCCAAAAAGTGCCGTTCAATGTATTCTTTGCTCATCACAAGACAGTAATAACGAATTTCATTCAGATACCAGTCAGTAAAATCCTCTTTCCAGTCAAACGGAATATAGCATCCCTCTACGATGAGATTTTGCTTATTCTCAATAACAGTCTTTATCATTTCCCGAACAACCGGCCATAAATAATCCACCAGTTCATTATCATCTTCAGGTGTCAGGTCCGTATTTTTGCTTCGTATCAATCCCATTTTTAAATGATCAACAGACAAATATGGATATTGGTATTTTTCAAGAAGCTTCTGTGCCAGCAGAGTTTTACCTGTATGAGAAGCCCCTGTAATCAGAACAATCATTTCGTTTTCTACTCACACCAGATTACTTCCACCGTTTCAACGGCTTTCCGTACCAGTTCCTCCATCTCTTCCCCCAGCTTTTCTTCCGAATTTTTGATATACTTCAGATTCGGCTTTGTAACCGGATGTTTCGCAACAAAAATGGTACAACAGTCTTCAAAAGGCAGAATCGATGTTTCATAGGTATCTATCTGAACGGCAATATCCACAATATCCTGTTTGTCAAAGGCTATGACCGGCCGGTAAACCGGCATGGTGCATACTTCATTGGTAGCATTTAAACTCTGCATGGTCTGACTGGCCACCTGTCCGATGCTCTCTCCTGTTATCAGCCCCAGACATCCGGACTCCTCTGCAAAATGCTGGGCAATCCGCATCATATATCTGCGCATGATGATCGTCAGTTCATCATGGGGGCATTTGTCATAGATAAACAATTGTGCATCCGTAAAATTCACTACATTTAATTTAATGGGACCGGAATATTTTGCTACTTTTTTTGCCAAATCCACTACTTTCTGCTTTGCACGCTCACTAGTGTATGGCGGCGCATGAAAGTAAGTAGCTTCAAGCGTTACTCCGCGTTTAGAGACCATATATCCGGCAACCGGACTGTCAATGCCTCCGGACAGCAGCAGCATGGCCTTCCCCGCCGTACCAATGGGCATTCCTCCGGCTCCCTTTATGGTTTCCGAGTAAATATTAATCTTTTCCCGTATTTCAATACTGATTAATTTATCCGGTTTGTGAACGTCTACGCTCATCTCCGGATAAGCATCTAAAATCCTGCTGCCCAGTTCCATGTTGATCTCTGTGGAAGTCAGCGGATAATTCTTCCTTGCTCTTCTGGCATTTACCTTAAAAGTCAGATGCTTATCCGGATACATTTTATCCAGATATTCAATAACCTGCTCCGCCAGATCATCAAATCCGTTGTCTTCGATCTGCAACAGCGGACAGATTCCCACCAGACCAAATACTTTTGTCAACGCATCTATGACTTCATCATAATCAAAATCACTATCTGCCGTCACATAGATTCTGCCGGATACCTTTGAAACCGCAAAGGTTCCCTCCACCTTTGACAATGCAGATTCTATCTGCCGGACCAGGGCATTCTCAAAAAGATATCTGTTTTTCCCCTTAACTCCAATCTCCGCATATTTCAATAAAAATGCTTTAAACATCTAAAATCCTCCATTTCCAATTACATCCGCAGGGTAACCGCAGCACTATTTTTTTCTTGTATAGAGTCTGAGTTTCGGAAGCAGTTCCCGAATCATATCCAGCGCATAGTCGATTTCTTCCCTGGTCGTAAATATACTGAAACTAAAACGGATGGCAGACTCTGTTTCCTCATTACTTAATCCAATTCCTTTCAGTGTGGCGCTTACGGTCTGTTTATTGGTGGAGCAGGCAGACCCCGCAGAAACAAATACATTCCGTTCCTCCAGGGAATGTAATAACACTTCACTTCGGACACCCACAAAACTGGCATTCACAATATGAGGCGCCGTCTCATTTCCCATTTGGGTATTTACTTTAACATTTTCAATCTGCTGCAGCTCTCCAATCAGATAATTCTTTAATTCCTGCAGTCTGACTCTTTTTTCCGGCAGATTTTCATAAATTTCCTTTGCAGCCACACCCAGACCGGCTATTCCCGGAACATTTTCCGTACCGGAACGAAGACCTTTCTGCTGACCGCCGCCAAACAGAACCGGCTTTATCTTACATTTATCCCGGATATACAAAAATCCGATTCCCTTGGGACCATGTATCTTATGACCGCTGACCGACAGTAAATCGATATGCTGTCTTTTCGGATAAATTTCAAATTTTCCAAATGCCTGAATGGCATCTACATGAAACAGAATATCCGGCTTTTTCCGCCGGATGATGTCTGCAATACCGTCAATCGGCATAACCGAACCGATTTCGTTATTTACATACATTACGGATATCAGTATGGTATCCTCACAAATGGCATGTTCCAGCTCTTCCAATGAAATAACTCCCAACGCATCCACTCCCAGACAGGTTACCCGGAATCCCTGCTCTTCCAGAAATTCCATGGGACTATGTACCGAAGCATGCTCTACGGCAGTGGTGATAATATGCATCCCTGACCGCCGGTTTGCCATTGCGGCTCCCAGAACGGCAAGATTATTGGATTCCGTTCCTCCGGATGTAAAGATAATCTCTTTTTCTTCCACTTTCAGAATATCTGCAATTGTTTTTGCCGATTGTCTGATATACCGTTCCGCCTCCACGCCCCGCATATGCATGGAAGAAGGATTTCCATAATCCTTTGTCATGGTTTCCACCATGATATTTTTTACGTTTTCAAATACTTTTGTTGTTGCAGAATTATCTAAATAAGCTTCCATTTATTACCTCAATCTATACTGTTTCTTTCTTCCGTCAGTTCTCAAGATGGTACATGATAACGGATAACAGCATTAATCCCGCCGTCTCTGTCCTCAGTATCCGTCTTCCCAGAGAAACCGGATGGATTCCGTGTTCTCCTGCATAATCTACTTCAGCTTCATCAAAGCCGCCTTCCGGACCAATAAAAATCCCAATGCTTCCGTTCTGACTGTTATCACAGATTTTTTCCATGATATCCCCGGTACTCCTCATATCTTTAAAATTTTCATAAGGAATCAGTTTCCATTCCATATCTTCCGCATAAGCTACCGCCTGTTTAAATGTCATTACACCGGTCACTTCCGGAATAATTCCCCGTCGGGACTGTTTTGCGGCGCTTTCGGCAATCAAGTTCCATCGCTTTATCTTTGCCGCTGCTTTCTTCTCATCCAGTTTCACCACCGAACGTCTGGTTGAAACAGGAATCACCTGATACACGCCCAGTTCCACCGCCTTCTGGATGATCAGCTCCATTTTGTCACTTTTGGGAAGTCCCTGAAACAAATATATTTTCGAACGAAGTTCCGTCCCTTCAAAGGTTTCCTCCGTAATGTCAGCAAGAATCGTACCGTCTTCTTCAAAAGAAGCTATCCGGCACATATAATCATGTCCCTGTCCGTCGCTGACCAGCATATCCTCTGACACTTTCATTCTCAGTATATTTCGAATATGATTCACATCACCGCCCCGGATCACGATTTTATTTTCCGCTTCGTCCACCTGGGAAGGATTAACAAAAAAATGATGCATGGTTTTCCTCATTTCTATCCGTTTTCAGCATTTTACCGGACTCTGACTGCCGTTACGTTTACCCAGTCCTTCTGTCTGGTAATCTCTTTTAATTCCAGCATTGGATTTTCACGAATTGCAGCTACCACATCGGCTTCCTTGGTATCAATAATCCCGGAAGTAATAAATAAACCTCCCACTTTCATATGGGGTGCCACCATTCGGGATAAGGGAATAATCACATCCGCAAGAATATTGGCGGCCACAATATCATAGCAGTCGTAACCGACCTGCTCCTGCAATTCTTTATCTTCCAGAATATTTCCTCCGATAAACGCAATATGTTCCGTCACATGATTCACTTCGGCATTTTCAACCGAAGCCTTCACTGCCGCCCCATCAATATCAATACCAAGCGCCTCAAATGCGCCCAGTTTTCTACCGATAATAGTCAGAATCCCGCTGCCGCATCCGATATCCAGCAGACGGGAATCCGCCGTTATATATTTGCGAAGCTGACGGATACAAAGCTGGGTGGTTTCATGCAGTCCGGTTCCGAATGCTGTTCCCGGATCGATTTCAATCACCATTTTATAATCTTTCAGATTATCAACCGACTCCCAGGTGGGTTTTATCAGAATATCATCCACGGAAAAAGGTTTAAAAAACTGTTTCCAGTTATTGACCCAGTCTTTATCCTCCGTATAGGATTCTTCAATGCTGCCTTCCCCCACCCCGGTAAAACTCCTCAGCTCTTCCAGACCGGCCCGGATACCCTGAAGGATCTGCGCTACTTCCTCCTCAGACGCATCCGAATCCATATAAAATATAATCCTTGCCCGGCCGTCATCGTCCTGAGGGTCCGGAAGAATATCCACAAACATGGCTTTCTTATCCTCTTCCGATAAAGGCTTCCGATCTTCTATCTCAAAACTGTCAATGCCGTTTTCTGCCAGCATGCCAATAACAAAATCCGTTGCTTCCGTTGTTGTGTTAAGGGTAAACTTTCTCCACTGCATGGGGGCTCCTCTCTATAATCCGAAATTTAATACACTTGGGATATCATAACATAAAATCTGGATAAAGTCGATATCTTAACGTGTTTTGTTGAAATTCTGTGGGGGATAATAAATTTTATATATTTGGCTTGCCGGACGCAGATTTTCAGGGCGCAGCCGGTTAAAATGCTCCACTACAGACAGACGGAAGTTCTAAGTGTTCTGCGGTAAGGATTGTAAAGCGGACGCTACCGGCGGATTTGAGGCACGGAGGCCGAATATCCACCGGTAGCGTCCGCCTGAGAAAATTTACCGCAGAACACCTGGAACTTCCATCTGCCTGTAGTGGAACAGTGTGGCAGGCTTCGCCGGGAATTGCTGCGTCCCGCTGGCCAATACAATACTACATTCCAGGCAATTTTAATCTACTCAAAAGAGTCCTTAATTTTATCAAACAGCCCCTTTTTCTTTTTTCCTTCTTCTTTGCCGCCCTTTTCCTCTTTTCCTTCCTTCCGGCTCTCTTTTCCAACGTTCAGACTTCCGCCCATGGCATTATCAAATGCCCGCAGTGCTTCTTTCTGTTCATTGGTCAACCGTTCCGGTACCTGTATTACCAGTGTTACGATATGGTCGCCCCGGATGGATTTATTTCTGAGGGTCGGAATTCCTTTTCCTCTCAGTCTGACCTTGGTACCTGTTTTGGTTCCCGGCTTTATATTAAAGAGAACTTCTCCGTCAATGGTCTTTATACGGATATCACCGCCCAAAGCTGCCTGGGCAAAGGTTATCGGTGACTCTGAGTAAACGGTATAATCCTGCCGCTCAAATACCGGATGACGGGAAATAACAACTTCTACCAGTAAATCTCCACGTTCACCGCCATTTACTCCCGGTTCTCCTTTATCTCTGATCTTAATGCTCTGTCCGTTATCGATTCCGGCCGGAACCGTAATCTGTATCTTCTTTCTGACACTCTTATAGCCTGTGCCGTAACAATCCGGGCATTTATCTTTGACAATCTTACCTTTTCCTTTACAGTCCGGACAGGTCTGTACATTCCGGACCATTCCAAACAGGGACTGCTGTGTATAAACCACCTGCCCCTTGCCACCGCACTTCGGACAGGTTTCCGGTGTAGTTCCGGCTTTTGCACCGCTTCCGTGACAGGTGGCACATTCTTCTTTCAGAGTAATATCAATTTCTTTCTCACAGCCAAAAGCTGCTTCTTCGAAGGTAACACGGATACTGGTTCTTAAATTTGCACCTCTCTGAGGTCCGTTATTATTCCGCCGGCTTCTTCCGCCGCCAAACATACCTCCGAAGATATCCCCGAAGATATCTCCCATATCGTCAAAATTAAAATCAAAACCGCTGGCTCCGCCTCCTGCTCCGCCTTCAAAAGCTGCATGACCAAACTGGTCATATCTCTGTCGTTTTTCAGCATCACTTAAAACTGCATAGGCTTCACTTGCTTCTTTAAATTTTGCCTCAGCCTCTTTATCTCCGGGATTGGTATCAGGATGATACTTTTTTGCGAGTACACGGTAGGCTTTCTTTATCGCTGCATCATCCGCGTTTCTGTCAACGCCCAGCACTTCATAGTAATCTCTTTTATCTGCCATAATAATTCCCCTGACTATAATAATATAATGTAATACGTGCAAAGTCTGACTGTTTACCAGCCAGACTTACACCCTTGTTAATAGTTCATAAAACGCTCTATTAATTAAACTTCTTTATAATCTCCGTCTACTACATCATCACCGTATGAAGCATCCTGCTGACTGCCGCCCATGTCGGCTCCGCCCATATCCGGACCAGCGCCGCCGGCTCCCTGCGTCTGCTCATACATTTTAGCAAATAACGTCTGGGCTCCTGTCATTAATTTTTCCTGTGCCGCCTTAATATCCGCTACCTGAGCCTCTGTCATATCTTCCGGATTTGTCTTTTCCACAAGTTCTTTTAATGCATTCAGGTCTGCTTCTACCGATGCTTTTTCACTCGGATCCAGCTTATCACCTGCTTCATCTAAAGCTTTCTGTGTCTGGAATACCATGGAATCCGCATCATTTCTTGCATCAATGGCTTCCTTGCGCTTCTTATCCTGTGCTTCATATTCTGCTGCTTCTTTAACCGCCTTCTCAATATCTGCATCTGACATATTGGAGCCTGCAGTAATGGTAATATGCTGTTCTTTTCCGGTACCTAAATCTTTTGCCGATACATTTACAATACCGTTGGCATCTATGTCAAACGTAACTTCAATCTGCGGTACACCTCTTCTTGCCGGAGGTATTCCGTCCAGACGGAACTGTCCAAGACTCTTGTTATCCTTTGCAAACTGTCTTTCACCCTGAAGAACATTGATATCAACTGCGCTCTGATTATCTGCAGCGGTTGAGAATATCTGACTCTTTCTGGTCGGAATTGTTGTATTTCTCTCAATCAGTCTGGTTGCTACACCACCCATGGTTTCAATACTTAAAGAAAGTGGTGTGACATCCAGCAGAAGAATATCTCCGGCACCTGCGTCTCCGGCTAACTTACCGCCCTGAATGGAAGCCCCGATAGCCACACATTCATCCGGATTTAAACTCTTACTTGCTTCTTTGCCGATTAACTGTTTTACTTTATCCTGAACAGCCGGAATACGTGTAGAACCACCGACCAGCAATACTTTTGCTATATCTGAAATGTTAAGTCCTGCATCTTTTAATGCATTATTCACAGGAATAACGGTTCTTTCTACCAGATCATGGGTTAATTCATCAAATTTAGCTCTTGTAAGAGTCATATCAAAATGCTTCGGCTCACCATTGACCGCCGTAATAAACGGAAGATTAATATTGGTGCTGGCAGCGGAAGATAATTCCTTCTTTGCCTTTTCTGCTGCTTCCTTTAATCTCTGTAATGCCATCTTATCCGATGATAAGTCCACACCTTCTGCTTTCTTAAACTCAGCTATCATATAATCGGTAATATGCTGGTCAAAATCATCACCGCCTAAGAATGTATCACCATTGGTTGCCAGAACTTCGATTACGCCGTCACCGATTTCAATAATGGATACATCAAATGTACCGCCGCCAAGGTCATAAACCATGATCTTCTGCTCTTTTTCATTATCCAGACCATAGGCAAGAGCTGCTGCTGTCGGCTCATTAATAATTCTCTTGACATCCAGACCTGCAATTTTACCGGCATCTTTGGTCGCCTGTCTCTGTGCATCATTAAAGTAAGCCGGAACCGTGATAACTGCTTCCGTTATAGTCTCACCCAGATAACTCTCCGCATCTGCCTTTAATTTCTGAAGCACCATAGCTGAAATCTCCTGCGGAGAGTATTTCTTGTCATCAATGGCTACCTTATAATCTGAACCCATATGTCTCTTAATTGATGAGATTGTTTTTTCTGCATTTGTAACTGCCTGACGTTTTGCAGGGTCACCTACCAGTCTTTCACCGGTTTTTGTAAATGCCACAACCGACGGGGTTGTTCTCAATCCTTCCGTGTTGGCTATAACCGTAGGCTTTCCACCTTCCATTACTGCCACACATGAATTGGTCGTACCTAAATCAATACCTATAATTTTACTCATAATAAAAGTCCTCCTAAATATTTTTATTTTATCCTGATATATCCTGACAGGCAGGCTGAAACTATCTTTTTTTATTCTAAAATTCCATGTTTATATCATAAGACTTTAATTTGCCACCTTAACCATACTATGACGTACTACGGATTCTTTATACATATATCCCTTCTGAAGCACCTCAATCACTTCATTATCGCCAAAAGCTTCATCTTCAATATGCATAACCGCATTATGAAGATTTGGATCAAATTCCTTGCCTTCTGCTTCAATCTCATTGACACCGCAGTCATTTAATGTAGTAAGAAGCTGCTTATAAATCTTATCCATTCCTTCCGCAAACGGTGTATTTTTTTCTTCTTCCGAAACAGCTTTGAATCCTCTTTCAAAATTGTCTACCACCGGCAGTATTTTTTCTATAATATCTTTTGCGCCAATTTCATACATGGAAGCTTTTTCTTTTTCGGAACGTTTACGGAAATTATCAAACTCTGCAAAAGTTCTCTTATATTTGTCTGTTAGTTCCTCGATCAACTCATCCTTTTTATCTTTTTTCTTATCCTTTTTAAAGAACCCTTTTTTCTCACCTTCTTTGGAATCGACTGACTTTCCTGCCGTTTTCTCCATGTCCTCCGGCATATCTCCAGATTCATCTGCTGTCTCTTCACTTAATCCATCCGATTCATTTTCCGATTCTGTATTAATTGTCTCTTCATTCTTCATAGTTTCTTCATTCTCTTGATTCTCATTCATTTTATTATCTGCCAATATCATTACCACCTTTCTATTCCATCTGTATGTTATGACTGTAATTCACAATGAGCTTTAATTCTGTTTTTTAAAAGCTTCATCCAATTGTGTTTTTACAGTCTTCAGTGTTTCCACTACTTTTTCATAATCCATTCGCTTTGGACCGATAATTCCGATAGTACCCTGTACCCCTTCTTCAATTTCATAAGTGGCCGTAACTACACTGCAGTCCTTCATCGTCTGAACCGGTGTTTCATTCCCGATATATACCTGTATTCCATTGCCTTCTGAATGTTCCATGGTATCAATGACCAGATCCGTAAGCATTTTTTTCTCTTCAAATGTACTGATGATTTCCTGAGCCCTGGTATTATCACTCAGTTCCGGATACTTAAATATATTAGTAGCGCCGCTGGTATATATTTTCAATTCTTCATCACCTGCCAGTGCCAATCCAATGGCATCAATGATATCTCTTACCAATTCCATCTGTTCAATTGCCTGGCCTGTCATTTTTGATATAATACCAATATTCATTTCTTCCAATGTCAGCCCGTTCAGACTGCTGTTAAACAAAATATTAAGCTTCAACAGTATCTCATTGTCAATTTCTTCTTTCAACGAAATAATACGGTTTCGAATGATATTTCCTTCCAACACCACCACACATAACAGTTTATCTTCTTCCAGCATGGATAATTGAACAAATTTAAGCTTTCTGGAATTGCTGAGTCTTGGCGAACTGATCATGGTGGCATAATTCGTATTATTTGCAAGAAGTTTTGCGGTATTCTGCAAAAGTTCTTCAACCTTTTCTACCTTTTCAACAAGAAATCCCTTCATGTCTTCCAGGTCTTTTTCTTTCTCGTTCAGTTCAGACATCTTCTGTTCCATCAAATCATCCACATATAAACGATATCCTTTATCAGACGGTATCCGTCCTGCCGATGTATGGGGCTGTAAGATATAGCCCATTTCCTCCAAATCAGACATTTCATTCCGAATCGTTGCTGAACTCAGTTTCAGATCAGTGTCTTTGGAAATTGTTCTGGAACCCACAGGTTCTCCCGTTTCAAGGTAATTTCGAATAATAGCCTTTAATATTTTAAGTTTTCTATCATCAAGTTCCATGCACACCTTTCCTTTCTCTGATGTCTCAAACATGAGTCTGATGGTTTCACACTTAGATTTTTGCTTTGTTAGCACTCACCTTGAAAGAGTGCTAATTTCTATTACATAAAATAGCACTCCGGAATCCATTTGTCAATATATTTTTTAATTTTTTTTATTTTTCAGACTGGCTTTCCATCCATTCGAATTCCGGATAGCCACACTCCGGAATTCACTGGACCGTACCGCATCCTTTATGCAGCACCTCCAAAAACCTTTGTTCTATCACTTCTTCTATATTTATATTGTCGTGTAACTGCTCCCTTGAATCCGGAAACAATATTCCTCCGGCCATGGCCGCATGTCCGCCGCCATTACCGATTCCCTCCAATGCATTTGATACCAGCATTCCCGCATGAACATCATCCAGCATACTTCTGACTGAGAATTTATAGCCGCCGTTTCTGTCCGCATAAATAACGGAACCAGATACTTCATTTAAAGATAAAATAAATTCGGATATCATGGCAATCAGTGCATCGTTGCAGCTGAAAGGTATATGAACAAATCCAAACCCCTCAACGATATGAATATTCTCAATTGCAGCGCCATATGCTTTCAGATCCCCCAGTTCCATTGTATTCACCCATAACTTCATAATTTGATTATTATCTGCTTGTTTGTATAAATATCCGAACATTTCAATATCAAGTTCCGTTACCCCTCTGGACATGGAAGAAGTATCCATGCGAAGTCCGTATAAAAGTGCAGTAGCAACATCCGCATCCATATCCGTTCCGCTTTCATAATAATAATATGCCACAATACTGGAACAGGCTCCCACAATTCGAATATCCGAAAATTTATAATCGCATTGGATAAATGTAGGATGATGGTCAATACATGCCACCTCATCTCCAATCAGGTCAGTAAAATTCGCATTGTATTTCTGGCCGTCAACGGTTACTATGTAATCTTCCTCCTTCATATCCCTGCACTCCGATGCCGGATAAATTTCTATGTCAAACTCCGTAACCATCCGTTTTGCAGAAAGTGTATCCAGACTTCCGTCATAACATAACTGCGTCTCCACACCATGTTTTTTCAAAAACTGCTGTAAGCCGTAAGCACTTGCCAGAGCATCCGGGTCAGGAAAATTATGGGTTTGCAGGTATGTTTTATGTCCTGTCAGCAGGTCTGTTAAAGCTTTCCATTTCACTTTGGTAAATTCCTTTCTTTCTCTTTATGCATATAAAGAATTATTGTTTTCCGGTACTTCCGATTCCTCCTCTGTTTTCGCCTTTCAGCGCTTCCACTTCCTCAAACTCTACCTTCGGCTGATGTTCCATGATTCTGAACTGACAGATCCGGTCATTCACTTCTATAACCGTATCCCGCATGGCAATTGCCGGAAAATAAAACCAGTCCTCCGGTCCGCAGTAACTTTCATCCACAACCCCAACAGAATTTGCCTGAATGATTCCAAAATTCTTATATGTACTGCTCCGAGGCGCAATATGGGCTTCATATCCGTCCGGCAGCTTCATTGCTATGCCAAGATTAATTAATTTAAACTCGCCTTTTTTTAATTCCACATGTTCTGCCGACCTCAGATCAATCCAGTCTGACTTTCCATCTATATATCTCAGACGTTCTATTTCATTACTTAAATACTGAATCATTATTTTTTTCATACTGTAAATACAATTCCTTTCTATTTTATTCCATTCCGACGATTACGAAACGCAGATAAACAAATAAACCAACATTGTCCGTCCTGCAAAGCGAGAACAAAACTTCCGGCCTGCGACTATGATTTTCGCAAACACCTCTGACAGTTGAAACCTTTCCAATTATAGCATATACCTTCAGAAAGAAAAAGGCATCATTCCTTCACGATAGTATTATTTATAATGGCAACAAAACACTTTTACATTTCTTTTAATTATGTTATAATCGACCATGATTTATTGTCTTGTTTTAAAAACAATATGAAGCATTCAGATATTATACAGGAAAGGCAGGAATTTATTATGAAATTATGGGGCGGACGTTTCACCAAAGAAACCAACCGGTTAGTTCATAACTTCAATGCATCTATTTCATTTGACCAGAAATTTTACAGACAGGATATCCGGGGAAGTATTGCCCATGTTACCATGCTGGCAAAACAGGGAATTTTATCGGAAACAGACCGTGATATCATTATAAACGGATTAAAAGGTATTTTATCCGATATTGAAAACGGAACACTGGAGTTTTCTCCGGAATCCGAAGATATTCACAGTTTTATAGAACAAAATCTGATAGAACGTGTTGGCGAAGCAGGCAAACGGTTACATACAGGACGCAGCCGGAATGACCAGGTAGCTCTGGACATGAAACTTTACACCAGAGATGAACTGGATGAGATCGACGCTTTATTAAAAAATCTTCTTACTTCCATTTTAAAAGTCATGGAAGAACATTTGGAAACATATATGCCGGGTTTTACCCATTTACAAAAAGCACAGCCCATTACCCTGTCCCACCACTTCGGCGCCTATTTTGAAATGTTCCGCCGGGACAGAAGCCGGATCTGCGATATCCGTTCCAGAATGAACCTCTGCCCGTTGGGTTCCGGTGCCCTTGCCGGTACCACTTATCCGCTGGACAGGGATTATACCGCTTCTCTTCTGGAGTTTGACGGTCCAACGCTGAACAGCATGGATTCCGTGTCTGACCGGGATTATTTGATTGAACTGCTCTCGGCTTTATCTACCATTATGATGCATTTAAGCCGGTTCAGTGAAGAAATCATTATCTGGAATTCCAATGAATACCGATTTGTGGAAATCGACGACTCCTACAGCACCGGCAGCAGCATCATGCCACAGAAGAAAAATCCGGATATTGCAGAGCTGGTACGCGGGAAAACCGGACGTGTTTACGGCGCACTTATGTCCCTGCTTACCACGATGAAAGGAATTCCTCTGGCATACAATAAAGATATGCAGGAAGACAAAGAACTTTCTTTCGATGCCATTGACACGGTAAAAGGATGTTTAACCCTGTTTACGGGAATGATAGATACCATGAAATTTAATCAGTCAGTGATGGAATCCAGTGCCAAAAACGGATTTACCAATGCCACGGATGCCGCAGACTATCTGGTAAATCACGGTGTACCGTTCCGCGATGCCCACGGGATCGTGGGACAGCTTGTACTTTTCTGTATTGAAAAAAATATTTCGCTGGATGATATGTCACTGGAGGAATTTCAGGCAATCAGTCCCGTATTTGAAAAGGATATCTATGAAGCCATTAGTCTGAAGACCTGTGTGGAAAAACGGACCACCATCGGTGCTCCTGGTAAGGAAGCAATGATCCGGGTTATTGAGAACTGCAAAGATTATTTAAATTTATAATAAAAACGGACAAGGGAGCAGAGGTTCTGCTTTCCCTTGTCCGTTTTCTTTTTTAATTATCCAAATGTACCACCAGCTGATTGAATGGAATTTCAATACCTTTTTCATCAAACCTCTGTTTAATTCCCTCTGTAAGATCAAACTTAACGGTCCAGTAATCAGAAGTCAGGCACCATACACGCAGTCCCAGCGTAACCTGACTGGAATCCAGATTGCTGACAAAAGAAAATATCTCCTCTTCTTTCAATATCAGTGCATGGTTATTTGCAAGATTTTCCATTTCCGCTTTTGCTTCTGAAATATCTGTGGAATAGCTGACTCCTACTTCAATATCCACCCGCCTTTTCTCAAAAGCGGAGGCATTGGTAAGACTGCTGTTTGACAGATTTCCATTGGGAATTACAACTTTCTTGTTATCCGGTGTGATCAGCGTGGTATAACAGATGTCAATCTGCTGAACGGTTCCTTCCCTTCCTGTACCGCTTTCCGAAATATAATCACCTACCTTAAAAGGTTTCATAAGGAGTATCAGCACACCGCCGGCAAAATTGGATAAACTGCCCTGAAATGCCAGACCCAGTGCCAGACCTGCCGAACCGATGACAGCTATAAAGGAGGTTGTTTCAATTCCCAACTGGCCGCATATGGTAATGGCAAGTATTAAAAATAAGATTGTTTTAATCAATGAAAGTAAAAATTTCTTTACACTGATTTCCATATTTGCTTTGTCAAAGAATTTATTACATATCTTTAACAAGCACTGAATCAGTATTTTCCCAAATCCAAATATAACTATGGCAATCAAAATATTGATTCCAAAATTAATCATTGAGGGAACCATATTTTCCAAATGGTCCAAAAACTGATTGGCCTTTTCAACCGTTTCCTTTAATGATTCACCAATGACTTCTGTGGCGGGCTCCGTGGTTCCATCCACCGTAGTCTCTGCTATATCGGCTGCTGCTTTTAAAATTCTATCCGCCAGCATCATCAAAATAATGTCCTTTCTTCTATTGTATTTATTTCTGTAATTCTCTTATTTTGATTCTGATTTTGACTTTGTATCCGGTTTCTTTGCTTCTTTTTTCGTTTCCGTCTTTTTAGTTTCTTTCTTTGGTTCTTCCTTTATGGTTTCTGTCTTCTGCTCTGCCGGTTTCATATCATCCTTCGCCGACGCATCCGGTTGAGCAATTGTTTCTCTTTTGGTATCTGCTGCTTTATTCACTTCCGCTGTTTTTTTCGCAGTATCTTCTTTTTTTACCGCAGGCTCATTTTTATCTGCGGTTGCTTTCTTTTTTTCCGTTGTTTTCTTTTCCGCAGTTTCTTTCTTATCTGCAGCTTTTATTTTAGAAACGGTTTTCTCTTTCGCTGCCGGCTTGGAAGCTGTCTGTTTTTTTGCCGCATTTGCCTTCGCCTCTTTATTTCCTGCCAGTTTTTCATCCACCCTGGAGAATTTAAAGATTACAACACTTAATCCCGGAACACTGACACGAATGGATTCCTCTCTGCCGTCACACTCATCGGTCTTAGACTGTTTCAGTCTCGGGTTGGTAAATCCGTTGCCTCCAAAGGCAGTATTATCGGAATTAAAAATTTCCTTATATTTTCCTCTTTTTGGAACTCCGATCTTATAATCACTCCGGTCAACTGCATCAAAGTTGCAGACCACCAAAAGCATATCATCTTCTTTTACATTTTTCTTATCATAATTTATTCCTTTTCGAACAAATGTAAGTATACTTTCTCTTGCCGAAATATTATTTATCCATTCAAATCCTTCGCTGTCATTATCCAGTTCATAGAGTGACGGCTCACTTACATAGATTTCATTTAATTTCTTTACACATTCATTAATCTGTTTATGCTTATCCGTATTTAGAAGTTCCGGGCTGAACTGTCCGTCCGGTTTCCACTCGCCGTACTCAGCCAGATCCTGTCCCATGAACAGCATCTTTTTACCCGGATGTACCATTGCATAAGCAAGGGCAAGTCTCATATTTGCAAACTTTCTCTCCTCGGTATCTCCTGTCATTCTTCCGATCAGGGAAGATTGCCCGTTAATAAATTCTACGCTTGGAAATCCTACTATAAAATCATCACTATACTGATAAATCATACTTAAAGATAATTCATTGTAATGTCCTTCACGAAGATACGGCGGAACTGCAAGATAATTCAGGAAGTCTTTTCTCCATTCCTCATTCCATTTTAAATCAAATCCCAGACAATCCTCATCCACAATACCGGTCATCTTCGGATAACCGGAATTATCTTCGGCAATAGTGAGCACTCCTTTTTCCACTTTATGAATAATAGAATTAAAATGTTTGATAAACTCGATTGCCTCCAGATTTTCATTGCCTCCATAAATATTCGGTATCCATTCTCCCGGTTTTCTGTCATAATCCAGATAAAGCATGGCAGCTATTTTTGCAATTTTTAAACCGTCTGCATGATACTTCCGAATCCACATAAACGCATTTCCGATCAGATAACTGGTAACCTCCGGTCTGGCATAGTTAAACATATAGGTTCCGGTTCTCGGATTGATACCCTTCTTTGGGTCCATATGTTCATAAAGGCCGGAACCGTCAAAGCATCGCATTCCGCTCTCATCCGATGCAAAATGATACGGAGTAAAATCAAAAATAACACCGATTCCACGGGTATGCATATAATCCACAAAAGCCATCAGTCCTTCCGCATTTCCATATCTGGCTGTGGGAGCATAAAAATTAGTGGTTTCATATCCCAGAGATGCATCGTTTGTATATTCTGAAACCGGCATCAGCTGAATATGAGTATATTTCATCTGTTTCACATAATCCGCAATATCCTTCGCCGCCTGTTCATACTGAACAATTCCATCCTTTGCAAAATTACCGAGATAAATCTCATAGATATTGATCGGCATGGAAGAAACATCCTGTTTTCCCCGTTTCGTCATCCATTCCTTATCATTCCACTGATATCCGTCCCCGGACTCCAGTGCTGCCGATACCACCGATGCATCTCCCGGCTGCTTCTCCGCAGCAAACGCATAAGGGTCTGTCTTTAAAAGATTTTCTCCGCCCTTCTTCTTTATTTCATATTTATACAAAGAACCGACACGAGCTTCCGGAACAAAGATTGTAAAAATACCCGTATCCTCCACTCTGGTCATCTGGTGAATCCGTCCGTCCCAATGATTAAAATCACCCACCACACTGACTCGAACCGCATACGGCGCCCATACGGCAAATCTCACACCTTCTACTCCGTTTATCTTCATCGGATGAGCTCCCAAAACTGTATACGCATCATATCCGATACCGGCGTTAAACTTTCTGATTTCCTTCATCGGAAGATTGGGCTCAAATGCATAGGCATCGTATCGTTCAGTTTTTTCTTCTCCGTATGTGACGGCAAGTTTATAATTTAACGGCTTTTTCCCGTCAATCAGCACTGCATAAAAACCTGCTTCATCCATCTTCTGCATTTCATAATACTTTCCTCCGGTTTTTACTTCAGCCTTGTCCGCACCCGGAAGAAATGCCTGTATCAATACCCCATGTTCTGTCACGGTCTGTCCCAGAACATCCGACGGATTGTCGATATCCGTATATTCAATTCCCTCAATAACCGGCCAGTTCATCATTCCATACAGTAATTCGCTCATAATCGCACCAATGTGTGTCAATGAGTTCAGTGACACTCATTTATCCTTTCTTTTTTATTTTTGTTAAAATAATTGCAGAATATAACACCTGAATTCGTAACTTCTGCAATTGTCTGATATTTCTATTTCTTCCTGTTTTTCTTAATTATTATCTCATATTTCTCATGCTATTTCAAGAAGTATCGCTTGAGATTCCTATTTGAAATAGTATCACCTCTTTCTATCAAATTCTACAAAGATACACATTTAATTTTCCTGCCATTTGAAAATATGCCGGCACCCTCCTTGCAATAATAAACCATTCATGCTAAAATTCTTCAATAGATTATAGACAATTGCGAAACTCATCATCACAGGCCGGAAGTTTCGCTCTCACTTCGTTGGTCGGACAAAGGCGCAATTCGCTAAAACTTCCGGCCTGTGATGATGAGTTTCGCAATCGCCGGAATATATGTTTTATGGAAAGGATGCATAACATTGATTAACGAAATTTATTTATTAATTAAAGGATTCCTGAACCAGACAAAGAAAGACAGTGTCAGTGCCTTTTCTGCCCAGGCTGCATTTTTTCTTATTTTATCCGTTGTTCCGTTTTTTTCTCTTCTGCTGACACTGGTACAGTTTCTTCCGGTCAATAAGGCAGAAATCCTCACCGCGGTGGTAGATATCATGCCTGCTGCATTTGAGCCGGTTGTGTCCACCATTATTGATGAGTTATTTAATCAAAGTACCGGTGCCGTAATATCCATTTCCGCTTTAATCGCCTTATGGTCCGCCGGAAAAGGAGTTATGGCTATCATCAGAGGATTGAATTCCGTCTATCATGTAACGGAAAAGAGAAATTATTTTGTTCTCAGAATTGTATCCGCAATCTATACCGTCTTATTTGTTTTTGCGCTGGTGTTATCATTGCTGTTGCTGGTATTCAGCAATTCCATATACAAATTTTTAAAAAAACAAATACCTGTCATTGCCGAATTTACCAATGTATTTTTTAACCATAAAATTATCCTTTCCCTTGGAATATTAATCATCATATTTATATTTATTTACCGTCTGGTGCAGGATACCCATTCGGATTCGGCATTATTTGTTGTACCCGGAGCATTGATCTCTTCCGTCTCATGGGTGGTATTTTCCTATGCCTTCTCTTTATATATTGATAAATTCAGTAATTTTTCATACACATACGGCAGTCTGTCTACCATTGTGATCGCAATGCTCTGGATCTATATCTGTATGTATATTCTCTTTATCGGTGCAGAAATCAACCAGTATTTCCGTCTCCATTTTAAAATGGCTTATAAATATTTTCGAAAACGTAAGAAAAGAATCAAACAATCAATTCAAAAATAAAACTTCCGGTATTAACCCAGATATGCTTCCGATAAGACCACTTCTATTCCTGGATAAAAGAAACTGAGAATACTCTTATAATCCATTCCCTGTTCGATCATTTTCTTTACCGCAGTCTGGCTCATGCCGGCTCCGTGTCCGTAACCGCCTCCGTATATCTCAAAAGAATTACCATCAGCGCCTTTGTTTATGGCAAAAAATGCGCTTGGCAGTGTTGTAAAATAGTCAATCACCGAACCGTCGTTCCGAACGATATCATTTCCGTAAGGATTGAAGATTTTACGGATATTGCCCTGCTTGATAATTTTTACTTTTCCTTTATCACCAGTAATGATCATCTCTTCAATAATTCCTCCGGCTCCCCGTTTTGTAACCGATATATCAGACACCCGGCCCACAGAATGTACCGGTACGCTTTCAAATTCACCGGAAGCATTGGCGGTAAGCACCTGATTTTCGTTGGCACAATACAAAGAATATAATATATGATTGACACTGTTGGATATGGTTTCTATACTCAGAGTCACATTCCACCGGTACCAGACGGAATCCATATCAAAATTCTCCGGCTTCTGCTTAATAAACTCTGTAAATACATCATTATTCATCAAATCCGGCATTTCCTGGGAAACATTTAAATACTTTGCCCTGATATACGGAATGTCCGTATCACTCCATATGTTTCCGTTTGTGGTACAACCGCAGGAAGTTGCATAAAAATATGCGGTAACCACTTCTCCGTTAAAATTCATAACCATTCCTTTCGTTGCATCTACCGCAGATATGGAATTCTCGGTTTCCGCCGTATTGTTGTATACCTGATATGTGGTACTGTCATCAACATGGGCGCCATATTTTGCCAGTCTGCTGCCGGTCATATGGCTGATGGCATAACTTCTGGCACAAACAGCCTGAACTTTTAAAGCTTCCACTCCGTAAGACGACGGCATCTCACTGGGCACCAC
Source organism: uncultured Lachnospiraceae bacterium (assembly GCA_910583605.1). Lineage (GTDB taxonomy): Bacteria > Bacillota > Clostridia > Lachnospirales > Lachnospiraceae > Bovifimicola. The sequence goes on from CAJTXN010000001.1 coordinate 566,020, forward strand.
TGAGTACAGATATTCTTCTACCGAAACTTCATTGATCAGAATCAGACGGCCCTCATACGCTGATATCTCCAGACTTCCCCTATACTGCGGATTCTGGGCATTTCTGCTTAAAGATACCAACTTTAATCTGGCATTTTTATCTGTTGGTACAATTTTAATTCTGCTGTACTTCAGGATTTCATTGTCAGGATTAATGCTCAGGACATCCCCTGCTTTATAGGAATGTACAACTTCATTACCAGATAATAAACCATCCGCTTCTCCTTCTTTTGCCGCTTCATTAAAAATAAGATTAAAATCGCTCTGACAGGTAATCGTTACGATATCATGAAACATATCTGTATATCCGCTGCTGTTCAACAATACCCTGATATTCGCTGACTGTATTTCTCCATGTACAATTGCCCCGCTTATTTCTCTGTCTGCCACCACAAAACTGACATTACTGCTGCCCACCACAATATCGGATATACTTCCCGGCACAAAACTCTCCGTCTTAAATACCCGAAGCTCATGGGAAACAGGTATTCTGCCAAAGCCCTCCAGCTCAATGGTATCTTCCGAGACACTGAGAACCTTTGCGGATATTTTTTCTCTCTTCAGTCTTAACTCCCGGACAGTTCCCTGCGCCATTGCGATATCCGCCAGTACATTTTCCAGAACTGCCGTTTCGGAGCTTCCCAGTCCTCTGACCTCAAACCTGCGCTCCACGCCAAATAGTTGTACCGTAATGGTGTCTCCTTCGGTTTTCTTAATCAGAACGTTTTGAAATCCTGCCTCTTCCTCCGTCTTCATTACAAAAAGTATAATATTATCCCGATGAATAAACGAAATCTTTTTATCCGTTAAAGTTTCTTCTGCTGCCCTGTATTGATATTTCCCTTCGTCACTGACCAGTTCTCCGGATTCCCGGTTCCAATCATAGACCGATATCTCCCCTTTTCCGCAGACCTCGGAAAGACCGGTCGCCTGTCCCAGCAGCAGAAGAATTTCTCCCCACTCTGCCCTGCTGATAAATCCCACCGCCGCTGCCTGTCTGATCTGCTCTTTATATTCATCTGAAATCTGCAGATGGTTCAGTAATTCAGAAATTTTTTCCGGGGTTACGATATCCTCCGGCTTTCCGTCAAAAGAGCCGGCATTTACATAATTCTCCACATCATATAAAAGATTAATGCTTTCTGCTGCCTCTGCAATCGGAACCACATCCGTTCCCTGTTCTTTGAAAAGTTTTTCCTTTTTGCCAAACTGCAGCATAACAACCAGCAGTATGCCCAGCATAATAAATATAAGGATAATGGTAGCCCTTATTCTTGATTTCATAAACTATCTCCATTCTCATTTCTATGTACAATCAGGTTATATTTCAAAATTTCCTTTTTTGTTTTTGACCCGCCTTACATAATGTATGTCTTCAACCGGAAATCTATACGTTTTATTTCAAAGGATTTCCATATAAAAAAGCAACACATATGTGTTGCTTTTTTATAACCCAAAATGCCGGCTTCTGCAGTTTTGATTCCTAGCCAGGCTAGGTGGGTTTCCGCATACAGGCTTCTGCCGTCCGCTCAGATGGCGGCTTGACATCTACCTGAAAATCTAGGAGTCCCTATTCAAAAATGTAGGTTCAAAAAAACAGAAGTTGTCGTACATCCCAGGCAAATCAGATATACTAATCTTGTAATTAGTATACTCTATTTTATGTGATTTTTCAATAAAAAATTCTGCAAATTTGAATATTTTTTAGTCAATTTCTTCCAAATTCAGATAACACCAGTCCCGGATTACGATCCAGTACCATATTGACACTCCACGGATTGATAAAGAGCAACAGCGGATTGTCTTTCAAATCTTTTATTTTTTTCATATCCGATGTTCCGGTAATCTTATTTACATCGATATCCTTACTTTCAATCCACCGGATATGTTCATACGGTAACTGCTCCAGCCGGATTTCTACATTGTATTCATTTTCCAGACGGTATTTTAATACATCAAACTGAAGAACGCCTACCACTCCCACAATAATTTCCTCCATGCCGGCATTAAATTCCTGAAATATCTGTATGGCCCCTTCCTGCGCAATCTGATTGACACCCTTCACAAACTGTTTTCGTTTCATGGTATCCATCTGACGAACTCTGGCAAAATGCTCCGGTGCAAATGTGGGAATTCCTTCAAACTGAAATTTATCTCCGGAATTCGTCAGGGTATCACCGATTGAAAAAATACCGGGGTCAAAAACGCCTATGATATCACCGGCATATGCTTCCTCTACAATATGCCGCTCTTGCGCCATCATCTGCTGGGGCTGTGACAATTTAACCTTTTTTCCACCCTGCACATGATTTACATCCATACCGGCTTCAAATTTTCCGGAACAGATTCTCATAAAAGCAATTCTGTCCCGGTGAGCCTTATTCATGTTTGCCTGAATTTTAAACACAAATGCGGAAAAACTCTCCTGAAACGGAGAAATTTCTCCGGTATCCGACTTTCTCGGCAACGGCGACGTTGTCATGGTAAGAAAATGCTTCAAAAAATTCTCAACTCCGAAATTTGTTAAAGCAGAACCAAAAAATACCGGCGTCAGATCTCCTGCACGGACTTCCTCCAGATCAAATTCCGCACTGGCGCCGTCCAGCAGCTCCAGATCCTCCATCAGCTTATCATACAATTCATTTCCTACATGGGAAATCAGTTCATCATGATTAGAATCCGAAACTTCTATCCGGCTGGTTTCCACCTGTTTCTGACCATTCATGGCGGCCTTAAATGTAGTCACGCAGTTCTCTTTTCTCTCATAAACGCCTTTGAAACTCTTACCCGAACCAATGGGCCAGTTAATGGGACAGGTTCGGATTCCCAGTACATTCTCAATATCATCCAATAAATCATAGGGATCATTCGCTTCCCTGTCCATTTTATTAATAAACGTAAAAATAGGTATATGGCGCATAACACATACTTTAAACAATTTAATCGTCTGCTTTTCCACACCTTTGGATGCATCAATAACCATAACCGCAGAGTCCGCTGCCATCAGTGTTCTGTAAGTATCCTCCGAGAAATCCTGATGGCCCGGCGTATCCAGAATATTAATGCAGTAACCGTCATAATTAAACTGCAATACCGATGAAGTAACGGAAATACCTCTTTCTTTTTCAATCTCCATCCAGTCAGAAACTGCATGTTTTGCCGTTTTCTTTCCCTTAACGGAACCTGCAAGATTTATCGCCTTTCCATACAGCAGAAACTTCTCTGTCAATGTGGTTTTTCCCGCATCGGGATGGGATATGATTGCAAAAGTACGTCTTTTCTTTATTTCCGAATGTAAGTCAGCCAAAATAAATTCCTCCTACATGAACCTGCTATTCATTTATGTTAATTTTTTCTATTATATCTATGATTTCCTGATATCTGGCAATCTTTGCCTCCTTATCGCCGGACTGCTCAATGACCGTATTCAGTTCTTTCTGGATATCACCCAGCAAATCCTTGGAAAAACTCTGTTTCAGAGACTCAATGGTATCAGAAAAACGCATAACCTCATGCTCCAGCTTTTTACAGATACCTTCCCGGACATCGTATATGGTATCGGAAAGAATCTTTTTAAAATTGGATTTCATGGAGTTGCTCTTGATTTCTCCGTTAAATTCCGAAGTAATGATTTCTTCAAACTGGGTGGTAGGAAATTCTATGGTCGGAATCCGGATTCCCTGTAATGTTTTTTCCACCAGCATTTTATAATAAGAGGCATCAAAGTTTTCACCCAGTGAATCCAGATTATCGATGATAATGCTTAATAACTGATGTTTTAATGCCGCAATATCCAAAGATTTGTTAAATGCCAGTTCAATACATTCCTTGCCGTCTTCCACAAAATTCCTGATATTCTCAATCGCATCGTAGGCATCAATATACTGATATTTTTCATCATAACTATAAATAACCCTGGAACTGGTACCCCATGTCCATGGCTTACACCATACCGCAGTGGATTCCTTCCGTATTTCGAAATGAGTGGTAACACCCTCCTTTTCCGAAACCTGTAAATATTCCCTGTTATAAGCCCGGATTTCACTGATTGCCTGCATCTTATGCTGGTCCACTTTCTCCAGCAATTCATTAAAGACAATCTCCAGATTGGAATTCATTTTATTGATCTGACTGGTAATCAAACGTTTCTGCTCTGAAAGTTTCTCCTTATCATAAATTTTAAGCTGTTCCGAACGCTTCGATGCAAGTTTTGAGATTCGCACCAGTTTATCGTTTAATTCGTCTTTGGCAATCGGGATAAATGTAGAAGCTTTTTCCTCCAGCATCTGTTCTTTCTGCTCTACCACGTCCTTAAAAATCTTTCTTACCTCATCCATGTTTCCAATGGTACGCAGATCCTTATTGGTAGGCTTATTTTGTGCACACAGGTCTTCATAAATCCGCATTTCCTTTTTGTTAAATTCTTCCACGGATTTCTTTGACATATTCTCCACCATGGAAGACACAAATACCGGATGTTTAAACTGCTCTATAATGTCATTATTTACATAAATGTTATTATTCCTATAATTAATAAACGCCTGCTGGGCATAATTCGTTAATTTCTGCTTTGTGGAATCAATGGCTTCTTTGATATTTTTACAATTCCACAAAGTATCCCGAAGTCCGTCATCAAAACGGCTGCAGACCAGAACGACTTTTTTGACACCCTTCTTCGGCAGCTGGGAGGCCATTAAGTCAATATCATTTTTATCCAGAAACGAAGTGGATTTACTTAAGAAAAATACCACATCACATAATTCCATAAACTGCTTTGTCTTATCCACACGGGATAAAATCGGGTCATAGAGTCCCGGCGTATCTACAACCGAAATATCTTCCAATTCCTCTTTATCCACAAAGATTCTGACACTCTTTACAATTGGTGTAAAGGTTCCGTTTTCGCCCACATACTCATTCAGTTCATTCATAAGTTCATCATAAGTTTCATAATGAATGGTTTCATGACCTTTTAAAATGTATTTTTCCGGCTCCAGTTCCCGCTCCTTCACCATGGAAACGATTTCTCTGGCAACCACATATTCATCTGCCTGAATATCGTCCTTGGATTTGGACAAAATCAGTTTCCATTCCTCATGGCTGAAATACTCGATTTCAATCCGGTTATCATCATCGTATTCAATTCTTGTCAATGCGGCAGTCTTAGGTGTTACTGCCGACGGAAGAATATCTGTTCCGTCAAATAACAGAGAATTCAGAAATGTAGATTTTCCCACTTTAACCCTGCCGATTATGCCTATATTAAGCTTTCTGTCTTCCCGAAAGAAATCGTCCGTCTTAGCAATAAAATTCTTTTTAATTGACGCAATGTCAAATAAATCAATTTCTTCCTCATAAGGCTGCAGCTTCATATAAACATTATCAACTTTATCGGTAAAACTTTTAAATTCTATTTCATCTTCCCTGGTCTTTTTAAAAATATCCATAACTAGTCCTCCTGAGTTAATCCGTCATTCCGAAATGCTTTTACCATTTCCAAATCTTTCTCTAACTCTTCAATATCCCTTGCCCGGGTATTTTCCTCAATACTGATATCTATTTTTATATCCTGCAGCGATTTTTCCATGATTGCCTTCTGCTTTAATACATCATTTTCAATCTTCTGATTGATGCTTGTGATATACTTGGTAATCTCACCTTCAATACTGGCAATGGTCTGCTTCGTCACTTCCGCAATTATGGTATTTGCCGCCTTGTCAACTTCCTTCTGTTTCTTTTTATTGTTGGAAATATTATGTACGGTATCAGCCATCACACCTACCAGTCCCCCAATAACAGCCGCAATCGGAGACAGGATCAGTCCCACGCCTGCCAGTATCGCCGGAAGCGCAGACTTTGCCACTTCTTCCACTACACTGTCCTTTAGTGCTGAAGTGACATTCTGGATAATAATATCATTATCCGGAAATTCAATTGTAATCATCTCTGATATATGCTCTACATATTTTTTCAATTTCGGCTCAAACTCTGTATTGATGCCAATCCGCACGGAACGTCTGACAACGGAATTAATCTTATCCGTAATATCCGTTCCATTCTCAAGCATGGCACTGATGGTCGGCAATGTTGCCTCCAGGTCACCTTTAACCCGGTCCCGGATGGTATTGATACAAACTTTTGCCTGCCGGTCAAAATTATTTTTCTCTCTCTCAATATCCACGGTAATGGACTGCATTTTCTTTTCCAGTTTTTCCTGTTCCTGTTCCAGCCGGGACGTGGAAAGACAAGCCTTGTCAATCCGCTCCAGCAGATAGACTTCCGTAAACCGGGAAGCGGTTCTCAGAGCTTTAGAATATTTATTTTTAAAAATCTGACCGGTCTGGGACTGTATCTCACGCAGAATGTCCTTCAGCTCTTCTACATTTATTCTTCCGTAAGAATCCACGCAGGCAACCGTAACATCTTCCCGTTCCACGATCCTTCCTACAAGTTTTTTTAACAATGCCTTACATTCCTCTAATTCATCGTCATCCAGCCGGTTGCTTTTTGTAATTACGATGTATACAGGCATATTATATACTTTTAATTCTTTTAGGAAATCGGATATACTCTCTTTTAAAACCGGTTCATCTGAAGATACCACCAGCAAATATGCCAGACTGTTGGGTAAATACTGGTCTATGGCCCGGTTATGCAGTTCAAAACTGGTATCAAAGCCCGGCAGGTCCACAATATTAACCGTCTTGATTTCCTTTAAAAACTCATTCTCATATTCAATTTTTACCAAATCCGTGGTCTGAATCGTCAGACCTTTTAATGGCAGTTCTTCAATCCGCCGTTCAATTACGGCATCCTTATCATACTGATAAACTTTATTATTTCCATAATAAATTTCAGTCGGTACTGCTGTCTCCGGTGTTATCTCCACACTCAGTAACGGTTTTCCGATAATCGCATTGATCATGGAACTCTTACCGGTGCTGAAATTTCCAACCACCGGTGTATTTACCCTATAGAAATCAATCCCGTCTAATATCGACTCTGTGTCTGCAGAATCAATTCCATACTTATCCTGAATTTCTTTCAGTTTCCTGAATTTCTGCTTGTATTCATTTAAGTATTCCATTGAATAACCTCCTAACTATAGTTTAAGATTCCTGGTAGATTCGCCTACTATAAGCTCACCCGGAAACACCTTATGCACAGGCTTTCCCTTTTTATTGATCATATCAAATAATACCTTTAATGTTTCCGTTGCTATGTCTTCCACCGGCTGCCTGATGGTAGTGATTGATGGCGAATAAAATCTGGAAAGTTCAAGTCCGTCATATCCCGCTACCGAATAATCTTCCGGTATTTTCCTTCCGGATTCCAAAATGGCCCTGCATGCACCGATGGCAACATTATCCGTAATTGCAAAAATTGCAGTGCAGTCGCAGTTATCCGCAAGCAGTTCTCTTGCTGCCAGGTACCCGCTTTCCATGGAATATCTGTCATTTCCGCTTTGTAAATAATATACTAAATTTTCATCAAACTCAATATGATTATCCGATAATGCTTTTAAATATCCTTCCAGACGAAGTCTGCCGATACTTTCATCATCTTCGGTTGCAGATAAAATCGCTATTTTATTATGACCTAATTTACACAAATAATCAACTATTTTATAACTTTCTTTTAAATCATCTACTGCCACGGACGAAAAATTCAAGTCCTGAAACTGTGACATTCTGACTGTGCTTAATACAAATGGTACCGTCAGTTTTTCTAATTTCTCTTTGGAATGAGAAAAATAGCCGCCCAAAAATACAATTCCTTTTAAACGTTTCTCTTTCTCCAACTCTATCGCAACATCTATCTCATCCTGATTTTCATCCACTCTCTGTAAGATAAATGTATATTTTCGCTTTTTAATTTCTTTTTCAAATGCAGTAATCATGGGACTGAAAAACGGATTATTGATACCTTTAATCAATACTGCAATGGTTCTTGAAACCTGTCGTTTCAGATTTCTGGCGCTATTATTCGGAATGTAATTATATTCCCGGATAGCCTGAAGAATTTTATTCTTGGTTTCTTCATTGATTCCCGCCTCATTATTGATGGCTCTGGAAACAGTGCTTACACCGACTCCGCAAATCTTTGCAATATCTTTTATTGTTATCTTATCCATTTCCCAGTCCCACTTTCAATTGCTGAAATCCCGCTGCTTCAGCAAAAATATATCAAATTACTTTCAATTCTATCTCTCATAGGTTTCTATCATCTGCTTAATTTTTTCCAGTAACTCATCCGTCAGATCCTCCGACTTCATCCTCCATTTCCAATTGAGTCCCAGAGTAGAAGGTATATTAATTCTTGCTTCGGAACCCAGTCCCAGATAATCCTGAAGCGGTATAATGGCAGTATCCGAAACAGAAGCCAATACTGCTCTGATATAATCCCAATGAATCTCTTCCCGCGGCGTATCCGAATTATTCAGATACAATTTTGCATATTCTTTATCTGATTCCGAAATAGAATCATACCATCCCTGTATGGTATCATTATCATGGGTGCCCGTATACACAACGGTATTTTTATGATAGGTATGCGGAAGATAATTACTCTCTTCTCTGGAATCAAAGGCAAACTGCATAACTTTCATTCCCGGATATCCGGTGTCCTGCACCAGTTTCAAAACCGTATCCGTCAGATATCCCAGGTCTTCTGCAATAATGTTCAGTCTGCCGAGTTTTTCACTTAAAGTGTTAAACAGCTCAATACCGGGACCTTTTTCCCAATGACCGTTTTCAGCTGTTTTGTCTCCAAACGGAATGGAATAGTATTCATCAAATCCCCGGAAGTGGTCAATCCGCACTATGTCATACAGTTTAAAACTGTATTGAACCCTCTTGATCCACCATTCATATCCGGTAGATTTATGATATTCCCAGTCATATAACGGATTTCCCCAAAGCTGTCCGGTAGCAGCAAAGGCATCCGGCGGACATCCGGCTACTGCCAGAGGCTCATTTTCCTCATTAAACTGAAATAACCTGGTATCTGCCCAACAGTCCGCACTGTCAAATGCAACATAAATCGGAATATCGCCGATAATCCGGATTCCTTTTTTATTCGCATAATCTTTGAGCTTTGTCCATTGTTCCATAAATAAAAATTGAAGATACATATAAAACTGAATATCTTCCTGTAATTCTTTTTCGTATATTTTTAAGGCTGCCGGTTTCCGAAGGCGGATATCTTCTTCCCATTCCGTCCAGCTTACCCCGTCATTGGAATCTTTTATTGCCATAAACAAAGCATAATCTTTCAGCCAGTCTTTATTTTCCTTTACAAAGGCATTAAAATCCGCATCCTTATCTAAATCCGCCCGCTCGAATGCCTGCCATAGCAATCCGAATCTGGATTCATAAATCTTACCGTAATCAATGCTTCTGTCATCATCGCCGAAGTCACATTCTTCACATTCTTCTTCCGTCAGCAGCCCCTGCCGGATTAATTCTTCCAGGTCTATAAAATACGGATTCCCGGCAAATGTGGAAAAGGACTGATAAGGCGAATCACCAAAACTGGTAGGTCCCAAAGGTAATATCTGCCAATATGACTGATGGGCTTTACTAAGCCCATCAATAAATTCATATGCTTCCTTTGAGAAACATCCGATACCGTATCTGGATGGCAGACTGGCAACTGGTAATAATATGCCGCTTGCTCTCATAACACACATCCTATTCTGCCGAAATAAAACGGCTGATTTTTAATTTAACCTTAACCTTTCACTGCACCTGCTGCTACACCCTTTATGATATGTTTCTGACACAGCAGATAGAATAAAATAATAGGTATAATAGCAATTACAAGCATAGCCATCAGCCATCCCAGTTCCGTTACACCATGGGAACCGCTGCAGGCATCAATGGCAATTGGAATTGTCTTAATTTTTCCGGTTCTTGGAAGTATCAGGTACGGCAACAGATAATCGTTCCATACCCACATGGTTTCCAAAATCGCTATCGTGATCATGGTCGGCTTTAACATTGGCGCAACCACCCGGAAAAATGTCTGAATCGGATTACAGCCGTCAATCATTGCTGCTTCTTCCACATCAAACGGAATGGCCTTAACAAAACCTCCAAACATAAATACACACTGTCCGGCTCCAAAGCCTACATACATGACGATCAGACCAAACGGAGTATTCAGTCCCAGCATATCTGCCAGACTTGCCATCGGGAACATGACCATCTGAAACGGAACGATCATGGAAAATACAAACGAATAAAAAATGATACTGGTAATTTTAGACTTCACTCTGGTCAAATACCATGCTGTCATGGAAGTAAATAAAACTATAACCACCACTGCACATACAGTGATAATCAGCGACCATTTAACAGCCGTAAACATCTCTACTCTTTTCGCACCGTTTATATAATTCTTCCAGCCATAAAAAGATTCTTTCGTGACTAAATCAAATGCCATTCCGGCTCTTAAAAATACTTTCTTTTTAAAAGAATTCATCACAACAATCACAATCGGGGCAAGAAATACGATTGCACAGGAAACTAAAATAATAAAAGAAACCGTACTTGCAATCATTCTATGAATTCTTTGAGATTTCATTTTTTCAGTTTCCATTATGATTCTACCTCCTTGGATCGTGTAAGTCTGAGCTGGGCAAACGTAATACATGCAACAATTAAAAAGAATATAACTGCTTTTGCCTGGGCTCGTCCTTCCGAATACGGACTGCTTCCATTGTAAAACGTATTATAAATATCCAGCGCAACCAGATTTGTTTTTGGAGAAATTCCGTTCAGCGCATAGTTCTGATCATAAAGCTTGAAGGAATTTGATATTGTAAGGAATAAACAAATGGTTACGGAAGGCATAACCAATGGAATCGTAATCTTATATAGTATCTGAAATGGCGTTGCGCCATCTATTTTCGCTGCTTCTAAAACATCTTCCGGAATATTCTGAATACCCGCGATATAAATGATCATCATATATCCCATCAGCTGCCAGCACATGACTACCAATAAACCCCAAAATCCATAATCAGCGCCTGTATATGTCATTGGTCTTCCGGTGGTCTTTAAGAAAACCGTATTCAGAATCTCTTTCCATATAAATCCCAATACAAGACCGCCAATTAAGTTTGGCATAAAAAATATAGTTCTGAATATATTTGTCCCCGGTATTTTCTTTGTCAGCAGTAATGCCAAAGCAAATGCACCAACATTAATCAGAATAACCGAAATAATCGTAAACTTTGTTGTCCTTAATAATGCATTTATGAAATTTTCATCTTTTGTCAAAATATAAACATAATTCTTGATTCCTACAAATGTTGCATCCCGAATTGTGTTGAATTTGCAAAAAGACAAATAAATTCCCATAATAAACGGTATAACAAATGCAATTATAAATGCAATTAACGTTGGGAGGACAAATATTGGAAAATACTTTTTTAATGATTTGCTATTCATGATAATATCTCTCCTAACCTGTTTTTTGAAAAAAATAGTGAGTAAGGTTAATCATACCCTCTCACCTTTAATTGCAGCTTTATTTATATATTTTCACACCGCCGGAGCGGTGTGAAAATATGTAAAACAAAGTTACAAATCAAAAATTATTCATTTGCTGCTGCTTTTTCTGCTTTCCACTTATCAATGGCATCCGTTACAACTGCATCCCATTCAGTGCTGCCTTCAGCATATGCTAACAGGTTTACACCCAAAGCATCCTTCCAAGCCTGGCTTGGTGTGGTTGTTGTAACCCAGGTTACGGTTGTTGTTGCAGAATTTGCTACGTCTGCGTTTGCCAGCTTAACAAGAGGATTAGCCTCTTCTGCTGCAGAGTTATCAAATCCGTCGAACGGAGCAACACCATAGTTCTCAGCAACAAATGCCATACCTTTTTCTGAAGAATATAACCATTTTAAGAAGTATGCGGAAGCTGCTTTATCTTTATCAGAAGCATTGCTGTTCATACATACAAAGTTTTCTGTACCGGTACAAAGACCCTGAGATTCCTCTCCTTCTGCACCTGTGTAAATCGGCATATAATACAGATCATCTGCACTTACTTTTCCGCCGTCAACATTAATCTGGCTCCAAGCCCAAACACCGTTCTGTGCAATTGCTGCTTCGCCTAAAGCAAACTCTGCCATGGAATCATCAACAGAACCGGTAGAAGCCTGATCCTTTGATACTGTTGCATTATTCAGGTACAGGTCAATAATGTTCTTGAAGTTCTCATTAAATGAGAATGCAATTTCCTGCTTGTCTGATGCGTCGTCTGCCTTGTACTCATAGTATAATGGCAGGCAGAATAAGTGGTTTGTAATTCTCCAGTTATTGCTTGAATTTAAAGCAATCTGTGAGAATGCACCTTTTATTCCCAAATCATCCTTATGTGCCTGCATATCTTCTACAACTGCCTTTAACTTATCGAAAGAATTGATATCTTCAATCTTTGTACATCCGGTATCAGCAATTCCATCTAATGCAAAGTAATCAGCAAAAATCTTCTTGTTGCAGATAAGACCATAAGTTTCCATCATAAGAGGAATACCATATACACCGTCTCCGCTCTTAATTACACTATCCTTATCTGTTAACATACCATAGAAATCTGTATCGGACATATCTTCGCAATACTCTTTCCATGTGTTGTAACCAACCGGTCCGTTTACGGTAAATAATGTAGGGGCATCTGATTTAGCCATCTCAACTTTTAAAGTTGATTCATACTGGTTCTCTGCTGCCGTTACTACCTTTGCACTGATTCCTGTTTCCTCGGTGAATGATTTCATAAGTTCTTCATATGCACCGGAAATTTCAGGTTTAAAGTTCAGGAAATATACGGAACCGTCTGTAGGCACATCTCCGGTATTGTTCTTGTCATCACCGGATGTGGTGGTTTCGTTGTCATCACCAGCAGGTGCCTTTGTTGTAGTTTCTTTCTTGTCATCATCGCCTGAACCACAGCCAACTAATGTAGTAGCAGCCATAGCCACACAAAGTGCTACGCTTAATAATTTCTTTCTCATTCTAGTATTACCTCTCCTTCATAAGATTGTGAGTAGTTATTAGTTACCAGAGTTATTACCTTTTCAATGACAAACAATTTTATTCATCCAACGGTCTGTCATTGCGGTAACGTTTCCAATTACTATGTGTAGATATTAACATATCTATTCATCATTTGCAACACTCTTTCCATATTCCTATATTTCTTTGTATGTTTTTCACAAAAAATACAGTCAATTTTTGTGAAAAATTGACTGTATTTCAAATGTCATATTTTGATGAATTGTGAAATTTTTGTGTATTTTGTATATTGTCTCAATTTTGCATAACCGCCAAGCTTTTGAAAGGTATTGTTCCGCCGAATAAATCCAGTGCACTGCCTATTGTATAATCCAGTTTTCCTCCGGAACAGTCATGCAAAATCCTGATATCCTCCACAGAAGATATACCCCCTGCATAAGTGACCGGTATTCCGTCCCAGTCCCCCAGTATCTCTGCCAGTTCCCTCTCTATCCCTGATGTTTTTCCTTCCACATCAACGGCATGTACCAGAAATTCATCACAGTGCTCCGATAATTCATCCAGAATTTTTTTATCCACTGTCACTTCCGTAAAATTCTGCCAGCGCTCCGTCACTACATAATACCGGTTTCCTTTTTTCCTGCAGCTCAGGTCCAGAACCAGCCGTTCTTTTCCCACCGCTTGTTCCATCTGCATTAACCGGTCATAGTGAATTTTTCCGTTTTGAAACACATAGGAAGTAACAATCACATGGGAAGCGCCGGCCTCAAGATAACCGGCTGCATTTTCAGGATTTATGCCTCCTCCGATCTGCAGTCCGCCCGGATATGCATTTAACGCCTCCATTGCCTGATATCTGGTGACATCATAATATTCCGAATCTGCGGCATTCAGTAAAATGATATGTCCGCCCGTCAGTTTATAGGTTTTATATAAATCTGCAAAGTAACCGGCTCCCTGTTCCGCAACAAAATTCTCCGAAGCCGTATTTCCCGTATCCTTTAAAGAGGAACCCACAATCTGTTTTACCCTGCCATTGTGAATATCAATACATGGTCTGAATTTCATAATCCGCATTCCTTTCCCTATTCCACACTTTTTAATGATGTGGTCATGTCTATTTTCTTTAATTTAAAATGCATGGAGCAATTGATTATCACTGCAAACAATAGTGTGATCAAAGTGGCATACAGATAGCTGGAACCGTAAATTTCCCTTCCGAACATTACCATATCCACTTCTATTGTATCAATAACAAATTTATGCAGAAAATTGCCGCCGATATAACCGCATAAAATGCCAATCACGGTAAGAATTACATTTTCCCGGAATACATAGGAAGATACTTCACCGTCATAAAATCCCAGCACTTTCAGCGTGGCAAGTTCCCGTATTCTTTCTCCTATGTTTATGGTATTCAGATTATACAGTACCACAAATGCCAGGCCGCCGGCCGCCGCCACAATTACAACAATAATAATGTCAAGACCCTTTAGCATTTCCGAAAATGTGTTCCGCAGAGTATCAATGGAATTTGTGGAACTGATACCCTCTATGGCCAGAAACTCTGCCGACACATCTTCATCTTTATATTCCTCCATGAGATTTACCAGCATCTGGTTGGATTCCGCGGATATTCCGAACATTCTGGCAAAAACGTTTTTCGTCATAAACACATAATGATAAACATAATTCTCCGTAACCGCTCCCACTACGGCCGTTCCGCTGATTTTCTCTCCCATTTTCACGGTAAGCGTATCTCCTTTGGATATCCCCAGTAATTTTGCCATTTTTTTTGTGATCACGATTTCATCATCATTCAATTCAACGGGTTCTTTTGTAACGCTGTCTCTTAATACGATATAATCCTTCAGTTCCGACGGATCATCCGGAACATATATATATCCGTTTAACTCATCGCCGTCAAATTCAAATACGGCTCCCCCCTGATAGATGTTTATGGCAGAATCTACTTTTTCATTGGAAACCAGATGATTCCGTACCTGCTCTTTTTCCGTTGGGGACAGTCCATTCTCAAAGGAAAGTTCTGCATTATAGGTATGGAGGCTGCCATACTGCACGGCAACAATGGAACTGATGGAATTCTTTATGCCGAAGCCGATGAGCAGCAGGGACATACAGCCGCAGATTCCAAAAATGGTCATAATGATTTTTTTCTTGTAACGTATCAGATTTCGGATGGCAGATTTCCAGATGAAACCCAGATGTTTCCAAATCAACGGAACGTATTCCAAAAAAACCCGTTTTCCCTGCTTTGGTGCTGCCGGCCGCATCAGTTCCGCCGAAGATTCTAAAAGCGTTTTAAAGCAGGCAGCCATGGTGGCACCAATCACACATGCCATGGCAAGCACCACTGCTGCCAGAAAATGCCGCATATTAAGCGGAGTAACAATAACCGTCAGATTCTGATACACGATCCTGTATGCATTGATAATTATAAAAGGAAGAACTTTTCCTCCTATAATGCCGCCCAGCAGACTGCCGGAAACGGTTGCCAGAAATCCATACATAATATATTTCATGGAAATCAGAACGTTTCCATAACCCAACGCCTTTAATGTTCCAATCTGTGTCCGCTGTTCTTCAACCATACGGATCATGGTGGTAAGACTTACCAGCGCTGCTACAATAAAAAATATGATCGGAACCGTTTCTCCTATTTTTCCTACCCTGTCTGCATCCATTTCAAATTCCACATATTGCTGTAATTTATTTCTGTCCAGCACATAGAAGGATTCGTTTTCCTTTTGAATCCGTTCCGAAGCCTCTGAAATCATATCCTCATACCCGGCAGAATAACATTCCTGTTCTCTGGCACCGGTTACGGTGATATAGGCTTCCGTATATACCGGAGAAACAAAATTTTCACTTTGTATATATATAACACCGCTTACCTTTCCGTTTCCGATGTCGCTGCTGCCTTTATCGCTCTGAATATAGAACGGACTGGTAAAGGTTCCTACTATCTTATATTCTGTCCGTTTCAGATAATAAGAAATATCCCGTTCCCTGCCGGAAGTGAGACGAATCATATCTCCCAGTTTATATCCCTGTTTTTTCATATACTGGACGTCCACAATACATTCCTCAGGAGTTTCCGCCGGTCTCCCCTTCTTTATCGTGACCCGGTTCATTTCACTGTTCTGCGACATCAGCCGGACAACCCCGGAATCTTCCAGGCTCACATCCAATGCATCTGCGGAATAACTGCCTGCGACCTGTTCCACCTGCTCCAATTTACCGACGGCATCCAGTTCCGCCTGTGTCAGCCCCGCAGGTGTCAGCAGTTTAATATCCATAAAATTACTGTCATCATACAGCTTATCTGCCGACTGTTTCATATCCGGCTCCGTGGAACGCACTCCGGAATAGAACGCCACTCCCAGCGCAACGATAAACAGTAATGATAAAAACTTATTATATGTTTTTCTGATTTCCACAAAGAAGTCTTTCCGCAGTGCCTTATGGCTTTTCTTCCGTTTCATCACTCTCACAAACCTTTCCAATCCTTTATGACATTACCACTCTATTTCCTCCACCGGAGTTTTCTGCCGGTTCATCTTAACCGAATGGACATTCCCGTTTTTAATCGAGATAATACGGTCTGCCATTGGTGTTATTGCCTGATTATGTGTTATGACTATTACGGTCATTCCTTTTTCCCTGCAGGTATCTTCCAACAGCTTTAATATGGATTTTCCGGTATTGTAATCCAATGCCCCCGTAGGTTCGTCACACAGCAGAAGCTTTGGATTTTTTGCCAGCGCCCGGGCAATAGAAACCCGCTGCTGCTCTCCGCCGGAGAGCTGTGCCGGAAAATTACCCAGTCGGTCCGAGAGTCCCACATCCCGCAAAACAGTCTCGGCATCCAGAGGATTTCTGCTGATCTGATTCGCCAGTTCCACATTTTCCAGCGCTGTCAGATTCGGTACCAGATTATAAAACTGAAACACAAAACCGATATCATAGCGGCGGTATGTAGTCAGTTCCCTGCTGCCAAAACGGCTGATATCTATACCGTCAACAATCATCTGTCCGGAAGTCAGCGTATCCATGCCGCCCAAAATGTTTAATATTGTAGTCTTTCCGGCGCCGGAAGGGCCCACGATTACCACAAACTCCCCTTTATTGATTTCAAAATTCATATTATCCACCGCCTGAATGGTCACATCACCGGTTTTATATTCTTTTTTCACATTTATACACTTTACAAAGGCTTCACTCATGTATGATCTCCTTTCCGGAATCCGGCTGAAATTTCGTCAAAAACAGACCGGCAATCCCATTGCCGGCCTGTAAATCCTAATTTAACGCCTGTTCAATATCCGCAATGATATCTTCTGCGTTTTCCGTTCCCACAGAAAAACGGATTAAATCTGGCTGAACGCCTGCTTCCTTCAATTGTTCATCCGTCAGCTGCCTGTGGGTATGACTGGCAGGATGAAGCACACAGGTTCTGGAATCAGCCACATGAGTTACGATAGCTGCCAGCTTCAGTTTATCCATAAATGCAATTGACTCCTCCCGGCCGCCTTTCAGTCCGAACGCAATAACACCGCAGGTACCCTTCGGCATATATTTCTGAGCCAGTTCATAATATCTGCTGCTCTTTAAACCCGCATAATTTACCCATGCCACCTTCTCATGGTTTTCCAGATATTCTGCCACTTTCTGTGCATTTTCACAGTGTCTCGGCATTCTCAGGTGAAGTGTTTCAAGACCAATATTTAACAAAAATGAATTGGTCGGAGACGGTATGGAGCCTAAGTCTCTCATAAGCTGTACCGTCGCCTTGGTTATGTATGCACCCTTGCCAAACTTCTGCGTATATACAATTCCATGATAAGAATCATCCGGCTCTGTCAGACATGTAAATTTATCATGGTATTTTTCCCATTCAAAATTGCCGCTGTCAACCACACAGCCGCCTACCGCCATGGCATGACCGTCCATATATTTTGTGGTGGAATGGGTAACTATATCAGCACCCCATTCAAAGGGCCGGCAGTTAATCGGGGTAGCAAAGGTATTATCCATGATAAGCGGGACCCCGTGGGAATGTGCAAGCCTTGCAAACTTTTCAATATCCAGAACCACCAGAGACGGATTGGAAATCGTTTCCGCAAACAATGCTTTTGTATTCGGCTGAAATGCTTTTGCGATTTCTTCCTCCGGTGCATCCGGATCAATAAACGTAAAATCGATGCCTAATTTTTTCATGGTCACCGCAAAGAGATTAAAAGTCCCTCCGTAAATCGGTGCGGAACTTACCACATGGTCTCCCGCCTGACAGATATTAAAAATCGCATAGAAATTCGCTGCCTGGCCGGAAGATGTCAGCATTGCCGCAACACCGCCCTCTAATTCCGCAATTTTTGCTGCTACCGCATCATTGGTAGGATTCTGAAGTCTGGTGTAAAAATATCCCTCGTCTTCCAGATCAAATAATCTTGCCATCTGTTCACTGTTATCATATTTGAAGGTAGTACTCTGATAGATTGGCAATACCCGGGATTCTCCTTTTTCCGGTTTCCAGCCGCCTTGAATACATATAGTATCTAAACTCTGTTTCATGGTTTCATTCCTTTCCTTATGTTCTGCTATTCTGCGATTACGAAACTCCAAGAACAAAAGATACCTATCATTCCTGGAGTTTTTCTATTCTGCAATTTATGGATTACTGCTGTACGTCCTTCATGCTGAAGCTGATACGTCCCATCTTATCCTTACCTGTACATACCACTTTTACAACATCTCCCAACGTCAGCACATCTTCAATCCTGTTAATTCTTTCTTTGGATATTTTGGAAATGTGAACCATGCCCTCTTTGCCTGGTGCAAATTCAATAAATGCTCCAAACTCTTTAATGCTGATTACCTTTCCTTCAAAGATCTGACCTTCCTCAAAATCGGTAGTAATCGTCTGTATCATTTTAACGGCCTGATCCATGCCAGCCTGTTCAATACCGCATACGGAAACGGCTCCCTCATCCGTAATGTCAATTTTAACACCGGTCTGCTCAATTATGGCATTGATGACTTTTCCACGCTGACCTACCACATCACCGATTTTTGCAGGGTCGATCTGAATCTGTACAATCTTTGGTGCATACTTTCCTACTTCCGTTCTAGGTTCCGCAATGGCCGGCTTCATACAGTTGTCCATGATAAACATTCTGGCTTCCCTGCATCTTGCAATGGCTCCCTCTACAATCTGTCTTGTCAGACCATGAATCTTAATATCCATCTGAATCGCTGTAATACCTTCCGTTGTACCGGTTACCTTGAAATCCATATCGCCAAAGAAATCTTCCAGTCCCTGAATATCCGTTAACAATACAAAATCGTCATCCGTTTCTCCGGTTACAAGACCACAGGAAATACCTGCCACCATCTTCCTGATCGGCACACCCGCCGCCATCAGCGACATACAGGATGCACAGGTGGAGGCCATGGAAGTTGAACCGTTGGATTCAAAGGTTTCCGATACGGTACGGATGGCATACGGGAACTCTTCCACGGAAGGCAGAACCGGAATCAACGCACGCTCTGCCAATGCCCCATGTCCGATCTCACGGCGTCCCGGTCCTCTGGAAACCTTTGTTTCTCCTACCGAATAGGACGGGAAATTATACTGATGCATGTAACGCTTTGAAACTTCATTCTCGTCCAGTCCGTCTATTTTCTGGGCTTCTGATAAAGGCGCCAGTGTGGTCACATTGCAAATCTGGGTTTGTCCCCGGGTAAACATGGCGCTGCCGTGTACTCTCGGTATTAAGTCGATTTCTGCTGCCAGCTTACGGATCTGGGTAATCTCACGACCGTCCGGACGCTTGCGGTCTTTCAGGATCATCTTTCTTACGGTCTTCTTCTGATACTGATACAATGCTTCACCCAGCAGTTCCAGCCATTCTTCCTGCTCTGCAAATGCTTCTTCCAGTTTTTCCCTGATCTGTCTTATATTTTCTTCTCTTACCTGCTTTTCATCGGTAAACACCGCCGTTTCCATTTCAGCAGGCGTCACGATTTCCCGGATTGCCGCAAATAATTCCTCCGGAATTGCACAGCTTGTATATTTATGCTTTGGTTTTCCCACTTCTGCCACAATTTCATTGATAAACGCAATAATCTTCTGATTCACTTCATGGGCCAGATAAATCGCTTCTATCATCTTTTCCTCTGGTATCTCATTGGCACCGGCTTCAATCATGATAACCTTTTCACTGGTAGACGCAACCGTCAGATTCAAATCTCCGTTTTTCCACTGCTGCTGGTTCGGATTGATCACAAATGCTCCGTCAATCATTCCCACCTGTGTGGTAGCGCACGGACCGTCAAAAGGAATATCGGAAATGGAAGTTGCAATGGCGGAACCCAGCATTGCAACCAGTTCCGGACGGCATTCCGGGTCTACCGACATTACCATATTGTTTAGGGTTACATCATTTCTGTAATCTTTCGGAAACAATGGTCTCATCGGGCGGTCAATTACACGGGAAGTCAAAATGGCATTTTCGGATGCTTTTCCTTCCCTTTTATTAAATCCTCCCGGAATCTTACCTACCGCATATAATTTTTCTTCATATTCCACGCTTAACGGAAAAAAGTCTATTCCGTCCCTTGGTTTTTCCGATGCGGTTGCCGTAGATAATACGGTTGTCTCTCCGTACTGCATCAATGCTGCTCCATTGGCCTGGGCTGCTACTTTACCGATTGTGACATTTAAGGTTTTGCCAGCAATCTCCATACGAAATGTCTTATACATATACTTACCATTGCCATGCTTCGTAATCGGTTTATCGTTTCCGTTTTCTGCACGGCATCCTTTCTTAAATTAATCGCTTACTGTTTCTGTTCTGCAGGTCGCCCGAAAACACTGAAAAATACATATACCGTTTCCCGCTATGTCCTTTTCAGTGGTCTCGGTTTACATTCACCTGCCATGTCTTTTACATATAATTCTGTAAAAAAAGGGGCGGTCAAACCGCCCCGAACTATCACTGTCTTTCAACCGCAATTACTTTCTGATTCCTAACTGCTCAATTAACTTACGGTATCCTTCAAGATCGGTTTTCTTTAAGTATGCAAGCAAACCTCTTCTCTGACCAACCAGCTTAAGCAGACCTCTTCTTGAATGATGATCTTTCTGATGAATCTTTAAATGCTCTGTTAACTCTCTGATTCTGAAAGTTAAAATCGCAATCTGTACTTCCGGTGAACCTGTGTCTTCCGGTGTTCTGCCGTATTTGGCAATTAATTCAGCTTTTTGTTCTTTTGAAATCATATAAAATCCTCCTGAAATTTCACCGCAGGCTCTTAGAAAAAGGTCGGAGTGTCCAGAAACCAAGCACCTGCTGAATATATTTATTTAGCATAAGCCTTAAGCATTATAACACAATCAAAATAATTTGTCCACAATATTTTTATTCTATTATCCTTGCAGCGCAGGCCGGCGTCGTATAATACGCATTACTGATAATGATACCTGTCCGTTCCGTACTGGCATGAATAATCTGACCGTTACCGATATAGATTGCCACATGACCGATACGGCTTCCGTGATTATAGAACAGCAGATCACCCGGCTGAATCTCGGACAGCGATACACGCCTGCCGTTATTGGACTGGGCAGCGGAAGTCCTGCTCAGGGAATATCCGAAATGTTCAAATATCCGCATGGTAAATCCGGAGCAGTCCGCACCTTTGGTCAGACTGGTTCCTCCCCATACATACGGGTTGCCCAGAAACTGTTTTGCATATTCAATCAGGTCAACGGCTGTTGACGTGACTCCCTCACCATAGGAAAGCTGTTTCAACGTGACACCTTTCGGAAGAGTATTATAGACCTGCACATAATCTGCACATACATATCCGGTCACACTGTCAATATTGACCTTAATCCATCCGTCTAATATTTCGGCAACTTCCAGTTCTTCATTTTCAGCGACCTTGGTTAAGATCGTACATTCCGTATTCGGCTGTTCCCTTACCATCAGTTTATCCGCTTTTACCAGGGCAACCGTACTCAGCGCCTCTGCTGCCCTCTGGTTTGCTGCTTCTCCGGTCAGAAGATACTCTCCTGCCACATAGCCCTCCAGTTCTCCGGATTTCACTTTGTACCAGCCGTTTGTTTCTTCAATGATTTCACATCCGGCATTCATCGGAAGTTTTCCCAGTATTTTCCCGTCTAGATCAGGCTCTTCCCTGACGTTCAGATAATTGGTCACATTGGCTACACCCAATACCGTATATTCCGGCAGTATGGACGCCACAGGTTTATTTTCCACAGGCGGTTCTGTCGGAGCTTCTGTCACCGGCTCAGCCTGCGGGGTTTCCTGTTCTGTGCTTAAAGCGCTTTCCGCTTCCGGACCCAAAACTGCCAAAGTGCCCGCAGTATCATTTCCCGGCAGCATACTTACTACCTTCTCCAATCCCTTGCGATTCGGGGATATATTATCATTTTCTGCCTGTGCAAGATAATAATCATTCAAAACGGAGGCAATCCCGGCAGATATTTCTTTTTCCGGAACGTTTTCTTCACCGGTAGCCGTTGTATTCTCAACTGCGTCGTAAATCACCGAAGCAATTCCCGCAGACGGCACCGTTACCTCCATGCTTCTTTCATATCTCTTACCGGTGCCGTAACTGCCGGCAATTCCGGCTCCAATAAGAACTGTTGCCGATAAAGATACAACTCCGATTCCGATTGTTTTTCTATAGTTTTTCAAAAAAGTATTAATCACGGTTTTTTCCATACCTTTCAAGAAAATTAAAATTTGTTACGAATTTATTAATTTTATTACAAAGGTATTATATCATATTATTTGCAGTTGTCAACCGCAACCGTATTCTATTATATGTACTCTTCCTCCCGGAACGTTGCAAATGCAATATTGGTGGCATGATCCGATACACGCTCAAAGTTGGAAATCAAATCTGAAAATATAGCCGCCTTCGGACTGCATTCATTTTTGCTCATTCTTCTTACATGGTTTTTCTGGTATTTTTTCTCCAGATCATCCACTTCATTTTCCAGATTCATGATTTCTTTTAAATGGTTTTCATTTCTTTCCGTAAAAGCTTCAATGGATAACTTAACCTGTTTATTCATAATATCAAACATATGCTGCAGTTCTTTCCTGCCCTGTTCGCTGAATTCTATCTCTTCATTTATCCTGGTAGCCGCAAATTCCGCAATATTTTCCGCATGATCCCCGATACGCTCCAGATCATTGACCACATGAAAGTATCCTGCAATATGCTTGCTCTCCGAAATCGGCAGCATCTCATTGACCCGGACAAGAAAATCCGTTATCTTGCGGCTTAAAAAGTCTACTTCATGTTCCCGCTCAAATACTTCGTTTATAATATCTTTGTCCTTGTTCATCAGAGCAGTCATGGAACGCTCCAGATTGTAATTGGCAATCTCTCCCATTCTCTTTATCTCATTGGTTACTTCCAGTACCGCAACCGCCGGAGAAGCCGTGGTATCCATACCGATATATTTTAATTCATACTGCTCGGACTTATCATCTTCCCCGCGGATCATCCATTCCGTCAGTTTCACCAGACCTCTGGCAAACGGGAACAGAATGATTACCTGGAAAATCTTAAATAATGTATGTGTATTTGCAATGGCTCTTCCCGGTGTATTCGAAATGTGGTTAATAATGGATTCCACCTGTCCGCCGAACGGCAGCAATATCATGATGATAATGATTGAGCCTATAATATTAAAAAACAGATGAATCAGTGCCGCACGTTTGGCATTTTTCTTTCCTGTCAGACTCACAAGTATGGCGGACGTACAGGCGCCGATATTACATCCAAGGATTATGTAAAAACAAATGGATACTTCCAGAAGTCCGCTGGCCGCCATGCTGACCAGAATTCCCACCGTTGCAGAAGAACTCTGGAGAATCGTTGTCAGTACCAAACCTACCAGAACCGCAAAAAAAGGATTTTTCAATGAACCGAGCATTGACATAAGCTGGGCAGAATCCTTGATTCCTGCCATGGCATCCTTCATCATGGTCATACCCAGAAACAGTGTTCCGAAACCGAATACAACTTCTCCCACTTTTTTTACCGTTTCATTTTTAAAGAACATTATCATTACAACACCGATAATTACGAAAATCGGTGCAACCGAATCTAAATCCAGGGAAACGATCTGTGCGGTTACGGTTGTACCGATATTGGCGCCCATAATAACACCGACAGCCTGCATCAGATTCATCAGTCCGGAATTAACGAAGCTGACTACCATTACGGTGGTTGCACTGGAAGACTGTATGATGGCTGTAAATACTGCTCCTACAATCACACCCACCAGTCTGTTTTTTGTACACCATTCCAAAATGGTCTTCATTTTTGAACCTGCTACTTTTTCAATACCTTCTCCCATCAGTTTCATGCCATAGAGAAATAAGCCCAGACCTCCAAGCAATCCGATTACCATTGTACTGTTCATTCTATATTCCTTTCGCCTCTGTTACAATTTTCTTTTACTCTTTTTCCAATTTTTATCTGTCCTTATATACAATAACTTAAAATTCCATTTTATACAAGTGGAATTTTGCGATTCGAAGAGACTGACTATTGTCGGATTTACACAAAAAACGGCATGGAACATATGATTACCATGCCATTGTTCTTTTCTAAAGCTATTTCTTTTTTCCCAGAATTCCCAATACCACTACAATAATAACTGCAACAATACATAAACCTCCAAGTATCAGGTATGTATTGGAATCCCCGCCGTCTCCCGTCATTACGGCCGCCATAGATAACATTCCGTTCATTTTGATTCTCCTTTCCCGGTTTATTCATGCATTTTAAATTCAAAATCCTCATCCGCAAACCGAAGCATGGCTCCATGAGGAACATAATGTTCTTCTCCGCTTTCCACCAGCACACCATTGAGATAGGTATGATTTCTGGAATCATTATCCACTACGAAATATTCCTTTTCATGCCGTACAATTTTGGCATGATTTCTGCTGATGGCCGGATTATCATCAATCCTGCAGTCAATGGAATCCTGTTCGGAACCGATTAAAAATTCATCCTTTGTGATCCATATTTTCTGAGACGTTTTACTTCGTATTAGAAACGGAACAGGTTCCGGTTCCGATGAATCCTTTATTTCTTCGGATGTTTCGGATTTCACCGGTTCACCCCTGTTCATATCTTCATTGTTTTTTTCCAGCATATCCCCCAGCTCTTTTATAAAATTACTTAATGTATAGGTTTTCGGATTCAGAATTGTAATTAATCGTCCCACATAATCACCATTTTCTTCCAGATCAAACTGGGAAGAAAACAATACATTTTTAAAGAAACTACATATATTTCCGTCATTTACCACCGTCAGCAGAGGTATACAGATTAATGCAATCTCTCCCGTATTGTTGTCAACATAAATGTTCTGCTCGTCCAATAAAAATGAAGTTGGATTTATCATATATTCTTCCGCTTCCAGCAGTGTTTCCGCTATCTGTAAAAAAATATGCAGCAGTTTCTCCCGCCGAACAGACTCTCCCAGATATTCACGCATGGAGACTTTATCTGAAACCGCATACTGAAAATATTTATCTTTTTTTATCTGAACCGGCGAAATCGGTGCCGTTCCCATAATATTGTTATTGACAAGCATTCCCAGTGTCAGATTATCTATTCTGTCATCTGACTGTAGCATATACACGGCATTTACGACATCTCCGTTCTGCTCAATCGTTAAATTTATCATCTGCCGCACCTCCTATTCGCTGACCAGCGGATTAAATATCATCATTTTTGCCATATTTTCGGATATCATTCTCGGACCTGCACCATCCAGATGATTTATTCCGCCGATTACATCCACATCCGGTATCGACAGCATTGTGCACGCCCCATCTATAAATTTATTATATAAAATGGAAATATGTTCCGTCACTGCAGTCCGGTTGAATTCATCGTATCTCTTTAATGCAGTGAAATATGCTTCAATTCCTGCATTTGATTCTTCGGTTCCGCTTCCGACCATGATAATCTTTGCCGCAGACTTTAATGCCTCCAGATTAACCGGACTCAAAGAGGAATCAATGTTTAATACAACTGCATCATATTTCCCCATTTTACCGATTACGGACAAAATATGTAAAAATCCCTGTTTCTCCAACACCGCCATCCAAACGTCTTCTCTGCCGGAATCAAAATAATCCGCTCCGGATGCATCCGTAAGTATATTCCGTTCCAGACATTCTTCCGTCAGTTCCTCCCGGTTGGCGGATTCTATCAGTTCCGGCAGATTCTTATCTTTCCGGGTTTCCGTAAAAATATCACACATGTTTTTTAACGGTCTGATATTCAGACTGAGTACGGAGAGACCTCTCTCTGCCGCATTCATTGCACAGGCAGCAGCGGCCGCCGCACTTCCGTTTCCCTCCTGGGCGGAAAGAAATACCAGCAGGTCCGGATTCCGTCTCCTTGCCGCAATACGCTCCGCAGCCGCCTTTTGTTCTTCTTCCGCTATACGCTCCTGTTCCAGACGTTCCGCTTCCGCCTTTTGTTCTTCTTCGCGCTTCACTGCCAATACTGCTTTGTAGTCCCCGGAAATCTCCAGAAAACCGGAACTGATGTCTTTTACTTTCTGATATTTGCAGACTGCAGGCTTATTTCTGACTTTTTCTGCGGTCCGGAATTCCGTAAAACAGGCAACGGCACAGTCCTCCGGTATTTTGGATAAATCATACTCAATTCTTTCGTTAATCACCAGTAAATCCGGATGATGCTGTTCAATACATTTTAAAATATCAGAAGGTTCATTACAGGGAATTACATCCAGAAAATCCGCAGACTTTTCACGTAATGCCACCAGCAGACGGTTCTGGTAATTCTGGTCCTGCTCTAAAATTACTACCTTACACTTCATACACGTATTTCCTTTCAAAGATGTATTTTGTTTTCGTAAAGTATTCCTATATTTCTTATCAAAAAAACTAATTCTATTTTATAAATTCGCGGGAGGGATGTCAAGCGGAATCACCCTTAATATGCCAGAAGTATCGCTACTTTACTTTCACGCCTTCTCCTTACAAAAAAATCCCCATCAAAACTGATGATGATTCATTTATGAACTATACTTTTATACCCGAAGCCTTCCGCTTCTGTGTCCGTTTAGCCACTCAAACAACAACATAATCCCTCACCCTCTCAATATCACTGCTTATCTGTCTCTGCAGAGCCGCAAGATTCTCAAATTTCCGCTCCTTCCGGATATAAAATTCAAAATACACCGCCGCCTCCGAACCATACACTTCTTCTTCAAAGTCCAGCACATGGGTCTCCACGGTAACCGCCCCACAGTCCGTTACCGTGGGACAGGTTCCGATATTTGTAATGCTCTTATATTTCTTTCCATCGATAACTGCTGTGGTTCCGTATACCCCCTGAAGCGGAAGCAGTTTGGTTTGCTCCACCTCCAGATTCAGCGTACGGATACCGATTGTACGGCCCAGCTGTCTGCCTTTGATCACGGTTCCCATTACGAAATACCGGTACCCCAGCATGGTTTCCGCTTCTTTCAGATTTCCCTGCCCCATGGCCTGCTTGATTCTGGAACTGCTGATTTTTTCATTTTCATACAGACGGCTGGGTTTGGTAATAACGGAATAATCAAACCGGTTACTGTACTGAATCAGGGTATCCACACTTCCCTTCCGGTCCTTTCCGAAATGGAAATCCGTTCCGGTCACCACCGTTTTCGCCCCTAATTCCCCTGCCAGTATTTCTCTTATAAAATCTTCTGCCGGCATTGCCATGGTCCGTTCATTGACCGGAAATAAAATCAGATGTTCGATTCCAAATGTTTCACATAACCGTGCCCGTTCCCGGAAGGTGGTAAGGGAACTGACTCCCTTCCGTTTCGCCGTATCAAAGGAAAATAAAACAGGTGATAAGCCGGACTGTTCTTTTTCGCGAATCAGCTGCCGGATTAATTCCTGATGTCCCAAATGCAGTCCATCAAATTTTCCCAGAGTAACCGCCGTATTGCTCAGTCCGATATTATCACCTGTTGTATAAATATGCATGTTCATTCTTCCTTTCTTCCCGTCTGTCTTCATCAAAACATTTTATTTGACTTAAATAACCGTTTTTGCTTCTGATATTCATAGACTGCCAGAAACCGGCCGGAGGAATCATGGATACGAAACCATTGGCCATCTTCCATGCCAGCTTCCGTATCAGGTACGACAGAAAAAGACTCCCATGTAAGCACATTTCCGTTTCTAACCAGTTTATCCGCATGGGGCATGGTTTTCAGCACTGCATAATCTTCCAGGGCTTTTTCGGTTTCCAGCAGTATGCCGGATTCAAAAAAGCGGCCTTCTTTCCACAAAGTTTCAATCTCCGATAAGGTATGGCTGTCCGATATATGAAATTTTCCTACCGCATTCCGCACAAGAGATGCCATACAGCCTCCACATCCCAGTTTATTGCCGATATCATGGCAAAGTGTGCGTATATAGGTGCCTTTGGAGCAGCGGATGATCAATTCTGCATAAGGTATTTCCATGCTTACAATCTCTATATTATAAATCTCCACATTCCGCGGCTTTCGTTCCACCTCAATACCTTCTCTGGCAAGTTCATATAATTTTTTTCCGTTTACTTTTAATGCGGAATACATAGGCGGTATCTGGCTGTATGCTCCGATAAATCCTAAAACCGCCTGCCGGATTTCCTCCTTGCTTAATTCCTTCCACGAACCGTTTTCGCTGATAATTGTTCCTCCGGTATCCTGTGTATCCGTAACGGTACCAAGCAGTAATTTTGCCCGGTATTCTTTTGTCTTATCCGTTAACAGATCGCAGAGTTTTGTAGCATTTCCGATGCATACCGGCAGAACCCCTTCCGCATCCGGGTCCAGTGTTCCGGTATGACCGATTTTTTTAGTCTTTAATATTCCCCGAAGCTTTGCTACCACATCATGGGAAGTAAATCCCGGTTCCTTATAGACATTTATAATTCCGTTTATCATCTGCTCTGCCATATCAATCATCCTAATTGTTTTTCAATCTGCTGGGAAATATTATTGATAACATCATACATATTTCCTTTCATGTTAAAGCCGGCTGCCCGTATATGGCCGCCTCCGCCAAAATAGGTGGCAATTTTGCTGACATCCACGATTTCATTGGAGCGCAGGCTTACCTTATATTCCAGTTCCGCCACTTCATACAGGAATATGGCACATTCCACCCCTTTTGTAATTCTTAACTGCTCCACGATTCCGTCCAGATCTTTGCTGGTAATATTATAAAATTCCATAATGTCCCGCTTGATCACGGAGAAAATACATTTTCCGTTAAAGAAAAGAATGCTCTCCAATAAAGCCCTTCCCAACACCTGATTCTGAACATATGTCTTGGAATAAAAGGTGTTATCAATGATCTGCGTAAAAGGAATTCCCATTTCCATCAGTCTGCCCGCAACATTCATGGTGTGGGCAGATGTATTGGAATACTTAAATGCCCCGGAATCATGGACGATTCCAAGATATAAGGCACATGCCGTATCATAGTCCACCAGAGATTCCTCCAGCATATCATATACAACTTCACTGGTGGAACTGGCTGTGGGATAAACAATATTTTCAGATGCATATTTATTGTTACTGATATGATGGTCAATACAAATTGTCCGTTTTGCCTGATTAAAATACGGTTCAAACTCCCCCAGTCTGTCTTTGTCGCTGGAGTCCAGAAGAATAAACAAATCATACTCCTCATTTTTATCAACTGAGGAAATAATCTCTTCCGAATATTTCAAAAACTTAAATTTCTCGGCAATGGGCTGTAAATATATATCTGCTTCTATCTCCGGAAAATTCTTTCGAATATAGGCATAAAGCCCAAGACCGGCGCCGACACAGTCTCCGTCCGGCCTGATATGTCCGCCGATACCCAGTTTATTTACTCCCTCTAAATAATCTTTTATTTTTTCGGTTACCTGCAACGGTTACACCTCCATTACAAATCTCATTCTTCCTGTTCCATATCATCTTTCAAATCTTTCGTAACATCATCAATCAGTTTTGACATATTTACTCCATATTCAATCGACTGATCAAGAATAAAAATTATTTCCGGCGTGTTCCGCAGATTAATGGTCGCTGCCAGTTGTCTCCGGATATAACCTTCTGCGCTTTTTAAACCTTCCAGCGTACTCTTCTGTGATTCTTCATCGCCCAGAACGCTGATATATGCCTTGCACTGTTTCAAATCAGGAGTTACCTCCACGGAAACCACACTGGTCATGGGATTTATGCGCGGATCTTTAATCTCACCGCGGATGATATTACTTAGCTCACGCATCACTTCACCGTTGATCCGTGTATTCTTTATGCTGTTCTTTCTCATTTTTATTAACCTATTTCCTTTATATTCAATAATATCTGTTTTTCATTTATGATGCTTCTGCAGGAAGCACTCAAAGGAAAACTGCCAGGGCTTATCGTGGAACTTCTTCCATAACATATGCCTCAACAATATCGCCCTCTTTTACATCATTATATTTTTCAAAAACAAGGCCGCACTCATAATTGGATTTTACTTCCTTCACATCATCTTTAAATCTCTTTAAGGAAGCCAGCGGTCCGTCAAATAACTGCTCTCCATCCCTGGTAATCCGGCAGCTGCATCCTCTGCGGAATACGCCGTCCAGAACATAGGAACCGGCAATGGTACCCACACCAGAAGCCTTAAATATCTGCCGCACTTCCGCATGACCGATGACTTTTTCTTCAAAGACAGGATCTAACAGTCCCTTCATTGCCTTTTCAATATCATCAATTGCCTGATAGATGACCCTGTATAATCTTAAATCTACATTTTCCCGGTCTGCAATTTCTTTTGCCATATTATCCGGCCTTACATTGAAACCGATAATAATGGCATTGGATGCGGATGCGAGAATCACATCCGATTCATTAATGGCACCGACACCGGCATGTATGGCCTTTACCACAACTTCATCATTGGACAGTTTTACAAGACTTTGTTTTACGGCCTCAACGGAACCCTGCACATCGGCTTTTACTATGATATTCAATTCTTTCAGTTCTCCGGCCTGAATCTGACTGAATAAATCATCCAGCGACATCTTGGTTTTTGACTTCGAACCTTCCAGAAGCTTTTCTCTTCCGTCTTTAATAAAGGTTTCCGCAAAATTTCTTGCCTCTTTTTCATTCTTTGTTGCCACCAGAACTTCTCCGGCATTCGGAACACCATTCAGACCCAGAATTTCAACCGGTGTTGACGGTTCTGCTTCATTCACCCGTTCCCGCTGGTCATTGGACATGGCGCGGACTTTGCCGTAGAAAGAACCTGCAGCCACGGCATCTCCAACCCGCAGCGTTCCCTTCTGAACCAGAACGGTTGCCACCGGTCCCTTACCTTTATCCAGCTTCGCTTCAATGACAAGTCCTCTGGCTTTCCGGTTCGGATTCGCCTTGAGTTCGCAGACTTCTGCCTCCAGCAGTATCATTTCCAGCAGCAGTTCAATACCTTCCTTGGTATGGGCAGATACCGGAACAAATATGGTCTGACCACCCCAGTCTTCTGCCACCAATTCATATTCTGCAAGTTCCTGCTTTACTTTATCTATATTGGCGCTCGGTTTATCAATTTTATTTACTGCAACGATAATGCTGATTCCTGCTGCCTTGGCATGGTTGATCGCTTCAACGGTCTGCGGCATAACACCGTCATCGGCAGCTACTACCAGAATCGCAATATCCGTTGACTGTGCGCCTCTCATACGCATGGCGGTAAATGCCTCATGTCCCGGTGTATCCAGAAATGTAATCTTTTCACCGTTAACTTCCACAGTATATGCACCGATATGCTGGGTAATTCCGCCGGCCTCCCTGTCGATCACGTTTGTTTCCCGAATGGCATCCAGAAGAGAGGTTTTACCATGGTCTACATGACCCATAACACATACAACCGGAGGTCTCTTTACCAGCTTGCTTTCGTCTTCTTCTTCCTCGCGGAGAAGCTCTTCTATAATATCTACTTTTTCTTCCTGTTCCGCAATCACTTCAAACTGCAGTGCGATATCCTGTGCAGTTTCAAAATCCACTTCCTGATTGATGGTTACGATCTGTCCCTGCATAAACAATTTTTTAACAATAACAGACGGCTGGATTTTCATTTTATCCGCCAGCTCTTTAATCGTCAGATATTCCGGTATGGTAATTTCCTTGATTTCTTCCCTGGCTTCCTGCACCGGCTGCGGTTTATTAACATTATTACGGTTATTGTTATTCTTCTGACCGTTGTTATTATGATTATTATTTCCTCTCTGGTTCGGCCGGTTTCCGCGGTTATCATTATTTCTTACATTGTTGTTATTTCTGTCATTATTCCTGTTATTGTTATTTCTGTCATTATTTTTATTGTTTCCGCTCTGACCGTCATTTCTTGTATTATTTTTATTATCCGTATTTTTGATATTTTCGCTTTTCATGTCACGCCTTGGATTATTTTTATTTTCATTTTGTTTTGGTGCATGATTTGTATTATTATTTTTTCTGTCACCGTTTTTATGATTATTGTTATTATTGTTATTTTTTTTATTCTGTTTCGGTTTATTGTTATTTCCGCTGTTCTGCGGATTGTATACCTGGGTTATATGGGATTTTTTCTCCGGTTCCTTTGCCTCCGCCGTTCGGGCCGGTTTCCGTCCTGACTCCGGTTTTCCTTTGGATTTTACCGGTTCCTGTTTGTTGTTTCCACTGCCGCCGGCATTCGGGTCAAGTTCTTTTTTTACCAATACGGCAGTTTCTTCCGTAATGGAACTCATATGGGTTTTTGCTTCAATGCCATGTTCTGCCAGCACCTTTAAAATATCCTTTGAGTCTTTACCCAATTGTTTTGCCAGTTCATGAACTCTTATATTCGACATTCTCTTACCTCTTTTCTGCGCTGCATGCTGCATCTTTTTAACCGCTTTGTGACCAGGCAGCGCATAGACACAAACCGTATATTATACGTTCTTTTTTGTTATTGTTTCATGATTTCATTAAATTTATAATTGTATCTGCAAAACCTTTATCCTGAACCGAAACGGAAGCCCTGCCGTTTTTTCCGATTGCATGGCCCAATACTTCTTTTGAACTGTAAAAATAAATCGGAACATTATAATAGGTACACATATTTGTAAACATTTTTTTTGTGTTATCCGATGCCTCTTCCGACACGATTACCAGACGGGATTTTCCGGTTTTAACGGATTTCTCAACCGAAAATTCACCACTTGCCACCTTACCGGCTCTCATAGCCATACCCAGCATTGATAATACCTTATCTGCCATCTGTTTTTCCTCTGCCTATATTTTTTCTTCCAGTGACGCTTTCAGATCTTCATATACCTGTGACGATATCTTCATCTTAAATGAGCGTTCCAGACTATGATTTTTCATACATTTTTCAAAACATTCTTTGGAAGCGCACAGATACGCACCTCTTCCGTTTTTTCTTCCGGTGGTATCTACCACAAATTCTCCCTCTGATGTTTTCAGTATTCGTATGAGTTCTTTTTTTGATTTCATTTCACCACAGCCAATACACATACGCATGGGGATTTTTTTTGCTGCCGCCATATTCACACCTGACTTTCCGGCTTATTCTTCACTGAGTTCCGCTTCTTCGCTCTCAGCCTGTTCTGCTTCCTTTGCCTGGGTTTCACTCTTAATGTCAATCTTAAATCCGGTGAGTTTCGCCGCCAGTCTTGCATTAATTCCGCCTTTGCCGATGGCAAGGGATAACTGGTAATCCGGAACAACAACCTTGGCGGTTTTAGCAACATCATCCGCAATAACCGATACCACTTTGGCAGGACTTAATGCATTTTCCACATAAACCGCCGCATTATCGCTCCATGGTACAATATCTATTTTTTCACCACGAAGTTCATTTACGATCGCATTGACTCTGGCGCCATTGACACCCACGCAGGCTCCCAGCGGATCCACATGTTTGTTGTTGGACCTTACGGTTATCTTGCTTCTTACGCCCGGTTCTCTGGATACACTGACAATTTCCACCGTTCCGTCTCTGATTTCCGTTACCTCCGCTTCAAATAAACGCTTTACCAGTCCCGGATTTGCTCTGGATACGGTAATCTTCGGCCCCTTTGGAGAATCTTTGACTTCCGATACGTATAATTTGATACGTTCTGTTGGCATAAATACTTCCGAAGGTACCTGTTCCGATTCCAGCAAAACGGCATCTGCCTTTCCCAGATTAATGCTTATATTTTTTCCGTTTATCCGCTGTACAATTCCCGTTACGATATCATTTTCCTTGGCAAAATACTGGTCAAACACTACTTTTCGTTCTTCTTCCCTGATTTTCTGAAGAATGATGTTTTTTGCTATCTGGGTGGAAATACGTCCGAATTCCCTGGATTTAACATCCACCTTAACAACATCACCCAGTTCATATTTAATATCCAGTTCCTTTGCTTTTTCCAAAGAAATCTCTGTTGCCGGGTCTTCCGGATTTTCTACCACGGTCTTATCCGCAACAATGCTGAAATCTCCTGTTTCACGATTTACGCTTACCGTAACATTATCCGCTTTACCATAATTATTCTTATATGCCATTATTAATGAATTTTCAATAGCTTCAAATATTACTTCTTTGCTGATGTCTTTCTCCTTTTCCAGTATATTTAATGATTCAATTAATTCGCTGTTCATGACTGTTCACATTTCTCCTTTTCTGATTAGATTTATTCTATATTTAAAAATCAAACGCAAGTCTGATCAATGCAATTTCGTTTCTTTCAAATGTAAAGGATTCTCCCCCATCCTCTATGGTCACCGTGTCCTTATCATAGGAACACAGGGTTCCCGTATATTCCTTGTTTCCGTTTTTTGCCCGGTACAAACGGATATCTACGTCTTTTCCGATACTTCTTTCAAAATCTTTTTCTTTTTTTAGCGGTCTTCCCAGTCCCGGAGAACTTACTTCCAGAATATATGCATCCTCAATGTAGTCCTTCTCATCCAGTAAATCACTGAGTGCCCTGCTGATCAGCTCACAGTCATCCACATTAATTCCGCCCGGTTTGTCAATATATACTCTCAGATACCAGTTGCTGCCTTCTTTCACATATTCCACATCCACCAGTTCAAACTGATTCTGCCGGATTAATGGCATCACCAGCTCTTCTGTCATTGACTCATATAAATCTCTTTTTGACAATCTGCCTTACCTCCTCCAATATGAAAGAGTGGACTCACGCCCACTCTTTCATGATAACTCTATTAACTTCATTGAGTATAACACCAATATTTCCTGTTTGCAACACTTTTTTTTATTTTCCTGTTTTTCAAAGGTTGTTTTTTCCTTTGAAAAATGTTAAAATAAAACAAATTCTTTGACATGGGGGCAAGACAATGCGATTAATTACAAGATCAGATTTTGATGGATTGGCATGTGCGGTATTATTAAAGGAAGCCGGAATTATCAGCTCCTATAAATTTGCACATCCAAAGGATTTACAGGATGGTCTCATAGAGGTAACAAAGGATGACTGTCTGGCAAATGTTCCGTTCGTGGAAGGCTGCGGTTTATGGTTTGACCATCACTCCAGCGAGCAGGAGAGAAATGCTTATAAAGGGAAATATGAAGGTTCCAGTAAAATGAGTCCCAGCGCTGCACATGTAGTCTATGACTATTACGGCGGCAAGGAGCGTTTCCCTCGCTTTGATGACTTACTGGCAGCCGTTGATAAAGTTGATTCCGCAAATCTTACCAAAGATGAAATTCTGAATCCACCGCAGTGGGTTTTATTAGGATTTATCATGGACCCCAGAACCGGTCTCGGCCGATTCCGAAACTTCACCATCAGTAATTATCAGCTTATGGAAAAATTAATTGAATGGTGCCGTACAATGTCCATTGAGGAGATCATGGAACTGCCGGATATCGTAGAACGAAAAGAACTTTATTTCGAACAGTCCGAAAAGTTTATTGAAATGATCAAAGCTCATACCGTCGTAAGAGACAATGTTATTATCAGTGATTTAAGGAATCTGCCAACCATTTATACCGGAAACCGTTTTATGATCTACAGTCTGTATCCGGAAGCAAATATTTCCTGCTGGATCGTATCCGGCCGGGGAGGTCAGGGCTGCTCCTGCGCCGTTGGCTACAGTATTCTGAATAAGACCAGCAAAGTAGACGTAGGCGCTCTCATGCTGAAGTACGGCGGAGGCGGACATAAGGCCGTGGGCACCTGCCAGTTTTCCGATGAGACAATGGCTGAAAAAGTACCACAATTGCTGAATGAGCTTGTGGAACTGAATAAGCAGTGAAACGTTTTCTTACATAATTCAAATTGACAGAAAATTATTTAAAAATGCTTTCGGCAGTGCGTATGGGCAACTGCAGAAAGCATTTTTAATATTTTTATTCCTTCAAAAATATCTTCTAAGGTCATCTTTATATGCGAAAACTCTTTTAAACATATTACCATTTCAGCATTGTAATGTTCTTCCTTTTTATCATCCTGTAATATTCAACTCTCTTCTAATATATATTTACCATCTTCCGAATAATATATCTCAACAGACTTTCCTTGTGGTTCGACAATCCAAAATTCTTCTACCCCTGCTTTTTCATATATCTCTTTCATAAAAGAAGCAATTGCCAGTTTCATTTCAAACAAAATAAAAAATGCCAAAACTGCATTATCTCAGCAGTCTCAGCACTTTTCAGGGTTGGGCTATTCATTTAAGAATAGCAGCTCGTAGGGGAATCGAACCCCTGTTTTCGCCGTGAGAGGGCGACGTCTTAACCGCTTGACCAACGAGCCATACAAAAATCGTACTGTGATAGTATATACTAATAAATGAATTTTGACAAGTATTTTTTTTGAATAAAACTAAATTTTACTACATCATCCACATAAATAGACTATTTCATCTAAAAGACGTTCGATAAGCTTATATACATCAACTGAAGGATTCATTTTTACAATATCCTTTAAATATATTTTATTTTCATTTTGCCAATATTTTTCCAGTTCCTTCGCATTTTCAATTGCTGATCTGATTTTTTCATTTCCATTACTTCCTAATATTTTTCCTATTGTTCCTTTAGCTGCTTTAACACTGGAAGTATATTTAGCCACCTCCAAATAATCTCTCATCAATCGTATAATTTCTCTTTTACTATTACTCTCTTTTGGATTCAGATTTTGAAAATGCATAACAAGCAAAAACTTTTCTGCATAGTTGTATACCTGCATTGCATTTCCTTTTGCATTTATTGTTCAATTACAATGTCAGAATACTTTACATATAAATTATTCTCTAAATAATCCTTAAAGTAAACCAAATAATTATATTCTGTATAACCTTCGCAAAATATTAATAGCTTGCCTGCATTTTCAGGTTTGGGATGTGGTATTTTCCGCTCCCCATTAACTAATCTCGGCATAACTACTCACCTGCCGTTTCTTCGTTTATATATTGTTCGTTAATCACAGGTATTGCTCCATATTTGCCCAAAATATAGTCTTTAGAAAAACTGGCATCTGACCTGACTTTGATATCCGCTAATGTATACAATGTTGATTCTTCCCGTTCAAGATAAAAATCAGAATATAATATATCACACGAAATATCCTTGACGAATTCTTATATTCTTTGATACAATAAGCATACGTGAATCTCACGTCTGCAATTTCTTCGGGTGCATTACCCGTCAGAATTGTTAATAAAATGTATGAATACAGCTTATGTCAGAGCAGGTGCGCCAACACCGTTTGAGCATGATATAAGCTGTATTTTTTATTTCTAATGATTCTCTGATCATTCATATCCAAATTTTACCAAACATATGTTCGTTTGTCAACAATAATAAATTACCTTTGACACAAACATATGTTCGTGTTATAATTTTATCAGTAACACGCTCCGGCCTGCCATTTTGGCGAGTGGTGTCCCGGACATTACATTTTATTAACATCCCTATATTTCCAATAATTTTATTTCGGAATTTATTTTATCTGAGAACATTACAATGGCAGGCTTTTTATCCTGTCTTAGAAAACTGCGCAAAAAACCGCCGGATATCCTGCTGTTTTTGTTTTCAGAAAGGGTCTGTAATTATACTAAGGAGGATTTAAAAAAACAAATGAGAATGGAAAAATTTTTAACTGTCAGTCCCCTGGCCGGCAGACCTGCCGAGACCTGGACAAATGAAACATGGCAGGAATATTTCGAACTTCTGAAACTCAAAGTAAAACCATCCAAAGACAAAAAGATGAACGACGAAGCCGGCTCCAACCGGATAAACGGAACCGTTTCCCATGATACTTACTCCGGTGAAACACAATATTTCCGATACCGCAATTATATCAACGATATATTATGTACCATCCGTTCCAGACATCATGTGGTTGACTACTGCTATTACATATATCAGATTGCCGATTTATTAAAATATGAACCGGAGTTAAAAACCAGACTGAAC
The DNA here is from genome assembly GCA_910583605.1 of uncultured Lachnospiraceae bacterium. Classification (GTDB taxonomy): domain Bacteria; phylum Bacillota; class Clostridia; order Lachnospirales; family Lachnospiraceae; genus Bovifimicola. The sequence continues at coordinate 604,646 of CAJTXN010000001.1, forward strand.
ACAACAGAAGAATCCCTGCCTTACTTTGAAGTATGGCTGGAGCAATAAATACAGGAGGTATTGAAATGAAGATAAAACAGTTTACTGTGGTAAAACTGCCGCTGAAAAAAATTTTAGAACAGGATTGCAGGGTAACTTTAACGGACAAAGAACAGGAAGAATATCTGGTGGAACAGGCTGATTCTCTCCTGTTTGACCAGATTCTACGTTTGCGTGGAAAGTATTCACCGCATATTTCCGAACTAATCCTGATGGTTGCAAAAAAGAATCCCAAACAGGAAAAACAACTACGGACTGTTTTGGATCATGGATTTATTTATAACGGCAGGCGCTACATGAGATTCGGAAAATCTGCCTCCCAGGGTAAAGCCGGTATAACCGCATTTGTTTCGGATGATATTTTTGATGAATTGTACCGGATTACACAAATGGACATCCCGGTGGAAGAATGTGTAATTTCCAAATATGAAGCTCAGCGTTGTCTCCTGTTCAGCTCCTGCACCATTATAAAAGACTATATCCCCAATATTATTATTATAGGAGAATATGAAAAAGTTTTAAAAGACCGGTATGTACGCTATGTAGTGCAGAAACAGAAAGAAATTACGGATAAAGAAACCGGAAAACCAAAAACAATCTCTGTCCGTGAAGTGGAGGAAGGTTATAAGGATATCAAATTATCCCCTTTTGACGGCTGCGGCTGTCATGAAGCAGAATTTGCCCAAAAGACCAGTCAGGTGCTGGGACTGGATTACACCGCCATTGGAAATCAGATCCGGCTGCCCTTTATCAAAGGCTATTCCGTCTATGTACCCTTCCGGGCAATCTTACATGAGATGGGTATCAGCGAACTGCGGGATATCTACGGAACATCCCATCCGGTTGATACCATAGACTGTATCTGGAATATCAGTATGTTTAAGGGACACGGGATGTTCTTTGAACAATACGGCCCGGAGGCATGGAACATGTATATGAAGACATTAAAAAAATATCAATTTAAACTGGGAATCAGTAAATACAGCCATCATATGAAAGATATCAATCCCATGGCGCGCTTAAATTTCCAGTATCTCCAGTGTCTGGATTTGTGGAATGAAAAATATATTGAAAGCTTCGGGAACCGGGATAAAAAATATGATATTCTGGCTCCCGAAAACGAAGGAAAGATTATTCAGACTGCCAGATATACCACCGGCCTGTTTGAGAAAATCATCAAGGGGGATAAATTCTATACATACAAATTTATGGGCATTCGTGATACGGAGGATTACGAACCTTCCAGCACCTATTTAAAGGCAGTTTTAATCAATAATGCCATGCTGAAAGACCCGGCGGTCAAACAGTTTATCTATGGGAAATTAAAGAAGTATATTACCCAGTCCAAACTTGGAAAAATATATGCCGACGGTTTTTATCATACCGTCGTCGGCGATATGATGGGGTATTTGGAATTTGCCGCCGGATTGGAACCAAAAGGCTGTCTGGATGCAAAAGAATTTTTTGCGGAAACCATGCCGGAGGGAAAGGTTCTCTCCTTCCGTTCTCCATTGGTAGACCCTTCCGAAGTCAATGATGTCCGGCTGGTTTCCAATCCCATAACCAAAAAATGGTTCCGCTATTTTAAGAATCAGGATCTGGTTATGATTAATATGTATGATTTATCTGCTCCCCAACAGGGAGGCATGGATCAGGACGGAGATGCGGTATACCTCTGCAGGAATTCCGTTCTGGCCGACTCCAAAATCCAAAAACCCATAATCATTGATATTGACGATAAGGCTACGGTACAGCCAAAGCCATATACCAGAGAACATATCACCGAATATGAATTAATGACCAGAGACAGCCGGATTGGTGAAATCACCAATGCCGCCACCAGTATAGAAAATAAATATACCACCAATCCCGAAATCAGAAAAACATATGAAAATCTCACTTCCCTGCTTCGAATCTTTCAGGGAAAAGAGATCGATTACCTGAAAACAGGACTCCGCTGGCAGATGAATTCCGGACTTCGCAACCATTTAAAACAGCTTCCCTGGTTCCTGTTATACAATTATCCCGGCAAACTGCAGACTTATGAAAAAATAAAAAAGAAAAATCAGGAGTCGGATTCTTCTGCCGGACAATTAACGGCAAACGGGTTCCGTTCCCCTTCCCCCATGAATGAATTATGTGATTATATCAATACATGGGAAAAGAAACATCTGCTTTGGGATACTTCCGTCGCCGATACCGGTCCGCTGCTGGTCAATCCTTCCCTTCCTTTGGATAATAAAAAAATCCGCCGGCAGATTCGTCATATGATCAATGAATTCGGTGTTGCATTTAAGGAACTTATAAAACGGAAACAACAGGAATCCTCCGAGGAAGATTATAATGAAATTAATCTTCTGATAGAAACTTACCGGCAAAAGCTGTTGCAGACAGTAGATATTCACAGTGAAGAAGAACTGGCAAACTATGTGATACATATATCTTACAGCAATCATTCCATCTGCAAATATCTGGCATGGTTCGGTTATGGTGACTATCTGCTGGAGAATCTGAAAAAAAACTCTCCTTCTAAAAACAGATGGTCCATCCGGGAAATTCCGGAACCCACAGACAATTCTTATGAATATCTTGGCAAATATTATTTATTTGAGGAGGCGGAACCAAATGTATAATATAGAAGATAAATACTTTTATGAAATTCTGGAGGACTATCAGACGGAAGTCCCAGACGTACAGGAAGAAATATTCAAAGCCTTCTGCTCTCTGATCTGGTCCAGTGACAATAAGCGCAGGGTTTATGAAAAGGAAATTAAATTTCATATACCTTCCGGACTCATTCAGACGGAAATCGGCAGTATCTTTAACGCCTGGTCTTCCGTTTCCTATACCGCCTATCGCTCCGTTACCAAAAAAACGGATTTTGTCAGCCTGCTCCGTCAGAAAGTAAACAATATATATTCCGCTTTGTTTGACGAACGTATCTGTCAGCAAAAAGAATATATGGATCTGCTCAAGGTTCCGAAACAGCTTTATCTCCGCTGGATTCACGGTGAAAACTTTCAACCGGAAGCCTTAACCGCTGAAATTGATGATGCGGTAAACCGGGCTTTAAATATGAAAGCTTCCTTTAAAAAGCAGAAAATAAAACTGGAATGGCAGGAATATAAACGGTTAATAGAACAATATTTCCGTAAAATGTTTGATAATTATATTTCTCTGGACGATTATGAAACGAATGATTCTATGATCGTTCAGACAAACGGATGGAATGAAGATAACTTTTGCATCAGTTATTTCTGCAACAGTCTGAACGGTTATATAAAGAATTATCAGAAATCCTATTTCGGTTTAAAGCGGGGACGAAAGAAACACTATGGCAGATGTCAGGATTGCGGCTGTCTCTATGAAAAGAATAAGAAAGATACCCGCTCCAGACACTGTCAGAGCTGTTATATGAAACACAGAAGCCTGCGAAAAAAGGAAACACAGAGAATGAGGAGAATACAGATGAAGTCAGTCCAAATGTATTAAAAAATCTCTCTAACCCCTCTGTTTTACAATAAATCCAGCAAACATAACCGTTGTTATATATACGCAATAGGTTCTGAACCACATCAACAGTCATTTTCTCATAATGCTTTTCTCTTCTATTGGTCCGTATCCGATTCCTGCATTTGTGAACGGATACGGACCCCTTTCTGTTCAGACTGTTCTATAAAATATCAAAGGAGGCTAACCGTGAAACCGGATTATTTTGATTTATTATCCCCCGAACCAATTTATTTTGAATCTGTCGGCGGAATAAAATCTCCCACATTAAAAGAAATAAGAGCCATCGGCTATCACACATATCAAATGTATCTGACCGTACTGCTTCTCCGTCCGGAATCCTATTTCGATATGACAGGGCAGCCGGAATATTTTAATTCATTGTCAACGGATATCAAAAGTAAATTCAACTCCTTCGATTTAATCACCGGAAACAAAGACATGTGTTCCATAACCGAACATGCCTTAAATTTCTTTTTGGAATCGGATGTAAGCTATAGCAGCACTCAAAAGGGCTTTTTACTCTATGATAAAAACTCGCCGGATCTTCTGGCAGGAATCATTCATAAAGACGTATGGCCACAATTATGCGATATAATATTGCAGCGTAATTACATCAGACAATCCGTAGAACAAACATCAGAAATCAAAAGCAAGCGTGCTTTGGCAATTATGCAAAAGCTGAAAAAAGGACGGGAAAATCACAGCAAAAAAGGAACATCCGATAAGAATATGGAGATTGGCAACATCATATCTGCCGTTGCCGGAAAAAGCAATTCCCTAAACCTGATTAATATCTGGGATATTACCATTTACCAGCTTTGGGATTCTTTTTACCGTATTTATAATCACAACATTCTGGATATCCAGTCAATCAGTGTAGCCGTATGGGGCGATAAAGACAATCACTTTGACGCTGCCGGCTGGTTTAAGAGCCTGAACAACGAAACCTGAAACAGGTTGACTATTTTAATCTTTATAATAATGAAAGCGAGGAATTTTATATGGGACTTAATTCAAATATGGCAAACAGAGAGGTTTGCGACTTAATCTTTTTAGACTATGCTACAAAAAAACCGTTTTTAAACTTAGACTATGCCAACGTAAGCACAACAGAGCTTACCGGTGAATCCGTATTTGCATACGGCGGCAAAGGACATCCGAAGAAAGTGCAGTTCTCCGGCGAAAGAGGCGGCACCATCACGATCGAAACACAGATTCAGTCCGCAAAATTATGGCAGTTGATCACAGGCGGAGACGTTTCAAAAACTGCAAAATTTGTAGTAAGAAAAGAAATCGTTACAGAAGACGGTACCGAAGTTACACTGCCGGATACACCGGTTGCCGGAACAGTTGCCGTATACAAATTGAATGACGACTGCGGAGAAGAGCTTGCATGTACGGTTGCCAATGCTTCCGTTACGCTTACAACTCCGGTCGCAGCAAATGACACCGTGATCGTTTACTACATGAAGGAAGTGACAGACAAGGTTCAGAGAATCAGCGTCAAGTCTACAAGCTTCCCTAAGAATTTCGTGGTTTACGGCGATACGGTAATGAAGACAGAGAATGATGAAGTCCTCGGATACCGGATGATCGGATACAAAGTTGCCCCTCAGAGCAATATGTCCTTATCCTTCTCTAACAACGGAGATGCCGGAACCATTACGATCACAGGTGATTTAATGGCCGATTCCGATGATAATATCCTGGACCTGATTCTGTTGGAAGACGAATAAGAAAACCGCTTTATCGAACTGTAGTTCGAATCAGAATTCAATCATAAATAACTCTTTTGGAAAATCCTCATACAATCGAATGTTGTATCCATCCTTCCGGTGTATACGGCATTTTTTGTATGAGATATTCTCCTTTTACCCACAGGCTGAGGCCTGATTCATAACCTATCATTAATAATTTTATATTTCACCGTTTTTACCGAAAAGAAAGGAAACATCCATATGATTAATATTCTGACATTGCTTCCCGTTCTGGCCTGCGCCATTGGAATGAACATTGCACTGGGAATGTATTATAATATTGGAATAAAAAAGTTTTCTTTTAACGTTCATATTTTTTTGACAGGTATTCTGAAAGCTTTTATCATTGCCGGTTCTTTTATGGGACTGGCATATTGCTTTTATTACATAGATTTCCGGACATTCGGAGTAACACCGAAATTTATTCTGAATTCCGCAATTACATTATATGTGGGCAAAGTCCTTGTTTCTCTTGGAAAAATTCTGGGACTGGAGCTGAATCTTGAACGAACGGATAAATAATTTAAACAGGGAAAGGTGGTCATGGCGAAGGGTGAATGAATTAAAAGAATTATATACCATCGATTTCCTATCCGTATTTTTAAGCGTTGTCATTATCTTAACCGGATTAAAAATTATTTGTGGAACCCTGGAATGGTGCTGTAAAACCTTCGGCATCGAATTCAAATGGATGCGTCAGAAACAGGAAGAACACCGGCTTCTGATAAATACTTTTAACCGGATGGAACTGCTGGAGAGACAACACAAAATCGATATGGAACATTCGATCAGTCACAATAATGAAGTTAAAAATAATCTTATTAATCTTGCAGCTATCGTTGATTCCATCAATCATAAATTGGACAGTATGGAACATAAAAATGATGCCAATGAACGGGCACAATTAAAAGACCGTATTGCCCAGGCATACCGTAAATATTCTGAAACTAAGGAATGGACCTGTATGGAGGAAGAGGCGTTTCGTGATTTAATTGCCGACTACGAATTACACGGCGGAAAAAATTCCTTTGTCCATTCTGTCTGCGAACCGGAATCCTATAGCTGGAAGATTTCAGATAGATAAAATTTATCCATTAACCAAAAAAGAAAGGAATATGGCAAAATGAACTTAAATTTTAAAGACCGTTTAACATTAAAAGAAAGTATCGAAATGATCAATGAAGTATGCAACAGCGTATTTTTAGCAAAAACCGAATCCGTTTCCGCCGCTTACCTGCCGGAACTGTATGATTTTTCCTTCCGCTTGTCCATTGCGAAACACTATGGTGGATATGAGTCCTCCGGAGATGCTGAACAGGATTATTCCGTTGCCATGAGCATCGATAAACAGAAACTTGCCGTGGACCTGCTGCAGCTGGAGGGAATCGAAGCCGCCATCCGGGAAAAGATCGGTTTCCGAAAAGATACCATCCATAAAGCAAATATCCAGGTAGTATCCAGCTTTGATGCTTTGGTATCTCCGATGGAACATCTGATTCATACGATATCCCACAAACTTTCTGCGGTTAATATGGAGCAGATAAATGAATTGTTAAACGGATCAGATTTAAAGGAACTTATGAAACTATATAAAGCGGAATAGACAAACGGAGCAGATACAAAACAGGAGCGGGAATCAATCCGCACTCCTGTTTCCGTATCATCTATTGGTTGAGGAATGTTGTATATTTACATAGATGTGAGAATTAAAATAAATATCACAAAAACAATCGCAAACCATGAGCCAAGATGCCGGAATTTCTTATTATTTAATCCCAAATCAATAACAGCCAAAATAAATGCAGCATACCCAATATAAGGTGCTACTGAGAAAAAAGCCAAAACTGCTGCAACAATACTTAACGGCGAATCTTTTTTCTTCCCATCCTTTGTCAAAGGTATCAATGGGCAGCCACAATGAGGGCATTGTTCTGCCTTATCTGAAATTTCATTTCCACATTCCGTACATTTAATTAGTGCCATAATAATTTTCCTCCTATGTATACTGTGTTTTATTTATACAAAAAACAAACGTATATATTTTACCATAAAATTCCAATCATTAAATGTATTGAATAAAGATATTTTTCAGACAAAATAAAAAATAAAGGAGTGAGTTCATGCCAAACACCGAACCCAGAGGAGAAACCTCTGCAAATAATATTGATAACACAAATAACAGAAGTTCAGAAATAAATGCATATATTGACCACCTGACTGCTATCCCTCCTATCGTGGCTTCAGAAGAAATTGAAGAAATCAATAACAATCTTTCAGAACTGGGAACTACCTTTCAAACCACCAGTGTTTCCGGTGAGTCCCTTCTAAATGTCTTTAAAAAATTATCTTCTGTCTTTACAGGACTTTTTAATCCTGCCGAATTCAGTGAATACTTCCAAAACGCTATCGAAGATCTCAAAGAAATCGACTCTCTTCTTACGGATATCAGTAAAATAAGTAATCTGTCATCTTCACAAATAAAAAACCTGGAAGATAACTCCTATCAGACCGCAAGTAAATACGGAAAAAAAGCATCGGATTATCTGTCCGGCGTTCAGGATATGGCCACAGCGGGATATAATGATTCTGCGGGTATGGCGGAATTAAGTATGATGGCACAAAGCGCCGGCAATTTGGATGCCTCTCTTGCCAATGACTATTTAATTGCCATAGACAGCGCATATGAATATCAGGGAAATATAGAAAAAATAAATCAGGTATTGGACGGTCAGAATTCCATTGCACATAAAAATGCTCTGTCTCTGACAGAACTGGCGGAAGCAACAAAACTAGTTGCCTCCCAATCGGCTGAATCCGGTGTTTCCATAGAAAAAGCGACTGCCGCTATAGCTACCATGATGTCTGTTACCGGTGAAGATGCAGACTCTGCAGCTGATGCCTGGAATACAATTCTGGAAAACTTCCAACAGGTATCCAAGAGTACAAAGGGGATGACCGAATATGAAAATGCCTGTCAGGCATTGGGTGTCTCTCTTAAAACCGTAAAAAACGGAGTCATCCAGCTTCGCGAACCAATGGCTGTTCTCAATGATTTATCCAAAGCTTATGCAGCCCTTAGTGATAATGATGAAAGAAAAATAAATCTCCTGAATTCCGTTGGAGATACAAATACCGGAACTCAGTTAGGCAGCCTGTTAGAAAATTGGAATACATACACAAAAATGCTGACAGAATATTCGTATAGTTCCGGCAGCGCCATGCAGGATGCCATGAAAAATACCGAAAGCTGGGAAGGCAGTTTAAACCGCCTTTCAAATACATGGACGGCTACGGTTCACAATGTTGTGAAATCAGATGATATGACTATTTTAATAGACATATTTAACAAATTATTGGGATTAACAGAAAAATTAACCGGATCCCTGGGGGTCTTCGGCAGCATTGGATTAGGTGCCGGTCTGACCTCATTCGTTAAAAACTTTGCTTGACTCTGAAATAAGAGTTACAATTATAAACTCTCCTACAAGTTTTAATTGGGCAATCATAGCCAAGAAAATAACATAGACGGCGTTATTGACAAGACTATGGATACATGGAGTTTTTAATAAGACTCTGCAAACGCTACAGCGGAGTATAAACTATACATGGAGGAGTAAATGCTCAAACCCTGGAATACAGATCAAACCGTAATCCTGCAAAACGGATGAGGTTGCGAAACGCAGAAAAAATTGATCTTGTTGGTATATGTTAATATCGGTGAGAACTGACAGATGGCTAAGTACCGCTGACAACAGGTTGAAAATCGGATGAGCAGGACGGCACTCCACTCTTTAGAGTGTAATTGTATATAGAAATGAAGAATTATGTGCAAAACACAGAGAGCAATCCCCACAGACATACCCATCCTCCGAGCAGGCCGCAGCCATAATGCAGTATCTGCTTGTAAGGCATAGTGCGTATTGCGATTTTATAAGTTTCAGTAATACGCTTAAGTGTGCGTTTCACTTAACGAGAAAAATTTATCATCATGTTTTATTGTTTTAGATGTTTATAAAAACAATACAATTATCAAAACTTACTTCCACAATTTTTACATCTCCACGTCTTTCCATTATCCCCCATTCCAAAGATTCCGAAGGCTGCCATTTTGACAATCTTTTTTGTGGCGGTTATTTTCGTGAGATTGGTTGAATTGCAGATTGGACATTTTGGTTTATTCAGTAAATCTTGAGCTATCTGATTATTTCGGATTATTTCTTCTTGTGATAGTTTTGGTTCAAATATAGGAGCATAAAACTCCTCATAAAATTTTTCAAATAACATTTTTGCCGTATCTTCATCACAGTTACAATATGTTTGAATATAATCTATTCCTTCTTGTTTTTCTTTTGCTTCCATAAAATCAATCAGTGCAGTACATGGCTCCTGATCTCCTAACATTCTATACATACTTTCCATATCCATAATAATACCTCTACTCTTTCTTATTCATTTTATCTATTTATAATACTGTAATAATTTAACTATAGCTCAGGCTACATATTACACAGTATAAATCTGTAAAATTTTGTTTTTAAGAATCTTTCATAAAAATGATTCTAAAACTTACTTCCACAATTTTTACATCTCCACGTCTTTCCATTATCCCCCATTCCAAAGATTCCGAAGGCTGCCATTTTGACAATCTTTTTTGTGGCGGTTATTTTCGTGAGATTGGTTGAATTGCAGATTGGACATTTCGGTTTATTCAGCAAATCCTGAGCTATTTGATTGTTATGTGCAACTTCCTCAAGTGATTGAGATGTTGGATGATATATCCAATAAAAACACTTATCAATTAAACTATTTAAAATTATTTTAGACATATTTTCATCACAATTACAAAATTCTTGAATATAATCCATTGCTTCTTCTGTCTGTTTTTTTCCAATAGGCTTAGCCACTGCTCTAAAAGTTTCAGGATCTTCAAATAAACTTAATTTGCTAAAAAAAACAAAAAATTCTTTAGCCATATTTTCATCACAATTGCAATATGTTCGAATATAATTCATTGCCTCTTCTACTTGATTTTCTCTTATAAATGTATACAAGGTCCACCACGATTCTTTTCCTTTATATAAACTTAACATGCTTTCCAAATCCATAATAATGCCTCTCTATACTGTTTTATGTATTAATAATTATAACTATTAAGCAAACAATATTTAACAAAATACAAATCTGTATAATCTTATTGTTAACATTCTTACATACGAAATGATTCTAAAATTTACTTCCACAATTTTTACACCTCCACGTCTTTCCATTATCCCCCATTCCAAAGATTCCGAAGGCTGCCATTTTGGCAATCTTTTTTGTGGCGGTTATTTTTGCGAGATTGGTAGAATTGCAGATTGGACATTTCGGTTTATTCAACCAATCCTGTGCTACCTGATTATTATGTGCAGCTTCTGCCAGTGATTGAGGGGTTGGATGATATATATCATAAAAAAGTCTCTCAATATAACAATCCAAAAGTATTTTAGCCATATCTTCATCACATTTACAAAATACTTGAATATAATCCATTGCTTCTTCTGTTTGTTTTTCTCTAATAAGCTCACTCAGTGCCAAAAATGCTTCATCTTTTTCCAACATACACAGCTTGCTAAAAATATTAAAAAAATCATTTACCATATTTTCATCACACTTGCAATATTTTTTTATATAATGCATAGTTTCTTCTTTTTGATTTTCTCTTATTAACTTTTTCAGCGAATACCATGATTTTTCATTTTTATAAATTCTCAATATGCTTTTTATATCCATAACTAACAATGACTCCTAATTTATTTTATGTATTAATAATACTATAATAATTTTAACTATTGCCCAAACTACATTTTAAATAATATAAATCTGTAGAATCTTATCTATAAGAATCTTACATACAAATTCATTCTAAAATTTACTTCCACAATTTTTACATCTCCACGTCTTTCCATTATCCCCCATTCCAAAGATTCCGAAGGCTGCCATTTTGGCAATCTTTTTTGTGGCGGTTATTTTTGCGAGATTGGTAGAATTGCAGATTGGACATTTCGGTTTATTCAGCAAATCCTGCGCTATCTGATTATTTCGGATTATTTCTGCTTGTGAAAGTTTTGGTTCAAATACAGGAGCATAAAACTTCTCATAAAATGTATCAAAAAGGATTTTTGCTGTATCTTCATCACAGTTACAATATGTTTGAATATAATTGATTCCTTCTTGTTTTTGCTTTTCATCCATAAAATCAAGCAGTGCATCACATGGCTCCTGATCTTCTAACATTCTTAACATACTTTCCATATCCATAATAATTTCTCTATTCTTTCTTATTTATTTTATCTATTTATAATACTGTAATAATTTAACTATAGCTCAGGCTACATATTACACAGTATAAATCTGTAAAATTTTGTTTTTAAGAATCTTTCATAAAAATGATTCTAAAACTTACTTCCACAATTTTTACATCTCCACGTCTTTCCATTATCCCCCATTCCAAAGATTCCGAAGGCTGCCATTTTGGCAATCTTTTTTGTGGCGGTTATTTTTGCGAGATTGGTAGAATTGCAGATTGGACATTTCGGTTTATTCAACCAATCCTGTGCTACCTGATTATTATGTGCAACTTCCTCCAGTGATTGAGAAGTGGTATTATTTACCCAAAAAAAACACTTTTCAATTAAACTATCTAAAATTATTTTAGCCATATCTTCATTACAATTACAATATGTTTGAATATAGTTCATTGCTTCTTTTGTCTGTTTTTCTTCAATAAAATCACCCACTGCATCAAATACTTCAGGTTCTTCAAACATACTTAATTTGCCAAAAATATTTAAAATTTCTTTAGCCTCCTTTTCCTCACAATTGCAATATGTTTGAATATAATTCATTGCCTCTCGTACTTGATTTTCTCTTATAAATGTATACATTGTCCACCATGATTCTTTTCCTTTATATAAGCTTAACATACCTTCCATATTCATAATAATACCTCCTAATCTATTTTTATTTTATTATACTATAACAACTTTAACTACGCAATTTAAAACTAAAGGAGAGTCTTTAAACGCTTTTAATAGAATTAATAGTATAATAAATGATAGCACAATTTCATATACGAATTTAGGACCTGCATTAACTTCTGCCTCCAAAGAATATTCCACGGAAGCATTAAAAATGGCTATTGCCCAAACAGAATTAACAAAAAAGCAAATCAAGGGAATCTTATCAACAAAAGGACTTACTGGTGCAACTCTTAAAAGCACCACAGCAGAATTAGCCCAAATCACAGCTACCAATCAAACTGCCGCAGCTCAGGCAGGAGCCACCGTTTCTACCAATGTTTTCTCCGCTTCTCTGAAAAAGCTGGGCCTGGCATTGAAAGGCCTGGTTGCTTCACATCCTGTTTTAACTGCCATGGCAGGAATCGCAGTTGCTGCATTTGCTGCCGTAAAAATTTTTGATGCCCTGACGGAATCCAACAAAGAATACATCGCAAAACAGCAGAAAATCGTAGATACTGCCAAAGAGAATATCAAAAATTATGATGATGAAATATCATCACTGGAAAATTTACAGGAAAAATTAAAAGAAGCAAAAAACAACAAAGAAGAACTTGCGAAAATACAGGGAGATTTAAATAATTCAATTGGATATACACCGGGATTGCTGAACAATGAATCCGGAGCTTATGATATTGCCAACCAAAAAATAAAAGACAGAATCGCACGGTTAAAAGAATTAAAACAGGAAGAATTAAACAAGAAAATAACTGCACAAAAAAATATTTTTAATAATCGTGAAATTGATAATGGATGGGGAGTCGATCACAAGCTCAGCCATTATTCAAAGCAAAAGATACATAAAGAAGATTACAAATTTCTACAAGTAATATTTGGCGAATATTTGGGGGACTTGGATTCCGAATCCTTAACTCTGCAGGAAATATACGATATTCTTAAAAAAAATGGATTTGGAACAGATAATAAAGATGGATATCCAAATATGTCAGATTCAGAAATCTGGAGTCATTTAATAAATGTTGCAAATAACGATTCTATACTTGGTCTTCCTTCGGCTCAAGAAATGCAGGAATATTTTGATGAACAAACTCAAAATGTACAGGAAATTTTTAAAGATTCCGGTATTTTTGAAGATTCAGAAAGTATTTTTTCCACAGAAGAATTAAATGCAATGATTCAAAGTCTTGTAGAAGGCGGATATGCCTCGGATTTGGAAGGTATTCAACAGGCACTTGAAGCCTTGATGAATAATAGTGAATTGTCAGGACTCATCAATCAATACTATGAATCTCTCTTTGATGAATCTGTCGATTCCGATGCCTTATACAGTCAGATAAAGACACAGTTTGACGAATTGGAAAACCAATATCCAATGCTAAAAGGCACCTTTGAAAACTTTTACAATAACATGGGAAAAGATGTGGAAAAAGCAAGCAATATAACTTTAAAATCCACTCTGTTTGATTCTGTCAAGTTATTGAAAGAGAATATGGATTCTCTCACCTCTTCCACCTCTTCCCTTTCCTCTGCGCTGGCAACCCTTTATTCCGGCGATTACAATTCCAGCGATTTGTTATCCTCCATATCCGCCATCAACTCTGCCATTTCCGAATTCGGTGACAAAGTATCGATTGACTGGGAACATATATCTTCTGTTGATGAACTGCAGAACGAACTGTTAAAAATCTCCGAAGCCTATGCAGACTCCATGATGGCCAAAACCGGGATGAACGACAGTGCTTTTGCAAAAGTAGTAAAAAATTCTATAATAGAAACCGTAAAACTGAAAGCACAATTAGACGGTGTTAATTCGGCCTTCGATTCCTTACAGAATAATTACAAAACCTTAAATGATACAATAACTGCTTACAATGAAAACGGATATATAACCGTTGACCAGTTACAATCATTACTGACTATGGACAATAAATATCTTGCCTGCCTTACAGATCAAAACGGAGCATTAACCTTAAACCAGACAGCTTATGCCAATCTGACAAAAATTCAGATCGAAAACGCCAAAGCCGCAGCTCTGACCAAATATGAATCTGAAATCGCACGTATCAAACAGGATGCACTGGCAAGATCAAATAAAGAACTCAGTGACGGTATCGGATCTGAGTCCGATGGACTTATCGAAAAATTAAACTCCTTAGCAGAACGTTTTACCATTCTGTCAGGTACTGTATCTTTCACAAAAAAAATACTTTCCAAAATAAAAAATGTAAAAGATGATTTAAAATCCCAGGCAGAAATTGAAGCTGAAAATAATTATATTGACGAACAGGCAAAAAAAGAATTAGAAGAAGCTAAAAAAGTTTATGATACCAGTTTACAATTAATCCATCAAACAGGCGCTGCTGCAGATAAATCCATGGATGAAATATTTGGAAACAAAAAAGACTCCGATTCATCACCTGCTGATTCCGCTTCTGTTGCAGCCGATACTACCTTCAACTGGATAGAAACCCGTATCTCCCGCCTCCAGCGCCGCTTCCAAAACATGGTAGACTCCGTCACCGGCTATGTATCCTCCCATTTCAAGCTAAATATAATGGAAGAAGAACTCCGCAGTCTGGACGAACAGATCTCCGCATACCAGTCCGCCGAAGCCCTCTATTTTCAAAAAGCATATAACATCCCTCTGGACGAGGGCTTCCGCCAAAAAGTAATCAATGGTGAGATCAGCGTACAAACGCTAAGTAACGAAAGCCTTGTCAATGCAGTAAATGAATTTAAGGAATGGTATGAAAAATATCTGGATGCCGTTGACCAGAAAGTAAAACTGACAAATGACAGACAGGCAAAGATCCGTGAAAAAATGGATCTTCAGGCTGCCTTTCATCAGACACGGCAAAACCGGCTTTCCGCTGCGGCCGACCGATTTAACGACACCATCGACAACAAAACTTCCCGCGGTAAATATGTTACTCCTGCCTATTATCGACATCTGATCCAAAATGCGGAACAGCAGATCGCAGAATACACGGCAGAAAAAAACCTGTGGCAAAATTATCTGTCCACACTGGAAGAGACTTCCGATGAATACGAAGGCGTCATGGATTCCATCGAAGGCATTGATTCCTCCATCCGCTCCTGTATCGCAGATCAGCTGGAATGGAAGAAAACCATTGCAGAAACCAGCTATAACCGCTTGGTTTCCAAATATGAGGCTTTAGAAACCAAAAGCGGCAGCCGGACCGGAAAGATTGAGTACCTGGAGTCCATCGGCGGTTTCGGTTCGAAATCCGACTACAATGCACTGATCCGTCTGAACGGGAAACAGATTCAAAACCTGTACGCACAAAATGCAGAACTGGAACAACTGCGGAACAACTGCGATGCCGGTACGGATCTGTGGAAAGAATATACAAAAAATATTCAGGATAATAATTCATCTGTTCTGGATCTGACCCGGTCTACCGCAGAGTATGCGGATACCCTCTATCATCTTCCGATCGAAAAAGCCGCGGCCAAAACGGAACGACTGCAGAAAGACTTTGAGTTGCTGGAAAAGAAAATGGAATACGCCGATTCCTATGTATCCAAAAATAAATATCTGGATAAAGAAAACTCCAACGAATACGGACAGCTTACGGCTTACCGGGAAGCTTCGGCCGCCGCCGGAAAATCATTTTACGGTAAAAGATCCAATCTTCTGAAACAAATCGATTTCCAATCCCTGAACGGAAACGATATACGGATCCTGCGGCAATGTATAAATAACGGAACTGCCATTCCGGCATCCATAATCGCAAAAATGGACGCTTCTTCTGCAGCCCGGGCAAATAAGTATAACGCCTCATTAAAAGCCAAAAATGAAGCGGATCTCAACTATGAATCCTACCGTTACGACTACATTAAAAATAAAAAAAGCCGCGGGGAGCAGAAACTGGAGCATATAAATAATCATTACGAAACGGAACTAACCAAGTGGACGGATGAGGCAACCCTTTATAACGCAAAAATCTCACTGAAAGAAAAGCTGGGAGTCACACAATCCCGGACCGATTACAACCGTCTGATCGCAAACAGCAAAAAACAGGAACATCTGCTGGAACATCAGCGTTCCGCCATTTATGCCCAGATTCAGAAAAATTTAACGTCCGGTGTATGGAGTTATGACAGTGAGGAATACAAAAAAGCAAAATCTGCACTGTACGGTATTGATGAAAACATTTTAAAAGCCAAAACCGACCAGCAGGAATGGAATAACGCCATCCGGTCGATTCCTGTCAACACCATTGAAAAACTATCTTCCGTATTGAATCTTGTAAAATCCAGACTGGAAGGACTTATGGATCTGGCCGAGAAACATGGAAACACCGTTTCTCCTTCCGCATTAAAGAAACTGATCTACCAGTCGGTTTCAGTCGCAGATCAGGCCCGGGAATCCATCGAACTGTATACCGAAATGATAAATAAGAAACTGACCGGCGGGGACTGGGCAAAACTGACAGAAAAACAGCTGGCCAAGGTCTGGAAGTATATCGAAGCCGGAGATATCAGCCGGTTAAAAAACTACTTTACCTATACGCTGAACATAGACCCTGCCACTCTGGAAGAATTTTTCAGTGACATTGATAAGATCGCCGATGAGACCGATAAAAAATTTCAGGCGGAAATACAGGCAGAAGAATATCTGGACCGTTTTTTTGACCTTTATATCGACAAACTCAATAAAGTCAAAGAAAAACTAAATGAGATAAACGATGCCAGGCAGAAAGCGCTGGAGCTGGAAAAGCTGGAAGCCGGTCTGCAAAAAGCAAAAGATAACAAAACCATATCCATTTACCGGGAAGGCGTCGGTATGGTATATGAAGCCGACCAGGCCGCCATAAAAGAGGCGCAGGACAATCTGGATGACTTTTATTATGAACAGATGATTGATCATTTGGATAAGATTTCGGATATTCTGGAAGAATTAAAAGAAACGTTTAATATCTATACCGATAACGGAACCCTCAAAGCCGATTACGAAAGCATTATCGCCGACGCCTTAACTTCTGCAGCCGACTTATATGCCAAAGGATTACAATCCCTTGGCGGTAACTCCGGTTCCTTTGATTTATACAAAAATCTCATGCAGTCAGGCGGACTGCCTGAGATCCTGCTGGAACAAAATCTGGCGGATATGAAAAACAGAATGAAAGACAATATTTCTGCGGTTTCTTCCGCCTCCGGCAATAAAATAACAAATATATCCCTGAAACTGGATAATGTTTCTTTGCCAAACATTAAAAACGGTCAGGATGCAGAGAAATTTATCCAGGAATTAAAACGCATCAGTTTAGACGCGCAACAATTTGTAAATAAAAAATAATACATCCCGGCTGTTCCTTCCCAAGGGAACAGCCTGTTTTTAGGAGGTCAGACTTTGAACAATATAAATATAAACCGGATCATACTGGAAGCCATTGATACTGTCACGGAAAAAAAGATCAAACAAATGAATCTGCCGGACATCTATACCGGAACGATCGTCGATTCCTATACAGGCGGATATATCGTGTTATCTAACGGTACAAAATCCAAAATACCGGATTCCTGTATCCGGACGACCGGTAGTCAGGTTCTTGTCTGCAGACTATCCGGCGGCAGTTCCTTTATCATCCATCCTTCTGCTGCTTTATCCCAACGATCGACCAAGGAGGCGTAACATGACAACCGTAAACGTAAAACCCGTGCTATCCCGTACAGCGGGATTCGATGCTTCAAACGAATATGCGATTCATTATAAATGGGAGGGACCCTTTGCCATAACTTCCGCAATCCTCACTGTCTATCAGGACAATGCCGTCATTCAGACCATAGAACATAGCAGCATGCTCTGTTCCATTCCGATCCCGGCAGATACGTTAGTCAACGGAACCGAATATAAAATAACCGTAAAAGTTAAGAACAATACCTATGAAAGTCTGGAAAGTTCCGCGCAGGTCCTGTATTGCGATACCGCTCCGGAAGTTTCCATTGACGGAATCCTGTCTGTCATCGCTTCTTCCTGTGTCACCCTGAGTCTGAATTACCATCAGGCAGAAGCCGTACCGGTTCATTCCTTTCGCTTATCCGTCTGGGATGCTAACGGAACAAATCTGATCGACCGATCCGAAGAATTATATTCCCCCGATTCCGTCTATGTATTCGACGGATTAAAAGATAACGAAACCTATACCTTCCGATTATACGGAACCACCGTTCATCAGACTGCTTTTGAGTATTCTGTCAAGGCATATGCCGATTTTATCCGTCCCGGAATCCGACAGGGCATCGAACTCAGCCAGTCGGATTCCGACGGAACCGTCAACATTGATGTAACGGTCATTCCTGTTTCCTATGAGGGCAATAACATATCATTTACGGATAACAACACGGCCGTAGATATCACCCGCCCGGGAGCTTCCGTAACCTATCAGGGCGGATTCAATATTAAAAATGATTTTACTCTGCAGACGGATTGCAGAGCTGTTTCCGAACATTGTAAATTACTGGAACTGACTGCCCCGGAAAATCCCGCAGCCAGAATCGAAATACACAGCGCCGTAAAAAATAACTATGAATACCGTGAGGTTCCGAACGGAACCAAAGATTCCTATCAATACGGAACTTCCTGTTATATACGAACGGTACGGAGCCGGGAGTTTTATCTGATCTTAAAAGTCTTTCAGAATCCCTCCGGCGAGATCCTGTTATTGGAAAGCAACCATCTGGATGCAGATTCCATCCGTGATAAACCGATCAACATATGGTTACAAAAGAAAAAAAATCTTTACGGAATAAAAATTGCAGAAAAGGAGGAATGATATATCATGCTGCTTGGCAATACCTATATGGGAAATCCACAGGAGATCAATGCAGCCGCACCTGTAATAAATATATCACAGATCACGCTGACCGGAGCGATCTTCGATACATTAAAATTATGCAGCGGCTCAGATTATGAATATACTCCGGCCATTTTGCCGGAATCGGACAACAATACCGTATTGTTGTCCAAATTTAACGGAACCCTGGCGACCAACGATATTGAATTTCAGATCGGAAAAACCAATTATTTTATTATTAAAAGACGGGAACAACGAGATTCTACAACAAAATTCTCGGTCATCGGAAAAGTTTCTTCCCGGGAAATTATCTATGACGAATCCGCCAATACCTATCATTTTACCTTTTCGGACCGGACCCCGGGCTTTAGTACGGTCTATGAATACTCCGTGTGCGCGGTATCTGACAATGTAGAAGGCGCTTCGTTTACAAAAACCATTTCATCCGGATTTAACGGACTGGTGCTTACCGGTCCTGACAGCGAAAACCGGGTCGTTACTTATGCCACACAACTGGAACCTTCCGCCACACAGCAGATCAATGTAAAGACAAACCTGATCACAACCCTTGGCAGTCCCTACCCTTTTTCCTTCAGCAGCAAATCTTCCAATTACCGCAGCGGAACCGCAAAGGGATTATTTCTTCCCGCTTCGGGCGATGTCTACGATCTGGAAACCGCCGGCCGCTATCAGGAGGACTTTATACGATTTCTTTCCAACGGAAAAGCGAAACTGCTTAAAATGTTTGACGGCAGAAAATGGCTGGTAGTGATCCATGACAATATAGATATCGACTGTTCGGAACATGCTGATAAAGCAATCATATCCTTTAACTGGACGGAAATCGGCGACTCTGAGGATTATGATGCCCTGGCAGATCATGGTATCATTCCCACGGAATGAACAATCAAATGAAAGGAGAATGGGTATACACATGGAAATAACACAGTCTGATTTAAAAATATTAAAAAACCATCATAAAACCATTCTGGTAAAATGCTACCTCTATCCAATGTTTTCCGATAAAGGAAAAACCACTCTCAATACAAACTATAAACCCATCGGAAATCTGGAAGGAGAAATCACGGGCGGCAGCTTCAATATGGATGCATCTTCCGATATCCGGCGAACCTTAAGTTTAAGCCTGTTTGTGAAAGATTCCTCTCTGGAAATCGGAGAGGATAAAAAAATATGGCTGGATAAATTGATCGGTGTGCAGATTGGATTCGAGTACGGACCGCAGCAGATCCGCTGGTATCCTTTGGGAATATTCGTCTTAAAAAGTGCAAACTACAATTACAGTGAAGAAACCAACGAATTATCCCTGGAATGCAGCGATCTGACCTGTCTGCTCAACGGGGAACGGGGTGGAATCGTCCGGGGCGCAAAATCTGTATTGATCGAATCCGGCGCTACCGTTACGCCTGCGGTCACCGACGCTATCCAGTCCGACCATGCAGGATTCCTTTTGACCCATGAGCATTACACTATGTGGAATGACGATATTCTGCTAGGATTTTCGGTGCATATTCCAAAAGGATCCAATCCATATCCTGTCAAAAATTCCCCTCCCGTCTATCTCAATGTAAATAATCTTGGATATCTGCCGCTGGTAGATTCCAAATTAAATCCCATCCGGTTGTATAAACTGGAAAATGATAAACCCTACAGCTTTAAATACGCAAAAAAAGTAACCGGTAATGAAGCAAAGGATTATTTCATATTCAATGAAATGAATACCATACAGGGGGCAATGGAAAGCTGTCTCCGGCAATTCGGCGGTATAACCGGATATAATATTGCAGCTATCGGTTCCACTCAGACAAAAACCCCGGACAATCCTTATCCCTGCCTGATTCCCTACGACTTAAGTTTTGACTGCGGAGCATCTGCATATGAGATTATCACCACCCTTAGAAATCTGTATAGCGGATATGACACCTATTTCGACGAAAACGGAATCTTTATCTGCGACGAAATTCCTAACGGCGCTGACGAAGACTGTTTGTTTGATGAAACCGTGCTGGAAGAACTGGTAATATCCGAGCAGGACAGCTATGATCTGACCGCCATCAAAAATATAACCGAAATCTGGGGAAAATCACTGGAAACCCAACATTACTGTCCGGCCCCCGTCTTAACCATAGATACTAAAAACCGGATATTAAAAATCGCATTATCAATCGAATATTATGCCACGGATGAACAGGGAAATAAGAATCAGCCATATACTTACATTCCCAATGAGTTAACCGGATTTACCTGTCCGGAAATCTCCGGTATATACAGCCGGACAACCATAAACTCTTACCGTGTACAGATAAAGATCAATGATCTGGAATATATGGATCTCATTCAGGATTATACAAGCAAAACGCCGGTAACTGCCGCCGATCTGCTTGACAACACCGGATACTGCTTTAAACCAAACTATGCTGATACAAATTCCATATGGCATGCCATATTCTACGGCGCTTTTGAGGTACATGCCGTAGATATCCTGCGCAACACGCCGCCTGCTTCCGATGAAATGGAAGCATACAGAAAACAATTTAATTGCAATGACATTCATATCACCCGGATTCCCGATGCCCGGTTTTCCGTGGAAAAATGCGGGGAACTTCATCGTTGTCTGTCGGGAGGCGAATATGAGAATATTTATACCGCCGACCTGGCAAGACAGCGGGCCGTCTATGAAAACTGGAAATCTGCAAGGTTTACGGACGGTCTGACCATTACGTCCATCCTGATACCATTTCTTGATGTGAACAGAAAAATCAAATATAAATCCAAACGGACAAAGGAGACGGATACCTATCTGATCAACAAGGTATCTTTTTCATTTTCCGATTTTACCACCACCATAGAAATGCGAAAATATTATCCTGACTACCCCGAACTAACCACCTAAGGAGGAATGACCATGACTTTACCAAATGAAATAAAAGAATCATTATCTGCGGCTTTTGCAGACATCAGTACGGAAAACGTTGAAACCGTAAGAGCATATAACCGCCTGATGGAGGCCGCCATAGAAAGCGGAAACTTTTCAGAAGTAAATTCCTACTGGAACGAAAATGAAAAAACATTAAGCGAGACCATATTGAGAGCTTCCACCGTTAATAATATCCAGAATGCCATTCTGGCTCTGGAAAATTATATTATAGAAGGAAAACAGACGGTTAAAACAGGCACGGCCCCACCGGAAGATTTAAATAGCGGTGATATCTGGATACAGACGGATGAAAACCACCGGATAATTGCCGTTCATCAATGGAATGGTACCGGTTTTGAAGATTTTTTAATCAGACATCCGGAAATCACCCTGAAAAACGACAGCACATCCGCTTCTTCCATGAATACCACAACATCCGAAGATTTTAGTTTTACCACGATCGATACTGTAACAAGGGATACATCCGGTCATGTTTTAAAAGTAAATATGAAAACCATTACCATACCAAAAAAGATTTATATGGGAGCTGCCGAATCTGCCAATAAATTTAAGCTGCTGGGTACCCTTAGCACCGATGGTGTCTTAAGCAACGGTAATCTGGCATCATATTCCTCATTCCCCAATGACTTATACTTTATTCCCGCTACCGGAACCATCGTTGCCAGTCAGCTAAAAGGAAATGCGGAAACCGCTTCTAAAATATCAGTCAGTGAACTAAATCCTTCTTCTGCCAAAGCATTTTATCCTGCCATGGTATATAATTCCGTAGCAAACGGCAATTCTTTGTTATATGACAATAAAAATATCCATTACTCGGTCCTGACCGGTACAAGTACAAAAGCCGGTCAGGCCTATCTTATTTTAGGAAATCCTGATCCTCTCGAAACCGAAGAAAATTCGTTCGGCGCTCTTCGGCTTTATGGACAAAATTCATATTATGTGACTATTTACGACAGTCAGAATTCTTTAACTGCTAACCGTATCATTTCTATTCCGAATAAAAACGGAATCATGGCCGTAACATCTGATATAAAATGGGATACACTTGGATACACTCCGATCAATCCTACTTCCTGCCAGCGTATTACAAAATATTATAATGCCAGTGCAACTGCAAAACAGCAAAAACATGTTACGATCACATTCCCATGCACCATCCAGGGAACCGTCTGTCATCCCAGAGATCTGATCCGCATAACCGCCTGCCGCAACACGTCGTCTTCTTCCGGAGTCGGAACCGCCATACTAAAAAGCGCAACCGTTTCCGGCTCTGCCAGCTTCGAACCCATGGGCGGAAACAGCCTGTCCATTGAAACCCATAAAACCTCCCAGGGAACCGATACCGCCACATTACAATGTTATATCGATATTTACCCCTTTGGATTCTTATTTATAGAAGCCTCCGATGAATGTAGTGTAAAAATAGCAAACAGTTTTTAAACAGACGATAAATCAGAGAAAGGAAGATTTCAGATGAATATTAAATTAAATGAACACATGATCGATGCCATCAGTTGCAATTGTATCGGCAATCAATTGACGATCTATCAGAATACAGTCTCTTATGATGAAATTCTGAAACACATCCGCCCGGTCAATGATATACGGATATTAAAATATGATGGTTCTGTCATTGAAAGTTATAAAAATATGGTATTAGACAACACAGAACATCCGGATAAAGATCAAACGGAAATGAATCTGACATTTATTTTAGCCGAATCTAACAATGAACCGGAATTAACTGAGGATAAAAATATCTGACAAAGTATGGAGGTACAAATGAGAATCAATATTCATGCCGGCCACAACCCCGACGGCAGAACCGCCTGCGGCGCCGTAAGCCTGCTCCGGGAAAGTACGGAAGCCCGTCTTGTAAAAGATAAGGTGATCACATATCTAAAAGAACTGGGACATACGGTTTACGACTGCACCGTAGATAACGGCAGCAGCCAGTATGACGTACTGGCCAAAATCGTCCGAAACTGCAATTCCCATACCGTTGACCTGGATATCAGCATACACTTTAATTCCGGCCGAAACGACACTGCCGGAGACGGCAGCAACGGCGGCACGGAAATATGGGTATACCGTCCGGACAGCACCGCATCCCATTACGCCGAAACCATTGCAAAAAACATATCCGCTCTCGGGTTCCGAAACCGCGGAATAAAAATAAGCAAAGACTTGTACGTCCTTGCCAATACCAGGGCAGAAGCCTTATTGATCGAATGTTGTTTTGTAGATGATAAAGACGATGTGAATCTATACAACGCCGACGATATGGCAAAAGCGATCGTAACCGGCATTACCGGCCAGAGCATATCCATTGGTCCTGCCGATTCCGTCCACCCCCCTGAAAAGCTTATCCCATGCGCAACCATTGAAGATTTTACAAAATGGCTGAATTCTTATCTGAAAATAGACCTTCCCATAGATGATATTTTTGATGAAAGCGATAAAAAAGCTGCAATTTCAGCCTTTCAGAAGATGGGCAGTATTCCCGTCACCGGTCGCTGGGATACAGGTTCCGGTAAACTGGCCAACCGAAGCGCCATGCATATCCGTCTCGGCAATAACGGAAATCTGGTCAAACTACTGCAGGGTATGCTGATTGTAAACGGAATCTATTTCGGTGAATTGCACGGAATCTTTGACTTAAACACAACCAATACAGTATTGCATTTTCAAAAATACTGGAATCTGAACCTCCACGGAATTGCAGGTACCCAGGTATGGAAAAAACTGTTGGGATAATCATAAAACCATAAAAATGGGACTGTCACGGAAAAACAAATTTCTGTTTCTATGACAGTCCCATTTTTTTACGATATTCCATCAACAGTCAATTCCGGGAATCCCGAATCCGGTTAAATGCTGTCATTAATTTCATACAAATATGCCCGTCCCTGTTTTCCGATCATACGTATAATATCCAGATGACGCAGAATCTGAACCGCAATTCCGGCCATTCCCGAACTTACATGGGCCGCCTTGGCATAGTCGGCAGCCGTAAACGTATCCCCCAGTTCAATGGGAAGCATCTGCATATAATCTTCCCTGCCGTCGATCCGCAGTTCTCCGGCAAGCCCCAGGGGAATCCGGTCATACCGGACCGAACCCTTCTTTTTATCCCGGCTCCAGCCGTTTAATAACCGTATCTCTTCCAGGTCAATGAGCAGTAAACACAGATGAAGATGCTCGTCTGACAGATAATTTTTAATCCGGTATAGTTCCTTAAACGCATGATAAGGGGTTCCCTTTTTGGGAGATTTTCTTCCTGCTGTGATGGAACCGCTCTCTTCATCCAGCCATCGCAGATATTTGATATGCGGAATCGGATAAACTACGGTCACTTCATAATGTTTCAGGAAACAGCCCAGTTTCTCTCTCAGTCTGTTAAAATTGGCAGTCTGTATCTCAATGATATTGCCTTCCTGGTAAATATCGGCCACATAGCCGTCCACCGGAATCTCATGATAATCCGTATCCGGCTCCATATAATGCTTTACAATAGCATGAACCGTCTTCTCACCCAATGTTCCGATTCCCTGTCTGTCACGCTGAATCCCTAAAACCTTTTTTTTTGCGGTTTCAAAACGCTCTGAGGCAGACTGACTGATGTATTCCATACTAATCTCCATTCCGGTGATAATTCTGCTCCCGGTTCCCGGAACCAGATCCGTTCTACTGCTTCATAATATCAAACAGCGATATCTGGTTGGATTCCGGCAGATCACCCAATATTCCCAGCTCATCCATAAAATCAATGATGGTTTTGCTGACCTTTGTCCGCATCCTGAAATCATCCTTGGATAAAAACGGTCCGTCCTTTGCCGCTTCCACAATGGAATCCGCCGCTTTATCCCCCAGACCGTCTATGGCGCTCAATGCCGGCATGATCCGGTTTCCGAAAATCTGAAACTTTCTGGCCGCCACCTGAAATAAATCGATCTGTTCAAATTCAAATCCCCTGGCATACATTTCCTGCACCAGTTTCATATCCTTTAACACGTCTTCTTCCTTGGCGGACAATTCTTTTCTGTCTTTCCGCTTTTTAAAATCCTCGATAAAGTATTCCAGTTTCTCTTTTCCCCGGCACATATATTCGTAACTGAATGCCGAGGCGCGGATACTGAAATAAGCGGCATAATAGGCCAGCGGATAAAAAACCTTAAAATATGCGATCCGGTAAGCCATCATAACATAAGCGGCCGCATGTGCCTTAGGAAACATATATTTAATCTTCTGACAGGATTCAATATACCAGTCCGGCACGTCATGTTTTTTCATTTCCCCGATCCATTCCGGTTTCAGCCCTTTTCCCTTACGGACGGACTCCATGATCTTAAAGGATTCCTCTGAATCCAGCCCCATATTGATCAGATAGATCATAATATCATCACGGGTACAGATGGCGGTGGAAATGGTACAATCCCCTTTCTTAATATAATACTGGGCATTGTTCAGCCATACATCCGTACCGTGGGACAACCCGGAAATCCGTATTAAATCGGAAAAAGATTTCGGTTTCGTATCCTTTAACATCTGAATAACGAAATCCGTTCCAAACTCCGGGATTCCAAGGGAACCCAGCTCACAGCCGCCGATATCCTCCGGGGTGATATCCAGCGCTTCGGTTCCGGCAAACAGCGACATAACCTCTTTATTATCCAGCGGAATATCTTTGGCATCCAATCCCGTGATATCTTCCAGCATACGGATCATGGTAGGATCATCATGGCCCAGAATATCCAGCTTCAGCAGATTATGATCAATGGAATGATAATCAAAATGGGTGGTAACGGTTTTGGTGGTCATATCATTGGCAGGATGCTGCACCGGTGTAAATGTATTGATGTCCTTACCGATAGGCAGTACGATAATTCCGCCGGGATGCTGTCCCGTGGTCCTTCGGACTCCGGTACATCCTTCCGCAATACGGGTGACCTCACACCGGCGCTTCTTAATTCCCCGTTCCTCGCAATACTTCCGGACATAGCCTTCCGCCGTCTTATCTGCCACCGTACCAATGGTTCCGGCCCGGAAGGTCTGACCCTTACCGAAGATAACCTCCGTATATTCATGGGCTTTACTCTGATATTCTCCCGAAAAGTTCAGGTCAATATCCGGCTCCTTATTTCCTTTGAAACCGAGAAAGGTTTCAAAGGGAATGTCAAACCCGGCTTTCACCAGCTGTTCCCCGCAGTCCGGACAGACCTTATCCGGCATATCGCAGCCGGAAGCCCCTACATATTTCTTCACCTCTTCGGAGTCAAAATCATAATAATGACATTTTTTGCAATAATAATGGGCGCTTAACGGATTTACCTCGGTAATCCCCGCCATGGTAGCCACAAAGGAAGAACCCACGGAACCTCTGGAACCTACCAGATAACCGTCCTCATTGGATTTCCACACCAGCTTCTGGGCAATGATATACATTACCGCAAATCCGTTGGAAATAATGGAATTCAATTCCCTCTCCAGCCGCTCTACCACAATTTCCGGCAGATGTTCCCCATACATTTCATGAGCGGTATTATAACAGATGTCCCGAAGGGTCTGGTCGGAATTCTCAATGACCGGGGGACATTTATCCGGGCAGACCGGAAACATATTTTCCACCATATCCGCAATCTTATTGGTATTGGTCACTACGATTTCATAAGCTTTTTCGCTTCCCAGATACTTAAACTCCTCCAGCATTTCTTCAGTGGTTCTTAAATATAACGGCGCCTGGTCATCCGCATCTTTAAAACCTTTGCTGGCCATAATGATCCTCCGGTACACTTCATCCTGAGGGTCCAGAAAATGGACATCACAAGTGGCAACCACCATCTTATTAAACTGATTTCCCAAATCCACGATTTTCTTATTGATTTCAATCAGGTCTTCATTGGAATGAATATTCTCATGTCTTTCATCCTCAATCATAAACCGGTTGTTGCCCAGCGGCTGGATTTCCAGGTAATCATAAAAATTCACCAGTCCGGCGATCACTTCCTCTCCCTTTTCCTCCAGAATCGCCTGATACAGTTCCCCTGCTTCACAGGCGGAACCAATGAGCAGACCCTCCCGGTACTTTAAAAAATCACTTTTCGGCACCCTTGGCCACCGGTGATAGTAGGTGACATGGGAATCCGAGACCAGCCGATACAGATTTTCCCGGCCGGTTTCATTGGTGGCCAGTATGATGGCATGATAAGAACGCTGTTTCTTTATATTTTCCACGGAGACACTTGCCATTTCATTCAGCTCGTCCAGTGTATATACATCCCGGTCTTTTAACATCTTTACAAATTTTACAAATATCTCTGCGGTACATCCGGCATCGTCTACCGCCCTGTGATGATTTTCCAGCGAAACATTCAATGCCTTTGCCACATTATTCAGCTTAAACTTACTGATCTGGGGTATCAGAATTCTTGACAGGGGCACCGTATCTACAATGGTAAACGCATGGGGCAGTTTCTGTTTTTCCGCTTCATGGATAATAAATCCCGTATCAAATTCCGCATTATGGGCAACCAGTACACAATCTTTGGAAAACTCCAGAAATTCCGGTAAAACTTCCTCTATTTCCGGTGCATCCATGACCATGCTGTCGCTGATTCCCGTCAGATTTTCTATCTGAAAGGGAATCGGCTCTTTCGGATTGACAAATGTGCTGAACCGGTCCGTAATCTTTCCGCCGGATACCTTTACCGCACCGATTTCAATGATTTTATTTTTTCGTACGCTTAATCCGGTGGTTTCCAGATCAAACACCACATAATCATCATCTAAAGACTGATTTTGGGAATGAACTACAATCTCCTTTAAATCATCTACCAGATAAGCTTCTACTCCGTAAATCACCTTAAAATCAAAAGGCTCCTTAAAACTGAATTTTCCCTCCAGTTTCTGCAGCGCATGCCATGCTTCGGTAAATCCCTGCACCACGCCATGGTCTGTAATGGCAAGCGCCCTATGCCCCCATTCCTTACACCGGGCAATCAGGGATTTGGCATCCGCCACGCCGTCCATATCACTGAGCTTTGTGTGGCAATGCAGCTCCACACGTTTTTCGGCGCTGTTATCCATACGTTTCACCGAAAAATCCGTGGTCTTCATAATCCCGTTGACCGAGCTGATTACCAGGTCATTATCAAATTTATCCAGAACCGTAATTCCCTTTACCTTAATATATGTACCTTTTTTCAGATTTCCCCGCAGCTCCTCCAGATTTTCATCCCGGACAAACATTTTAAAAACAATGGAATCCGTAAAATCGGTAATGGTAACGCTTACAATGGTTCTCTCATTTTTAATCGGACGCTCTTCCACCAGACGAATCTGGCCCCGCACCGTTACTTCTCCCATTTCCCCGTCAATCTCTTTCAGTTCCATGGCGGGATTGTCAAATTCACGTCCGAAAATAACATTTGGATTATCGGAACGCCGATAGCCCCGTTGAAATCCTCCCTCTTTTTTTCTGAAGGAATAATCACCGGTTCCGGCAGAAGCCTCCCTGCCTCCGGTACTTCCTTTTTCAGCCACGCTTCCTGCCGGTTTTGCCTTCCCTCCGGATGCCTTCTCTCCGTCTGCTTCCGGATTTCTGTTCTTTGAAGCCTGAATTTTTTCTTCCACCCGGGCAACAATGGCCGCCACTTCATTTTCCATCTGAATTTCATTCAGTTTTGTATACCGGCTCTGCTCCGGCTCCAGATATTCATATCTCACTTCCACGGGAATCCCGCAGCGCTCGTTAAAAATTTTTTCCAGTATGCGCTTCAGTTCCCCTGATTTTACGGTAGAAATAACCGTTTCCGGCACCTTTAAGACCATAATGTCTTCCTGAAACGATACCTCCGCCCGGCTCAGGATACTATATTCCATACGGCTGTAATGATAGATTTCCTTCAGAATACTTTCCCGGTAAGCTGCATACAGATTCTCAGGATTGTACTGTGCCGACAGATGGAACTGTTCAATAATTTTAATCTGTACCCCCTGTCGTGCAAACAGTTTTTCAATACATTGTTCCACTTTAAAGACCGCCTCTTTCTGAATCAGGCGGTCACTGTCAATGTATACACGAATACAATTTTTCGTGCGGTTATTTACCACACGTTTTACCATCACATTGCCGAATATCCCTGTCAGTTCATCACTTAACTGCAATGTGGAAAATACTTCTAAAAAATTCTTTGGTTCCATATCCGCTTACCATCCTGCCGTTATTCCACTTTTTCTGCCATCTGTTCCAGTTCCTTTTCAAATTCGGAAAGCAGCTCCTGTTCCGGTACTTTCCGGATGATTTCGCCTTTTTTTATAATCAGACCTTCCCCATGTCCGCCGGCAATTCCCAGATCCGCTTCTCTTGCTTCTCCCGGTCCGTTAACCGCACAGCCCATGACAGCCACCTTTAAATCCCCTTTATATTTTGTCACAATGGATTCTACCTGAGCTGCCAGCCCGATCAGATCAATCCGGGTCCGTCCGCAGGTAGGACAGGATACCACCTGAATTCCCCCGGTCCGGATTCCCAGTGTCTGAAGAATGAGATTCGCCGTCCGAACCTCCTCCACCGGATTTCCGGTCAGGGATACCCGTATGGTATCACCGATTCCCTGATATAATATAATGCCAAGCCCCACCGATGATTTAATATTGCCCGAATATAAAGTTCCTGCCTCGGTAATTCCCACATGCAGAGGATAGGAAGTCTGTCCTGCTATGAGTTCATGTGCCTTAATACACATCATAACATCTGATGACTTAATGCTGATGACCAGATTGTCATATCCCATGGATTCTATCAGCCGGACTTTGTCCAATGCACTTTCTGCCAGACCTTCCGCTGTCACCCTTCCATATTTCTCCAAAATGTTTTTTTCCAGGGAACCGCTGTTTACACCCACACGAATCGGAATTTCCCTCTCCTTTGCCACGTCCACAACGGCCTGTACTTTTGACCGGTCCCCGATATTTCCGGGATTGATCCGGATCTTATCCGCACCATGTTCCATGGCGGCAATGGCCAGGCGGTAATCGAAATGGATATCCGCCACCAGCGGAATCAATATCTGCTCTTTGATTTTCCCGATTGCTGCGGCTGCCTCCATCGTAGGCACCGCACATCGGATAATATCACAGCCTGCCACAGTCAGCTCTTTGATCTGGCTGACTGTAGCTTCCACGTCTTCTGTCTTTGTATTGGTCATGGACTGAATCAGTATATCATTTCCGCCGCCGATATATCTGTCACCAATCCGGACAACCTTTGTATGCTCTCTCACCATTTCATTCTCCTAACAACTCCAAAGTATATCATTCCTGAAAAAACATTTTCTATAACAATTTTCCGATATCATTAAACAAAATAAGCACCATTAAGACCATAAGAACAACCATACCTATCAGATGGATAACCGCTTCCCTCTCTCTCTTCACAGGTTTACCCCTGACTGCCTCAATAAACAGGAATACCAGCCTGCCGCCGTCCAGCGCCGGCAGCGGAAACAGATTCAGGACACCCAGGTTCACGCTGAACAATACAATCAGATATGCAATATTTAAAAATACATACCTGGCTCCGTCACTTTTTGACTCGTTATAGGCATCTCCTACGATACTTACAATTCCTACCGGGCCGGATACATCATCGGTACTCACCTGTCCGGTAAACAGCATATAGAAACTCTTTAATGTAGATTCCATATCATAACGAAGTTCCGTAAAACTATAACGCAGTGTCTGAAGCGGAGAAGCATCCACTCTGTACATACTGAAATTAAAACCGGTGGAATAAGCCCTGGTTGGTGTCATGGTAAACGTCAGAGATTCCTTATCCCTGGTCACGGTAATTTCTACCGGCTCACCGCTCAAAGGTTTCTTATCCAGTAATTCTTTTAATTCCGAACCGCTTGCCACCTTATTTCCGTCTATGGACGTTATAATGTCACCTTGTTTAATTCCTGCCTGCGCTGCTGCGCTGCCTTTTACTACTTCCGTTGTTTCACACGGATCGGCAGTATCATAATAGGAAACGCCCATACTGTAGCGTTCCGTAGCCGGCATTTGAATCTTATGCTCTTTACCGTCACGCTCAAACGTAATATCAATATCCTTTCCGGTCGTGGAATGCATATACTGATATAACCACAGGTCTCTGGATATCACTATTTTTTTTCCGTCATATTCTTTTATAACATCGCCTTCCTGCAGTCCTGCCGCTTCGGCGCCGGAGCCTTCCGCCACATACACCACGGAACACTCATCCCATCCTTCCATTCCTATGATTACAATAGACAATACAAATGCAAGGATAAAATTAAAAATCGGTCCTGCGGCTATAACGGATATCCTCGCCCATACCGACTTACTGTTAAAAGAATTATCGCTGTTATCATCTTCATCTTCCCCCACCATCATACAGGAGCCGCCGAAGGGTATGAGTTTCCATGAATATTTCGTTTCTTTTCTGGTAAAACTCACAATCCTCGGCCCCATGCCCAGGGAAAATTCTGTTACACCAATTCCGTTTTTCTTCGCCAATAAAAAATGTCCAAATTCATGTATCAGTACCAATACACTGAATACAATTAAAGATAAAATTATACTCATTCTCTAACCCTTTCCGGACGCCTACATGCGCTCTCTTACTGATTCATATGCTTCCTGTTCCGCCTTTAGAATCTCATTTAAATCAGGATTTTCCACCTTTTTATGTTTTTGCATGGCATATTCAATCAATTCCGCAATCTCCAAGAACCGGATATTTCCTTTTAAAAATTCACTGACTGCCCGTTCATTCGCTGCATTAAATACGGTTGGCATACTTCCGCCTGCCCTTCCAGCCTGATAGGCAAGCCGGAATCCGCGGAACGTATCTCCGTCCGGTGTTTCAAAACTGATGCTGCCAAGCTTTGCAAAATCCACCCGTTCGGTATTTAATGTCTTTCTGTCCGGAAAATAAAATGCATACTGAATCGGAAGTTTCATATCCGGCGTTCCAAGCTGTGCCATGATACCGCCGTCCACATACTGTACCATAGAATGAATCAGACTCTGGGGCTGTACCACCACGTCAATCTTATCAAAATCCACATCAAACAGCCATCTGGCCTCAATGACTTCCAACCCTTTATTCACCAGTGTTGCAGAATCTATGGTAATCTTTTTTCCCATGGACCAGTTGGGATGATTTAAAGCCTCCTGTACGGTTACATCTTTCAAATCCTCCCGTTTTCTGCCCCGGAAGGGACCGCCGGAAGCCGTAAGAATGATTTTCTCCACCTGTTCCCGTTTATTTCCCTGCAGCGACTGGAAGATGGCGCTGTGCTCACTGTCCACCGGCAGAATCCTGACCTGCCGCTCTTCTGCCAGAGGCAATATGATATGTCCTGCCGTTACAAGGGTCTCTTTGTTTGCCAGAGCAATATCTTTTCCGGCCTGAATCGCCGCAATCGTAGGGCGGATTCCGATCATGCCCACAACCGCCGTCAATACCATTTCTGCTTTTGGTATCACTGCCGCCTCAATTAACCCTTCCATACCTGAAACCACCTTCACATCCAGGTCTTTGACCGCCAGACGTAAACCGGCTGCTTTGGATTCATCAAATATACAGACCAGTTCCGGCCGGAATTCCCGAATCTGCCGCTCCAGCAATTCAGTATTACTTCCCGCCGCCAGCGCCGCAACCTTCAAATCCCGGTTTTCCCTTACGATTTCCAATGCCTGTGTACCAATGGAGCCTGTCGACCCCAGTATTGAAATATATTTCAACGTTCTCGCCTCCCGCCATTCTGTTTTATCCCAAAATCGTGATAAAATAGTAAATAATTGGTGCAGTGATTATGACGCTGTCAAATCTGTCTAAAATTCCGCCATGACCCGGTATCAGTTTCCCATAATCTTTAATTTCATGATTTCTTTTAATTCCTGATGCCGCCAAATCCCCAATCTGGGATATCATTCCGCCTACTGCACACACCGCCGGGAACAGAATCATGGGATTATCCAGAGAAATATGTTCCTGAAATATATATGCATATACAAATCCCAGCAATGCGGCTCCCGCCACACCACCGATTCCGCCTTCCACGGATTTCTTCGGACTTAAAACAGGAGCCATCTTATGCTTTCCAAACATAACGCCTACCAGATATGCACAGGTATCGCAGCCCCAGGAGCATAAAAATATGAGCCATACCACATATTTACCATCTTCCATGCCCCGGACCTGATAAATATAGGATAACATCAACACAACATAAAACATTCCGAAAAAGACCGCCATAATTTCATCTGCATTATATTTCGGAAATGTAAACACATAAGCCGCCAGTAAAAGGATAAGATACAAAATAAAAAACAGCAGAAGATATTCTGACAAATCCATCCGAAGCAGCACATAGTATGCAGCAGTTGCCATATATCCTAAAATTCCCGGCAATTTCTTCTCCATTCCGAATACTTTTGCCAGTTCATAAAACCCGATCAGTGAAACGGCGCCAATCGTAACCAGCAGCACATCTTCCCCAAGAATTATGGTAACAAGAGCTATAATAACAAGAATGATTCCACTGACGGTTCTTTCCAAAAATGACCTGGTCATAAGTTTTTTTATCGCCGACATATTACACCTCTTCTACTTTCCCATATCTTCTATTTCTCTGATTGTATGATTCAATCGCCTTAATCAATTCCTTTTTATTAAAATCCGGCCACAATACATCGGTAAAGTAAAATTCCGTGTATGCCATCTGCCAAAGCAGAAAATTGGACAACCGCTCCTCTCCGCTTGTACGGATCAATAAATCGGGGTCCGGGATACCGGCGGTATCCAGATACCCGGATACCGTCTGCTCCGTCAGTTCATCCGGATTCAGCCTGCCCTCTCTGCCGTCTTTGATCATGGCCTGCATCGCCCGGATCATTTCATCCCTGCTGCCATAATTTAATGCAATGGTAAAATTAAGCCCCGTATTGCCTGCTGAACTCTTCTCCAATTCTTCAATCCGGTTTCTGATATCTTCACTTAACCGGGACTTTTCACCAATTACCCTGACTTTCATATTGTTATTGTTTGCACGCTTCACACAATCTTTCAGGTAATTTTTCAAAAGCTTCATCAGAAGGAAAACTTCTTCCTCCGGACGATTCCAGTTCTCTGTGGAAAATGCATAGACCGTAAGGTATTTGATTCCTAAGCTGTCCGCATCCTCACATATCTGTTCTACCGTTTTCGCCCCCTGGACATGACCATAGTTTCTCGGCATCAATCTTTTTTTTGCCCATCTGCCGTTTCCGTCCAGAATGATAGCCACATGTCCGGGTATATTCAGAGTTTCGGTTTTTTCTTTTTTCGCCATAAAACCTCCAGTAGTAAGTGAAAAGGGATTGCTTTCACAATGTAAAGCCTCCCTCCACAGCATAACAATATATATTATTTATTATACGGTCATTATTTCCTTTGTTTTATCATCCACCGCCTTGTCAATCTCAGCCACATATTTATCTGTCAGCTTCTGAATCCTGTCTTCCAGCTGTTTTAATTCGTCTTCTGATAATTCACCGGACTTGTTTGATTTCTTAAAGGAGTCGTTGGCCTCCCGTCTGATATTTCTTACGGCAACCTTGGCATTTTCACCTTTTTTCTTAACATCCTTTGCCAGTTCTTTTCTTCTCTCTTCCGTCAGTTCCGGAAATACCAGCCGGATACTCTTGCCGTCATTGGTAGGTGTCAGACCTAAGTCAGAACAAAGAATGGCTTTTTCTATCTCTTTGATGAGACTTGCTTCCCATGGCTGAATCTGTATCATTCTTGCTTCCGGCACGGATACGTTGGCAACCTGCTGAATCGATGATGCGGTTCCGTAATAGTCTACGGTAATCTTATCCAATACATGAGGGTTTGCCCTTCCTGCCCGGATTGCAGAATATTCATTATATAAATTTTCCACTGATTTTTCCATTTTTTCTTCATATTGTGTCAATTTCTCGTCCATCTTATCCTCCATCTTATCTGAGATATATTTAAATTGTTATTCAATACCAACTGATTTATTCGATGACCGTTCCCGTAAAATCACCGCTCACTGCACGGATAATGCTGTTTTCTTCATTTAAGCCAAAGATTTTCATCGGCATATTATTTTCCATACACAATACCGATGCCGCTAAATCAATGACTCCCAGCCTCTGCTCTACCACATCACGAATGGACAGTCTGTCATATTTCTTTGCCGAAGGATTTTTCAACGGGTCACTGTCGTATACACCGTCAATTGCTTTTGCTGCAAGAATACAATCCGCTTCAATCTCAACGGCCCGCAGTACCATACCCACATCCGTGGAAAAATACGGATGACCGATTCCGCCGGCAAAAAAACAAATGGTTCCGCTGCTGAGACATTTTACCGCCTGATCTTTGGAAAACAGGCTGGTAAAAGTTCCGCATTCAAAAGGTGTAAATACTTTCGTCTGCATTCCTTCCGTCCGGAATATTTCAGAAACATAAATACAATTCATAACCGTTGCCAGCATTCCGATGGAATCCGCCTTGGTCCTGTCAATCTTTTCACTGGTTCTTCCCCTCCAGAAATTACCGCCGCCAATAACGATTCCCACCTGTGTTCCAAGTTCTGCCAGTTCTTTTACCTGTCTGGCAACCCCCACCACGGTAGGTTCATCAAATCCTGTCTTCTTTTCTCCTGCCAGTGCTTCGCCGCTGAGTTTTAACAACACTCTGTTTAATCTGTTCATATTCCATCGTTCTCCATTTCCGTACAATGATTCAAAAGTATTCTGTTACTTACTGAATGTCTTATCAAACAATGCAGCATAATCGATATCCGCATAGCACTGTGAAATCATGCCTTCAATTGCGGCGCCGTTATTAATCTGTACGGAGCGTGAACGAATATTGCCCTGTACCACTGCCGTTCCGTCAACAACTACCGGACCATGCACGTCAATATCACCCTGTATCGCTCCGGCAATCACTGCTGAAGTTCCATATATGTTTCCAATGATAACGGAGCCGTTTCCAATTTTAATACTTCCGTCACTGGTAACATCTCCGTCAATCTTGGCATTATTTGTAAATACTTCTGCTGCTCTGGAAGAACCCACGATGGTACCTGCCACCACCAGTTTGCCGCGACAGGAAACATTTCCTTTAATCTTTCCGTATACATTCATGGAACCTTCTGAAATAATATTACCGTCGATCATGGTTCCCTTGGTTACTTCCGCTACCTCTTCGGATACCAGAGAAAACGTTTCTTCTTCCTCTTCAAATAAAGACGTTTCATAAATCGGCTTTTCACCTCTTAATGCCGCCTTGGTTGCTTCTTTCATCTTTTCGTCATTCATTTCCTGCACCTCCTCCTGTTCCTCAGTCAATTCTTTTTCCAGCTCCAGTTCCAGTTCCCTGTCAATACCGGAATCCAGAGATTTATCCTCTGCAGCATTGTCCGTTACTTCCATATCATTGCCGTCGCTGCCGAACAATTCATTTAACATATCCATGTCAATGTTTCCCTCTAACACGGAATCATCCAGTGTATTGACCATTTCATCCTCATGTTCTTCTGCTGCCGTTATTACTTCATTTTCTGTGTTCTTTGACTGCTTTGCCATATCTTCTTCCTCTTCCTGAAACTTATTCCCAACATCACTTTGAAATTCAGCCGTCTCTTCCTCCCTGGCAGTCTCATCACTGCTTACAAGCTCATTCACGGCCTGTGATATTTCGCTTTTAAAATCTTTTAAAAAACTCATCCTAAGGTCCTCCATATATCATCAACAATTGTCAGACTAATATTATCAATTCTTTGGTCAATCTGATTCATTTTAACCAGTATGGCAATCCATAGTACTATAGAAAGAAGAATCACTGCTGCCATTGTATAAATTATAACCTTTTTATAGCGGTTAATGCGTTTTCTGCGTTCATCTTTCTGAAGTTTTTCCATATGCTCTACTATGTTTTCCTGAACTGCTTCTTCAAAATTATTCTGTGTGGATGGCATAATCTCTCCTCTTATATAATTTAATTGTAATATAATTACTTTTCTGCCATATAGAGTTTATTTTACCACATATAAGAGAATGTGCAAAGTGAAATTTTCATAAATAATTTATACAGATTAAAAAGACAATCATCTTTTACATAAAAACCCCTGTGCAGACAGTATTCACATCTGCACAGGGGTTTTTATTTCTATTTTTTATATTTAACAGTCTTGCCGCCGTATTAGTTCAGTTCATCAACCACTTTCTGAATAGCTGCCAACGCATCTGCCGGAAGCTGATTGAATCCGCCCTCAGCAGTTTCCAGATTCTTAACATAATTTAATCTGTCCATCATACGTGCTTTCAATGTCTGAACATACTCTGCATTATTTAAGTCAGGAACAAATCCTTCCCACTCGAAGATTTCGATATCTTCAAACGGTCCCCACTGCTTAAAGTCTGCTCTCTTCTCAACAACGGCTTCAATTACACCCAGTGTATCCTTCGGCTGTACTTTCTTGCCCATGAAATCACCGGTGTTAATGATGTAGCAGTCTACATTCTTCTCAGCAACCAGTTTCTTGAACTTCTCATAGTCATTTACCAGCGGATAAGTTCTGAATGGATTTGCGTAAGGCTCTACAACCAATGCATTCGGATCAACACCAGGAGCAAGTCTTTCCGCTGTGGATCTCTTGGTTGCAAGTGTAGCGCCCATAACAGAGGCAAGAGAAGCGCCCTTTAACTTAACGATCGGAGGAATGGTAGGATCCTTCATAATCCAGAAAATAGCATTAACCGGAGCATCTATCTTATCCACACGGTTCGGAGACCATAATTTAGATTTAATGGCACGTCCGTTACCATTTCTGATATCTTCTGTTACAAGAACAACCTTTCCGTCCTCATCCAGTGTAGCAGAACAGTTCTGGGCTGTTAATAAGTATTTATTATCTTCACATGCCGTAGGATAATCTGCTGTCTTATCAAAATAAGTCGGCTCCATGGCGATCGAAGCACAGGTATCGGAATTAATGATAAATGCATCATCATGCAGTACCTTGATAGAAGGATATTTTCCGTCATGTTTTGCATGTGTGATGGTAGATTTACCAGAACCGGAAAGACCGAATACGGCAGCAACAAACTTAGAACCGTCTGCCAGTGTATATTCCTTCTGTCCGCCGTGGCAGGAAGCATATCCGTTTCTGTTTGCCAAAGCCCATCCCAGAGTCAGTGTTCCTTTCTTATGCTCGCCGAAGTATCTCATACCTAAGATTGCAGCGCAGTTTGTATCTGTATTGAAATAGCATAAGCACTTTCCGTCGCAGACATCTGTCTGGTCAGAACCAACCCACTGCGGATCGGAGAAGATATAGATATCCGGTTCGTTTCCGTTGCCGATTGGCTGTGACTTCTTATACATTTTAACATATTCGTCTGACATATACTGGAAATTCAACATCCAGTTATATAAGATATTCTCTTCACCTTCCGGAATCAGAAGATGTGCTTTTGCCATAAATTCCGTATCCAGACCAATGAATACTTCAGCATGATACATTGTCTTCCAGCGTGTATCATAAACGGCATCCATAAGAATCTTGTCAAGTTTTGCACAGTTTGTACCTTCCTTGCCTGTGATTCTTCTGGCAGCAGCATAACGGCCTGTAATGGAACCATCGTTAAATAATAATACTTTTGCATCCGGCTCCAGACCGAACTCCTCACCTCTATATACCGGCATATCCGTTACAACGGTTCCCGGTGAATTCTTTGCTAATTCATAAGCTTCTTTCAGAGTGTTGATCTTAATGACATTGTTACCGTAAAAAGCTGCTTCAATGATGGCACGAGTATTTGTTACCGGTGTACCTACCCTTGGAAAACCAACTTTGTTAGGACCAATTTCTGTTCTTGCATAATAAGCCTTTGTTGACATTACATGTATCCTCCTTAGATTGTTATATTAGGAACGGATTTTTGAAGAATGTAAATCCAAAAAAACGTTCTTGAAAAACATATTTAAATGATTCGAAATCTTAAAAATTATCTCATTTTTTCAATTAATTGTCAACGAAAATTTTTCTAAACTATTTTAAATCTGATTTCTATTTTAGGCAAGATTGCTGCAAGCAGTTTGCCGTTTTTGGATTTTGCCAGCCGGACGCAGATGCGAAAACCTTCGGACAAAGGTTGACTCCTCTCCAAAAGCCAGAAAGTTCTAAGTGTACTGCTTTGACTTCCATCTGTCTGTAGCGGAACATTTTGACCGGGGTACCGGGCATAATTGCGTCCCTTTGACCAATTCACACTCTGTCTAAATATTGCTCCCCCTAATCCTTATACACCGCCAATATTTCCACTATATCGTTATAGCTCTCTTTAAACGCCTGTATCGCTTTAGGTGAAAACTGTTTCCCGTCCTGGGTCACGATTTCATTGTACGCTTCTTCCACGGTCCAGCTTTCTTTGTAGCTGCGTCTGGATACCAGTACATCAAATACGTCTGCAATGGCGGTTACGGCAGCCAGTTCATTGATTTCATCTTCTTTCAGTCCCAGATAACCGGTTCCGTCCCATCGCTCATGGTGTTCTCTGGCTATCCTCCTGGCATTTTCTATTATTTGTGAATTGGAATCCACAATATAATCTTCTGCTGCCAGCACGTGGGATTTCATCATATTATATTCTTCATCCGTCAGTTTATCCGGTTTATCAATGATTTCTTCGGGAATTGACATTTTTCCAATGTCATGCATCATGGCAGACAGCGCAAAATCATCAGCTTCCTCCCGGCTGTATCCAAGGTTTCTGGCCATGGTTCTGACATATTCCGACACCCGTTTGATATGATTTCTGGCATTTCCGGACCGGCCTTCACAGACGGTTGCAAAAGAGAGAATCGTATCTTCCTGTCCCTTGATCAGATCATTGTTCAGCTTAGTATTGATAAAAGCTATACGAAGTGTTTCATATATCAGCTCCAACGCCTCGTCAGCCGGACAATCCTCATAACGTTCCCCCTTATTCTCCCGCATATCTTCCGGCCGGACAAAGTTTACAAAACCAACGAAATCTTTCTCTTCACCAATCCACATATTAACATATTCCTGACGGATATCCAGCGGATTCCCATGATATACAAAAAAATCCCCCGGCTCTGCAAGCAGATGACCTGTTTCATCCGTAGCAATCATGGAAAATCTGCCGTTAAAATCAAAGGTATAGTATACACCGTCTTCTGCCTTGATGCCTACTATACCTATATTGACTCCAAACAGCGCCCGAAGGGACCAGACCGTCTGTTTTGCCAGATGAATCATATCCCTCTGACTAAATATTTTCTGTGTTTCAGTCACTATACTCTTTAACATCTCTTACCTCATTTCATCCTGAACAGATATTTCTTCGAAAGATTCGGGCGGTTACATCTTCCATTATAACAACAAAATCTGCAACCGCCCGGTACTTTATGCCTGCTTTTCTATGATTTCATTTTTATTCTTATAAATAGAGCCGGAAGGAATATATCCTCTTACCATGGACAGCGGATACACATTGGTATCGGAACCGATTACCGTTCCCGGATTCAATACACTGTTACAGCCCACTTCTACACGGCTGCCGAGAATCGCTCCCAGTTTTTTTAATCCCGTTTCCACCAGGCCCTGTTCCGTTCGTATGGTCACCGGGGATTTATCGGATTTCAGATTGGAAGTAATGGACCCGGCCCCCATATGGGACTTGTAGGACAAGACGGAGTTGCCGACATAATTATAGTGAGGTACCTGAACGGAATTAAACAGGATACTGCTCTTTAACTCCGTGGAATTTCCCACCACCGTACCTTTTCCCACCACCGCAGAGCCTCTGATAAACGCACAGTGTCTGATTTCAGCCTCTTCGTCAATGATTAAAGGGGCGCCAAGATATGCCGTCGGTGCAACTTTTGCTGATTTTGCTACCCAGACATGAGGGGCGCGTTCCTCAAATCTGTCCTTCGGCAATACTTTGCCAAGGGCAATGATTTTTTCATCCAGTCCCTCAAAAACCTCCCATGGATAGGTCAGTCCCTCAAAAAAACTCTTTGCTATCGTTTGTTCCAAATCCAATAAATTTTCAATTCTCAGCATCTCTCTACCTCAGTTTATTCTATTATTCAACCGTTACCGATTTGGCAAGATTCCGCGGCTGGTCAACGTTACATCCTTTCAGTACAGCCGTATAATATGCGATATACTGCATTGGAACCGCTGCCAGCAGAGGCATTAATAAATCGTCTATTTTCGGCAGTTTCACCAAATGATTTGCCACATTCTTATCTACATCCAAATCTTCACTGCATATCATCGTAACCTTTGCCCCACGGGATTTCACTTCTACCACATTACTGATGGTCTTATCCATCAGATCGCTCTGGGTTGCAACCGCTATTACCGGCATATCCTGGGTCACCAGCGATATGGTTCCGTGTTTTAATTCCCCGGCGGCATAAGATTCCGAATGAATATAAGAGATTTCCTTTAATTTTAAAGACCCCTCCATACTCAGGGCATAGTCCAGTCCCCGTCCGATATACAAAAGACTGTCGGAATTAACCAGTCTGGATGCGATAAACTGGCAGCGCTCTTTCATTTCCAAAACCTCTTTTAGATTATCCGGTATGGATACCAGCGCTTCCGTCAGTTCCCTGCACCGCTGCTCCGTGATGACTCCTTTGACATATGCCAGTTCAAATGCCAGAAGATACATAATGCTGAGCTGAACACTGTATGCCTTGGTAGATGCCACGGAAATTTCCGGGCCTGCATGGGTATAGATTACATGATCGGATTCCCTGGCTATCGTAGATCCTTTTACATTCACAATCGATAATGTAGCCGCACCTCTTTCCTTTGCCAGCTTCAGCGCCGCATGGGTATCTGCCGTTTCTCCGGACTGGGAGATCAGGATTACCAAATCTTCTTTCGTTATCAGAGGATTCCGGTAACGGAATTCAGAGGCAATATCAACCGTAACCTCTACTCTTGCCAGTTTTTCTATCACATACTTTCCTACAAGCCCGGCGTGCATGGCCGTACCGCAGGCAACAATATAAATCCTGCGGAAGGCTTTCAGCATCTCCCCTGTGATTCCGCTTTCTTCCAGATACGGCATACCGTTCTGGATTCTCGGAGCAATCGTTGTCCGGATGGCAGTCGGCTGTTCATTGATCTCCTTCAGCATAAAATGCTCATAACCGCCTTTTTCAGCCGCATCAATATCCCAGTCAGCCGTTAATACTTCCTTTTCCACCAGCCGGTTATGATTGTCGCAGATCACCACTCCATCCGCCGTAATTGCCGCTATTTCATTCTGCTCCAGAAGATAATAATCTCTGGTATATTTTAAAATTGCCGGTACGTCGCTGGCAATAAAGTTTTCATTTTCACCGACACCGATGATCAGAGGACTGTCTTTTCTTACCGCATAAATCCGGTCCGGAAAATCCCGAAACATGATTCCCAGCGCATAAGAACCCTGAACTTCATCTATCATATGGGCAATCGTCTGAACCGGGTCTCCGTCATAATAATAATCCAGCAGTTTTGCCACGGTTTCCGTATCTGTCTCACTCTCAAAACCATATCCCTGGGAAATCAGAAACTCTTTAATCTGCTTGTAGTTCTCAATAATGCCGTTATGAACAATGGTTACTCTTTTGTTTCCGTGAGGATGGGAATTAATATCGGAAGGTTCTCCGTGGGTTGCCCATCTGGTATGTCCGATTCCGCAATGTCCATGGGGCTTTTTCCCCTGCTGCATTTTCTCTACCAGGTCGTTTAATTTTCCTTTGGATTTTTCAACGACAATTTTCTCTCTTTCGAAAACGGCAATTCCGGCAGAATCATACCCTCTGTATTCCAATTTACTGAGTCCGTCTACCAGAACATCTGCACAATCCCTGTTTCCTACATATCCAACGATTCCACACATTTAAAACATTCCTCCTGATTCCTGCCATAACATTTATTTATAAAATTCTGCTATAACATCATAATTTTTTCTGAGTTCATACTGTCTGTCAGAATTCATTACCCCTAACGTCCTTCTGGTAACAAATCCGTCCAGTTTTGTCATATATTCTTCTTCCGTTATTTTTCCTTCGGCTACATATGTCAGACCTTTTTCCCAGCTCGCCGTCAGTTCCGGATTCAGCAGATGGCTGATGGAGGAATTTACCACTTCATATACCATCTCTCCCATCTGGGTCGGTGTTATTATTTGCGTCTTTTTATTCAGCGCAATATACTTAATATTAATCAATTTCTTTAATATCTCCGCTCTCGTGGCACTGGTTCCAATGCCGCTCCCCTTAATCTGCGCCCGAAGTTCCTCATCTTCAATCAATTGTCCCGCGCTTTCCATGGCCAGTACCATGGAACCGGAATTATATCGCTTCGGAGGCGATGTCTTTCCTTCTTTTACGGACAATTCCCTGCAGGTTAGTTTATCACCTTTTTTTAATTTTTTCAACAATTCTATAGATGCGGCATCCAATGCCGGTTCCTCTTCCTCTTTTTCCGGCTTCTTTTTTGCATAGGGATGTTTTGCGGCTTTTAAATATCCTTCTTCCGTCATCACCTTAAAGTTTGCGGTAAAAATCTCCTCCCACTCTGACTTTGCCGTTCCGTCCGGCTGAAGTTCCGTCTTTCCGTTCTTCATCATCAGTTGTAGTGATAATTTCTGGTAAACCGCCGGCGGATAAAAAATACTGATAAACCGCCGGGCAATGATTTCAAATACCTTTGCCGACACTGCCGGAAGATTCCCCAGTGCCGACAGTCCCTGCCCGGTGGGTATAATGGCATAATGGTCGGTAATCTGTTTGTCATCCACAT
The DNA here is from genome assembly GCA_910583605.1 of uncultured Lachnospiraceae bacterium. Classification (GTDB taxonomy): domain Bacteria; phylum Bacillota; class Clostridia; order Lachnospirales; family Lachnospiraceae; genus Bovifimicola. The sequence continues at coordinate 649,643 of CAJTXN010000001.1, forward strand.
ATCTGGTTTTCGCAATCGTTTTATAACTCTCACCGCTTAAGACTTCTGCGGCAAAAACAGCCACCGGAGATCCTGCGGTCAGACCTTTTATATTATTATAAATTTCCTTTGCTACCGCCGTTGACAGGACTCTTGCATCCGTTCGTGGATAAGTAACACATTTTTTCTCATATAACTCCTGTACGATCCGCAGGGTTTCGTCGGGACTGATTTTAAATAATCTGGAACACTCATTCTGCAGCTCTGCCAGATTAAATAACAGCGGCGGATTCTTTTTTTCCGTTTTCCGTTCCACACTGCATACCACGGCTTCCGTTCCATTGGCCCTGATTCCGGCTGTCAGTTCCTCCGCATATTTTTTTTCCTTAAAACCGTTTTCTTTATAAAGATATGGCGATTCAAAATATTTAGACCCGGGATTTACCTTCCATTCTCCGTCAAACTTAATATTTTCCATATACTCCATTTTACCGATTACCCGATAAAACGGTGTTTCCACAAAGGAACGGATTTCCCGTTCCCGTCGGACCACCATTCCAAGCACACAGGTCATAACCCGGCCCACGGATAAAACAAACCGGTCCAGTTTTAAATAATTGGATATGCTTCTTCCATATTTTAACGTCAGAATTCTGGAAAAGTTAATTCCCATAAGATAATCTTCTTTTGCACGCAAATAAGCAGCAGAGGATAAGTTGTCATATTCCGACAAATCCTTTGCTGTCTTTATTCCCTTTAATATTTCTTCTTCCGTCTGGGAATCGATCCAGACCCTTTTCCGCTGTTTTCCTTTTACCCCTGCCATCTGCTCTACCAGACGGTAAATATATTCTCCTTCCCGTCCGGAGTCCGTACACACATAGATAGTTTCAATGTCTTTCCGGTTCAGAAGGCTTTTTACGATATTGAATTGTTTCCGTACCCCGTCAATCACTTCATATTTGAATACTTTTGGTATAAAAGGAAGTGTGCTCAGGCTCCATTTCTTTAAATTCGGGTCATAACTTTCGGGATAACTCATGGTAACAAGATGTCCCACACACCATGTTACCACTGCGTCATCACTTTCAATATATCCATCCTGATTTCTTCCGTTTATCTTCAGTGCTTTGGCAAATTCTCTTGCTACGCTGGGCTTTTCTGCTATAAATAATGATTTAGACATAATGAGTTCTTTCTAATTTCCGTTTATTTTCTTCCATAATGAGTTCTATCAGTTTTTCACTAGGCATCGGTTTCCCCAGCAGAAATCCCTGAATATTATCACAGTGCATATTTTTCAGATATTCAAACTGTTCTTCCGTCTCCACTCCTTCTGCAATGGTTTCCAGTCCCAGTTTCTTAACCATGGTTATCACTGCATCCGTAATAATACTGGTAGAATCATCCAGCAATATGGTATCCACAAAAGATTTATCAATCTTCAATGTATCAATCGGTATATCCCTTAAATAAGACAGAGAGGAATATCCGGTTCCGAAATCATCCAGTGATACCTTAAAACCCCGATTCCGCAATTCTTCCAATATCGAAATCGTAGATTCAAAATCCTCAATTAAAACGCTTTCCGTTATTTCTATTTCAATATGCTCCGGAGTCAGATTGTTTATTTCCACATAGTGCAGCAGGGTGTCTTTAAAATTCTTTTCCCTTAGCTGTATTGCAGAAATATTAATGGATATAATGCCGTCATACCCATATTCGTTTTTCCAGACCGTATAATCTGCCAGCGCATGTTTTATTACCCATGTTCCAATATTTACAATACAGCCGTTTTTCTCCGCCATGGGAATAAATTCTCCGGGACTGACATATTCTCCGTTTGCCAGCTGCCACCGGATCAGGGCTTCCACGCCTCTCAGCTCTTTCTTTTCGGAATAATACTGGGGCTGGTAATAAAGCATAAATCCCAAAGTATCTACTGTGGTTTTTAATTTCTGCTCTAATTTCACGTTTTTCATAAATTTCTTCAGCATATTTTCTTCAAATACAAACATGCCGTTTTTTCCGTGCTGCTTGACATTATACATGGCTATGTCCGCACAACGGATCAGGTCCACAGCCGTTTTACCGCCGGAAGGATAAGAAGCAATTCCCGCGCTTACACTGACATAAACTTTACTGCCGTCGCTTAGCTCAATTGGTTTTTCCAGCTTCTTAATGATATCTTTATAAAGATTCAGCGCCGATTCATCATCTTCCGCATCATAAAATGCTATGGCAAATTCATCATTATTGAATCTTCCGACTTTTAGTGTATGGGTAACATATTCATTCAGCATTTTTGCAAATTTAATAATTAATTCGTCGCCCAGTATAAATCCCACACTGTCATTAATAATATTATAATTGTCAATATCCAGATATAGTACCTGAACTTTATTATAACTGTTCGGTATCTTTCCGACTGCACGTTCCAGTCGTTTTACAAAATAATTCCGGTTATATACCCCTGTTTCACTATCAAAATATGCCATATACTCCAACTCCAGCTGTTTCTCTTTTAACTCACTGATATCCCTGAAAAAAGAAAATTTTTCTATGATTTCCCCATTTTCATCGTAACGATTGGTTCCCGTATGGGATATCCATGTTCTTCCGTCATGTATCCGGTATTCTATTTCATACGAAGTTTCCTGATGACTTTCAATCGTTTGCATTTTATCAAGAAATTTCTGCCTGTCTTCATTACAAATCTTTTCCGCAACTATTTTTTCATATTGATTTTCCCCATCATTAATTTCAAATAATTGTTTCCATTTCGGAGATATGATGGAATATCCGTTTTGAAAATTTATGTATTGAAAGCCGTCATTGGAGGCACTGGATATGTATTCATACAGTTCTTCTAATGAATTATCGTTTTCTTTCCTAATCTGCTGTGTTTCCATGCCATCACTCCTTTCTTCAGGTCTGTTCATCTAATGTAAGACTATATGAATCCATAAAATGTTCTATAAAATAATCCGCTTCCTGCAAATGAAGCTCCCGAACCGCCTGAAGCGTTGCCTGCTCTGCCTGTTCAAAATCCCTGTTACCCATCCGTTTTTCTTCTACACATTTAATAAATGCAGAAATTTTATCTGCGGCTTTTACCATTCGACGATATTCCGGTTCCTGGTTTTCTTCTTTGAGAATCTTGCCGTAAACCGGTCTCAGTTCCTCCGGCAGGGAATTCAGAAGTTTATCAATGGCTGTATTTTCCACTGTTTTATATGCCTCCCGTATTTCCGGTGCAAAATATTTTACGGGAGTAGGTAAATCTCCGGTTATGATTTCCGGTGCGTCATGGAAAATGGCATACACCGCAGCCCTGTCCGGATTTATTGTGCCTCTAAAATAAATATTATTAATAACCGCCAGCGCATGAGCTATAATGCTTACTTCCAGACTGTGTTCCGATATATTCTCGGTTATGGTATTGCGCATCAGTCCCCAGCGGTTAATGTATTTCATTCTTGAAAGCATTGCAAAAAAACTGTAATTCTCCATCCGTTTACTCCCCTCTTAAAAAATATAAAATTCGTATTCTGTCTTTGATACAAACCGCTTCCCCTTCAAAAGCACCGGTTGTACAAACTCTGGTATATGTATAGCATTCGGAAAAAACTGTGTTTCGAAACAGACCGCTCCATGCTTCACATAGGTCGCACCGTTTTTACCCTTATTTTTCTCTCCTAATGCCCCTGCCGTATAAAACTGCATTCCTGGCATATCCGTATATACACGCATACCTCTTCCATTTTCTTCACATTCCAGCACTGCTGCCAGTTTCCGTATTCCAAAAGAATCATTTATCTTATAATTTATATCGTATTCATTATATGGTGTAACCGGTTGAAACGGCCGGTTCAGACCGTCCCCAATCTTCTTTCGTTTTCTGAAATCAAATGATGTATCCCGGACATCTGCCATACTGCCGTCTGGCATCAGCCGCCGGTCCACCCTGCATACCCGGTCAGAATTTATTTGTACATAATGCTGAAAAATTGATCCCGCATCCTGTTTTTGTAAATTAAAATAGCAATGATTGGTCAGATTTAAAACCGTATCCGCATCCGACATACAGTCATAGGTCAGTGTAAGGTCATTATTCTCTGACAGGGTATAAATAACATTTACCTTTAAATTCCCCGGAAATCCCTGATCCCCGTCCGGACTGAATAATGTAAATTTAACATTTAAACCTTCTTTGTTTTCATAGGCTTCAGATTCCCACACCCGATACTGGTACCCGTGCCTGCCGCTGTGCAGCGTATAACCCGCTCTGCTCTTTTCCAGCATATATTCTTTTCCGTTCAGATAAAACGCTGAACGGTCAATCCGGTTGGCACATCTTCCCACCACGGCGCCAAATGCCGGCCAGTTTTCGAAATAATGCTCCGGTTTATCATATCCCAGAACCACATCATCCATGTTCCCGTTTCTGTCAGGAACTGATATTTCAGTGATTGCTGCACCGATTTCACAGACTTTAACCGTCATACCGGTTTCATTTACCATCTCATAATATGCGGTTTCCGTTCCATTCCTGTCTTTTGTAAATGTCTCTTTTTTTATTTGCATCGTTCATCTGCTCTCCAGTCTTAGCTGCAATTACAAACAAAAACAGCTCATAAGGTGAGAATTCTATAATTTTCTCCAATATAGAGATAATTATATCATTTTTTGATATTTTAATCAAGAACAAAGGCGATTGAACAAAAAAACTCCGCATAATAATATGCGGAATTAAATCACATAATTGTCGGACCGGCCCTGCTGCCACTCAATCAGATTTTCAATTGTAACATTGTCAATTATATTATTGATGGCATCATTTAATTTCTGCCACAATATTAACGTTGCGCAGTCATGCTGCCGCTCACACTCATTGACGTCCGATTCCAGACAGGACACCGGCGCCAGACTCCCTTCAATCAGACGAAGTATACTGCCTACCGTATATTCTGCCGGAGTTTTTGTAAGCCGGTACCCTCCCTGGGGTCCTCTAATACTTTTGACGTAGCCTGCTTTATTCAGCACGGAGATAATCTGTTCCAGATATTTATCCGAGATTCCCTGACGTCCGGCAATCTCCTTTATACGCACCGGTTCGCCATGGTCATTGACTGCAATATCAATCATCATTCTTAATGCATATCTGCCTTTGGTGGATATCTTCATTTTCCCTCTGCATATCACAGATTGCTCTGCAATGATTCCTTTCCGTTTTTTCCATTTCATATTTTGTTGAGATTCTGCTGTTATTGTACTATTCCGAAATTCTTAAGTCAACTTAAAATTAAAAATACAGTATTTTTTAACGGCTGCCGGATGCAGAAGCAGAAACCTTCGGATACCGCTTCGGCTGTTTAACCTACGTCATGTCCGATATCTTTCTTCGGTTCCTCCAGCCCTTCGATTACCACATGATTTTTCTGTGCATAATCCCACAGCGCTGCATGAATTGCTTCTTCCGCCAACAGCGAACAGTGTACCTTTACCGGCGGAAGACCGTCCAGGGCGTCCATAACCGCCTGATTGGTTACGCTCATTGCTTCCTGTACGGTTTTGCCAATCACCAGTTCCGTTGCCATGCTGCTGGTGGCAATTGCCGCTCCACAGCCAAATGTTTTAAATTTACAGCTGCGTATTACTTCATTATTATCAATATCCAGATACATCCGCATAATATCACCGCATTTGGCGTTTCCAACGGTTCCGACCCCGCTTGGATTTTCAATTTCTCCCACATTCCGCGGATTTGAAAAATGGTCTATTACTTTTTCACTATACATATTGAAATTTCCTTTCATCTATAATTTTTTTGATTCATCAGCACACATGTTGTTGACCGTAAAGATAATCTTCATATAACGGAGACATATCCCGCAGCCGTTTCACAATCTGTTTCAGTTCACCCACAATATAATCAATATCCGCAATTGTAGTTTCCGGTGATATGGTTATTCTCAGGGAACCATGGGCTATTTCATGAGGCAGACCGATTGCAAGCAATACATGGGAAGGGTCCAGAGAACCGGAAGTACACGCCGAACCAGAGGATGCACAGATTCCCCTGGCATCAAGCATGATCAGCAGAGACTCTCCCTCTATAAAACGGATTGAAAAATTTGCGTTATTCGGAAGCCTGTCCACCAGATCCCCGTTCAGACGGACATATGGAATCTCCTTTAATACCCGGTCCACCAGATGCTGTCTGAGAGAAGTCATATATTCTGCATCCTGCTCCAGTCTCCGGTCCGCAATCTCTGTGGCCTTTGCCATTCCCACGATTCCCGGAACATTATGGGTTCCGGCTCTCCGGTTTCTCTCCTGTACGCCTCCATGAATCAGGGCTCCGATTCTGATGCCGTTTCTTATATATAAAATTCCAATCCCTTTTGGTCCGTGAATCTTATGGCCGCTGGCACTTAATAAATCAATTCCCAGTTCTTTTACATTGATTCTGATCTGTCCATAGGCCTGAACCGCATCCGTATGAAACAGAATATCATGTTTTTTTGCAATTGCCCCAATACGTTTTATATCCTGTATGGTTCCAATCTCATTGTTTGCATACATTATGGAAATCAGAACCGTATCCTCACGGATGGCTGCTTCCAAATCTGCCAGATTTACCTTTCCTTTTTCATTCACATCTAAATATGTGACCTCATATCCATGTTTCTCCAAATATTCGCAGGTATGAAGTACCGCATGATGTTCAATCCGGCTTGTAATAATATGTCTTCCCTTATATTTCAATGCTTCGGCAGCAGCCTTGATTGCCCAGTTATCCGATTCGCTTCCTCCTCCGGTGAAATAAATCTCACTGGAATCCGCACCTAAAAATCCTGCTATCTGCTCTCTGGATTCTTCAATTGCTTTTTTCGCCGTTCCCGCAAAAGTATATATACTGGCAGGATTCCCATACAATTCGGTAAAGTACGGTTTCATACTGTCAAATACTTCCGGATATACTGCAGTTGTTGCCGCATTGTCTACATATATGTTAATTTTATCAGCCATATTTTTCATCCTTTCTTTAATTCCTACTATTCTTGTATGAAATATACTATACTTGTTTGCTGGGAATTTGTCAAGCATAAATTTTAAGACAATTTATAAAACAGAATACCACGCAGACCACTTCCGGGTGTCAGTACCTAAAACAGCCTGCAATATTGATTTACACAGACCCGTATTTCTTCTCTCATAGTCAGTAGGTCTGACTGTTTTTTTGCATAAAAAAAGAACTGCATACTCATACTACAGCCCCTCTTTACACAATACGTAAAAATTATTTTTTCAAATCAAGAATATAACATGATTTGCCTTTGACTATATCATTTGATATCGTTACATGAAGCTTAGAATCTAAACAAAGTGCCGGTCTGACATAATTTAAATCGCTTGAATTTGAAGAATCAATCCTATTATTACTTCCAATTGTATACGTACAGGATACTTTCCACGTATCAGGTGTTCTTAACCACCAGCTAACACAACTTCCATTTTCAGTATAAGAAATCCTGTTTTCAACCTCATTAAAAAAATCAATCGAAACACCCTCTTGTTCTACAGAATCAATATTTAATTCATCGATTGATAGTAAGAAAATTTTTCTGTTAATAGTTGTTTTTTCATCACCTGATACACCTATGGAAGATTCCGTAATTATAGTAATATCTACACTTTTTATCAGATTCGCAATCTCGGAAAATTGTTCAAGGAATGTACTATTCAAGAATAAATCAATTTCACTGTCTTCATAATATGAATAATATTCATTTATTCGCAATGGTTCATCTAAAACATTTCTCCGTAACAAAAGAGCATTTCCCTTGTAATCATCAGTAATTACAAGATACGGGACATAAACATCATTCTCAAGCAGATATACCTCATTATTGGATTTATTCTGTTTGTTATAAACCAAATCCGATAATGTAGAAATATCTTTTTTTTCAGAACAAGACGAAAAAATATTCATACCCAATAATAAAACTGCCAAAATGGCAACTCCTCTCCTCATTTTCAAATAAAACCTCCATCAATATTCAAACGTTCCATGATATGAGAACATTTTTTAATTTTCATTATTAAAACATAAAACTACAGTTTTCAAAGTAATTAATATCTAATATCCAAATATAACATGCATATTTTCAATAATTAATTTGGGACTTTCTCTATTTCGCATCATCATCACTTCCTCTCAAAAAGCTATATTTCAATATCTGCATTTAATTGTAGCATTTTTTTCTTTTTTATCATATACATTCGACATATAAAAAATATATCTCAAAGGTTCATAATGAAAATATCATCAAAATATGTTGAATAGTTTTTCTTACTATTGAAGTTAACAACACTGAAGAAATCCTTGTTAATCATTTGGAACATAAGATAAAGCGCTATTTTTTTATTCAGCAATTACCGACGGCCAGGTGTATTCCATATTTATAATATCGGCAAAGATTGCAAAATTTGCAACAAGAAAAAAACGGTAACATTCATGCTGCTTAGAATAGCAGACACAGATTATTACAGCATCTCAACCACTTCCGCCCTGCACAGCAGTATGCTTAAATTTCCGTTTCTGCATCTCAGCTCATCAATAAATTTTTTCTCATCTGCATCTTTCTTAAAAATCAGCTGATAGGTCAGTTCATACATAGAACCCATATTTGTAGTTCTCACCTTGTCCAGATATATCTTATCCGTAAATTCCTGAAACAGATCATCAAATGCCCCCTGATAATTCAGATTTTCGGGAATGGTTATGCGCAGTGTCTTTTCCACATTCCGGATGACACCATAATTCGTCATCATCAGGATAAAATAAACAACTCCGATTATAACTGTAGCGACTGCCGCAAATACAATATAACCCATTCCAGAAGCCAGACCAATTGCCATGGCAAACAATACATGAGAAATATCCTTGGAATCTCCCGGAAGACTTCGGAATCTTACCAGCGTAAATACCCCTGCAATGGAAAAGGCTCTGGCAATATCACTTCCAACAAGTATGATAACAATGGATACCATGGCCGGAAGAATTACAAGAGTAATTGCAAAGTTTGTGGAAAAACGTTTTCTCCGGTTTGTAAAGATATAAATCATACTGATAATAAGCCCGAGGACCAGTGCTACACCTATACATATCAGGGCATCTGTAGGCACTATGCTTAAAGTTGCACTTCCTTCGGAAGTCTCAAAAATCGTATCTAACATATTTTTCTCTCCGTTCCGCTGCGTTTTGCAGCTATGTAATTTTTATATTCTGTTCCATATTTCGAAAAGGAACAGCCGTAAATTTTCAGTTCTGTAAGCAGTTCCGACAACCACACCGGCATACTGCCCACAGTTTTTATTTCCATCAGCCAGGTTCCCTTTTGTAATAATTTTTCTCCGTCATCCCCTGATTCTAAACGCAGACGTTCCCTTCTGGTCCGAATATTGGTATCGAAAGTAATTCGCAGTTCCCCATCCTCCTTTCCAAATAATGCCTTCCTGTCATATGCCAGATATACCTTCGGCACAGGTTTATATAATTCCATAAAATACTTCAGTTCATTTAACACTTGTTCATTGATATAGGAATTTGGCATCGGAAATTTGTTATCCAGCAAAAAATCATAGGCTTCGCTTAATTGCAAAACCGTCCTTCTCTTATTCACAACACCTTTAAATTTTTTCTTGATCTCCAGAAAAACCTTATCCTCCAGAGTCGGAATACCGTAACTTCTAAGGCGCAGCTTTTCCTTATAAATCGGACGGTCAATGGAGCAGCGTATCAGTTCATCATCCCATGTATCAAAATAAATATTACTTATGGAATAAAATCTGTTTCCTGTGCAGAAGCTGTCTTCAATCATATAAGCGCTTAACTTTTCATTCAGAACGTGATAAGAATAATCATCGATGATATACTTTTTTTCCACACGATTAAATACTTCAATTGCCATGTTTCTCCTGCCTTTCTAATTTTCTTCCGAAATCTTCAGTTCAAACCAGAAGGTACTTCCCAAACCTTCCCGGCTTTCCACCCCATACTCCGCATGATGAAGATTCAATATATTCTGAACGATGGACAACCCCAGTCCGCTGCCCATAACCGCCCGCTTATGATTCTTATCCGCTTTATAATAGCGTTCCCATACATTTTTCAGTTCACTTTCCGGAATTCCGGCTCCGGAATCAGCAACTTCGATTCTGACACTGCCGGATTTTACACTCTGGCGAATCAGCACTTTTTTATCTGCACCGGTATAGTTCACCGCATTGCTGATCAGATTATATATGACCTGATAAATTTTAAATTCATCCGCCTCCACTATGATATGTTCCTCATACTGAAATTCAATAACATATCCGTAAGGCTCCAGCAGTTTGGCATACCGGTCCGTTGTGGCCTGAATGCTTTCCGTCAAATCATATTCTTTCGTTTCCAAAACGGTAACACCTGCCTGAATCTTAGACATATCCAGCAGGTCATTTACAAGAACCGTCAGCCGCTTGGTCTCATCAATGATCACCTGAACATTTTCCGGGGTATTTTCACCGGGCAGATCCCTCATTACCTCTGAGTAAGCGGTAATCATGGTTAATGGTGTCCGCAGATCATGGGATACATTGGCCAGCAGCTCTTTTTGCAGTACATCGGTTTTGGAAAGTTCCTTTGCCGTATGATTCAGTGTATCGGATAGTTCAGAAATTTCCCTGTAATCCTTTCCGTTAAATTCCACGGAAAAATTTCCTTTTGCCAATTCCTTTGCCGTATCATTGATAACGATAATCGGACGTGACACTCTTCTGGATATTATAAATGCTATGACCAAAGATAACAATATCAAAATAACGGATATATAAATTAATTGAATCCGCAGGGTATGCACGGTAGCCCCTACCAGTGAAATAACGGAATTCAGAAAAATAACATATTCCGTTTCGTCGGCCGCCGTCACAACCTGTATGGATACAACGCTTTCATTTTTGGAATTATCGGGCATATTCGGCATTTTGTTAAAGCGGTCCGGTTCCATATCCTTTCCAGCCGGAAATCTGCTTTCCGGTATATCCTCTTTTATCTCTGACATACCTGACTCTATTTCTTTTGTTTTTAATTCCAATATGCCTCCCTGCTCTACAGCCTGCTGATAAAACTCAACGATTGCTTTTCGATGCAGCTTATGTATGGAACAGCCTGGAGCGGCTTCGGCTGAATACAGCTTTTCTCCTTCCGGATTCGTAATCAGAATACAGATATCATAATTCCCGGATATGGTTTCCACCGCTTCCGCCAGGTCACTATCATTAATTACGGAGATCAGATTCTCTCCTGCACTTCTCAGTTCTTTTTTCTTAATGCTTTTATAAAACACATCCAGATATACTGTCTGAAACAGCCACAGCAGTATCAGCAGTATCGCAATAAAACTTAAAAGATAACAGAAAATCTTCCATTTAATACTAATTCTCTCATGTCTCAAAACGATATCCCACACCCCGCAATGTAACCAGGAATTTCCGGTATTCCTTCAGACTGCTTCTCAGCAGTTTAATGTGAGTATCCAGAGTCCTGTCATCACCATAATAGTCATATCCCCAAACTTCATTGATCAGTTTCTCTCTTGACAATGCAATTCCCCTGTTTATTACCATATAAAATAGCAAATCATATTCCTTTGGTGTCAGTTCCACCTTTTCTCCGTTTACTTTCACTATCCTACTGGTAAAATCAATGTTCAGTCCCTCTGCCTCAAACACATCATGGGAATCGGATTTTCCCAATTTGTTCTGATTTCTGGAAATAACAACTTTTACCCGCATCATAAGTTCTTTTGGTGAAAAAGGTTTTACCACATAGTCATCAATTCCCAATTCAAAGCCGTGAATTTTATCATACTCCTCTCCCCGTGCAGAGAGCATGATGATGGGTATCTCCCGGATTTCCCGAATCTTTTTGCATACAGTGAATCCATCCAGTTCCGGCATCATTATATCCAGTATTACCAGATTAAAGTCTCCGGTTCTGCATAGTTCAATCGCCTCTATTCCATTGGAAGCCTCAGTAATACCGTACCCCTCAAATTCCGCATATTTTCTTATTACTGTCCTGATTTTTTCTTCATCATCCACTACCAGAATACTGTACATTCCATCGCCTCCTTGTATACAGACTATACCTTCTGAATGTGTTGAATAAGTGTTAATTACTTTATGGATTTCTGATTGTCCTTCAATCTGTTGATTGTGTAATTATAACATATTCCCGCCGGAATTCTTTAAAATATAATATATATTTTCCTATTATTATTGAATTTTTCACGTTTTTATTGTAAAATATAAACAGATTTTAAAGGAATTTTAATTGTGAAAGGAGTTTTAGTCAATGACTATTAATGAGTTTAAAGTTCTTGTATGTGATGACTCTATTTTATCACGAAAGAAATTAAAAGATTGTATATTATCAATGGGGTGTGCCGAGGTATTTGAAGCCGCCGACGGTGAAGAAGCCATTGCACAGTATGAGGCCAACAGACCAAACTTAGTATTTATGGATATTGTAATGCCGAAGAAAGACGGTATCGAAGCTGTAACGGAAATCTTAAAAATTGATTCCAACGCTAAAATTGTTATGGCCTCTTCCGTAGGTACACAGTCATTTTTAAAAGATGCCATCAAAGCCGGCGCTTTCGATTTTCTGCAAAAGCCGTTTGATCCGGAGCAGGTAAAAAAATTAGTTAACAACGTATGTAAAGGAGGCTGTTAGATGTTTACACAGTTTTTTGGAAACTACTTATTAAATCAGAATCTGGTAACGCCGGAACAGTTAGTCGATGCTCTTCAGGAGAAGAAAAACACAAGAATGAAATTAGGCGTTTTAGCCATCAATGCCGGTTACATGACAGCCAGCCAGGTGGAACGTGTTCACGAAATGCAGAGTAAAATGGATAAACGTATTGGTGATATTGCTGTAGAATTGGGATACATGACAGATGAACAGGTAATGGAACTGCTTCATTCCCAGCCTCTCGGCTACCTTCTTCTCGGTCAGGCTCTGGTTGACAAAGGATATATGACCAATACCCAGTTTGAAGATGCCATTCATGCATATAAAGAAAAATACTCTCTGACAGACGAAGATATCGCAGATAACAAAAATTCCAAAGTAGAAAACCTCATCTCTTCTTTCTGTGATTTCTCCCAGACTTCTAATCCTGCATTATATGAGGAATTTGTATCATTACTGATGAATAACCTGGTTCGGTTCGTAGGAGATGATTTTACTCCGTTGGAACCTGTAGCCGTTACGGATGTAAACGGTTTAAAAGCCACTACCCAGGATATAACCGGTGAATTCTCCACCACCACATCCATTATGGCTGACGAACCTGCGTTTATTGAATTTGCCACCCGGTATGCGGATGAAGAGATTACCGAAATGAATGAATATGTAGAAGCTTCTGCCCAGGACTTTATCAACCTTCACAACGGTTTATTCACAGTAAATGTATCCAATAACCAGCAGATTGAATTAAAATTAACTCCTCCGACACCATTGTCTGATGCAGACCCGGAGAACTGCAAAAACGGGTTGATTCTTCCCTTCCAGTATCCGTTTGGAATCATTAAATTCTGTATCACACTATAATATATGTTCTTATTAAAAAAGAGATTTCCGACTTATTACCGCCGGAAATCTCTTTTTTCTATATTATTCATTCAACCTATTACAACTTCTATCAAATCTCCAAAAAACGTTTTACAACAGACTTCATCTCTTCCACTTCACATACAGTATCATGCAGTACTTTTGCCGTTCTGATTTCTTCTATCGCATTTGGTACGCTGACACCAGAAATTTTACTTAATTCATCTACCAGTGTAAAATCATCCATGGCATCATATTTTGGATCAATGGAATTCATAACATTTCTTGTAAACTTAAACGGACTTGCCGTTGAAGCGATCACTGCTTTTGTAGTATCGGCAGTCTCACGGGTATATTTGTCATATACTACTGCTGCAACTGCCGTATGGGTATCTATCACATAGCCTGTCTCTTCATAAATCTTTTTAATGATTTCTGAAGTTTCTTCTTCACTTCCGTAATTACCATAGAAATCCTGCAGTTTTCCCTTCATTTCTTCGGTAATGCTGTATCTGCCTTCCGAAGAAAGCGCAGTCATAAGTTCATTATTTTTTGCCGAATCACAGTCTGCAATTTTATAGATCAGACGTTCCAGATTGCTGGAAATCAAAATATCCATAGACGGTGACATGGTTAAGATAAACTCCCGGTTCTTATCGTAAATTCCGGTTGTAAAGAAATCATATAACACTTTATTATCATTGGATGCACATATAAATTTATGAATCGGCAATCCCATATTTTTCGCATAATATGCGGCAAGTATATTACCGAAATTACCAGTAGGAACTACAACGTTTATCTCTTCTCCGTCGGATATCTCACCGTTGGCAAGCAGCCTGGCATATGCATACACATAATACACGACCTGTGGAACCAGCCGTCCGATATTAATGGAATTGGCAGACGAGAACTGAAATCCTGCATCATTCATTTCTTTCTCCAGTTCCTTATCGCCAAAGATTGCCTTTACTCCGCTCTGCGCCTGGTCAAAATTACCTTTGATACCTACAACAAAGGTATTCTCCCCGGTCTGCGTCACCATCTGTTTTTCCTGAATCGGGCTGACTCCGCCCTTCGGATAAAATACAACAATCCTCGTTCCCGGTACATCGGCAAATCCGGCCAGCGCTGCCTTTCCGGTGTCTCCGGATGTCGCGGTCAGAATCACGATGTCATTCTTAACATTATTCTTTCTGGCAGATGTGGTCAGCAGATGAGGAAGAATGGATAATGCCATATCTTTAAATGCAATGGTTGCCCCATGAAATAATTCCAGATAATAAGCTCCCTCTGCTTTTACAAGCGGCGCGATTTCCTCTGTATCAAACTTCGCATCATAGGCTTTGTCAATACATGACTTCAGCTCTTCTTCCGTAAAATCCGTAAGAAACTCTTTCATTACAACATATGCCGTTTCTTTATACGACATTCCGGATAATTCCTGCAGCGATACGCTTAATTTCGGAATGGAAGTCGGAACAAATAACCCTCCGTCACTGGCAAGCCCTTTTAAAATTGCCTGAGAAGCCGTAACCGTTTCATTTTCACTTCTTGTACTTTTATATAGCAGATCCATGGTATCCCTCTTTCTTTTAATCTTTTTCCTAGGATTATAGCACAAGAATCCGATTTATACAAGCAAATGCCTAATTTGCGTAAAAATAATGATCCCCATGAACAAATAATAATCTCAGTTTACGGTTAAACCAACTGCTGGAAGACGTACGCATGGTAAAATACAATGCCCCCGAAGAATAATCCTCTCCTGCCATGGCCCTTCCCACACAATCAATGGTTCTCTGGGACGGTGTCACATTATAAATCCTCTCATTTTTTACCGGCTCAAACTGATATACCCGTCCGTTATTTTGAAAAATAACCGACTTGACTGTATTCGGAAATGTCTGGCTTCTGACACGGTTGAAAATAACATTTGCAACCAGTATTCTTCCAATCTCATCCTGATCTCCGGCTTCCGCTTCTACAATGCGGATCAGCCAGTAATAATCGTTATCATTAATCTCAAACCCCACGGCATTATAAATCTGATTCAGTACCTGCTCCTGCTGAACTGCCGGCTCTGTCTGAGCTTCAGTTACTGCCTGGGTTTCTGTCTGCGGCTCCGTTTGCAGCTCTGTCTGTGGTTCTGTCTGTGATTCTGTTTCCACAGGTCTCTGGGTTTCTGTTGCCGGAGATGTTGCAGGCTGCGTTTCCGTTTGTTTTTCTGATACGTTTTCAGTAGTTTCCACCGGCACGGAAACACGTTCGGCTGCTGCCGTTGCGGATAATGTATTTATATCCGGCATCTTTTTCGTAGTATTGAACAGCTCCATATAACCGGTCAGAGCATTACTACTGATTCCAACGTGTTCCCGTTCGGCTGCTTTCAGCGAAGCAATAGGCTCCGATTCTTTTGTAATAGAATTATCATTCTGCAGATAAGATACTATATTCTGCAGATTATGATTTACCGGCTGTATTTCTGCTGTTTCATCTGTATCATCTTCTTCAGCGACTGATTCCCGGGATGTTCCTCCGTCAGAATCCGTACTTCCATTCTTTCCTGCTCCATTAAAACTATTTGAATTCATTGTAACTAAAGCAAATAATGCTGTGCCTGACACTACAACAAGTCCTGTGCGATACATTTTTTTAGAAACCGTTTTAATAAAACCAAAGAATTTCTGAATGAATGAGCAAATATTTAGCATTGATACTCCTCTTTTCATTTTTATTTGCAGACAATCCTGCATAAACTAGCTGACATTATATGGATAACTATTGAAAGTGTCAATAGAAAAACCCTAATTTTGGTATGTTGGACGTATATATTTTTACTAGTTTTGTGTTTTTACCGTTATTATATATAATTATTCTCTGATAAAACAGAATTTTTTGTGCAAATTCAATAGTCATATTGATACCAAACACATGTTTTGCTATTAAGTATTTTTTACAAATATTTTAAGAAATTTTTCCATATATAAGTTATGTAAACTTACATTTTCGTAATACCCTTATTTCTTAATAAATATTATTTATTAAATAGAATTTCCAATATTTAAAATGTTATACTATATATCATAAACATTTACTAAGCCAAACGGCAGACTGTGAGGAATCATGCAATTAAAAAAAGGTGTTTTTCAGGCAAAAAAAAAGGACGGAACCATCTATTTTCGTTCCTCATTAACATATAAATCCAAACATATCAGTCTCGGTAGTTTTCTTACGGAAGAAGAAGCACATCAATGCTATCTGGAGGGTATTTTTATACTATCGGCGGATTGCGGCATTAAACAATTCCATCCTGATAAATTTCCTTTCCTTTCATTTGAAAAGTATGTTTCACTGGTAAATTTCAGAGATAATAATATTTATTTCAAAAATCCCATTTACCTGTTTTCCAAGTATTTTAAATATTATTATGATATCAATACCGAATTTACATTTGATGTTGACGATTTATTTTTTTATTCCAAACATAAAATCATGAAACGGAACGGTCATATGTTTGTTGCCGACTATGGTATGCAGATTAATATTCTGTCCCGTTACGGCATAAAAAACTATGCAGTTCCCGGCAGGGACTATAAATTTATCAACGGGGACAATACGGATTTCCGATATAAAAATATACAGATCATAAACCGTTTTAACGGCGTATCAAAATCAGAGAAAAACGGACGTACCGTGTATACTTCCAAAATACATATCAACGGAGATTATATTATAGGAAGATACTTTGATGAATATGATGCTGCCATTGCCTATAACAAAGCCGGTGATATTCTGGTAAAAAAGGGCATTCTGTCCGGTTATCAAAAGAACTATCTGGAAAATCTCTCTTCCATCGAATATGCCGCCCGATACACCGGTATTAAAATATCGGATAAAATCAGAAGCTATTCTGCCAATTAACCGATTTCATCGTTTTCCAAATGAAAAGAGTATCATTTACAGCCGTTTAAAACTGTAAACGATACTCTTCTTTTTGGGGCATGATTGTTATACAAAAGTTTCTGTAATATGAATTACATTATACGACTGTATAATTATTTTAAATAAGTTCCTTCAACACCAACTTTTCCCGGTGCCGGCGTTGA
Organism: uncultured Lachnospiraceae bacterium; assembly: GCA_910583605.1. Taxonomy (GTDB): domain Bacteria; phylum Bacillota; class Clostridia; order Lachnospirales; family Lachnospiraceae; genus Bovifimicola. Next base: position 667,400 of record CAJTXN010000001.1, read on the forward strand.
TGCTGTATCTAATACATAAACTCTCATGTTACCCTTAGCTGTTCTTTCAATAGATAATGTGCCGTTTGTAACATTCTTAACATCACCGGTTATCGCATCTACATATTTTCCGTTTGGAATGCCTGTAAATGTTGCTCCGTCTGTAACAGATACACATACAAAGCTGTCTACGCCTTCAGCGGCATTTGTATATCTTCTCTTGAATGCCATTTCGCCGCTAACGCCTTCTGTAGAGTACTGGCCTTTTCTCAAAGCCGGAACTGCTGCACGAATCTTATTCAGTCTCTGGATATGTAATGATAACGGATGATTTAATGTTTCAGCGATCGCTCCTGTTGCATTATTGTATTCAGCAAATCCTGTTACATTGATAGAACCTTCAATGTAATCACCGAAGTATGCTCTTCCTGTAGTAGAAAGAGGTGCATTAGGACCTACATCGATTGAAGCGCCTTTCATGAATTCAATTTCACTTCCGTAGTAGATACAAGGAATTCCTCTGAACGTAAACATCAGGTTCAGGTTTTCTGCCCATGTATCCTGAGATCTTGCAAATCTCTGATTCTCTGGTGCACAGTCAGGTGCATAGTCGTGAGAATCAACATAAGTTACATTCCATGTAGCATCATTGTAATACTTGTCTCCGCCAATTGCAGTACGGAATGCGCTTCTGGCATCTTCAAAGTTCCAGTGCATTGGGAAGTCGATTACACTTAAATCTGAACTCATGGAATAATCAGGTGTGTGATACTCATTACCTTTCAGGAATGCATTATCACTTGTCGGCTGGGTATGTGTGCTTCTGTTGTCTTCATAATGCTGTTCTGTTAAAGCAACATTCCATGCTGCATTACTATCGCTCCATCCATAGTCTTTTGTTTCATCCCAGGTATAGAACGGTGTTGATAAGTTTGGATTATCTCTGTACCATACATTTCTGTCTCTGGAGCAAACTTCTGCAAACATGAAGAAGTTTTCTCCGCCTGCTTCCATAAACTGATCCAGGAATACTTCGTTAAATGTTAATCTTGAAATATGTTTAGCTGTATCAATTCGGAAACCATCTACACCCATGTTGATGTAATTGGTATAGCAGTCAACCAGATACTCGTAAACGATCGGATTTTCCGTATTCAGATCCACACAGTCTCCTGCGATCTGGGCTAACTGTGAAGAATAATCATCCCAGTTAAAGTTTCCGTAGTGATGATAGATATCCTTGGAATCATGGTTCACTCCGTCGGTATTCTTCATAAGCGCCAGTCTTGCCTGATACTGCAGACCCGGTGTTAAACTGTCATAGTTAGACGGAAGATTGGATTCCGGATGGATCTTCATACATTCTACGCTTCCTAAATCACCGGACTTTTCAAACATCGGAAGAAGATTGGTTTCTCCAAAGTTTCCGGTATGATTTAATACGATATCCTGAATAATCTTCATGTCTCTCTTATGAACTTCATCAATCAAATCCTGATATGTAACATCTGATGATTCATATCTGGAATCTACCTTGCTGAAATCCATTGCATGATAGCCATGATAATCATAACCGCTTGCATTTTCTACTACCGGTGTAATCCAGATTGCAGTGAAACCAAGAGCCTTGATATAATCAAGTTTTTCGATCAATCCCTTGAAATCACCTCTCCATGCCGGATCGCTGTCAGGGTTTTTAGCCTGTCCGTCATCCCAGCAGTGTACATTGTTGGACTCATCACCGTCGTAAAATCTGGTTGTCATCAGGAAGTAAATGGTCTCATCACGGAAGTCTGTACGTGATACCGTGCTTGACGGTCTCTCATGTGATGTTGTCGGCTCAACCGGTTTAGGACGTGTTGTCGTCTCTTCCTGTTTTGGTGTTGTTGTTTCTTCCTGCTTCGTTGTTGTTTCCTGCTGTGGTTTCTCCGGATTATGGTCGTACCATTTATTGTCCTTAAACCACCATTCACCGGTTGTACGGGTTAAATCAGCTGTCTGCTGGCCATTGTAGTTAAAGATAAGATTTAACTTTGTGGTATTGGCAAATTCATAAGAATACCAGTTATCTCCCTCTTTAGCCATCTCTGTTCCCGGCCAGTCAACTGTCTTTAACGACGGGGTTGCGCTCCAGTAATAAATCTTTGCGCCTCCCCAGGTACTCTTAAAGTGTACCTTGACACCATTAAATGAAGGAGTTTCTCCTTCCGGTGCCGTTGTCTCCGAAGAGGTTTCTTCTACCGGCGGTGTCTCCGGCTCTTCCGGATTACGGTCGTACCATGTTCCGTCCACATACCACCATTCACCAGCTGTTCTGCTCAGGTCTTTTGTCTGCTGATTTGATGAACCGTTGTTGAATATGATACTTGCAGATTTTGCACCTGCGATGGTAAATCCATACCATTTATCACCTTCGCTCTTCATTGCGGTTCCCGGCCATTCTACCGGATTATTGTTGCCGCCGTTTAAGTTCCAGTAATAAATCTTAGGGCTGGTCCAGTCTGTCTTCAAATGAACAACAATTTCATCATTGGATGGTGCTTCCGGATTATAGTCATACCACTTTCCATCCATAAACCACCATTCGCCTTCTGTTCTGCTCAAATCAGAAGTCTGCCAGCTGGAGTAATCAAAAATCAGGTTTGCACTTGTTGCATTGCTGATCGTGTAAGAATACCAGTCTTTTCCTTCTGCTGACATCTGTACTCCCGGCCAATCTACAGGATTGTTGTTGGAATTATTAACATTCCAATAGTAGATATTCGGAGTTCCTGCTTCCCACTTAAAGTGTACAGTTATTTCATTCGAACCGTATACTTTGTCGTTCGATGACCATATGCCAAACCCAGTCAGCAGTAAAGCCACCGCGAGCAACGCCAATAAAACTTTCTTCGTACTCGTCTTCATCCTTTTTCTCTTCTCCTTTTTTATTTTTTGACGCAAACAGCAGCCATATACTACAATGAAATATTTCCACACGATATTATATGACTTATTCGCATCCCTTGGCACAAATTCACAATAATAGTACCGCCCCCAGTAAAATAATTGTGAATATTTTGTGTCTGTACTTTAAAGTATAGAAGAGTTAACAAAAAATGTCAAGAATTTTTAATACTTTCGTGCATTTTTAATATAATAAAAGATAGAATTATACAATTTCAATAAACTTTTTATTAATTTAATGCTTATATCGTCAGAATACACAACTTATTTTCCCCATTGTCTAAAAAAATCGCTGCCAGCTTTACACTGCAGCGATTTTTCCTTATTCGGGAAGTTCTTTTTCGTTCTCAATTTTCCTTGCTGACATAAAACAGTCGTTGAAAACTCCCATAGTCAAAATACACATAGAGTTTTCCATCATCAGTATCCAGGCAGGTTCCCACATGTCCTGATACTTTGAACTGTTTTATATCTATATCCACATGAAAATATGCAAAAATTTCTTTAACCGATAACCGTTCTTTTGGGTCATACCACTCCAAGCGTTTATACGCGCTCTTGCAGATCATTTCAAGCAGAAACTGTTCCGTGTTGTCGTTCCATTTTTTAAACTTAATGATATCATCATCACAACTTAAATAAACGGGCGGATCTTCCCTGCTATCCAGCAGATCCTCGATCAGATATCCCGTATAGGAAATGCCTTCTCTGTCAACACCTACCAAAAGATAGTTTTGGGTAATCCTGTGCCATTCTTCCTCCGGCATCTGCCACAGGCTGAAATATTCATTGTCAGCATATTCCTCCTGCTCTCCAACTCTTACCGATGTTTCAAAGTCTTCCTGCAATTCTTCTAAAATTTCATGGATCATCTGATAAGAAGTACGACATTCTTGCGGCGAACAGAACAGATTATCAAATACTGCGTTGATATCCTCCTGACCATATTTCAAAAAGAAACTGCGGTAAGCAGCCGGCAGGGCGATTCCCATGGACTGTTCCGCTACCTGGATTTCATGTTCGGTAAAACCTGAATATTCTCGATCGCAAAAATAGTCCATTAATTCCTGGAGCGTTAAATTATACTTTAATTTCATAAATCAGCCTCCGTTTTTATTTATTATTGATATAATTGATCAGACCTTCCGCCCGAATGATCTTCTGCATAAATTCCGGAAATGCCTGTCCCTGGAACTCTGTTCCTTTCGTCCGGTTATAGATCTTTCCGGAGTCAAAATCTATTTCCACTTCATCTCCTGCTTCTATACCTTTCGCCGCTTCCGGACATTCAATGATCGGCAGCCCGATATTAATGGCGTTCCGGTAAAAAATTCTTGCAAATGTCTCGGCAATTACACAGCTTACACCGGAAGCTTTAATGGCGATAGGTGCATGTTCTCTGGAAGAACCGCATCCAAAATTCTTATCCGCTACTATAATATCACCTTGTTTAGCCTGTTTTGCAAAGTCTGTATCAATATCTTCCATACAATGCTTTGCCAGTTCCTGCGGATCCGGCACGTTCAGATATCTTGCAGGTATAATTACATCTGTATCCACATTGTCACCATATTTAAAAACCTTACCTGTTGCTTTCATTGATTGATTTCCTTTCTTCTAAGTTATTCTTTCCTGACCTATAATCCCAGTTCCTCCGGGCCGGATATTTTTCCGGTTACGGCGCTTGCTGCCGCTACCGCCGGACTTGCAAGATAAACCTCTGATTCAGGGTCGCCCATACGACCTACGAAATTCCGGTTTGTGGTGGCAACGGCTCTCTCTCCTTTTGCAAGAATACCCATATGGCCGCCAAGACACGGACCGCAGGTTGGTGTGCTGACTGCCGCTCCCGCTTTTATAAATGTGGCTAACAGACCTTCTTCCATAGCCTGAAGATAAACAGCCTGGGTTGCCGGAATTACGATTACCCTCACTCCTTTTGCAACCTTTCTGCCCTTCATTACCTCCGCTGCCGCTCTCAAATCCGATATTCTTCCATTTGTACAGGAACCGATGACTACCTGGTCAATGGAAATATCAAAATCCTCATCTATAGTTCTGGTATTTTCCGGCAGATGCGGAAATGCCACAGTAGGTTTTAATTTACTTAAATCAATGGTATATTCTGCTTCATACTCTGCATCTTCATCCGCTTCATATACCTTATATTCCCTTGTGGAATGTTCCTTCATATATTCCACCGCCAGATCATCTACCGGGAAGATACCGTTTTTTCCGCCGGCTTCAATCGCCATGTTTGTCATGGCAAAACGATCGTCCATGGAAAGATACTGAATACCGTCACCCACAAACTCCATGGATTTGTACAAAGCTCCGTCCACACCGATCAGACCGATGATATGAAGAATGACATCCTTCCCGCTGATCCATTTACCCGGTTTTCCGGTCAGATGAAACTTTATGGCAGACGGCACCTTAAACCATGCCTTTCCCGTAGCCATTCCAGCTGCCATGTCCGTACTTCCCACTCCCGTAGAAAATGCACCTAAAGCGCCGTAAGTACAGGTATGGGAATCCGCACCGATTATCACGTCCCCTGCCACTACAAGACCTTTTTCCGGCAGCAATGCATGTTCAATTCCAACTTCACCGGTCTCAAAAAAATTAGTAATATCATTTGCATATGCAAAGTCCTTGGCACATTTACACAGTTCCGCTGATTTAATATCTTTATTTGGTGTAAAATGATCCAGAACAATGGCTATCTTATCTTTATCAAACACACCTTCCACATTCATCTTCTTCATTTCGCCGATGGCAACCGGAGAGGTTACATCATTTCCCAGTACAAGATCCAGATCGGCCTCAATTAACTGTCCGGCAGTCACTGTTTCAAGTCCTGCATGCGCAGCTAATATCTTCTGAGTCATAGTCATTCCCATGAATAAATTCCTCCTTTAAATATGTCATTCACTGTTGATATCATACCATTGAATCTGTTATAATGCAAATATATAATAATAATGTCAGACATAATTTTAAGTTATATCGTAATACAACACAGAAAAGAGGAATTTTATGGAATCCTATAACACCTTATCCCAATACAAAGTCTTTCATACCGTGGCTGTCCTTGGAAATATTTCAAAAGCAGCAGAGAAACTGTTTATCAGTCAGCCCGCCATCAGCAAATCATTAAAACAACTGGAAGAAAATCTTGGCGTCCGGCTGTTTAACCGGAATTCCAGAGGCGTATCCCTCACCGAGGAGGGAACTCTTCTATACAAACATATCCATTCTGCATTTGAAGAAATTTCCAAAGGCGAGGATACACTGCGCCGGATAACCTCCCTTGGACTTGGTACCCTTCGGATCAGCGCCAGCTCCACACTTTGCAAATATATTCTTCTTCCGTATCTGAAAGGATTTATCCGGGAAAACCCCCACATCAAAATAAATATAGAATGTCATTCCACCACCCGGTCCCTGGAATTACTGGAAGCCGGACAGACTGATATCGGTCTGGTAGGACATATTCCGTTTCACCAAAAACTTACCTTCCTGTCCATCGGATATGTAAATTACGTCTTTACCGCTACGGATTCCTATCTCAGCAATCTCCGGACCAGGGGAATACAGACCATCGGAGAGATTTTTGAAAATGCCAATATCATGCTGCCGGAGCAGGAAAATGTTTCCCGGCTTCATGTAGACAACTTCTTGGAATCTATGGGACTGAAACCTCAAAATATATTGGAAGTAAATAATATGGAACTTCTGATTGATTTTGCCAGAATTGATTTAGGCATCGCGTGCATCATATCCGATTTCATCCGGGACGATTTACAAAAACAGCGGCTGATGGAAATTCCGCTGCCTGCCGTCATTCCACCACGGGAAATTGGCTTTGCATACAATGAAACTTCCATCTCATCCGCTGCTGTCAATAAATTTATTCAATATCTGAAAAAACACACAGAATATCTTTAATATTTCATTTCAGATATCAGCTTATAATCCTGAGAAATATCATATGTGTTTATCCCCCGGTCCCCCAGTATCAGATAAAACACATCATTGATGATGATACCTCTTACATTGCTTACATCCTCTGATTCCAAATTATATTTAAACCGTTCGGTAAACCCCTGATTTTCATTGTAGGAATATACCACATACCCCGGAGTTCCGTAATCCGACCAGATTTCAAATCCGATCACATTCTTTTCCCTTGAGATCAGAATACTCTTATAATCCCATGTATTGGTATACTGGTTTCTTTTTGATTCCATTTCCTCTTCCGTTACATTCTTCGGATCAGAAATGTCAAACATGGATAATTTATAACCGGCAGTCCTGACACCTCCATCCAGTTCTTCCGTATCAAATCCAATGCCCAGAAGTTTATTTTCTTCCCAGAAATGCAGATATTCGGAAAATCCCGGTACTTTTAATTCACTGAGTATCTTTGGCGCTGCAGGATTGGAAAAATCCACGGCAAACAGAGGGTCAATGGATTTAAATGTTACAAAATAACCGATACTTCCCATAAATCTTGCTGAATGTAAGTCTTCTCCCTCAGCAATTCCTTCAATCTGTCCCATAATGTTCAGCGTTTCGTCCAATGTATAAACTCTGTTTTCATCTTCCGTATCAAAAACCCATATGTTCCATTTATTTTTTTCCTTACTTACATATATTTCTTCCCCATATTTTTTTTCCAGTTCCTGCAGTATTTTCTTTTCCTGTTCATATTCTTCTGCATTTTTCATATCTCCAATAACAGAATCCACAAATGAATCATCCAGCATCTCCTTTCTGCTGGTAACGGTATATACATTTGCCACTGCTCTCAATATTCCGTTATATTCATCCAGATAAAACTGCTTGTCAATAGTTCCCCTGACTCTGGAAGAAACCGTAAATTCTATATTACCTGCTTCATAGCTGAATTTGCTGATCACCGTATCGTAAGAATAGATTTCCGTCAATTTATCTCCCTGCTCCGTTATCGCTTTCGTCTCTTCCTGCTCCAGAATATAAATATTTTTCTGACTCACATATACCAGGTCGCTCCCTGCTAAAATATTAATATTGGTTAATAAATTCTCAGGTCTGCCAATCTCTAAAGCAGTGATGATCGTATAAATTTCTCCTCCGTTTTCGTTTATATAGACAGAATCTGCCAAAACCTCTTTTCCATCTACACACGGAAGATATTGTTCATTGTCCAGATTATCATAATAAAAATTCGACAGCACATACAAGTAACCGTCCGCAACCCTGCTGGTATTTAAATTTCCCTGCTGTGAATGTTTTGCCAGTAATTTGGGATGGCTTTTATCACTGATATCAAAACTCAGAATATAAGTTTCATTTATATATCTTGATATATCCTGCCATCCCTGATATTCCTCATAATCTATATCATTCCCAAACACGGACTCCCATTCCGTACCGCTGAATGAAGATACCTTCGTTGCAGATACCACCAGTGTCAGTCTGTTTCCGTTGACATACATTTCCTTGTCATCCAAAAGACCAGCCACATCGCTGTCACTCTCCGCTTCCAAATCCTCTTTCAGATATTCTTCCAGTCTGATTTCGGAAACAGCCTCCGGATTCCCTTTTTCTGCCGCTGCAATCCGAATATTACTGCCGTCCCGGGGTGCTATATAAATATATTTTCCATCTGTTTTTACATAGTCCCCTTCCGATACACCTTCCACCTGTTCATTTGTATCCTTATGATAATTTTCCTGTTCATCCGGCACCTCACCGTCTTCTTCTCCCTCTGGCAGCATTCCTGTACTGCCTTCATTATTCATCAAATCATTCTCATCTTTCCCTAATATTGACCAGCCAAATCCCCATGAATTTAAGCTATCATAGTTTTTAATTTTATCATATATTTCTTCCCTGCTGGCTGCCCGAACCATGCCCTGTTCCAGTTTCCCGTATTCCACTTCCTCTGCCACGTGTCTTCCATTGGTCAGGATAATACTCCCTTTATAATTAACGAGCTGATACACCAATACGACACAAACTGCTGCTGCCATCGCAATCGCTGCTGCCTGTTTTAAAAATCTGTTTTTCTTCTTCCTGTACGGAACAATTGTCGTCTTTTCTTTTGACTCCTGCTGAAGTTTTTTCATCATATTTTCCGGTAACAGGCTGTCCGGAATCTCCAATTCATCAGATTTACTGCGAATTTCCTTCATTATACGTTCATCTGCCTCCTCCCAGTCCTCCATTCTGTCTTCCATATCTGGAATCATACTATCTCTTTTCTTCATTACAGCTGCACCTCCATTCTTTTCTGCATCTTTGCAAATGCACGGCTGATCTTTGACCGAACCGTTGATGCTTTCATATTCATAAGTTCACCAATCTCCCGGCTCTTATATCCTCCAAACACAGCCATGGAAACCAAATCTCTTTCTTCCGATGTCAGGTCTTCAAAAGCAAGTTTCAAATCCTGTTCCTTCTCATATTCATTTACCGTTTTCAGATTATGATTGACAGACTCATCGTCCAGAGAGCAATTTTTCTCTGCCAGTTGTTTTCTTCTTTTCCTGCATTTATTAGATAAAATCTTAAAGACCCATGACCGGAATTTTTCATTCTCCCTTAATTTTCTAATGCCCTGATATACTTCTATTACCGTATCACTGACTATATCCTCCGCTTCCTGCCGGTTTTCCAGCATATAATATGCATATTTGTATATATCCTTATATACCTGCCGGTATAATTCGGAAAAAGCCCCGGTATCACCTTCCTTTGCCTTTATGACCAATTCACTGACTGTCTCCAATCTTCCACTTCCTTCCATTTGTATTCCCATGTGTACACTGAACCCCCTGCGATATCTTTCAAACCAATAAGCTAAAATTCAGCTTTATCATACATTTATATATATGTGTATAAAAATCCCAAAACTGTTGCAATAAAAATAATTCCATAATGAAAAAAGCCATACATTCGCTTAGACCGCCAATGTATGACTTTCGGATTCTGATTTAACTTATATAGTTTATAAACTTCTTCCTATATTCCTCAACACGAGAAGATAATTTTTCAAAATCTTTATCGCTGATTTTGCCATCATTTCTCAAGTCTTTAATAATGGAAAAAAACTAAACCGCATATGAATTTCTCCGTTTCTATGTTCAGTCTCTATACAATATGCATGAATTAGTTATTAATCAGTTTGTCTTCTTCATTATTCCAGCTGTAAAGCTTTCTGATCTCCTCACCAATCTTCTCTGACGGATGCTCGGAAGCCAGTTTTCTCATAGCCTGGAAGTGTACCTGACGGCCTGCCGGAGACATATCAACTAAGAATTCTTTTGCAAATGTACCGTCCTGAATATCGGATAAAACCTTCTTCATAGCTTTCTTGGTATCTTCCGTAATAATCTTAGGACCTGTTACATAATCACCATATTCTGCCGTATTGGAAATAGAATATCTCATTCCTGCAAAACCGGACTGGTAAATCAGATCTACAATCAGTTTCATCTCATGGATACACTCAAAGTAAGCGTTACGCGGATCATAACCTGCTTCTACCAATGTTTCAAAACCTGCCTGCATCAATGCACAAACACCGCCGCAAAGAACTGCCTGCTCACCAAAGAGGTCTGTCTCCGTTTCGGTCCGGAATGTAGTCTCAAGAACACCTGCTCTGGCGCCGCCGATTGCCAGTGCATATGCAAGTGCAGTATCCAGAGCCTTACCTGTCGCATCCTGCTCTACCGCTACGAGACAGGGAACACCTTTGCCTGCCTGATATTCGGAACGAACAGTATGACCCGGTCCCTTTGGAGCGATCATGGTAACGTCAACATCTGCCGGAGGTTTGATACAACCGAAATGAATATTAAATCCGTGTGCGAACATTAACATATTTCCCGGCTCAAGATTCGGCTCGATATCCTTTTTATACATATCTGCCTGTTTCTCATCATTGATAAGAATCATAATGATATCTGCCTTCTTAGCTGCTTCTGCTGTTGTATATACTTCAAAGCCCTGTGCCTCAGCCTTTGCCCATGACTTGCTTCCTTCGTATAAGCCTATAATCACATTGCAGCCTGACTCTTTTGCGTTTAAAGCATGAGCATGACCCTGACTGCCGTATCCAATCACAGCAATTGTCTTGCCTTCCAATAACGATAAGTTACAATCTTCCTGATAATAAATCTTTGACATATGTTTTGCCTCCATATATATTAGTATTATAGTTAATGTTATCTAATATGCAGTACATTTTAGATAACGATTAATCTCGTAACCAGACCGGAATCCGCTATGTAACACCTGAAAAATTATTCCAGCTCTCCCGACAGCATGTCCGCCGTTCCCCTTGTCAGTCCTGTTATACCGGTTCTTACAAGTTCCTTTATCTCAAATCCTTCCAACAGACCTACAAACGCATCCAGCTTCTGCTGGTTGCCGGTCAGTTCGATCATCATCGAATCCGTGGATACGTCAACAATCTTCGCCCGGAATATGTCTGCAACCGCAATCACCTGCTGACGGTCTGTGGCATCTACCTTTACCTTGCATAAAATCAGTTCCCTGCAGACAGATGCTCCGTCTTTCAATTCAATAATATCTTTAACATCCACAAGCTTTCCTACCTGCTTGCGAATCTGTTCCAAAACCTCGTCTTCACCACTGACAACTATGGTCATTCTGGAAAAACCGTTTCTCTCCGTCTCGCTTACGGTCAGACTGTCTATATTATATCCTCTTCTTGAAAAGAGGCCGGAAATCCTGCTTAGAACACCTACCGTATTCTCAACCAGAATTGATAATACCATTTTCTTCATAGAAAATACTCCTTAAACTATATTCTTAATAATCATAGCACATTCGTTCATTTTGTCAAGAGTTTCATATCCTTACTCATCAAACTCTGCCATTACAAAAAATGCACTGCCCTCCGGACGAATGGCAGTCACTGTTCCTTTAAAATTTTTCAGCCGCTCCCGATAAGGTATATTATTTGACATTGCCAGTGCGGGTATGATGGTATAATAACATACCACCCCCTGCAGGGTCACCAGCTGGGATTCCTCCACTTCCACTTTATCACCTATATGAAGTAAATCCGGACGTTCCATTTTAAACTCTATTTCTTTCATGGTTTTCCCTCCGCCTTGTAGCAAAAAAGACCGCTCTCACGGTCTTTTTTGTTCATACTATTTGTATAACCATTCACCTAACTGACGAATTGAATTGTCATCCTGCTCTTCCAGTTCGTCAATGATAAATATTTGCTCCGGTTCTTTTTTAAAACCGGATATCGCTTCCTTTGCTTCATTAAAACTGGAATATTGTCCGAGTACGCCTGTACCGTCAGATTTTTCCTTATTGTAAACACCTAATTCAAAATACCGTCTCATCCCAAACCTCCATAATTTTATAACTGCTGTTTACATTTTACTACATATTATCTGAAAAGTTAACAATGTTTTCAAATTTTAATCTTATTTTAAGATTACTATGGCATGCGGCGGAAGAACAATGGTATCGCCTACCTGATACGGCTGTTCTTCTCCGGTTGTCAATATTCCCTGAATACAGGTATAACCGTATACGCTTCTCGGCACTTCTGCATATGCCGTCTCTGTCGGGCTTGTATTGGCAAGCACAACTATTTTGCTTCCTTCATAGGTTTTTGTCATTGCACTGATCTTCTCATCCGTTACTTCACTGATATGGGCAACCTCTCCTCTGGCCAGTTCCGGGAAAATATTTCTCAGTTTCACGGACTGTTTCACATAACTCAGAATCGAGTTTTTATCTGCCAGCTGTTCTTCCACGGATGGGAAACGGTTGATGACCATGTTTTTATCCATGTTTATCGGACCATTACACTGGCCGGTTGTATCCGTAGAGGACCAAATCATCGGAGAACGCTTATTTTCATCGGCTTCCACTCCTCCCAGACCGATTTCATCTCCATAATATATATAGGTGCTTCCATTGGAAATTCCCATCAGACCATGGGCAAACTTAATTTTATCTTCGTTAAATCCAAGATAATGAGCCGGCCGGTTCAGGTCGTGATTGCTTAAAAACAATGCCATTGCTCCGGTATCGGAATATTCCCTGACAGACTCCATGGACTTGATCAGTGAATTTGTAAAATAATCACCGTTATAAGTTGCCGTATTGGTTCCCTGGGCAATCATGGTGTAGACACCGTCATGGCTGCTGTAACTGAAATCAAATGCGCCATCGATTCCGCTCTCATAATAAGATGCATAATCTGCGGTCCATGTTTCTCCAACAATATAAGCTTCCGGATTCACACTCTTCACATAACCGTTAAACCATTTTAATACTTCCACATTCTTCGCCGTATTTCCGGAAAAATATTCTTTTGCGGCATCCAGACGGAAACCGTCTGCACCCAGATCCAGCCAGTATTTAACGATGGCTTCAAATTCTGCCCTGACATCCGGATTATCCAGATTCAGATCCGGCATAGATTGGGAAAATACACCCTCATAATAATAATCGGAAGTTCCGACTTTATAATAATTGCCTCCCGGATTCTCCTTTACAAATGTATAGTAATTTACATATTTGCAATCCGCTGCATTGGGTTCCTGTCCTTCCGGAAGCTGTTCCAGATATTTTCTTGCCTCCTGAAACCATGGATGTCCAATGGAGGAATGATTCATCACAAGGTCAACAATGATCTTAATTCCTCTCTTATCACATTCTTCGGCCAGTTTTTTGAAATCCTCTGTTGTACCGTAGGCATTATCCACGGCACAATAGTCTGTTACATCATATTTATGATAAGACGGCGACGGACTGATGGGCATCAGCCAGATTCCGTTACAGCCTAAATCGGTATCCGTTTCCTGATTTCCATCGTTTATGTAATCCAACTTATCAATCACGCCCTGCAGATCACCCATTCCGTCTCCATCACTGTCATAAAACGAACCGACAAAAATCTCATAAAAGCTCCTGTTGTTATCATCAATAACATTCTGCGTGGAAGCCAGATTTGCCTCAACTTCTTCACCTTCTAATTTAACAGTGGTTGCTTCTTCCGTAGTAGTCTCGGCTCCGGCCGTTCCCGAAGTTGTTTTATTGTCATCCGATTTCCCGCAGGCAGTAAAAATAAATGAGGTACACAGCGCAAAAGCAAACGTTTTGGCTAACAATTTTTTTCTCATTTCAATCCTTCCTTTCGCATTGTATTTTCTATCCTATTATCCTATATTTCACATCATTATTCAAGCATTATTCTGCATATATTTTTCTTTATAAGTAAAGGCGGAAGTTGTCATATATACCAGCAGCATCAGATTTACAACCATTTCAAATATCTGGAACGTCATGGCAAATTCCGAAACGGCAAAGGTAATGGCAACATACTGGCAGGCAGTGCATAATACTTTTACCATCAGCAGGGTGTTGATTCTCTTTACCTGAAACCGCTGGTTCAATCCCTGTAAACCGGAGAGCAGCCTGATATACATATAGATTGCCAGAATTCCCAGTATATCTGTAACAAGGGCAGCCGTCCATGCCGCATAAACACCAAGATCCGAAACAATACCATATAAATCCAGAAGACAGCAGATATAGGTAATGACAGCCGATACAACGAACAGCAGGAGTCCCTGCTTAGCTGCTGCCTGAAAGTCCGGGGTTTCTCCATGCCGCTTCTGCATTCTCCAGACTCCATAGACCAGAATGGCATAACCGATAAAATCCGGCAGTAAATCAAACTGTATATTTTCAACACCAAGCACCACATCAAAGAGAATAAAGATAAATGCCACAACAAATTTAATCATATGAACCTCATTTCCGCACAGATTGTGCTACATTTTCCGGACTTTCAAGTCCAAATTTCTTTCTCACACGCATTAATTTCCTGCCAACGGGTTTTCTCAAAACCATCATAAAAATAACATTGGAGCCTGCATATATAACGGTAAACGGCAGTGACGTCAGCAGCGCCGTTAAATATCTGGAGCCGTTCAGATATCCGTCGATCCACAACACCGTATAGATATCCATTAGCAGAGAGTAAACGGCTCCGGCAGCAGCCGAATACAGGTACAGGCCAGACCGGTGGTTCCGCAGGAACCCGGAGCCGATACCGGCGATTCCTCCGATGATTCCCCAGACCATCATCTGAAACGGTGTCCATGCACCCTGTCCAAAGTAAATATTCGAAATCAATGCTGTCAGGGAACCGGTTAAAAATCCTGCCTCTTTTCCAAAATATATGCCTGAAATGATAACCACTGCCGTTACCGGTTTAAAGCCGGGCAGTACTGCAAATATCAGTCTGCCGGTAACGGAAAGTGCGGTTAAAACGCTTATAACCACCAACAGTCTGAAATCCTGTTTCTTTTTTTCCAGCATCACAAAAAACTGCCGAAATGCAAGCATCAGTATTACCATTACGATTCCATAAACCACTGCCAGATGAAATCTCATGTTCCCACTTCCTTATACTTCTCATAGTAATTCAGCAGCTCATCTGCCTGAGAAACGGTAATCCTTTTTCCTGCTGCCTTTCTCAGAATCCGGCCGGTATAAGTAGTGAAATAAGTATTATGCTCAAAAAATTCCACCGGTTCAGATGTGCCGAATATCTCACCATCAAAAATCATGGAACAGTAATCCCCGTATTCCGCTGCAAATTCTATATCATGGGTCACCATCAAAATCGTTTTTCCCTGAGAAAGCAAATCCTTCAACACCTGTCCGAATTCTTCTTTAGATACTGCATCCATTCCTTTTGTCGGTTCATCCAGTAAAATAATTTCCGCCCGGGATAATAATATCTTCATCAAAGCTGCCTTTTGTATTTCCCCGCCGCTCAAATCATAGGGATGCATATGGTACAGGTTCCCAAGTCCCAGCCGTCCTTCATATTGTTTAATCAGTTCTTCCGTCTCCTGCTTTGTCCTGCCGTTTTGATATCCTGTATCCAGAAAATCCTCATAAACCGTTTCTTTCAAAAACATAAACTGCGGTGTCTGACACATATAAGCGACACTCTGTCTGTCCATATGCCCCCGGTACGGCTTATATAGTCCGCCGATTACCGAAAGCAGTGTGGATTTTCCTGAACCGTTCCCTCCCAGAAGACAGTGAAGGGTATTCTGCAGTACGGTCAGTCCGGCC
Source organism: uncultured Lachnospiraceae bacterium (assembly GCA_910583605.1). Classification (GTDB taxonomy): domain Bacteria; phylum Bacillota; class Clostridia; order Lachnospirales; family Lachnospiraceae; genus Bovifimicola. Next base: position 683,468 of record CAJTXN010000001.1, read on the forward strand.
CCCCGTAATATATCTTTGCCGTTTTTTTCATAGCGGAACCATATATTTTTAAACTGCAATCCTGCCAGAGTTTTCGTTTTTATCCGAGAACCCTTCGTTCTGACAGCTTTATGATTCCCGGATAAATCTTCATCCAGTTTCTTAAGAAGTTCCATATTATAATGGCTGTTCAGATACCGGACCGCTTCTTTGACATTCAGCGGACATGCCCCCGCCGTGCTTCTGTCAGCAAACAGCCGGACTGCCGAAGGCAGTGCTTTTATCATGCCGTATCCGGAATTCCCCTGTTTCAAAACATCGTATAACTCTTCCGGTTTCTCATCCGCAATCAGATTTCCGTCTTCCAGAACCAGTACCCGGTCCGCCAGTGAGAAAATATCCTCCAGATTATGTTCTGCCATCAGAATGGTAATTCCGTAAGTCTCAGATAATTTCCGAATCATATTGATAAATTCTTCTGCCGCAATCCGGTCCAGTTTCGAAACCGGCTCGTCCAGCAGCACCACCAAAGGCTCCGTTACCAGTACCGCCGCCAGATTCACCAGCTGTTTCTGACCGCCGGACAACTCCTCTGCTTTTTTATGAAATAACTCTTCAATGCCAAAGGAAATGGCTGTCTCACTGACTTTCATCCGGATATGGTTATTATCATATTGAAAATTCTCAAGCCCGAATGCCAGTTCACTGTATACCTTCTCCGTAACCAATGCTCCCTCTGTGTTCTGAGCTACATATCCGATATATTTTGCCGACTCCAGGTAAGACAGCTCTTCTGCCGGTTTCCCCTGAAACAGAATCTCCCCCTGTCGGTTTCCTGCCGGTGCCACTTCTTTTTTCAACAATTTTAATAATGTTGATTTTCCGCATCCGGATGCTCCGCAGAGAATTACAAATTCTCCGGCATTGATGCTGAAATTCAATCGGTTTAATGCCATTTTGTCGGAATCCGGATATTGAAAACTCAAATCCCTGACCTGTAATAGTTCCATATTATTTTTTCCTTTATCTCAAATATCCAGGGGATGCCTGCCGCTCCGCCGCATAAACAATAAATCAATATATTTCTGATATTCCGTTCCGGCCATCGGAACACCGGATAAAAAGTAACATTCATACCTGAATCTTTCCATAATGCCAAAATCAAAATACCTGCCGTCAGAAAAACGGACAAAAAAACGGCATCCCGCAGAGAAAACCGGTATATGGAATAGGAGGTACGCTTCCGTATGCCGTATCCTCTGGACTTCATGGAATCCGCCGTATCCAGGGCATTTTCAAATGACCATGTCATAACAATGGAAAAAGTTTTCATTCCCAGTAACAGTTTATCCATATAAGAAGGTCTGTTTTTTTTCATATTAATTTTCTGATACGCATATATTTCAGATGCTTTTCGTTTAAACAAGGGAATAAAACGCATACTCATGGATATGACCAATGCCAGATGTGGCATGACCCTGCCCGACACATAGATAAATTTATCACTGCTTATAACCTGATTCAGACAGCTGCCCCAGAGCATCATGGACGATAACAGCAGTCCGATATATCCCCCATATATTGCCGATTCCAGCGTGACCGCCTTTCCGTTCATAAAAAAAAGAATCGTCACGCCATTGTGGGATATCATCGGATTGATACATGCCATCCCGCAGATCAGTATAAGAATCCCTGTAATTATCTTACAGATTTCTGTTTTTTTTCTGTGACAGCTTAAAAACAGTATAGAAAAAAGAATCCACAATGCCAGTATAACCGGATTATCACAAAACAAAAGCAGTACCAGTATCCCGGTAAAATATATAACGTTAATGAGTGGATGGTAGGATTCAAACATATCAGCTTCCTCTTAAATCATTGCCGCCGTCACAGCTGAACCGCCATTGTACAAAATCTCCATCCTCCAGCTTTTTACTGCTGCATCCCACACCGGCCCACTCTCCGTTGACCATGTACATCCAGCCGGAGCTGCTTCCGCAGGCTTTCTCATAGATATACTGAATTCCTTTGACATAAACGGTATTGTAAATACTGGCGGACTCTCCCTGATAATCCAGTTGAATCTGATTTGCCCTTGCTGTCATCTTAAGCAGATCAAATACCGTGCTTCCGGCACTGATCTGATATCCGGTTTTATCTAATATCTTTCCGTTTCCAATATAATCAGCCAGAATATCTCCGTCTTTTAAATCATCCATATGCTCTAAAATATTCATACAGTCAATACTGATATATACTGTAATAACATCCGGTTCCGTCTCCTCCTGCCCGGACTCTTTTGTGGTTGTTACGGCTTCTGTAGTCTCCAAAACCGGAGGCTGTGTAACCTCTGAGGAATCCGTCCGGAACCGGGTATCGGTTTCAGACGTCTGTTTTGTCTCCCCATCAGCTATGGAATTTTTCTCCGGAGAAGTCTCTTCTGTTTTTTCCGATGTTGCAGAAGCTTCCTGTTCGGTACCCGGTTCTTCTGCCGGAACTTCCGTATTTTCCGGAACATCCACAGATACTTCCGTATTCAATGGCGCTCTATCAGTCTCCGCCGACTCACTGTTTATATCTGATACTTTTTTATTCTGATAAACCGTTGTTTCTCCCTTTGTTCCGGAAGCCGCCTCTTCCACGGTTTTCAGCGTAACATCATAATACTCTTCCTTGCTTTGAAAATCATTGAACAGAAAAAAACATACGACTCCTGCAAGAATCAGACATGCCGCTGCAATTTCCTTATGATTTCTAATGCCTTCCATTAATTTATCTTTTATCTTCAAAATCTGGTCTTTCATAACCGTTCACTCCGACCTTGGTTTTCCTCTGCATATCCGTGCAGGCTTCACTATTATACAAAAAAAACCGTCATAAAACAACCGGTTTTTGTTTTATGACGGTAATGATGTATATTCCTTTTCTGTCAGTTTTTACTCTTTCCCATGATTGCAAGTAAACGAAGAAACAGATTGATCAGATCCAGATACAATTCCATTGCAAAATAAACTGCTAACGAATTGGCATTGCCAGTAGTTGCCTGAAGAGAATGTTTCTTTAACTTCTGGACATCATATGCTGTTAATCCTACAAACACAAGAACACCGATATAATTCATCATCATATCCAGTCCAGTACTGCGGAATATTAATGCATTAAATAAAGTTACCACCAGCATTCCGATCAAAGCCATAAGAGCAATGGCACCAAAGGATGTCAGATCTCTCTTGGTTGTAAATCCAAAGATGGCCATAACCGCAAATACAACTGCTGCCAGAACAAATATCTGCTGGATAGAACCGATTTCATATGCAAGAAAGATAACGGACAATGTCATACCGTTGATAATACAATATGCTGCAAATAAAACACCCGCTACTATGGCATTATTCTTTTTAATACAATACGATGCACCGATGACCACAGCAAACTCTATAATAAAGAAAAGCATTACATTCTCAAGCATTGCTTTAAACATAGATTGATTTGTTAATGTAATATATGCTGTAACCGCCGTAACCACTAATGCGATCACCATGATCATAAAAGATTTTGCTATTGTGTTGGTCGCAAGTTCTGTTCTGTTCACACTGTCATATATGCTTCCGGAATATGCACCTGAACTTCCCTGTCCCGGGTAGGAATAATTCATGGAATCATTTGTTCCAAATTCCGAATACTGCATATTATCCTGATTGAACTGATTATAATCATCATTATAATTTGCCATTTCTACCTCTTTTCTGCCTGCTTCTTACAGGACTTCTTAATCTCTGTGAACTATGTTCATTCTTATACTATATCACTATAATAATTTTTCGTCAATTATGCAAATCAAAAAATTTGAATTCGTGTAGATTGTCCGGGAAGGGATTGGTATTTATCAGCGACATAGTCTGCTTAATTTATGTTTTATATTATAGCAACGGGGCAATCATACGCAGAAGCGAATCAAACAGATTTCCGAAATATCCCTGTCTGGTGTCCGTTAAATATATTTCTCTGGAAACTTCAAAAGTATCCAGACAATCCTGCTTCAGTTTTTGAATCGCCTGTGTATTGTATAAAAAGGTTCCGCATTCAAAATGCAGATACAGACTTCGAAAATCCATATTAATGGTTCCCACCACACCGAATTTATCATCACAAACATAACTCTTGGCATGTATAAATCCCGGTGTATATTCATAAATCCGCACCCCGGATTTTAACAGCGGCGGATAATTGGATTTTGTTAAACGGTTGACAATTTTTTTATCGGCAATTCCCGGAGTTACAATTCTCACATCCACTCCCCGTTTGGCGGCAAGACAAAGAGCCGTTTTCATTTCATTGTCTATTACCATATATGGTGTAAAGATATATACATAATCCAATGCCTGATTGATTAATTCTATATATACATTTTCGGCAACAGGCTCGTCCTCCAATGGTGTATCACAGAAAGGCTGTACAAATCCGTCTGTCCTGTCATAATCCGGAAGTTCCTCCAAATGCGGCCGATAATTATTTATATCCGTATCATCCTGTTTGTAGGCTCTCCATGCTTCCAAAAACATCACTGTAAAATTCCATACGGCGGGACCTTTTACCATAACTCCGGTATCCTTCCAGTGACCATACTGGGAACCGATGTTGATATATTCATCCGACAGATTGATTCCTCCGTTAAAGGCCGTATGTCCGTCAATTACCATTATTTTTCTATGGTCTCTGTTATTCATTACAAACGATAAAAACGGAACCAGAGGATTAAATGCCACGCACTGAATATTACTTCCCATGTTCTCTATAAAATCCTGATAGCCCGGCGGCAGAAGCGCCACACAGCCAATATCGTCATACATGATACGGACTTCTACCCCCTGCTCTGCCTTCCGTACCAGAATCTCCAGTATCGTATCCCACATTGTACCTTCATTCATTATAAAATATTCCAGAAAGATAAAATGCTTTGCCTGTTCCAACTCTTCACACATCCGTTGAAACATTACTTCTCCCAGTTCAAAATATTCCGTGCAGTAATTCTGATATACCGGATAATCACTGGTATTCCGGATATAGTCAGATGTCATTGCAGCCCGGTTATTCTGCTGCCTGAATTCTTCAAGGGCAATTTCATCAATTACAATATCTTTCCGGAATTCATCATGAAAACTCTTCATTTTTTTCCGCAGAAATTTAGACGGCTTTTTATCTCCAAAGCAAAAATAAAACAGTCCCCCGAAAACAGGAAGCAGCAGAATCAGAATGATCCAGCCGATTTTAAATTCCGGATTCAAATCTTTGGAAATCACATATAACACCATCAATGCACTGATCAGCGCAAATGCGGCGCTGATTGCCGCCGAATATTCCGTCAGCCGGAATATGGATACAGCAAGCCATCCAACCTGCAGCAGAATTAAGATAACTGTCAGAAAAATTCTGTTGCATATTCTGTAAAACTTTTTTTTCACCCTTCTCTTCATTGTTTTTCCGAATATCCTTTCGTAATAATTTAAATTTATACCAGTGTATGCTCTCTCCATTTCTCGCTTTTATACCGGTATATAAAAAATACAGACCTGACACACCAGTCAGCCACCATTGCAATCCATATTCCGAATGTCATCAGATGGAAATACCTTCCAAGCAATATACCACAGATGATCCGGCAAAGCCACATGGAAGCCACTCCTATTATCATTGTATATTTCGCATCATTGGCGGCTCTCAATACGTTCGGCAGGGTAAAGGAAAACGGCCAGATAAATATGGCGCAGATTCCGTGAAACACTAATATACGGAACGTATACCTTGAAGTATCTGCCGATAACTGATAGATTTTCATGATCAGTGGCAGAGAAACCATAATGGCTATATTTACGGCAGCCATGGCAATATAAGTATATTTCATCAGTTTTTTACAATAGTATTTTGCCTGTTCATAGTCACCGGCACCGATACACCGGCTGATCACTGTTACCATGGCAAGACCGATTGCCATTCCCGGCAGTATCTGAAATCCTGCAACCGTGTTTCCCACTGCATTTGCCGTAATCTGTACGGTTCCAAATCCTGATACAAAACTTAATAACAGTATCTTGCCAAGCTGGAACATACTGTTCTCCACTCCACTGGGTACACCTATGTATAAGATTTTTCTGATCATACCTCTGTCCGGCTTGTAACGGAACGGTTTACTGATGTGCAATACCTGCTTCTGGTTTCTCAATATTCCAACCACCAGAACCGCCGCTACGATTCTGGATACCAGTGTAGGTATCGCAACACCTTCCACACTGAAATGAAACCCGTAAATCAGCACTGCATTTCCTACAATGTTTAATACATTCATTACCGTGGAAACCACCAGGGAAATGCCGGAATTTCCCATGGTCCTCAATATGGCAGCACCGCTGTTATAAATGGCAATAAAAGGTGTGGCCGCCATCACGATCATCATATATCGTCTGCTGTAATCCATAACATCGGCATCGATTTTTCCAAATACCTTAGTCAGAATAATATTCTGTCCCAGATAGATAATTACCATAATAACAATTGCTGCCAGAGTATTAAAGACCAGAAGCTGTTCCGTTGATTTACAGGCTTCCTTCTCCTTCTTTTTACCCAGATACTGTCCGGCTACCACTGCGCCGCCGGTTGCCAGCGACGCAAACACCTGATTCAGCAGCAGATTAATGGAATCCACAAGAGAAACTGCGGATATTGCCGATTCTCCCACTTTTGAAACCATCAATGAGTCCGCCAGTCCCACGGTAACTGCCAGTAATTGTTCAAAAATCAGCGGCATTATTAATTTTTTTAAATCTTTTGATGTAAATAGCATAATCTTCTCCAATTTTAAAATAACAGGGTGACTGTCATCACCCTGTTCAATTATATTACGATTTTCGAATTGCTTCAATTGGTTTTTTACCGAATACCCGGTAAATCGTTAAAAAGCCGGTGTCTTACATAAGTTTTTTCTTTTTAAAATACACAATACAGACCGAAATGATTACGATTCCAAACGCTATCACATAAGGATAGCCATACCTCCACTGCAGTTCCGGCATAACATTAAAATTCATTCCATACCATCCCGTAATTACGGTCAGCGGCAGAAATATGGTAGTGATCACCGTAAAAACTTTCATTATACTGTTAAGATTAATATCTAACGTGGCTTCATACACTTCCCTCAACTGAACTGCCATATCCATTAAGGACATGACGCTGCCCAGCAGACGATTTACTTTTCCCGTAAATAAACGGATATATTTTAAATCTTCCTCGGAAAACAGATGATTTTCATTTTCCTGCAATTCTTCTCCCACATCTATTAGCTGCTCATAATAGTCCCGAAATGTGAGTAATTCTTTTTTAAACTGAAATATCTGACGATTAATCATATTATCCGGTACTGCATTTATCATATTTTCTTCCAATGCCGTAATGCGGTTTCCCATGGATTCCAGAATTTTATTATCCCCGTTTATCATTCTTTCAAAATAGGCAAAAATAATTTTTTCCAGGGTAATGGAATCTTTATATTTTTTCAGGGCTGCTTCAAACATGGCTAACGTACTTTCATTTTCATCTTTTAATTTTACAATTAAAAACAAATTTTTCTTAATAAAATATGCAACCCTGTCCAGTTTTTCATGCAGCAGCGCCTGCTTTATAACAGTTATATAGCCGCAACTGTAATCATCATAAACATCTATATTACTCCGAATACTTTCCCGATTATTTTCACACTCGGCAATTATATTTTCCGACAATCCAAAACAACTGTATATTTCCTCAAATTCATCAAAATTAATATACCCTGCATACACATTATCGTCCTTCATATTAATATCTTTCAGTTCAATGGTTTCGTCAACACTTTTTGTCAGATTATAAAACATACAGTTCCCTCATATTCATTTTCCCTCTTTTAAACAATGGCTGCCAGCGCCGCTACCGCTCCGTCACTGGCGGCCGTTACCAGCTGACGTACCTGTTTTGTGCGGCAGTCTCCGGCCGCAAAGATTCCCTCTGCACTGGTTCTGCAGTCCTCGCCTGCTATAATATAACCATATTCATCCAATGCAAGAATATCTTTATAAATTTCATTCTGCGGTTCCCGTCCGATTGCCACAAAGAGAGCCGCTGCTTCTATCAACCTGCCGTCCGATAATTCCAGCGATTCCAGTTTTTCACTGCCATTAATAGCTGTCACTCTGCAGTTCATCAGATATTCAATGTTATTTTTCTGCTGCAGCTGTTCTACCAGTCTCTGCTCTGCCCGAAACGTATTTCTCCGATGAATAATATATACTTTGCTGCAAAGTCCGGATAAATATACAGCCTCTTCCAGTGCAGTGTTACCACCTCCAAACACCGCAACCGTTCTGCCTTTAAAAAAAGCACCGTCGCAGGTAGCACAATAGGATATGCCCGCTCCGGTCAGTCGTTCTTCTCCGTCCAGACCCATCCGGCGGCTTCGGGAACCGGTTGCAATAATAATGGATTTGGCTTTATAAGTATCTGAATTCGTAAGTACTGTTTTACACTCTTTTTCCGTTAGAATCTGAATCCCGCTGGCTTTTTCAAATCGAATCTCCGCACCGGCACCGACCGCCTGCTCATATAAGCCTGTGGCAAACTGAAATCCGGAAACATGAACGATTCCCGGATAATTCTCTACTTCGGGAGAATAGATGATCTGTCCGCCATAAGAAGTTTCTTCCAGGACCAAAACCTTTTTGGACGCCCTGGCCGCATATACCGCCGCCGATAATCCTGCCGTTCCGGCTCCGACAATAATGACATCATAGATTTCCTGTTTCCCAACCATGTTTCCCATAAAAATCTGCTCCAAATCCTCTATACGTTGTTTACACATTCAGCATTTCCAGTATTTCTGTCTTCGGACGAACACCGACTGTGGTTTTCAGTACCGTTCCGTTTTTAATCAAAACCAAAGTAGGGATGGTCATAACTTTATACTGAGCAGCCAGTTCCGGCTCTTCATCTACATTTACCTTACAGACTTTTACGTCTCCTGCCTCTTCTGCCACTTCATCCATAATTGGTAAAAGCATCTGACACGGACCACACCACGCCGCCCAAAAATCAACTAATACAAGCTTTTCCGACTGCATAACCTCAGTTTCAAAATTCGATTTTGTAATATGCATGACTGCCATATCATGTCCTCCTTTTCATTATTTAGATTCCCGTCTATCCTCTATTATGCTCTTAATTTCTATATTTTAATCCTGTTTCATTCCTGTTCTCTGTGAAACCACCGACCATCTCTCTGTAAGTTTTTCCATATTATACGCCGCATTGGCAGGACTGGTTGAGGGCAGTGTCATATGTTTGATTTTTATTTTTTCTCCAAAATATTTATCATATAATGTTCCCGCCAGTTTTCCGTTTGTAACTATTGTATTTATTTTTGACTGTTTTATAATACATTCAATGTCTGCCGGAATCACATTTTTAATGCTGCTGTCACTGGAACCGATAATATCACAGCTTTCAATAACATCCCATACCGCAATGTTATTTTTTATCAGAAATGATATTTTATCCCGGATATCTGCATTTTTTAAATAATCGATATCATATCCCATTATTACTGGCAGCACTTTCCAAAAACGATTCTGGGGATGTCCATAGTAAAATCCCTGACTCCTTGATTTCACGGAAGGAAAACTGCCCAGAATCAAAACCCTGGAATTCTCATCATATACCGGTTCAAAACAGTGTCTTATATGTTCATATTCTTCTTTTTTTCCACTCATATCTTTTATAAAGTCTCTCCTTTTTTATAAAGCAAAAAAAGAACAGACACCAGTCACCTGATTCCTGTTCTTTCCCTGTACCTTCAAAA
>CAJTXN010000002.1 GCA_910583605.1 uncultured Lachnospiraceae bacterium
GGTAGCGTCTGCATGAGTATACTTACCGCAGAACACTTAGAACTTCCATCTGCCTGTAGTGGAACATTCGAACCGCCTTCCCCGGACATAGCTGCGTCCGTTTAGCCAATTTATAATCCACTTGCGACAATTCTGCCCGAATAGCTAAGTTCTTTTTTTTCTGTGAGCTAAAATCAAGTCAAACCCCACAAGCATATACCCCAGAAACAAAGAAATTACAGTAAATGCCAGTATTATCGACGCTACATTAAAGATACCCAGCCGGTTAAGATTTAAAAAGGAGTAAGGATAATCATTTGAAAATACCTCACAACGGATAATGGTCGTAAGAAAATAGGTTAAAGTAGGTATCAGCCACAAAAGCGGATCGTATTTTTTGAATTTACCTTTCGGCTCGAACAGAAGCCAGTCTGCCAGAGTGAGTGCCGGTATCAGATAATGTACATATATATCCCGTTCACTGGGAGGAGGAATCTGAACCAAAGATTCCCGGGTGACGGCTTTCAGGATAGCTGCACTTGTATCCGCTGTCATGGAGAAGCCGGATCCGTTCAAAATAAAATGATATGTTAAAAAAGTTATGATAATGGAAAGTAGTGCCATTCCGTTTAAATGGGTAAAGTACATCTTAACGCTTTCATTGGGATATTGGATGGAAAGCAGGGAACTTAAAAAAAGTATAAAAAAAACGATAAAACAAAAAATATTACATTGAACCGTAAAGTAAGAAAACATATGCGTTGTATGTGATAAATCATCCGGGGAAAAATGCAGAAAAATTCCATATCCGCACATACATAAATAAAAAAAGCGATAGCCTAACGAAAAGTATGGATTTTTGATATACAAGAAAACACCGCCTTTGAACGAAGGTTATTTTTTATGTTATTTATTTTTCCGGTTTTAAAAAGGATTTATAATAAGAAAAAATGGAATTATTTCATAAATTATGATATACTAGCAATATTAGTTTGAAAAATTATGGATTTTTCAAACATTTTTTAGGTGAAAGACGAATTTCACCGGAAAGGTTGAAAACCAATGATAGAATTAAAAGAAAACCGTCTGGATGTCAAAACATATCTTGAGCTTCGGGATTCTGTTAATTGGAAAAAAATAACAAAGGAACAGGCGCAGACGGCATTAAGCAGGAGCCTGTTTACCGTTTGTGCATATGAGGACGGCGTACCGGTGGGGATGGGAAGAATCGTGGGCGACGGAGTTATCATAGATTACATACAGGATTTGGTGGTAAGGCCGGAAGTTCAGTCCTGCGGCGTGGGAAGAATGATCATCCGGAGTCTGATCGATTATGTGAAAAAAAGTAAATTGCCGGATTCTGAAATTATGCTTTGTCTGATGTGTGCAAAAGGAAGAGAAAAATTTTATGAGAAGTTTGATTTTATTCCCAGACCCACAGCGGATTTAGGACCCGGGATGATACAATATATTTGGGATGAAGCAGAGAGTAAAGTGCAGTAGGATTGTTACTGGCAGAAACAGGAGTGTGGAACATGGAGGATATTAAACTGTTTTTAATCCGTCATGGGCGTCAGTCCAGCAGCGATTGCAATGTGAATGTTTCTCTGGCGCCGGAAGGTTTGAAACAGGCGGAGTTGCTGGGGAAACGATTAAAAGAATATAAGATTGACCGGGTATATTCCAGTGACCTGATCCGGGCTGTTGAAACCGCTGAAAGGATACGCAGGGAACTGGGCATGGAGCCGGACCGGGGAGAGTATCAGAGAGAAGAACTTCGGGAAATGGATTATGGAGAGCTCACAGGACTGACTAATGCGGAGCTGAACGAACGATATGGTAAATATTTTGAAGAACGGGATAAGATGGAGCGGGATATTTGTATTCCCGGAGGTGAAAACGGGGCACAGGTATGCCGAAGGATGACGGCAGCCATCAATGAGATTCTGGAGCATGCAGTAAAGATGAAGGAACGGAATCTGGCGGTAGTCAGTCATGGAGGAGCCATTCGCTGCTATCTGGCAGGTATTTTACATATACCGCAGTCGAAGCGGTTTCTGATAGCAAAACATTTTGAAAATTGTTCCATAACGGAATTATTATATCACGGGGAAACCGGAATCATAACTTTGGAGCGGCTGAATGATTATGCTCACTTAGAATCCTGTGATGAATTATTGCGGAAGCATTTTATATAAAGGAAGGTTAGCGGTTATGTCAGCAAAGGTAACAAAAACGTATGATGCCAACAGTATTTCCATACTGGAAGGATTGGAAGCAGTCAGGAAACGTCCTGGAATGTATATCGGAAGTGTTTCTACCAAGGGTTTGAATCATTTGATTTATGAAATCGTGGATAATTCCGTGGATGAGCATCTGGCAGGATATTGCAGTGAGATCAGTGTAATATTGGAGAAAGACGGTACTGCCACAATAAAGGATAACGGCCGGGGTATTCCGGTAGGAATCAATGAAAAAGCAGGAATTCCGGCAGTTGAGGTAGTATTTACTATACTGCATGCCGGAGGAAAGTTCGGGGACGGCGGTTATAAGATATCGGGAGGTCTTCACGGTGTAGGCGCTTCAGTGGTAAATGCCCTTTCCGAATGGCTGGAGGTAACCATTAAGAGAGACGGAAAGGTTTATAACCAGCGGTATGAGCGGGGAAAGGTAATGTATGCCCTGAAAGAAACCGGTACCTGCCGGAAAAATGATTCCGGAACCATGGTGCGGTTTCTGCCGGATAAAGAAATATTTGAAAAAACTTATTTTAAGGCAGAGGCCATTAAAAGCAGACTCCATGAAACCGCTTATCTGAATCCGAATCTGACCATACATTTTGAGAATAAAAGATTTGATGAAGAAGAAAAGATTATCTTTCACGAGGAAGAAGGTCTGAAAGCCTATGTGAAGGATTTGAATACCGGTAAGGAAGCGCTGCATGATGTAGTGTATTTTAAAAGAGATTCCGAAGGGATTGAAGTGGAAGTTGCGTTTCAGTTTGTAGACGAGTTTCAGGAAAATATTCTGGGATTTTGTAACAATATTTATACCCAGGAAGGCGGTACCCATATTACCGGTTATAAAACAAAGTTTACCACCATTATCAACCAGTATGCCAGGGAACTGGGCATTTTAAAGGAAAAGGATAATAATTTTACCGGTCTGGATGTAAGAAACGGAATGACTGCAGTAATTGCCGTGAAGCACCCGGACCCGAGATTTGAAGGACAGACCAAGACCAAACTGGATAATCCCGATGCCGGAAAGGTAACTGCAGAGATGACCGGAGAGGAGCTGGAACTCTATTTTGACAAAAATCTGGAAGATTTAAAAGCCGTCATCAGTTGTGCGGAAAAGTCTGCCAAAATCAGGAAGGCAGAAGAAAAAGCCAAGACCAATCTGCTGGTTAAGCAGAAATTTTCCATAGACAGCAATGGGAAACTGGCAAACTGTGAAAGCAGAAAGCCGGAAGAATGCGAAGTATTTATCGTGGAAGGAGATTCCGCCGGAGGTTCCGCAAAGATGGCCAGAAACCGGAGAACCCAGGCGATACTGCCAATCCGGGGTAAGATTCTGAACGTGGAAAAGGCTACCATGGACAAGGTACTGGCAAATGCGGAAATTAAAACAATGATTAATGCGTTTGGCTGCGGTTTTTCCGAAGGATATGGCAATGATTTTGATATCAGCAAACTGCGGTATCATAAAATTATCATTATGACCGATGCCGATGTGGACGGCGCACATATTGCCACACTGTTGCTGACATTTTTTTATCGGTTTATGCCGGAATTGATCAGTCACGGACATGTCTACCTGGCAATGCCTCCATTGTATAAGGCGGTTCCGAAAAAGGGACAGGGTGAATATCTGTATGATGACAAGGCGCTGGAAAAATACCGGAAAAGCCATACCGGATTTACCCTGCAGAGGTATAAAGGTCTGGGTGAAATGGATGCGGACCAGTTATGGGAAACCACGTTGAATCCTGAAACCCGTTTGTTAAAACTGGTGGAAATCGAGGACGGAAAAATGGCATCGGATGTGACAGGAATGCTGATGGGAAATGATGTGGCGCCGAGACGGCAGTTTATCCATGACCATGCCCATGATGCGGAACTGGATGTATAAGAGATGCACCGGGTAAGTCTTATAATTGTCCGGTTTAAAATAAATATGGAGGAGAACAATGGCTGAGAATAATGTGAAAACGGCGGAGGACAGCATAATCAGCACAGAGTATTCGGATCTGATGCAGAAATCCTATATTGATTATGCCATGAGTGTTATCTGTCAGAGAGCAGTCCCGGATGTACGGGACGGATTAAAGCCGGTACAGCGGCGGGTACTTTATGCCATGAATCAGTTAGGGCTGAATTATGATAAACCCCATCGGAAGTCTGCCCGTATCGTGGGTGATACCATGGGTAAATATCATCCCCATGGTGACAGTTCCATTTATGATGCACTGGTGGTACTGGAACAGGATTTTAAAAAAGGAATGGCACTGGTGGACGGGCATGGGAATTTCGGCTCCATAGAGGGAGACGGTGCAGCGGCCATGCGTTATACCGAGGCAAAACTTAAGAAGTTTACCCAGGAAGTCTATCTGGCGGACCTGGATAAAAATGTGGTGGATTTTGTTCCGAATTTTGATGAAACGGAGAAGGAACCGGCGGTATTGCCGGTACGGATTCCCAATATACTTGTTAACGGTGCGGAAGGAATTGCGGTAGGCATGACAACCAGCATACCGACCCACAATCTGGCGGAAGTATGCGATGCAGTGATTGCCTACATGGACAATGGGAATATTTCCACGGAAGAGCTGCTGCAGTATGTAAAAGGACCAGATTTTCCTACAGGGGGTCTGGTAGTCAATAAAAGCGACCTGCCGGAGATATACAGAACCGGAACCGGTAAGATTAAGCTGAGAGGTAAAGTGGTCTTTGAGCCGGGAGAAAAGAAATCTGACAAGGATAAACTGGTGATCACGGAAATTCCTTATACGATGATCGGCGCCAATATTGGAAAATTTATTTCGGATGTCTGTGATCTGATCGAGACAAGAAAAACCCAGGATATTGTTGATATTTCCAACCAGTCTTCCAAAGAAGGAATTCGTATCGTTCTGGAACTGAAGAAAAATGCAGATGTGGAAAAATTAAAGAACATGCTGTATAAGAAGACAAAGCTGGAGGATACCTTTGGCGTCAATATGCTTGCCATTGTAGAGGGCAGACCGGAGGTACTGGGATTAAAAGGTATTATTGAAAACTGCGTAAATTTCCAGTACGAATTGCAGACAAGAAAGTATACGACATTGCTGGCAAAGGAGCTGGAGCAGAAAGAAATCAAAGAAGGTCTGATCCGGGCCTGTGATATTATTGACCTGATCATTGAGATTCTCCGGGGCAGCAACAGTTTAAAGGAAGCGAAGAATTGTCTGATGAACGGCGTTACGGAGAATATCCGGTTTAAGAGCAGGGAATCCGAACTATATGCCGGCAATTTAAACTTTACGGAAAAACAGGCACAGGCGATTCTGGAACTGCGGCTGTATAAGTTAATCGGACTGGAAATTCTGGCATTACAGAAAGAATATGAAAATATCGTAAACCGCATTGCGGATTATGAAGAAATTTTACACAGCCGGAAAGCCATGGCAAAGGTGATAAAAAAAGAACTGCTGGCCATTAAAAAGGAATATGCGGTAGATCGCAGAACAGTCATTGAGGACGGCAAGGAAGCGGTATTTGAAGAAAATAAGATTGAGGAACAGGAAGTTGTATTTATAATGGACCGCTTCGGCTACTCCAAGACCATTGATACCGCATTGTTTGAAAAGAACCGGGACACGGTCATTGCAGAAAACAGGTATGTATTTACCTGTATGAATACGGATAAAATCTGTGTATTTACGGATAAAGGCATCATGCATCAGGTGAAGGTTCTGGAGGTTCCATATGTAAAGCTGAAGGATAAGGGGACACCGATTGACAATCTGTGTAATTATAACAGCAGGGATGAGAATATCGTGTTTGCCGCCGCCAAAGGCAGCCTGCTAAACAAAAAGCTGTTATTTACCAGCAGGCTGGGCATGATGAAACTGGTATCGGGAAATGAGTTTGATGTCAGCAAAAAAACGGTGGCAGCCACTAAGTTAAATGATGGGGATTTATTGGCAAGTGTATGTCTGACTGATATCGCTGCAGAGGATTTTATTCTGCAGATTGAGCCGGCAGCAGAGGGAAATAACGGAATGGAACTGCCGGTATTGTTATCCGGCGGTTCGGACGATTTTTCCGACAGCATGATGTCCGGCGGCGCCACACCGGAAGACGGATTTCTGGAGGATATGGCAGGCCTGCAGTTAGGGTTCGATGATATGGGAATCATCGGTGTGGAACCGGAAGGAGGATATGATGCCATAGTAACGGATTCTGCCGATATGGTGGTAGTATTACAGACGGAACAAGGCGTATTCCTTAGGTTTCAGTTGAAGGAAATCCCGGATAAGAAAAAGGGGGCGGTGGGAGTAAGAGGTATTAAGCTGACGGGAGAGGATTTTATTACCCATGTATATCTTATAGATGCAGGAGATAATGTGACGGTAGAATATAAAGGAAAAGAGATAGCGTTGCGGAAGTTAAAGACTGCAAAACGGGATACGAAGGGGACGAAAGTGAGATAGAGGCTGGTTTGCGGTAGATTAAGGAATAAGATCAAATGGGTTATACAAAAGATAAGGAATAAAAGGTATAAATAGAAGTAACAGGGTTTCAAAATAGAATTTATAATAGAAATATGCCTGCGTTTGTATGATTTCAGATTTGATAAGGATGAAATATACAAATGCAGGCATTTTTAAGGAATGTAAGGTACAATACAAAAAACTCTGGAGGAAATTATGCAGAAAGTAATATCAAAAAGAAGAATTATAATAACAACAATTTTTCTGATAACACTGTTAGCAGTCTTATATGGTCGTTTTAGAAAAAAGGAAAAGGATAACATTTATCCAGATATATTTAATTTTAACGTAGCGGAGTGTGAGATCGATCTGGATAAACTGTCAGACTTGGAAGGTGATACATTTTGGCAGGAGCATAGAGAGTATATTAAATGTCAGGACTTTGATTATAAAGATACAACAGAACTGGGAAATTTTTTTAGTGCATGTTGTAGTATAGGTTTTAATAAAAAATTATATGGAAAGATTGCTGAAGTAAGCATGGAATGGACAATTCCGGATGCAGGAAAAAATAATTTTATTTATTATTGGAATTGCAATAACCAACCGTTTGAAGGAATGTATTTGGAAGAGAACGGAGATGGAAGCTGTAGAATAATTTTAGATGGAGTAACCAGAAATAAAACATATGAAGAAATAAGACAGTTGGCAGAAGAAGTCGTGGTTCGTCTGAATATTCAGTATGTGGATGGAACGAAAGAGACAAAGCAAATAACTTTTGGAGATAAGGAAATTGAAGTTGGACCGTATTTTGATGAGAGTTATCAGGATGAATATATAGTAAAAAAGAAGGATAAGACAGAGTAATATTATTGATACATTTTTTGACTATAAAAATTGAAATAAATAATAAGTTGGTAAATAATACCAAATATTATTGACAGATTAATACATAATATGGTAATGTTATTACACTTAATAATGATTTGCGGTAGTCTAATTAATAAGACCAAATGGGTTATACAAAAGATAAGGTGTGTAAATAGAGGAAATGGGTTTACATAAAAAATTTATAATATTACTATGCCTGCATTTGTATAATTTCAGATACAATAAAGATGAAATATACAAATGTAGGCATTTTTATATACAATACATTGGTCTTGGAATAATCATTAGGAAGAATTTAGTGGAAAGGAGCGATGAAGAAAGAATAAATGACAGAAATGGATTTAAATAAAATTCTAAAGGGATGTAAGGTAAAACACAAAAGAAAAAGAATGAAAGGAAGAGGGAAAATATGAATTATAAAAAAATATTGGCAATGGGATTAGTTGTATCAACCATAACGATGACCAGTCATATAAATTTATATGCTTCTTATGATGCAAATGCAGCAGTAGCATATGCAAATCAATATGCGGAAAAACCAAATAACTGGGATTATCGCTATTTTCCAGATGTAGATTGTACTAATTTTGTTTCACAATGTGCAAAAGCAGGTGGAGCGACTATGAGGAACCAGCCGTCAAACTGTTATTTAAAACGTTTGGTAATTAAAGATGATGAAGCCTGGTTTCATCTGTTTGACGGATATCATTATCTGACTACACAGTCATGGACAGTTGTGGATGAGTTTTATAAATATTGGAAGACACATTCCGGTGCAACATATAGTGCGAATTGTACAATTGATCAGTTGAAATTAATTGTAAGAAAAGGCGATATAATTCAATGTGCCAGAGGAAATAAATTTTCACATAGTGTTATATGTACTGGAAATACAAACCCTAAAAATTCCTATGATTTAAAAAAAATAACTTTAACATATCATAGTAATAATAGGAAAAATGTATTATTATCTGCATTTGATAGCGACTTTAATAATGGAAAACCGGTAACATATAGAATAATAAGATTTAAATAATATGAGATAAAATCCAATATCCCCAGTTTTGTCAAAATTTATGTTATAAATAGAATAAGGCATGCTGGGGAGAAATAGATTGGTTTTTTAATGAAATGGAGAATGTAATGAGTAAAATAATATTAAAAAAAAGATTTTTTTTAACACTTATTCTGTTATTTTTGGCATTTTTGCTTTGTTATCATTTATTTTTTAAAAGCCAGAAAAAGGAAGAGATATATTCAGAACTGTTAAATATAAGTATTTGGGAAAATGAAATAGATAAGGATAAACTGCTGGATTTAGAAGGAGATAAGTTTTGGACAGAGAATTCAGATTGTATAAAGTGTCAGGAATTTGATTATAAAGACACAAAAGATTTCGGTCGCTTTTTTATGATGTGGTGTTGTATAAGATTTGATAAAAAATTAAATGAAACAATTACAGAAGTTAGTATGGATTGGGAAATTCCAGAGAGAGGAAAAAATAATTTTATATACTATAGAGTTTCTGACAGCCGTCCTTTTGAAGGAATATATTTAGATGAAAACGGCAATGGAAGTTCCAAGATAATCTTATGTGGAGTTACACGTGAAAAAACAGCGGAGGAAATAAGGCAGTTAGGTCAGGAAATAATCATTCATCTGAATATTCAATATGCAGACGGAAAAAAGGAGACAAAACAAATGACCTTTGGAAATGATGTGACGGATTTGAATCTGTATGAAAAGGGAAATGCCTATAATGAATATTTTGTGAAAACAGAAGAAGAGGAAGAAAGTATTTCGGAAGCAGTTACGGATTGAAAGAAGAAAAAGATAAGGAGCTTAAGAAGAATGGCAGATACGTTTGTATTAACGGCAAAAGATTTACAGAAAGAATACGATATGGGAAAGTCAAAAGAACAGGCATTGGTAAAGGTATCGTTGGAGATACGGGAAGGAGAGATTATTTCCGTTATTGGGGAATCCGGTTCCGGAAAATCTACGTTATTAAATCTGTTAAGTACCATAGACAAGCCTACTGCAGGAACCGTGGAATACAATGGGCGGAGAATAGATAATCTGAATCAGAAACAGGCTTCACGATTGAGATTGGAGGAATTTGGCTTTGTGTTTCAAAAGTATAATCTCATGCCGTCTTTAAATATATATGACAATATTATATTGCCGGTAGCGGTAATGAATCAAAAATGGGATAAAGAGTATTTGGCGGAAATCTGTAAACGGCTTGGTATCGAAGAACAATTGAGAAAAATGCCGGGACAGCTTTCCGGAGGGGAACAGCAGCGGGTGGCAATTGCAAGAGCATTGGTAAATCAGCCGAAAGTGGTTTTTGCTGATGAGCCTACCGGAAATCTGGACAGCAGGAACGGAAACGAAGTATTTCGAATTCTGCTGGATTGTGCCAGAACAGAGGGGAAAACGGTTATTTTTGTTACGCATAATATGGAACTGGCAGGAATGGCAGACCGGAAATATACATTACAGGACGGTGAAATAATTGATAAGATATAATAAGATGATAATAAAAAGCCTGAAAGGGAAAAAACGATTTTTATATATATGTTTCTTTATTTCCATGATAGTCTTTTCATTGTTTTCCGCATATTCCATGTTCTATGAGACGAAAGAGCAAAACCGGGTGGATTTTGTCAGGCAGGAATTCGGAGATTATCATGCGGCATTTTATTCCGTGGATTCCGTGGAAACAGATATGATTTCTGAAAACGATAACGTAGATTTCATCATAGAAACACCGATGGAAGCCTGTATGCTGGGAGAGAATACTTCCGTTTTGATTCAGTATATGCTGGAAGATGAACTGAAACATACCGGGAGTCAATTATGCGATGGAAGATTTCCAACCGGAGAAAATGAAATTGCAGTTGAAAAATGGTTTATGCTGCAGCAGGGGTATACCGGCGATGAAATGCTGGGAGCTAAACTGGTATGTACCGATTCCCGTGGTAATCAGAAAACATATCAGGTAACCGGACTGATCTGTGAAAGAATGTCCGATAATGCATCTATGTCCAGTCATTTTAATTATCCTCTGATAATAATGAATAAGACTTCCGCTGCCACGGATTCCCTGGAATTTCGGAACCTTTATGTTAAATATAAAGATACGGAACGTATGCTAAATGAAATGGTATGGGATATCCGGCCGTTGGAGGTTTATCGTGATAAAAAATATGACGGGGAATCTTCCGGATCACCGGCAGAGAGCAATGGTGAAAATGCGAATGATGGATCGGAAAAAGATACTGCGAATAAGATAGATTACTTTGTGAATGAAACATATACCTATGTATTAGGCAGCGACCCGCTGGCAAAGGCAGAGATTCGGAACAGACAGCGGCTCAATCATATTTTGTGGATTGTGTTGTTGTTTTTTTTGCTGTTTTCCATGAATAATGTTATTAATATTTGTATTTCCAAATGGAGCGGGATTATCAAAATACATAAACAGATTGGTACGAATATGATTTCTCTGATCTGGCATATGATTTTTCTGATTACCCTGTACGCAGTATTGGGAGAAATCGCAGGGATTGCATTCGGCTATGGGTTTATCCGTATGGTCAAAGATATTCTGATGAATTCGGCAGTGACGACCAAAGTACAGATTCCATGGAACATATTGCTGGGATTTATGGTGGCAGGCATAGGAATCATCGCTGGGATCATGAATATAAAACTTCGTGCCCTGTACCGGAAAACATCCTGTGAGATTCAGAATTCTTCCGGCGGAACATTCTGTAAACGAAAAAGGGTGATCATGTATGAGGATTTGTTCGGCAGGGTGATACCGAATTCGTTCCGGATGGCATTACGGAATATGTGGTTTTATAAAGTACGAAAAGTTATGATGATATTATGTATTTCCGTTTCAATGCTGCTGCTGTATCTGATTTATTTTCAGATGAAGACGGAAAACAGTAAAGAGGCGGATAATAATTACAATTATACATACAGAATCCGTCTGCAGAATCATTTTTCAATACAGGATAAAGAAGAACTGGATATCATTATCAGCCTGTATCATCAGATATTGGAATTATGTGAAACGTATGATTGCAACCCTCAGTTTGCCGATTTTGTTTATGAGGAAATTCAACTGGATAAATCACTGATTTCCGATTCTTACCGGGCGCAGATGGATCAGAGTGTAACCGGGCATGCGAATCTGGCGGACAGCCGTTCTTTTGTATTGATTCATGCTGCGGTTATGGCATGTTCCCGGGAAATGATCGGGGAATTATGCAGAGAGAACCATCTGGATATCAGTCATTTAGAAGATAATCAGTGTCTGATGCTGGGCCGTACGGTAAACAGGGAAGGAACTTATTCAGGGATACTGAATTCTGCTGTGGGGAATAAATATCAGTTTGCTCCTTATGACCCGGAGAAGGTATATGAACTGGAAGTAGCAGGAATGGTAAAAGATGTACCTGTATATCCGGAAGTAATGGAGAATTGTGTCTGTATGATCATTTCGGAGGAGGCATATCTGAAATACCATGAAAATGACTATTTTGAGATGTTTTTTTTGAAAGATGTTCCAAAGGAACTGATTGAGGAAATTGAACATGTGATAAGCGGAACAAAATATATCATTTTAACAGATCAGGAGGATGAAACAGCCGTTGCCAGACGGAACCGTCAGGCCAATAATATGATGTATCTGGTATTTTTCCTGATGTGCAATGCGGCGATGTTTTTGAATATTCTTTTGATTCACTATTATGAATTCCTGCTTCGGGATTATGAATTTTCTCTTCATGGAGCCGTAGGAATCAGTAAGGGCGTCAGTTACAGAATATGTATCTGTGAAATGGTAATTCTGTATGCACTGGGATTACTGATGGGAATGGCAGTGATTTTTGCATGGAAAGAACGTTTCGGCAATTCTGCTGTGGTTACAGGAAACAGCATGGCAAATGGTATTTGGATAGGAATGCTGGGAATCTGTTTTTTAATATCTTTGTTTATCAGCTATATCAGAATCAGAAGGGGATCGGTGCTGGAATATTATGTGGAATAAAAACCGCTGTTTGGTCGGTATTCCAAATGTTTTTTGAATAATAAAAAGAACAGGATTTAAACGATTAGGGTTTTTGGTAAAAATTTCCAAAACATATTGACAACATAAAGTTTTGTATGGTAATATTTAACTAGATTAAAAATAATCTGTGGATTGTGGTAGTTTAATTGATAAGTTTAGATGGGTTATACAAAAGATAAGGTGAGTAAAAGTACATACGAAAAGAAAAGTACATAATATTAATAAGCCTGCATTTGTGTAATTTCATGCTTTTAAAGTGAAATATGCGAATGCAGGCATTTTTTGTCTGTATGGCTTACTTTAAACAAATTAAGAAAATAATGGGAGGAGGAATAACTTATATAAAAAAATTAAACTTAAGAAATAAAAATAAAGAAGAACATTAAAAAATAAAATTGAAGAAAGGAATAAAATGTATCATAAAATATCTGATACTTTAAGGAAGAAAATGAGAATAAAAAAAATTGCGGCATGTATAGTAGCAACAGCCTTTGCGGTTCAGAATTTAGTATCTGTAAAGGCTGTTACACCAGAAGATATAGGATTTGATTACGATAGTTCAAAATATAGTGTGCAAACAGTATATTTTTCTTTAAAAAAAGAAGGAAAAAACGTTTATTATAATAAGAATTTAATAGGTGTATCTTTTATAGATGTAATTAAAGTTCGAAGAAAAAATGATGGTAATGTTAAACGAGATGCTTACATGGTAAGAGTAACCAATTCACCAAAACAAATTTATGATGAATCTGATAAAATATATTATGGAGGAGTGAACCAACTATGTAAGGCAAGAATTACATTATTATCGTGTCAAAATAGTATTTCATATGCACCTATTCCATCGGCGCCAACTACTACACGTTCAATGACTAGTGGAGTGGACTTAGGTGTAAGTAAGGACGGAGTATCTGCAAGTTATAGTTTAGGTTTTACAGCAGATTATGAAGATTCTGCTTACCAGATACTTGCTCATGATTATAAATCATCTATGGAGATTGAGTATGATTATTTACCAACGACCAAGCGGGATGCAGCAGCGAAAAAGAAAAATTTGTGGTTGACAAATACTCATTATGCTTATTTTATCTTTAATTTTACAAATGATATATCAAAACTTTCAACATTAGATTTTAAAAAGAATTTTATAGATTATGAATTTGGATATAAGTGTTATATGAATAATACAAAGAATTGGAATGGTGATGGTTTAAAGTTAAAGGCGGTTGAAGACTCTAATCAATATTTTCGTGGAGCATATTCTTATAAATAATATTGAAATATAAATATTTAAGTTAGCAATATTATATAATTTATAATATTGCTAATTGGAATAAATGAATAGGAGAAAAAATGAAAAGAAAAAGGATAATTATTGCGATTTTAGGTGTTATTTTAACCTTAATCGTGTCAGTCATTATATATTTTAAAATTGTGGAAAAAAAACAGACCGGTTATGTATGGGTAGGGGATAGTTATGATGAAGCCGTACAGATTCTGACGGAAAATTTTAGTACGGACATCGTTTTATATGGCGAAAAGCTGGAATTCCGGGAAAATGTAGTATACAGACACATCAATGCTCTTAGTGATGAGACGTTAACAACGGATCAGGAATATGAGTTTATTATCATTAATGATTTGGATGGTACAGTGGAACTGACAGAAAAAGATATAGAAGTGTTAAAAAAGCATGTATTAAACGGAAATGCAAATCTATACTACATAGGTACAAATAACTATGGTTTATTAAAAGACCATGGGTTTACCATATATGACAGGTCTACTGGGGAATGGGGATTCACATGTGAGCATTTATATGGAGAACTGATATACGGAGGAGGTCTTTGGAGCAGTTCTGACAGAAGGCAATCCGGTGAAAAAGAGGCCAGGAATTTATGTATGGTGATATTATTAAATTTTGTCCATTACTTAGAAGAATGCAATTAATATAATATTTGGGATACTGAAATGAAGAAAAGTAATAAAATCATAGTATTTATCGTTAGCGTTATAGCAATCTTAATGCTCGCAGTTATAATTTATTTTAAGATAGCAGAACAGCAGGAGAGCGAATACACATGGGTAGGAGACAGTTATGATAAAACAGTAAAAATTTTGAATGAAAATTTCAGCACAGATATAGTTCTGTACGGAGAAGAACTGGGGTTTCGGGATAATGTAGTCTATTGACATGTGGATGTTCTCAGTGATGAGACATTATCAACAGAAAAAGAGTATGAACTGATTATTATCAATGATTTAAATGGAACAGTAGAATTTACAGATAATGAAATAGAAAGTCTAAAAAAACATGTATTAAAAGGAAAAGCAAATTTGTACTATTTGGGAACGGAGCAATATGATACATTAAAGGAAAACGGTTTTACTGCATTTGACAGGACGCCGGAAGACTGGAGTCTGACCTGTGAACATCGCTTTGGCGGACTTGTTTTTGGCAGAGGATTATGGACCGGCAGTGACCAGAGGCAGTCTGCTGAAATGGCAGTCAATAATTTATGTATGATAATATTAATAGATTTTCAGCAGTTTTTGGAAGAGATTAATTGAATATGAAAGCATTTTGATATAAGGAGAATTGTAGAAGTCTGTGATAACTTTTAATAATGTAAATAAAATATATGATAACGGAATGGAACAGGTAAAGGCACTGAATGATGTTAATATTGAATTTGGCGATGAAGGTATGGCTTTTATTTTGGGAAAGAGCGGAAGCGGAAAAACTACGTTGCTGAATATGGTTACAGGGCTGGATTTTTGTAATGAAGGAAAAGTAACAATTAATAAAGAAGATTGGTCGATTAAGACAGAAAAGGATTGTGATATATTCAGGGCTGAAAATATTGGAATTGTGTTTCAGGAATATAATTTAATTGATGATCTGGACGTATTTAATAATATAGAATTTCCGCTAAAATTAATTCGGATGACGAAAGAGGAAAGAAAAAAGAAAGTAGTAAATACTCTGAAGTATGTCGGTATTGAAGAATTAGCAAATCGTAAAATCACCGAATTAAGCGGCGGACAGAGACAAAGAGTTGCCATTGCAAGAGCAATCGTGAAAAATCCAAGAATAATTGTTGCGGATGAACCAACAGGAAATTTGGATGAAAAAACGACAGAAAGTATATTTAAACTTTTGAAGCAGATTTCAAAAAACTGTTTGGTGATTGTTGTTACACATGATATAGAATCAGCTCAGAAGTATGCAGACTGTATTTTCAATATTGCAGATGGTAAAGTAGAAAGCGGGAATACTGTAAAACAGAACTATTATGAAGTAGAAATTACAGATAAGATAAAAGAGAATTCCATTCAGGTCCGGGAGTGTAAAAAAGAAATCGTTTTACTGAAATTGCAGGAGCTAATAAGGAATGCATTGGAAACAGAACAGGAATGCAGTATGCAGGTTCATATAAAAAGGAAATCTGCTGTTTCAGAAAAGGACAACAGCATACAACGTGAGAGGACGGAAGATTTATCTTTCGGCAATTTAAGTTCCGAAACAGAATTAATCCGGTTATCAAATAAAGATATCCTGGATTATGCAGTGAATATAATAAATTGCAGGATAATCCGTTTTCTGGTGACTTTGGTCATGTTTACATTAACAACTTTGTTGTTTGGAATTACAATTATTTTAACCTCATATCGAAATGATATTACAATATTAAACTATTTAAAACAATATGATGTGAAATATCATGCGGTAGGAAAAAATGTAAGTTATGAAAATGAATTTGCAGTTCTGCTGGAAAAATTGTTAGTGTCAGGAAATGAAGTATATGATCAGCTGCATGAGAACTTTCCAAAAGAAAGAATAGAATCCAGAAAGTATAATATGAAATTATATGATATGGAAGAGGATGAATACGTAATGGGGCCGACGGATGTAACAATAACATTTTCAGATGATGATCATTACAGGCCCGGATGTTTGGAGGGGGTAATGCCTTCAAAAGAGAATGAAATAGCATTGACGGATTATTTATGTAATGAACTTGGATTTGCCGGGAAAGCAGTAGGACAGGAGATTTATTTAGAAGGGAATAAAATGACTGTTGTAGGCGTGGTTAAGACCGATTATAAGGAATATAATATTCAGGAAAAAATGGCAACCGGTATGCTCAGTGAATTTGCACATTATAAAATCCAATATGAGTATAATATTGGTTATGCAGACAGTTCTTATGTAGAGAAAAGAAAAAATGAGGTATCTCCGATACAGCTATTAGCGGGAAATTTTTTTATTTCAGACAGGGTTGTGTCCTATTTGGAACAAAGTCTCGGTTATTGTTCTGCAAAATACATTTCAAATGAACATATGATTGCCGGCAGACTGCCAAAACAGGAACATGAAATAGTGATCAGCACTACAACAGTTACAAATTTTGGGTTGGATATTAATACCGTTTGTGGAAGCAAATATTTTTTTAGAGATATATATGATGATACATATGGAAAGTACTATGATGATTATTTGAATTTATTTGATTATTTCCCGGAGGGAGTAGAAATTGTTGGTGTATATAGTATAGATAATATTAGTGATGAGATGATACTAAAATCAGATGTATTGTTACAGGAAAATATGTATGAGAAAATTGGAACAGATTATTATAATAAGTATTTTTATGATGAATATACTATCTATACATCTGAAACATATTATCAATCAGATATTAAGATATTTGAAAATTTTAAATTCAGTATGCAGGAACCTTCCATAAAGAAAATAAATGAATTTGACAGATTGATAAAAGAAAACAAAATATATCTGTGGGCAATTTTGATGATATTGCTCATCGTAACAGTATTTATGTTTATATCCAGTATTACATTCAGTATACGGGATAATATGAAAAAAATAGGAATCTTTCGGGCGATTGGTGTCACAAGACGGGATACGTTGAAGATATTTATATTTGAAGCGTTGCTGTTGGAACTTACAGGAATTGCAGCGGCAGTAATATTGTGCTGTATCACTGTAAATCGGATCAATAAAATTTATATGATTCAATTACTTGAAAATAAATTCCGGTTGTTATTTATCAATTGGCAGGTTTTAGGAGTGGTATTGGCAATCGTATTTGTGATTGGCCTCTTTACTGCAGTTTTACCAATTTATCAATTTTCAAAGATGAAACCGGTAAATCTTTTAAATCATAATAAATCATAACATATTCTGCAAGGAGAAATTAACATAATGAATCATCAGAGAATATGAGGATAAGAAGCATGAAGAAACATATTTTATTAACAGGTATGGTTTTAATTTCAATCATCATTATAATTGGAATTATCCTGATTCCGGCAAAAACAAAAATGAATCTGCAATCCGAAAATATTGTATGTATACGCATAGAAAATTACAACAAAAGCGTTGATATTACGGAACCGTCGGAAATAGAGAAAATTATCGGTTTACTCAATACGCTTTCGTTTAAGAAAAAGCATCCGTATAAAAAATATTTAGATATCCTGACCGGAAAAGATAAAGGCTTTATCAGTGAAAATATCTATCGGATTTCACTGTTTACGGAAAAACGGGAGCATTATGTTTATCGGGACGGATGGAAACGGATTTTACTCAGTATGAATGGAACGGAGCTTTGCATAAATTCTGTGGATTATTGTCTGACAAGGAAAAATACATTAAATTTTCAGGGTTATTTGAAAAAAAGATCAGAAGATTCTCAGGAATCTGATTAAAAATAATTAACAAAAGAGAAAGGGTTATTAATTATGGATTCGTTAACCAAAATCATAAGTCATGCGTACAAAAATTCGCTGTTGTATCAGCAAAAGAAACCGGAGCGGTATGAAGAATCAAAGGAACCGGATATTACGGAATTTCCCATCATTCAGAAACAGGATTTATTTCATAACGTTCCGGCAGAAATTATGGATTATGTTATGGGACGTATTCCGGAAGAGGAAGTGGTTCAAATGAGTACCTCCGGTTCCACCGGAATCTGTCTGCCTGTTTTATGGCACAAAAATGATTACCGGCGTTCCATGGCGCCGCTTTGGATGCTTCGGAAGAAATACTACAATATCAGTCCAAATGATAAACTCTGCTATTTTTATACCATCCGGGAGGACGGTGAAAGGGATCCTGTATATGAGTTCAGAAATCAGACCCTTGGTTTCTCAAAATGCTCACTGGATGAAGAACGGATTTATAACATATATCAGATGATATTGGATTTTGGACCAAAGTGGATGCTGTTACAACCCAGTATGGCAGAATTGTTGTTGGAAGCGGCGCAGAAATTTGGTCTGCCTCCCGTGAAAGGATTAGAGTATATCGAATTTTCGGGAGAAATGCTGTTTCAGGAATTAAGAGAGCGGGTGAAACGGTTTTTCGGCTGTCAGGTTAGTGATCAGTACGGAAGCAACGAGGTAAATTCCATTGCATTGGAATGTCCCCATGGAAATAAGCATTGTATTGGCAGCAATGTGTATGTAGAGATAACAGATGAAAAAGGGAAAGTGATTTCTGATGACTCTGAGGGGGAAATTATTGTAACTTCCCTGAATAACCGGATTATGCCCTTTGTCAGATACCGTATCGGGGACAGGGGCAGAATCCGGCATGATATAAAATGTTCCTGCGGAAACAGGAATCCCGTGCTGGAACTTACCATGGGAAGAAGCAATGATTCCATCCGGACAAGACAGGGAAGAAAGATAAACCCATATATATTTGTACATGCCGTGGAGGCCATTAATTGCAGTTATGATGACGTCATAAAACAGTTTCAGGTGGTTCAGAGAGACTATAACAGGTTTCGGGTATTGCTGCGGATTGATGATCATTCCGTAAAAGAAGATATTGAAGAATTGTTTGTGAGATATATTCTGGAGCCGGAATTGAAACAGGCAGAGTATGAGTTTATATACAGTGATTCCTTTATAAACGGGGATGGAAGAAAATTACGTTATTTTACCAATGATATGGAAAGGGAGTAGGATTATGCAATATACATATGAAGAAATCAAAGAGGAAATTATTAAAATAATCAGAGAGGAAATCGGATGGAATGATAATGGCTGTGCCTTTGGGGAAGAAACAAGGCTGATTGAAGATCTGGAACTGGATTCCGTTATGATCGTGCAATTGATCGTAGCAGTTGAGGAAAAGTTTCAGATAGAATTCAGCGATTCGGAGGATTTATTAAAATGTCTGGAGACCATTGGAAGTCTGGCGGAATGGATTATGAAGTTATAAGTGTTCCGGAACAATCGAAAAAAGTTGTAATTGATAATGTTGAGATAAAATATTGGGAAGATACAAATTCTGATAATACTGAAGCAACTATTCAGCCGGTATATGAATTTACCGGTAAGTCATATGGAGAAGACGAAAAGTATTTAGGAGAAGTAAAAATTGTTGAGTCTGTCATTGAATGAAACTTTTAATTTTTCAACTATGCTGAGTAAAATTAAGTAATGACGGATAACAATAATAATTTAATAATGGGATTATGAACACCTGAATGGGTAAATCCTTCAAAAAAAAATTATTATATCAAATTACATATGAGAGTCAAAATCAAGTAACCCATTCAATGGACGATTGATAATGGATTAATATAAAATTTATATTAGGAGCTAATGAGATGAAAATAAAGCGAAAAATAATAAGTCTGATTATAATTATATTTTCAATAATGTTATGCATTTCCGGATGCCAGAAAAAAGAG
Organism: uncultured Lachnospiraceae bacterium; assembly: GCA_910583605.1. Taxonomy (GTDB): domain Bacteria; phylum Bacillota; class Clostridia; order Lachnospirales; family Lachnospiraceae; genus Bovifimicola. Next base: position 20,384 of record CAJTXN010000002.1, read on the forward strand.
TCTGACCAGAGAGATACAGAAGATGTAACTGAGGAAGGAAAGATCTGGGGAGTCGATTCATATGATTCATATGTAAAAAGGATAAATGAAACATATGATACAGACATTGTAATATATGGTGAAGCCCTTCCATTTAAAGAAAATCTGGAATATAGAAAAATTGATGAAATCAGTGATGACAATTTAAAGGAAGACCATGCGTATGAATACATTATTATTAATGATTTAAACGATACTTTGAATCTAAGCAAAAAGGATATTGAGGTGTTGAAAAAACATGTTATTGATGGTAAAACAAATCTAATTTATCTGGGGGAAGAGCAATATGATACGTTAAGGAAACATGGTTTTTATGAGAAAGAGAAAAAAGATGGAGACCTAGGTTTTGCTTATCTTCATATGCATTCCGAGGTTTTCCAAAAGGAAGCTCTATGGTCCCGGGATGACAAACGGCTGTCCGGGAAATATTGGGAAAATAATCTTTGTGTAAATGTGCTGCAGTTTATAGATTTTGTGTTATACGAGCCTTGAAAGTAATAGAGATGATTCCATCGTTCTGGAACAGGAAAGAAAAATTAGGAAGGATAATAGAATATGGAGAAGAAAAAAATAAATAAAAAAACGGTTACAACAGTGATGATCGTTCTGGGAATAATCGTATTTCCTTTAATAGCATGGAAATTTTTTGACGACAGTAAATCTTTGCATACATGGATAGCACAACTGGACATAGAAGATACTTCTACGAAAGTTTTTTGCAATGGAATTGAACTACCGCAAAAAGAAAAAGCAGAATTTATAAATATGTTAAAGAAAATACCGGCAAAAAATTTGAAAAAATCCAATACATCTGATGAGACAACACCGGATTATTTTTTTGATGTTACAGATGGTAAAACAACTTATACGATTATGGACCAGGTTTCCAAAGGGGGAAATGCATTTATATGTGGAAAACAAAGCAGCGGAAAGGGCTGGTATATAAAAGATAGTCATATAAGGGAGGTTATGGATCAGATTTATGAAAATATTGTAAAACAAAAAGATAAGTATTAAGGTAAAGGAACACATACAAATGATTTCAAATCAAATAAAACAATTAAATATATATGATATTCCCTGTGATTACGATTATGATGTGATCAATTGTTTTGAGCATCCCATTGCTGCAATTCTGAATTATTTTGACCGGAGGTATACAAATCATTATCTGGCGCTGGCAAAATTCCGGGGCGTGTATACACAGGGAAATGTGCGGAAACTGGTATTGCGGGAAACGGAATCATTATTCGGAATTTCAGTCCAGGAAACGGGAAAATTAAGTTATAAGATGCTCATGAAGTCCGTTGATGAACAGACGCCTTTACTGGCAGGGGTAAATCTGAAACAGTTATTTTACAGTGAACATTATAAAAATAAAAACTGGGGACACTGGCTGTTAGTAAAAGGATATGACCGGAACCGGGATTTAACGGCGGTATTGGATAATACCCAGCTGGAGCAGAGCGGACATGGATATGAAACATTTCCGCTGCCATATGAAATATTAAAAAAAGCCAATGATGATTATAAAAAAGTATTCGGAAAAGAATATGCGGGTCTTCTGTTTCGAAAAGAGCGGGAGATAAGCCCGGTTCATGTCCTGAAGCATTTATTAACCGAGTATGAATGCCTGGATTTGACTGAGACAAATAATTACAAACAAATGGAACTGCTGGCAGCGTTCCGGAACTTAATCAATGAAGATAATAAAAATATTGATATTGATTATTATGGCAATGAGTTAAAAAAGAAACTGCTCAATGTAAATAAATACAGGAAACTGTTTCAGACGGAGATGGAAGGTTTTATGGAGCAATACGGATATGAATCGGAAAAAATAGCAGAATTCAAAACTAAATGTATGGAACTGAATAATTTATGGGAGTTGTTTCTGTTAAGAAAAATTGCGGAATCCGTCCGGGGACGGTATCTGGATATAGAGACAGATTCGCTGATCATAGATAAAGAAAGGCAGATACAGCGCCTGCTGAATCAGTTCCGGCAGTATATGGACAATGAAATCAGTGATGATGGAAATTTCATATCACCGGATGGAATACATGGTGAAAAAACAGCCGATATATCTTATCCAGCAGAACATAACGAAGATGGTATTATAACGGAAAATGATTCCGGACTGGTATTTCATTTTCGTGGGAAGAAAACCTGTAACTGGTGGGATACAGATGAAGCGCCGAAGATTCTTCTGTTCTCTGCACCGGGGACACAGACGTTTGAAATCCGAACCGTGATAACTGTTGACCGGGAACAGAATGCAAAAAACCATGAGGCCGGTATTTTTATCAGGAACCCAAACACTGGTGAAAGCCTGATCCTTGGTATGGAAAATGAAGAAAATATTGTTTTGGATGAAATAGGAGTTACCGGCCATAAATTATATATGGGAAAAATGGAAGAGTATTCCCTGTTCCTGCAGTATAAGGCAGGGATATTAGAAGGCGGTCTGTATCTTTCCGGAGAGAAAAAAGTATTATTTACTTCCGAATACGGAGCAGTGGAGGACTGGGAAGCAGGGCTGGTATGCAAGACCTGGGGAACCGGAGGTAATCTGAAAGTAACTTTCAGGGATATCAGATATGACAGAAGATAAAAGTAAAAAACATTTTAGAAAAAGAGGGCAATGTTCTATGGAGCGGAACAATTATCATACCAGGGCAGGCATTGAGTGTCTGAATTGTTGTATTTATAATTATCTGTCAAATGAAAATCAGGCAATTTCCAAAAGCGATATTTTTTTTTCCGGCGGCGGTTATGAAATCTGCTACTCCTGGGGGAACGGCCATAAGATTAAGTCTGGTCAGAATCGTTCCAATCTGCAGTTTATCCGTACATATTTAGAAGGGAGTATGATCGATAATGTATTGGAAACTCATGAAGGTGAAATGAAAGCCTTTCTCAAAGAGGCGCTTTGGAACGGCAGGCGGCTGATTATAAATGTTTCCGGTTCGGGGCTGCCATATAATAAGGCATTTGACAGGAATCAGACAGTATCACATTTTATTAATTTAATTGGTATCAATACGGAAAAAAATCTGGTCAAAATCAGTGACGGTTGTATGCCGGCGGTGGGAGGCGGCTGTTATGAAGATTGGATGGATATGGATGCGCTGACGGAGAATTGGCAGATGATGAATGGAAGGTATATTGAAATTAACTATAAACACCCGGATATCCGTACGATCAAAGAGACTGCATATAAAAATATGAGAAAAGGGATAAAAAAATATCTTCATAAAGATAAGGCATGGTTTTGTAGCCGTGTAGGAGGACATCAGGCCATATTGAGATTGTTTGAAGATATAAAAGTGATGATTGAAAGTAATACGAAAAACAGTCTGGAAATCATACGGGATATCAATCAGCAGTTAAGAGTGGAGGGATATCTCAGTTCCAAAGAATTTCTGTTGGAGAAAATACAGGAAATGGGATGCAGAGAGGAATTAGCCGCTTCCTATCAGCATATAATCCGTGAATATGATATGATTTGTTTAAATGTAATGAAGTCAGTAATCAAAAAGAAACCGGAGGATATGGAAGTATTGATTCATCAAATTCAACATTCCGTTCAGGAGGAAAATAAAATATTAAAAGAAGTTTTACAGAATGTATTACCTTTTTGAGTAAATTTTATTATTATACGAAAGCAAAAGAGAAAAGTGAAGTGAAAACCATATGATAAAAATACCCTTTACCGAAGATTTTAATATAAAGGAATATGAAAAACAAATTAGTTTTATCAGTTCTGCCATAACCGGTTATAAGATTCAGAACCGGACGTTAATTGTAGATTTTGATGATTCCTGTGATGCTGATGAGCTGGAGCAGATGATAAAAAGTTCCATGCAGGGATTTTTGGAAAAAGAAGATACGGGAAGTCCGGAAGTGCTGGCAGAGAATAAAAGAAGCCGGGTATATACTTCACGGGAACGGATATTGAACGGGAAGTATATAAAATCTTATGGAGATGGAAGAATTGTATTAAAAGACAGGGCGGTATGGTTATTTGAATATTTTGATTCCGTATTCCGCCAGTTTGCACTGGAACTGGGAGCGGAAGAAGAACGATATCCGGTTCTGTTACCGGTAAAGGCTTATGCCGATACCGGTTATCTGCGAAACTCTCCCCAATACAGCATGTTCTGCAGTGAGGCAATCGAGGATATGGAGGTTTTAAGGCAACTGAGAACCGTAGAAACCCGTACCGAAAAGGACTTTTTAAATCCGGCATACTATGCTTTGTCTCCCTCCGCATGTTTTTCCGTATATGAAAGTTACAGAGGTCGGACGCTGCCGGAAAATTGTACCATTACCCTGTGTCAGAATGTATTTCGAAATGAAGGGCGGTTTAACTGGAAGGATTTTGGAAGATTGAGAGATTATCATGTCAGGGAGATTGTTTTTATCGGAAGCCGGGAGTATGTAACCGATTCCAGAAACCGGATAATGGACAAAACAATAGAATACATGAAGCAGACCGGGTTAGCGGGAACAGTGGAATCTTCGGCTGACCATTTTATTATTCCACAGATGCAGAAGTTTAAAATGATACAGATGAAGAAGAAATTAAAATATGAGTGGCGGTTACCGGTGGGGGAAATGGAAGAGATGGCAGTGGCCTCCTTTAATCTGCATGGATTTAATTTTACCCGGCCTTTCGGAATATCAGTGAATGGAACGGAAACGGTTACCGGATGTGTGGGATTCGGATTGGAACGGATGGTACTGGCATTCCTAAGCCAGTTTGGGATGGAGGAATCCTGCTGGCCGGAGGAAGTGAGAAAATCGGGAAGGAACCAGAAAAATGACAGAAGATAAAAAAAGTTTTGAGGAAGAAGTACTGGAAATCTGCAGGGAAGCGGTCCGGCAGGTCTCTGCGGAAGACAGGGAAATTACAATGGATACGGAACTGTCAGCAAAGGGCGGAATCGATTCTCTGGCATTTATGAATATAATTATTGCATTGGAAATACGGTATGATGTGGTATTGGACGAATATCTGTCAGAATTGAAGGAAGCGGAACATATCAGGGATTTAATATATCGATTAAAACAATTTTGATTGAACCATATTATAAAATGAAAAATATTGACAAAGATATATAAAATGTATTATCATATAGTTAAATACATGGAGATATCAAAGAAGTGAATCGATTAGTTTATTGTTTATAATTTATGAAATAAATTAAAAATACCGGGAAAGGAGGGAAAACAGAAAACATAATCGATAAGCATGTAATTTTTGTAATTACATAAAAAGGTACTGTATAAAAAACTGATTAAGTACAAAAGGGAATTTGTCATAAATATACCGTAGATAACGAAAAATAATTAGCGTTGGAAAGGAAGATTTAAAATGAAAAAAGGAAGTTTAAAATCTTTTTTTACATTCCTGCTGTTCATTATTGTTATCTGTAACAGTGTAGGGGTAAAAACAGTATATACAGTACAATCAGAAGAAAGTTCAGAGATACCGGACGAAGTTTTGTCTTATGCAGACCGGATATATCAGGATTTGGCAATGTCTGTTGACAGAAGTGAAGAACTGTATGATGTCAGCCTAGGAACTGTGGAACATCTGGAACTTGGAAAGCCGTTTGTAATCTATGATGTAAATAGGAAGGATACCAGCAGCAATATATATTATTTCCCGGTCATAGAAAATGAAACCATTGTTTTGGAATTAGCGGTTTATCCGATAAACGGAAGTTATTGTGCTAGCATGAGTAAAGGAATGGCGGATCAATTGGAAAAAGCGGATTATCTGAATAATGATGAAATGATATTTTATTACACTAGGGATGCCATTTTCTGTGAGACGGAAAGTGATATTCATAGGATGGTTCGGAACGATAATCCGTTAACGGACATAAAGGAAGAAGAATTACAAAATTATAATGTATTTCAGGAATTATCTTATGATGAAAAAAAGAATATCATAGATAATGAAAAAAAAGAAATCAAAACGGTGCAGAAAACGATAGAACAATGGGGAGAAGAAAAAGAAACTGCAAACGGATTCAGTCAGAAGGACACTTATGGAGTAAAGCTGAATATGAATAATTGTACGGTATCCCAGTATAATTATAATACCTGCTGGGCAGCATCGGTTGCTACGGCTGTCCGTTATATTACAGGAAACCGGACGGTAACGGCTACGGCTGTATGTGATAAAATGGGAATTGACTATATGACCGGAGGTTCCATTTCTGAAAAACAGACAGCGTTAAGACTGTATGGAATTAATTATACAAAACTGGTTTATAAACAGCTTTCCTTTGATGAAGTAAAAGTAAACATTACACAGCAAAGTCCGATTCTGATATCCGCATTTGGAAATGCAACCGGAGGCGGACATTCCCTGACAATAACCGGATATACCACATATGGAGCCGTAAAACAGATACAGGTATGGAATTCTGCGACAGGAGAGTATCAGACAACGGTTTATAACGAATCTGGCAGCGGATTTCCGATGAATGGACAAAGTTACATTTGGAAGTATTCATTAAGCAGTAAATAAAAGGGAGGGGTTAATATGATTAACAAAAAGAAAACTTTTTTAACCGGGTTCATTATTATGGCAGGCCTGATACTTACTGCCTGCGGAAGCAGTTCCAAACAGAGAAAAGATGTTGTCAATACGGAGCCCGAAATCAATACAACAGCAGGTGAAATTATGGAAGAACCGGATTTTTCAAAAATAACAAAATTATCCGTATGGGTAGCGGATGAGGAATTGTTTACCGAAAATAAAGAGATTATTGAACAACTGTTTCATAAGGACTGCACATATAAACCGGTAGAGGATTATGAAAACGTATATGAAGGCGCCTGGCAGTTTGAGGCTTATGACGGAGAGAAAAAAATTTATACCACAACCGTAACAGGACCGGATCTGATGGGGATCAACGGGAAATGGTATAAAATAAGCAGGCAGCCGGATTGTATCGATATTGTTGAGAAAATAGAACGGGAAAACGGAGTACCAAAAATAAGACGATACGACCCTTCGGAAATAACAAGATTGTCCATATGGGTGGCAGATGAAGAAAAGTTTACCGAAAATAAAGAACTGATTCAGCAGTTGTTTGATGGACAATGTAAATATAAACCGTTGGAAGATTATGAGAATCAGACAGAAGGCGGACTTTCATTTACCGCATACAATACGGATGAAGTTATATGTTATATTACGGTTGTAAAAGATAATATATTTGGTATCAAATGGAAAGTTGAAGATGAGACGCTATGGTATGAGGTCAGCAGTAATCCGGATTATGCCGGTATTGACAGACAGATCAGAAAAGAGAATGGAATTGAAATTTCGGAGGAATAGTTCTTTTTATGAACATTGACAAAAAGGAATACATATGATATTCTACAGGAAACTAAAAACTCTTTGCACTGCATATAAATCTACAGTACAAACTGAGCAGACCGTGACAGAATGTCATGGAGTCGGGTCACATGAGTGACAGTGGAATCTTACATCCACGGGACAGTAGTTGCTAATACTGATTCGTGGGTGTTTTTTTATTCTTTTCATAAGCATTCGCACAGAACTCCCACAAATATTTAGTGCCATAGAGAGCTATCTTAAATATTGGAGGTAACTGATATGGAAAAAAACGGAATAATGGTCAGGGACGAATATCAAAAAGCTGCAAATAAGGTATCGTTCATTACTATCATTGGAAATGTAATACTATCTGTTATTAAGCTGATAGCAGGGATTGTAGCACATTCAAATGCGATGATCAGTGATGCTGTACATTCTGTATCTGATGTATTCAGTACCATTATAGTTATAATTGGTATCCGGCTGGCGGCAAAGGAATCGGACAAAGAGCATCCATATGGTCATGAAAGACTGGAATGTGTTGCTGCGATTATTTTGGCAATGGTTCTTTTTATCACGGGTTTTGGAATTGGTGCGGAAGCATTAAAAAACATATTCAGTGGTAACTATGCCGACTTACGGGTACCGGGCATATTAGCTCTGATTGTAGCCGTAATTTCAATTGCCGGTAAAGAAGGTATGTTCCGGTATACAAGATATTATGCCAGACAAATTGATTCCGGTGCATTAATGGCAGATGCATGGCATCATCGTTCGGATGCTTTTTCATCCATAGGGGCTTTGATAGGAATCGGTGGTGCGAGACTGGGTTATCCGATTATGGATTCCGTTGCGAGTCTGGTCATTTTTGCATTTATTGCAAAAGCTGCTTTTGAGATTTTTAAAGATGCCATAGATAAGATGGTAGATCATTCCTGTGATGAGGAAACAGAGAAACAGATATATAATTGTGTCATGGAAAATGAAAATGTGTTAGGGATAGACTTACTGCAGACCCGTATTTTTGGAAGCAAAATATATGTAGATGTGGAAATTCAGGTGGATGGTTCCTATACACTGCAGGAGGCTCATAACATAGCGGAATCGGTGCATGAAAAGATAGAACAGAATTTTTCAAAGGTAAAACATATTATGGTACACGTTAATCCAAAAGCATAGAAATATATCAATGCTGTTAATTGTCCATATAAAAATAAATACAGAAAATAATTGACACTCCCTGTCATTCCGATTACAATTCTTTTTAGTAATTCGAATGACAGGGAGTATGTATATGAAACAGGATACCGATACAGACTGTGAAAGAGACCGGATACCGGAAGAATAAAGAATATTTTAAGGAACAGAAAGGAATTACGGAATGAGTAAGAAGTTAATAGATCTGGTAAATGTGACAAAAGCCTTTGGAGATAATGTGGTTTTGGATGATTTGAATTTATATATCAGGGAAAATGAATTTCTGACGCTGCTGGGACCCAGCGGCTGCGGAAAGACAACAACACTGCGCATTATCGGGGGATTTGAAAATCCCGATACGGGAAAGGTCATATTTGATGGTCAGGATATTACGAAGCTTCCGCCCAATAAACGTCAGTTAAATACCGTATTCCAGAAATATGCATTATTTACCCATATGACCATCGGAGAAAATATAGCCTTTGGTTTAAAGATTAAAAAGAAAAGCAGACAATATATAGAAGATAAGATTAAATATGCCTTGAAACTGGTGAATCTGGAGGGATTTGAAAACCGGATGGCAGATTCTTTAAGCGGAGGGCAGCAGCAGAGGATTGCCATTGCAAGGGCAATCGTAAATGAACCGAAAGTACTGCTTCTGGATGAACCGCTGGGGGCTTTGGATTTAAAGCTGCGGCAGGAAATGCAGTATGAGCTGATCCGGCTGAAAAATGAATTAGGCATTACGTTTATCTATGTTACCCATGACCAGGAAGAAGCGCTGACCATGTCAGATACCATCGTGGTTATGAATCAGGGATATATTCAGCAAATTGGCACGCCGGAGGATATCTACAATGAGCCGGAAAATGCTTTTGTGGCAGATTTTATCGGCGAGAGCAACATCATAGCAGCGACCATGATAGAAGATAAGGTGGTGGAAATTCTGGGAACCAGATTTCCGTGTGTGGATACCGGATTCGGAACCCACAGACCCGTGGATGCGGTAATACGTCCCGAAGATGTGGAACTGGTAGAACCGGAACAGGGAATTCTTCAGGGGACGGTTACCCATCTGATATTTAAAGGGGTACATTATGAAATGGAAGTAATGGCAAATGGTTTTGAATGGCTGGTGCACAGTACGAAATTAGTACCGGTGGGAACGAAAGTGGGCATTAAAGTTGACCCGTTTAATATACAGATCATGCATAAGCCGGAATCCGAAGATGAGGAGGCAGTACCAATTGAAGAATAAAAAATATACGTTGTTTGCAGGTCCCTATATTGTCTGGATGACTGCTTTTATTGTTATACCGCTGCTGTTTGTATGTTATTACGGCTTTACCGACGGAGAAGGAAAATTTACTTTTGATAACGTAGCCGTGATAACGCAAAAAGAATATTACGGAGCTTTGGGGCTGTCCGTCCTGCTGGCAGTGATCTGTACTCTGGTCTGTCTGCTGCTGGCATATCCCCTTGCCTTGATTCTGCGGAATATGAAAATGAAAAAGAGTTCCTTTATTGTATTTATTTTTATCCTGCCGATGTGGATGAATTTTTTGCTGCGGACCTATGCATGGCAGGCGATACTGGATATCAACGGCGTACTGGACCATGTACTGGCATATCTCCATCTGCCGGCCTTTAATATTATAAATACCCCGCAGGCCATTGTACTGGGAATGGTTTATGATTTCCTTCCGTTTATGGTACTGCCGATTTATAATGTATTGATTAAAATAGATGATAACATCATAAATGCGGCCAGGGACCTGGGTGCGAATTACAGGCAGACATTGACAAAAGTAATCATTCCTTTAAGTTTTCCCGGAATTGCCAGCGGAATCATTATGGTATTTGTTCCGGCGCTTACCACATTTGTAATTTCCGATATTTTAGGCGGAGGAAAACAATTACTCATCGGTAATCTGGTAGAAAACAAAGTGAAGGCGGATAACCTGAATCTGGGTGCCGGATTATCCCTGATTCTGATGATATTTATTGTACTGAATATGCTTTTCACTGCCAAATATGACAAAGGACAGGAAGGGGGAAGGGTATTATGATGAAGCGCCGGATAAAGAAAATCTATCTTTTTCTGATTCTTCTGTTTTTGTATCTGCCAATCTTTGTATTGATTGCGGCATCCTTTAATGATTCCAGGATATTGGGGACCTGGAAAGGATTTACATTAAAATGGTATACACAGCTGTTTGAAAATGATGCAATTATGACGGCATTAAAGTCCACACTGGTACTGGCGGTAATGGCGGCTTTTCTTGCCACCGTGATAGGAACGTTTGCCTGCCTTACCATCCATAAAATGAAAAAACTGCCAAAAGCGATTATAATGAGTATTACCAATATTCCGATGCTGAATGCGGAAATTGTTACGGGACTGGCGTTTATGCTTCTGTTTATCGGAATCGGAATGTCACTGAGCTTTTCAACGGTACTGATTGCCCATGTGACTTTTTGTATTCCATATGTCGTATTAAGTGTAATGCCAAAAGTACAGCAGATGGATCACAGTATGTATGAAGCGGCGCTGGACCTGGGAGCCTCAAAGAGTTATGCATTTTTTAAGGTCACGCTGCCGGATATTCTGCCAGGGGTACTTTCGGGATTCTTTTTGTCGTTTACCATGTCTCTGGATGATTTTATCATCACTCATTTTACCAGAGGCTCGGGATTTGATACCCTGTCTACAAAGATTTACACGGAGGTCAGAAAGGGAATAAAGCCGGAAATGTATGCGCTGTCCACTCTATTATTTGTAACGGTATTCATATTGCTGCTGCTGATTAACAAGGCACCGGCAAAAAAAGAAATTATTACAAGGCAGGCGGAACTGCGGCATCGCATTCTGCGGCTGGCAGCGGGAATCTTTTGTGTGGTACTGATAACGGTAAGTATTGCTTATTCCGTAAAAAATATATTTTTGAAACCAACATCCGAAAATGAAATCTATGTCTATAACTGGGGAGAATATATAGACCCCGAGGTTATTACACTGTTTGAAGAAGAAACCGGAATTACCGTACATTATGAAGAATTTGAAACCAATGAAGAAATGTATACCATTGTTGCCAGCGGCGCCAGACAATATGACGTCATCTGTCCGTCAGATTATATGATTGAAAAGATGATGGTAAACAGTCTCCTGGCCGAAATTAATTATGAAAATATACCGAATATTCAGAATATCGGTAAACAATATATGGAACGAGCGGAAGGGTTTGACCCGGGAAACCGGTACAGTGTTCCGTATTGCTGGGGAACCGTGGGAATCATGTATAATAAAAAAATGGTGACGGAACCGGTGACAAGCTGGGAGATTCTTTTTGATGAAACTTACCGGAAGCAGATATTGATGCAAAACAGTGTCCGGGATGCTTATTGTGTGGCGCTGAGTTATCTGGGATATTCCATCAATACATTGGAAGAGGCAGAACTAAACGAAGCCACGAATCTGCTGCTCCGTCAGAAACCGCTGGTTCAGGCATACGTCATCGACCAGGTCCGGGACAAGATGATACGGAATTCGGCAGCTCTGGGAGTTATTTATTCTGGTGAAGCCATCTTTATGCAGAAGGAAAATCCGGATTTGGAATATGTAATACCAAACGAGGGCTCCAATGTATGGATAGACGGCTGGGTGATTCCGAAAAACTGTAAAAACAAAGAAGGTGCGGAAGCCTGGATTAACTTCATGTGCAAACCGGAAATTGCCTTAATGAACTTTGACTTCATTACCTATTCCACGCCAAATGAAGCGGCGAGGGCATTGATAGAAGATGAGGAGATACGCAACAGCAGGATTGCGTTTCCGGATGCCGAAGATTTAAAACGATGCGAGGTATATCATTATCTGGGCAGTGAAGGAGACCAGCTGTATGATAAATATTGGACAAAAGTAGGTGCGGATTGATGACATATGCGGAAGCCAGAAGTTATATAGAAAAGATTCGTAAAAAGGGCAGTATACCGGGACTTGAAAATATCCGCGGCCTGATGCATATGCTTTCGGATATACAGGATAAATTAAAGGTAATCCACATAGCAGGAACCAACGGAAAAGGCTCGACATCCGCCTATATTTCCGGAATTCTGAAACAGGCCGGATATAAAGTGGGACGTTTTTCTTCCCCGGCGGTATTTGAATATTTAGAAATATTTACCATTAATGATGTTCCGATTTCGGAGCAGGAATATGCAGACTGCATGAAAGCCATACGGGAGGCAGCGGATGCACTGACCGCATCCGGCCGGAAAGAGCCCACAGCCTTTGAAATGGAAACGGCATTGGCATTTTTGTATTTTTATAGAAAAAACTGTGATTTTGTAATACTGGAAACCGGAATGGGCGGTACCTTTGATTCTACCAATGTTATCTCCGCACCTCTCTGTTCGGTCATTACATCCGTGAGTATGGATCATATGAACTTTTTGGGAAATACTTTATCCGAAATAGCAGGGCAGAAAGCAGGAATCATTAAACAGGACTGCCCGGTCATAATGGCAGAACAGAAGGAAGAGGTTCTGACCGTAATCAGGCAGCAGGCGCAGCGGAAACAGGCAGAGTTCATCCGGACGGAAAAGCCCCGGCGGATTTTCTGTCATCCCGATGGGACGGTTCTGGATTACGTTTCATCATCCGGCATTTCACTGACAGATATACATACCGGAATGCTGGGAACTTTTCAGGCAGAGAATATGGCGGCGGCCATAGAGACCGTATTATGTCTGAAGAAAGCCGGCCTGCAGGTTCATGAGGAAGATATCAAAAAGGGAATTGCTCATGCACGCTGGCCCGGAAGGTTTGAACGAATCGGCTGCCGGCCTGCCGTATATTTTGACGGTGGTCATAATCCGGGGGCGGCGGAACGAATCAAAGAAACTATAGAAATATATTTTACAAATTCTAAAATTATATATATAATGGGAGTATTAGCAGATAAGGATTATGAAACCATAGTATCCGTTACGGCGCCGCTGGCAGACGAAATCATTACCGTTACTCCGGAACATGAGAGAGGGCTGGACGGCAGAATTCTTGCAAAAGCCGCAGAAAAATATAATAAAAACGTTTCCTATGCGGAATATCTGGAACAGGCATTTGCACGGGCGGTGCCTTTGGCAGGAACCGACGGAGTGATTCTGGTATTCGGTTCCTTATCCTATCTGGCAAAAGCGAAGGAAGGCATGAGAAAATATGTTGATTGGAAAGAAAGAATTTGATGTAAAAAACAAAACCTATGTAATGGGAATCCTGAATGTAACGCCTGACTCTTTTTCCGACGGAGGAAAATTTAATTCCATGGACCGGGCATTAAGCCATGTGGAACAGATGATACGGGAGGGGGCAGACATTATAGACGTGGGAGGAGAATCCACAAGACCGGGTTATACCCTGATATCCGATGATGAAGAAATCAGCCGGGTGGTACCGGTAATCGAGAAGATCAAAAAGAATTTTGATACGGTAATTTCCATTGATACATATAAAAGCAGGGTTGCCGAAGAAAGTGCCGCGGCAGGTGCGGATTTGATCAATGATATCTGGGGCTGCAGGTATGATGAACGGATGGCAGACGTCATTGCGAAATACGGGCTGGCCTGCTGTCTGATGCACAACCGGAATGTACAAAAGCAGCCATATGAAAATCTGATGGAGGATGTGTGTAAGGACTTGCAGCAGAGTATAGATATTGCTCTGGCAGCAGGTGTAAAGCCGGAAAAGATTATTACAGACCCGGGCATCGGATTTGGAAAAAACCTGGAAGAAAATCTATATGTCATGAATCATGTGGAGCAGTTATTAAATCTGGGGTATCCGGTACTTTTAGGAACTTCCAGAAAATCCATGATCGGGCTGACACTGAATCTTCCTGCAGACCAGAGGACAGAGGGAACACTGGTCACTACCGTAATGGGAGTCATGAAAGGCTGCGGATTTGTACGGGTCCATGATGTGCTGGCAAATAAACGGGCCATTGATATGACAGAGGCAATTTTAGGAAAGGGGTGTAACCATGGACAAAATAATAATTAAAGATTTGGAAGTATTTGCGAATCACGGCGTTTTACAGGAAGAAAAAAACTTAGGACAGAAATTTTTAATTTGTCTGGAGCTATATTTCAGTACCAGAAAAGCAGGCGTTACGGATGCTCTGCCCATGTCCGTAAATTATGCGGAGGTCTGTCAGTTTATCAATAAATTTCTGCAGAAAAATACCTTTAATCTGATAGAGGCGGCAGCGGAAAATCTGGCATTATCCCTGATGGTCAGATTTCCGTTAACCGAAAGCCTGAAGATTACCATTGCAAAACCCTGGGCTCCTGTGGGACTGCCGGTAGATTATGTGGCAGTGGAAATAGAACGAAGCTGGCATTCGGCATATATTGCCTTAGGCTCCAATATGGGAGATAAACGTAAGTATCTGGAGGATGCGGTAAAAGCCATGGAGTCGGACCCGAACTGCCGGCTGCTGCAGACTTCGGATTTTATGGTAACGAAACCCTATGGTCCGGTGGAACAGGAGGATTTCTTAAACGGATGCGTGAAAATAAGAACCCTTTATACGCCGTCGGAACTGCTGCGGTTTCTGCAGAAACTGGAACAGGAGGCAAAGCGTACCAGAGAAGTTCACTGGGGACCAAGAACTTTGGATTTGGATATTCTGCTCTATGATGATATTGTTACATCGGAAGATGAACTGACGATACCTCATCCGGAAATGCATAAACGGAGTTTTGTACTGGAACCGTTAAAGCAGATTGCACCCAATGCAGTACATCCTGTTTTACGTCAGAGAATCCGGGATATTTTAACAGAGCAGTCGTTGAACGAAGAATAAAACAGACGGAATCGAATAAATTGGAAACAGGAAATGAGGTAACAGCGTGGATAAGCAATTGGATTTAAACGAGATAAGACAGGAAATAGATACCATAGATGCGTCGATTGTTGAATTATTTGAAAACAGGCTTGCGGTCTGTAAGGATGTGGCTCAATTTAAAATAAATAACGGAAAGAATGTACTGGATAAAGAGCGTGAGATACAGAAGATACAGAAGGTAAAATCCCAGGCGAAAAATAAATTCAATGAACAGGGAATTGAAGAATTGTTTACCCAGATCATGGCCATCAGCAGAAAACTTCAGTACCGGATTCTGGCGGAGAACGGAAAAGGGCAGGATATTGATTTTCAGCGAATTGAAGAATTCAATCCAAAGAAGGAAGACATAACGGTGGTATATCAGGGAGTGCCGGGGGCATACAGTCATGAAGCCATGATGAATTATTTTGGTTCCGGGGTTAAAAACTTTCATGTTGCCACCTTTCGGAATGCCATGGAAGCCATTCGGGACGGTAAAGCAGACTATGGGGTGCTGCCGATTGAAAATACCACGGCAGGTATTGTAAATGATGTATATGATTTACTGGTGGAATTTGACAACGTCATTATTGACCAGACCGATGTAGTGATCCGTCACGCGCTGCTGGGACTTCCGGGGGCGGAACTGTCCGACATTCAGGTGGTATATTCCCATCCTCAGGGTTTAATGCAGTGTTCGGAATTTCTGGAGGAACATTCGGACTGGCAGCAGATTGCCCAGGCCAATACGGCCGGGAGTGCCAAAAAGGTGGTGGAGGAGAACCGGAAATCCCAGGCGGCAATAGCCAGTGTCAATGCCGCAAAGGAATACGGACTTCAGGTATTACAGGAAAATATCAATTATAACAGTAAAAATACCACCAGATTTATTATCATTGGAAAAAACAGAATCTATACCGAAAAAGCTTCGAAAGTATGCGTATGCTTTGAACTGTCCCATTCCAGCGGAACCCTGTACAATATGCTGTCTCATTTTATCTATAACGGTCTGAACATGACCAAGATAGAATCCAGACCGATAAAAAACAAGAGCTGGGAATACCGGTTTTTTGTGGAATTTGAAGGCAGACTGGATGAACCGGGAACCCTGAATGCAATCCGGGGGATCATGGAAGAGGCCAATGCATTTAAATTATTAGGTAACTATTAATATTTATGGAGAGATATGTTATGTCAGAACGAATTAACGCCGGCAGGCTTATGCTGTATAGGAATTTTAAACATCAGGAATTGTTTGATAATTTTGTCTGGCTGATCAATCAGGCTGACAATGATTATTATAACAATGAAGATAAAGCGGCTTTATTATATGACTGTGTCAATGAGCTGCTGGAACTGGCGGATGCGTATGGGTTTGAAGGGAATTTATTTCATTGTTTTCTGGGATTTCTTCTGGCAAATAATGAAAATGCGTTTTCTACTTCCTGTGAAATCGTGGGACCGGGCGACGGGACGATCAATCAGATTGCGATTCATGATTTAAAGATTTTTCAGGAGCTTTTCGAATACGATATGAGTATCGTGGACCGGGCGCTTCAGACAGATGCATTTTCCATGCTGCGGAATTATAAGAATGGCGGGCGGACCAGCAAGGTATTTAACAAACGGGTGCGGGACAGAATCAATGAACTTACCGTTTCTTTGGAGCAATCAGGAGATGCAGAAGAATATTACCGGCATGTGACACGGTTTTATAAAGCAAACGGAGTGGGAAAATTTGGACTTCATAAAGCGTTCCGTGTGATGAAGCAGGAATCGGAGCGTCCGCAGATTGTTCCGATTACCAGTGTAGAACATATATATTTAAATGATCTGGTAGGATATGAATTACAGAAGAAAAAACTGACAGATAATACGGAAGCCTTTGTTGAGGGCAGAAAGGCAAACAATGTATTGCTGTTTGGGGACAGCGGAACCGGAAAATCCTCCAGTATTAAGGCTATATTAAATGAATACTATGATAAAGGGCTCCGGATGATAGAGGTTTATAAGCATCAGTTTGACTGCCTGTCGGAAATCATTGAGACCATTAAAGACAGAAATTATAAATTTATAATTTATATGGATGACTTATCCTTTGAAGATTTTGAGATTGAATATAAATATCTCAAGGCTATTATTGAGGGCGGTCTGGGAAAGAAACCGGATAATGTACTGATTTATGCAACTTCCAACCGGAGACATCTGGTCCGGGAAAAATTCAGTGATAAGGAAGACCGGGCAGAGGATTTACATACCTCCGATACGGTACAGGAAAAGTTGTCTCTGGTGGCGCGGTTTGGCGTATCCATCTATTACATTGCACCAAATAAAAAGGAATTTCAAAACATTGTCAGGACTTTGGCGGAGCGGTATCATATTCAAATGCCAGAGGAGGAGTTATTCTTAGAGGCGAATAAGTGGGAATTAAGTCACGGAGGATTGTCGGGAAGAACGGCACAGCAGTTTATCAACTACCTGCTGGGATTTGAAGCAGAGTAAAGGAGGGAATCGGTTATGGCATACAGGATCATTGCAACGATTGACGTGGGTTCTTATGAACTGGAATTGAAGATTTTTGAAATATCCCGGAAAAAAGGAATTGTCATTCTGAATCATGTGCGCCACGTCATTGAACTGGGAAAGGATACCTATACTACCGGAAAAATCCAGTTTTCCCATATCAATGAATTGTGTGATATCTTATTTGACTTTACTTCGATTATGAAGGAATATAACGTTGAAGATTATCTGGCATATACCACAAGTTCTATCCGGGAGGCAGCAAACGGAGATATCGTGTTAGACCGGATCCGGGTGAAAACCGGACTGGTGGTACAGGTATTGAGCAACTCGGAGCAGAGATTTCTCTGCTATAAAGCATTGGCAGCAAAAACCGAGTTTTCGGACCTGATTCAGGAAGGAACAGCCATTGTGGATGTAGGTGCCGGCAGTATTCAGATTTCTCTGTTTGATAAAGAGGCTCTGGTCACTACCCAGAATATTAAACTGGGTTCCCTTCGGATCCGGGAACTGCTCTATAGTCTCAGTAATGACAGACAGCATTTCAATATGCTGATAGAAGAACTGATCAACAATGATATTGCGACTTTTAAAAGAATGTTTTTAAAGGACAGAAGCATTAAAAATATTATTGCCATCGGAGATTACATCGGATATTTTACGAAAAAGACCAGCCGGCAGATTGAAGCCATGACCGGTTCCCAGTTTATAGAGCGTTTTCATTCCATTATGGGAAAAAATATTTTTCAATTATCCAATAAGATCGGTATTACCGAAGAACAGGCTTCCCTGCTGCTTCCATGTGTTCTTGTCTATAAGCGGCTGATTGAAGAAACGGAAACGGAAAATATCTGGTTCCCCCAGGTGGATTTATGTGACGGAATGGCAGCAGAATATGCCTTCTCCCACAACATATTAAAAGGACATCATGATTTTGAAGCGGATATTCTTCATGCTGCCAGGGTCATGGCAAAACGTTACCGGGCCAATATGGCACATACCCAGATACTGGAAAAGAATGTTCTGACCATATTTGATGCCATGAAAAAATATCACGGATTCGGAAACCGGGAGCGCATACTGCTTCAGTTAGCCGCAATTCTCCATGACTGCGGAAAATATATCAGTATGAACCAGCCGGCCCAGTCATCCTATAATATTATCCTGTCAACGGAAATAATCGGAATTTCCCATTTTGAGAGAGAGATTATTGCAAATGTGGTCCGATATAATACCATCGATATATTTGAGGAGCATGATGATGTGTATGGAATCGACAATGATACCTATCTGACGATCGTCAAGCTGGTAGCCATGCTTCGTGTGGCAAATGCGCTGGACAGAAGCCATAAGCAGAAGTTTGTGGACACCAGGGCAGTGGTGAAAGATTCGGAACTTCTGATCACCACCTATACCAATGAAGATATCACACTGGAGAAAGGACTGTTCCGAAGGAAGGCGGAATTCTTCGAAGAAGTTTATGGAATCAGACCGGTGCTGAAGCGGAATAAAGACATCCGTAAATAGAGAAAGGGAGGCGGAACTATGGCAAATACAACAGTGACGGATTTTAATAATCCGGATTATTATACCAACCGGGAATTAAGCTGGCTGCAGTTTAATATGCGTATTTTATTAGAAGCAAGAGACAAAAATAATCCGTTGTTTGAACGGTTAAAATTTTTAAGTATTACCAGTTCCAATCTGGATGAATTTTTCATGGTAAGAGTGGCTTCTTTAAAAGATATGGTGGATGCAAAGTGTACAAAACCGGATCTGGCAGGAATGAAGCCGGCTGCCCAGTTAAAGGCAGTCATGGCAGAAACCCACGAATTTGTGGCACTGCAGAGTTCCACGTTTAACCGTTCCCTGATGCCGGCGCTGGAAAAAGAAGGGTTGACCATACTGACGTCTCATGAGCAGATGAATGAGGAACAGTGCAGATATGCGGATACTTTTTTTGATGAAGATGTCTATCCGGTACTGACACCCATGGCGGTGGACCCGGCCAGACCATTTCCTCTGATCCGAAATAAATCCCTGAATCTCTGCGTATTGGTAAAAAGTGAGGAAAATGAAGAAGAACAGTTTGCAACCGTTCAGGTGCCGTCCGTTCTGAACCGGATTATCGAACTGCCCTCCGATGGGAAGCGTACCGTAATCTTACTGGAAAAAATCATAGAGCGGAATCTTTTCAAATTATTTGAGAATCACAAAGTACTCTGTGCCCATCCGTACAGAATTACCAGAAATGCGGATTTATATATTGATGAAGACGATGCGTCGGATTTGCTGAAAGAGATTCAGAAACAACTGAAACAGAGACAGCGGGGGGAGGCCATACGGCTGGAGATTGAAGAAAAGTCGGATAAGAGAATCCTGAAGTTCTTAAAGAAACAGCTGAATGTGGAACAGGAGGAAGTTTTTGATATCCAGGGACCCGTTGATCTGACGTTTTTAATGAAACTATACGGACTGGAAGGGTTTGAACATTTAAAACAGGAAAAATACATTCCGAAACTGAGTGTAATGATTCAGGAGGAGACGGATATTTTTACACAGATCCGGAACAATGATATCCTGCTTCATCATCCATATGAATCTTTTGAACCGGTCATACGGTTTGTTGCAGAGGCAGCTGCCGACGAAAACGTGCTGGCCATTAAACAGACCTTATACCGGGTAAGCGGTCATTCTCCGATTGTGGCAGCATTGGAAAAAGCAGCGGAAAACGGAAAGCAGGTAACGGTGCTGGTGGAGCTGAAGGCGAGATTTGATGAAGAGAATAACATTCAGTGGGCAAAGAAACTGGAGAAAGCCGGATGTCATGTAATCTACGGGCTGATGGGACTGAAGACTCATAGTAAAATCACTTTGGTGGTTCGAAAGGAAGAGGACGGTATCCGGAGGTATGTTCATCTGGGGACCGGAAATTATAACGATGCCACTGCAAAATTATATACGGATATGGGACTTCTGACCTGCAGCGAATCCATAGGTGAAGATGCCACGGCGGCCTTTAATATGATATCCGGTTACAGTGAGCCGAAACAGTGGAATAAGCTGAGCCTTGCGCCGTACTGGCTGCGTGACCGTTTTATGCGTCTGATCAAACGGGAAATCAAACATGCAAAAGAGGGAAATGAAGCACTGATCATTGCAAAAATGAATTCCCTGTGTGACAGCGGAATCATTGCTGCATTGTATGAAGCTTCGGCGGCGGGAGTGAAAATCAATCTCATTGTCCGCGGGATATGCTGTCTGAAGACCGGTATACCGGGAGTCAGTGAAAACATTACGGTCCGTTCTCTGGTAGGAACTTTTTTGGAACACAGCCGTATTTTCTATTTTAAAAACGGCGGAAACGAAGAAGTATTTATGGCAAGCGCCGACTGGATGCCGCGGAATCTGGATAAACGTGTGGAAATCATGTTTCCGGTGGAGGATGAGAGTCTGAAGCGGGAAGTTCTGCATGTACTGGACATTCAGCTGAGGGATACCATGAAAGCCCATGTTCTGAAAGGCGATGTCTATGAAAAAGTTGACCGCAGGGGAAAAGAACATCTGGAAGCCCAGAAATACTTTTGTACCCTTGCCGCAAGCCGTGCAGATACAAAAAATGAAGGGGAGCGCAGAACCTTTATTCCAATGAAAAGTTGAAAGTAATTGCATTTTGATTAAAATGTTATTATAATTGAGAATTATATCATTACGTAAGTATAGAATTGAGGCGAGAACATGGGTGAAGAAAACAGAATCGAATATGAAGTAAAGAAAACAGAGAAAAATATTGAAACACCTCAATATATGGATGGTCATATGGTAAAACAGGAGTCGGATTTTGACGACCCGGGGAAATTATTCGAAACACTGATCCGGAAAATCCGTCAGTACCATCCTTCTACCGATATCACCATGATTGAGAAGGCATATCATCTTGCCTTTGAGGCTCATAAGGAACAGAAAAGAAAATCAGGAGAGCCTTATATTATCCATCCGGTAGCAGTTGCCATTATTCTGGCGGAACTGGAACTGGATAAGGAAACGATCGTGGCTGGTCTGTTGCATGACGTGGTAGAAGATACCGTTATGACCTATGAAGATGTGGAGCGGGAATTCGGTTCTGAAGTTGCACTGTTGGTTGACGGTGTAACAAAACTTACCCAATTGTCTTATTCTCAGGATAAAATAGAACTGCAGGCAGAGAATTTAAGAAAAATGTTTCTTGCCATGGCAAAAGATATCCGCGTAATTCTGATAAAACTGGCGGACCGGCTGCATAATATGCGGACCATGCAGTTTCAGCTGCCGGCGAAGCAGGTGGAAAAGTCCAGGGAAACCATGGAAATATATGCACCGATTGCCCACCGGCTTGGTATTTCCAAAATTAAAATCGAACTGGATGATTTATCCCTGTGTTATCTGAAACCGGAAATTTATCGGGACCTGGTAGAAAAGATTGAGATTAAGAAATCCTCCAGAGAGCAGTTTATTCAGGATTTGGTGGATGAAGTGCGGACGCATATCGATAATGCGGGAATCCGCGCAAAAATAGACGGCAGAGTGAAGCATCTGTTCAGTATATACAGGAAGATGGTAAATCAGGATAAAACTTTAGACCAGATATATGATTTGTTTGCGGTAAGAATTGTTGTGGATACCGTAAAGGACTGTTATGCGGCTTTGGGCGTTATCCATGAAATGTATAAGCCGATTCCCGGAAGATTTAAAGATTATATTGCCATGCCGAAACCTAATATGTATCAGTCTCTGCATACCACACTGATCGGTCCTACCGGTCTGCCCTTTGAAATTCAGATACGAACTTTTGAAATGCATAAAACGGCGGAATATGGTATTGCGGCCCATTGGAAATATAAGGAAAATGCAGACGGCAGGAATTCGGAGGAGACAGCGGAAGCCAAAATCAGCTGGCTGCGTCAGATTTTGGAATGGCAGAGGGATATGTCGGATAACCGGGAATTTATGAGTCTGTTAAAAAGTGATTTGGACATCTTCTCTGAAAATGTATTTTGTTTTACACCTTCCGGGGATGTATTAAATCTGACCCACGGTTCCACACCGATTGATTTTGCCTATGCCATTCACAGCGCAGTGGGAAATAAAATGGTGGGCGCCAGGGTAAACGGCCGGATGGTTCCGATTGATTACATGATTCAGAACGGAGACCGAATCGAGATTATTACCTCTCAGAATTCCAAAGGCCCGAGTCTGGACTGGCTCAGCGTGGTAAAGACCACACAGGCAAAAAATAAGATTAATCAGTGGTTCCGCGCGGAGCTGAAGGAAGATAACATAGCCAGGGGCAGGGAACTACTGGAAAAATACTGCAAATCCAAAAGCATTGTGCTCAGCGATCTTTTGAAGCCGGAATATCTGGAAAAGGTTCTGCGGAAATACGGATTCCGGGACTGGGATTCGGTGCTGGCAGCAGTGGGGCATGGAGGACTGAAGGAAGGACAGATTGTCAATAAACTGCTGGAAGAATATCAGAAGAAGCATAAAAAGACCCTGACCGATGCTGAAATTCTGGAGGCTGTGTCAGAGGCCAGGGAAGGAAAAGAGAGCCCTGCTGTATCCAAATCCAAGGGAGGTATCACGGTTAAGGGAATTCATGATGTAGCCGTACGTTTTTCCAAGTGCTGCAGTCCGGTTCCGGGAGATGAAATCGTGGGATTTATTACCAGAGGCAGGGGAGTATCCATTCACAGAACGGATTGTGTCAATATTATGTGCCTGCCGGAGATTGAACGGACCCGTCTCATTGAGGCGGAGTGGGAGCAGGAAGCGGTGAAAGACGGCGAAAAATATCTTGCAGAAATCAAGATATATGCCAACAACAGAACAGGTATTCTTGCGGATTTATCCAAGATTACCACGGAGCGCAGCATTGACGTTACCAGTATGAATGTGCGCACCAGCAAACAGGGACTGGCAACCATATCCATGGCATTTGATATCCGGAGTGTGGAAGAATTAAACCGTCTGATCGATAAAATGCGTCAGGTGGAAAGTATTATTGATATTGAGCGAGGATAGTGAATATCCGGAAGGGATGGAATAAAGCAATGAATATCCGAGTGAAAAAACTGGTGGTTGGTCCGGTACGGACCAATTGTTATATTGTATATCAGGAAGACCGAAAGGAAGCGGTTATTATTGACCCGGGAGACCAGACGGAGGAAATCAGCCGGAAAATAACGGAATATGGCGTTGTTCCCATAGCCATATTACTGACCCATGGGCATTTTGACCATATCGGTGCTGCGGAATCGTTGAAACGGCTGTATGACATTCCGGTATATGCTTATGAAACAGAGCGGGAAATCCTTACTACGGAAAAGAATCTGGGCAGCATGGTGGGAATGAGAGGTCTGTATCTGGAAGCGGATACTTATCTTACGGATAATCAGCTTATTTCTCTGGGAGGTATGGATTTTAAGGTTTTGTCCACACCGGGACATACCGTGGGAAGCTGTTGCTATCTTCTGGAGGAGGAAGAGGTATTGTTCAGTGGCGATACCTTATTTCATTATTCCCACGGCAGAACGGATTTTCCTACCGGAAGCCAGAGCGCCATTATCCGTTCCATCAGAGAGCGTCTAATGACACTGAAGGATGATATTTTTGTATATCCGGGACACGAAGGAGAAACCATTATCGGGAATGAAAGGCAGCTGTATGATTATAATTAAATACACGGGCAGGGTTGATTTTGAATATGATATACAGGGGCTGTTAAGAACGTTTTTCCCCGGGGAATCCATGGTCACGGACAGGGAAGCAGAAGCGGACCTGATTCTGGAAGCGGAGTTTTATGATTATTTTGAGAAAATCCCCATGGTTCTCCGGCTGGAAGGGAAACCGTATACGGAAGGAGATTTTAAAAGAGAATCGGAAAGAACGTTCCGGCGGGAGGGCAGTTTTCTGCCCGGCAGTGTACCGGTTGCGGAAGAGAACCCGGAAGGAGATAGCATCATATTTCGGGAAGATTATGACCGGGTCAGAAAAGAGACAAAGAACCGTCTGAAGCGTTTATTGTTTAATCTTTTAAAAGAATATACCGGAAAAACGCCGGTGTGGGGCACGCTTTCCGGAATCCGTCCCACCAAGATTACGTCATCCTATCTGGAACAGGGGTATTCCGAAGCAGAAGCAAAACAAAGATTTATGCGGGAATATTATGTGTCAGGGGAAAAGGCGGAACAATGCGTGAATATTTCCCGGAAGGAAGCCGAAATTTTAAAGGATATTGATTATAAAAACGGGTACAGTCTTTATATCGGAATCCCTTTTTGTCCCAGTACCTGTCTGTATTGTTCCTTTACTTCCTATCCGCTGTCAAAATACCGTACAAAGACAGACGCCTATATTGAGGCGCTGGGAAGGGAACTGGAATATATTGCGGAGGCATGTGCGGACCGGGAACCGGATACCATTTACATAGGCGGAGGGACACCCACCACCTTGGAACCGTACCAGCTTGACTCCTTATTGGGAATCATTCATGAGCTTTTCAATACAAAGGCCGTAAGCGAATTTACCGTAGAAGCCGGACGTCCGGACAGCATAACGCAGGAGAAGCTGAAAGTGCTTGGAACATACGATGTGAGCAGGATTTCCATTAATCCCCAGACCATGAATCAGAAGACTCTGGACATTATCGGGCGGCATCATACCATGGAAGATTTCCTGCGGGCTTATGATATGGCCCGGACCAATGGTTTTGAGAATATTAATATGGATTTTATTCTGGGATTGCCGGATGAAACGGAAGAAGATGTAAGAAGAAGCATGGAATGGGTGGAGCGGTTAAAGCCCGACAGTCTTACCATACATTCTCTGGCTCTCAAACGGGCGGCCCGGTTAAACATATTAAAAGAGCAGTATGAGCAGTATACCATTGAAAACAGTGATGAAATCATGGAAATCACCCGGCAGACTGCAAAGAAACTGGATTTAACACCTTATTATTTATACCGGCAGAAGAATATGGCCGGAAATCTGGAAAATATCGGGTATGCGAAAGACGGTAAGGCCGGTATTTATAATATTTTGATTATGGAGGAGAAACAGACCATTCTGGCGGCAGGGGCAGGTTCTTCCACAAAGATGGTTCATCCGGATGGAATGAAGATTACAAGAATTGAAAATGTAAAAGATGTGGATTTATATATATCGGATATTGATAAGATGATAGAAAGAAAACGTTCGTTTTTTGAAAAAACGGAACGTTGACAGAAAGGAATGGATTTGTGCAGTGTTATCGGAAGAAAATATTTGTGAATCCGTACGGGAACCCGTTATGCATGGTATCTGTGTCAGCAATCTGGCTTATAAGCTGGCCGTGGAACTGGGAATGGAAGAATCCGGCTGTTATGAACTTTCGGTAGCCGGAATGCTCCATGATATCGGGAAAATGAGACTGATTTCCTGCGTTTACAGAGAGGAAGAGGAAACGCTGACCGTAGAACAAATGCGGTATATCCGGATGCATCCGAAACTGGGATTTGATATATTAAAGGACCGGGGATTTTCGGATTTTATATTGGAATCCATATTATATCACCATGAAAATTATGACGGTTCCGGCTATCCGGAAAATCTTTCGGGAGAGAATATACCAATGGGAGCAAGAATCTTAAGGGTCTGCGATGTATTTGCGGCATTGATATCCGACCGTTCCTACCGCAGGGCATTTGACCGGGAAACGGCGGTTGAATTAATGATAGATGAAGTGAAAAATTTTGACATGGAGATATTTTTAGCATTTATGAGAATCATACATGATGTGAATCTCGATGTTATATTGGGAAAGGAAGAAAGAAAATGATCACACAGGCGCCAAGAGGCACACAGGATTGGTATGGCAGTGAAATGCATAAGCGTACCGTAATCGAAAAAATCTGCCGGGAAACGGCAAAGACATACAATATAAAGGAAATTATCACACCGGTATTTGAACATACGGTATTATTCCAGCGGGGTGTAGGAGAAACCACAGACGTGGTGCAGAAGGAAATGTATACGTTTTTAGACAAGGGTGACAGAAGCATTACATTAAAGCCGGAAGGAACTGCCGGTGCTATCCGGGCTTATCTGGAGCATAATATGTATGCGGAACCGGCGCCGGCAAAGCTGTTTTATGTAACGCCGGCATTCCGTTATGAGAAGCCCCAGAGCGGAAGACTCCGGCAGCATCATCAGTTCGGTGTGGAAATTGTGGGTTCGGGAAGTCCGATGGTAGAAGTGGAACTGATAACTTTAATATCCGATTTGATTAAAAAATTTGGACTGAAGGATGCAAAACTTCATATTAACAGTATCGGATGCGCCGAATGCAGGAAGACTTATAATGAGGCACTGCTGGCATATCTGAGGAAGCATGAGGAAGAGTTGTGTCCGACCTGCCGGGAACGAATGTTAAAGAATCCGCTGCGTGTCATTGACTGTAAAGTGGATGCCTGCAAAAAAATCGTGGCTGGTGCGCCTCGGACCATTGAATATCTGGATGACGGGTGCAGGGAGCATTTTGAGGAATTAAAGTCTGTACTGGAATCTTTAAACATACCTTTTGAAGTGGATACCGGAATCGTAAGAGGTCTGGATTATTATACCAGAACGGTATTTGAATTTGTCAATTCCGAAGGCTTTACCCTGTGCGGAGGCGGAAGGTATGACGGGCTGGTGCACGAAATTGATGAAAAGCAGAATATTCCATCTGCCGGCTTTGGTATGGGACTGGAGAGGATTCTATATTTTCTGGAAAAAGAAGGCGTGGAACTGCCGGAGGAGGATAAGGTAGATTTGTATGTAGGCATCCTCGGCAAAGAATCAAAGGCCAGAGCCTATCAGATCGTAAATCAGGTTCGGAGCATGGGATATATTGCAGAGACGGACTACATGGACCGGAGTGTAAAAGCCCAGATGAAATATGCCAATAAACTGGGAGCAAAATATACGGTTATCATCGGAGAAAATGAAATAAAGGAGAATCAGGCCATGGTAAAATGTATGGCAGACGGAGAGCAGACAAGCGTTCCGCTGGACGAGATAACCAGACATTTAGTATAAATTGAAATATGATCATTGGAATGAAGGAAAGGATAGTTGCGAATATGGCTGAATCAATGCAGGGACTGAAAAGAAGTCACAGATGTACAGAATTATCAAATAAAAATATCGGAGAATCCGTTACGGTTATGGGCTGGGTTGGCAGAAGAAGAAATCTTGGAAGCCTGATATTTGTGGATTTAAGAGACCGTTCCGGTATTTTGCAGATTATATTTGATGAAAAGGATGTAAAGGCAGAGGGATTTGCCAAAGCGGAAACCCTTAGAAATGAATTTGTAATAGCCGTAGAGGGCAGGGTGCAGAAACGAGAAGGCGCCATAAATGAAAATCTGGAAACCGGAGATATTGAAATACGGGCAACCTCCCTGCGGATTCTTTCGGAAGCGCTGACACCGCCGTTTCCGATTGAGGACGGCGTAGCGGTAAAGGACGATTTAAGATTAAAATACCGGTATCTGGATTTGAGAAAGCCGCGTCTGCAGAGAAATCTGAAGTTAAGAAGTGATTTGACTACACTGGTGCGTTCGTTTCTGGCAGAAGAAGGATTTTTGGAAATTGAAACGCCAATGCTGACCAAAAGTACACCGGAAGGAGCCAGGGATTATCTGGTGCCAAGCCGTGTTCACCCGGGCAATTATTATGCGTTGCCCCAGTCACCTCAGTTATTTAAGCAGTTATTGATGTGTTCGGGATATGACAGATATATGCAGATTGCAAAATGCTTCCGGGATGAAGACCTGCGGGCAGACCGTCAGCCGGAGTTTACACAGATTGATATGGAGTTGTCTTTTGTAGATACTGATGATGTTATTGATGTGAATGAGCGGCTGCTGGCAAGGCTTTGGAAGGATATTCTGGGAATAGAGATTCAGACTCCGTTCCGGAGGATTACCTGGCAGGAAGCCATGGACCGGTATGGTTCCGATAAGCCGGATACCAGATTTGGAATGGAATTAAAGGATATTTCGGATGTGGTAAAGAACTGCGGATTTTCCGTATTTACCGGAGCCGTTGAAAGCGGCGGTTCCGTTCGTGCCATAAATGCAGAGGGACAGGGAAATATGCCAAGGAAGAAGATTGATGCTCTGGTAGAATTTGCCAAAACCTATGGGGCAAAAGGACTGGCATATCTGGCAGTCAATGAGGACGGGACCTATAAATCCTCCTTTGCAAAGTTTATGACGAAAGAGGAATTGTCTGCCATTGTTCAGCGGCTGGAAGGCAAGCCGGGAGATTTACTGTTATTTGCGGCGGATAAAAATAAAGTGGTTTATGACGTACTGGGAGCCCTGCGCTGTGAACTGGCTAAGAATCTGGAACTGACGGACAAAGATACCTATCATTTCCTGTGGGTAACGGAATTTCCGCTTCTGGAATATTCAGAGGAACAGGAGCGGTATGTGGCAATGCATCATCCGTTCACCATGCCGATGGAAGAGGATCTGGAACTGCTGGATACCAATCCGGGAGCAGTCAGGGCGAAAGCTTATGATATCGTCTTAAACGGAACGGAACTTGGAGGCGGCAGTGTAAGAATCCACCAGAGTGAAGTTCAGGAAAAGATGTTTGAAGTTTTGGGATTTACAAAGGAAAGTGCATATGAGAGGTTCGGATTTCTGCTGAATGCATTTAAGTACGGGGTACCGCCTCATGCAGGACTGGCCTTCGGACTGGACCGGCTGGTTATGCATATGACAAAAGAAGACAGTATCCGGGATACCATAGCATTCCCGAAAGTAAAGGATGCCTCCTGTCTGATGACGGATGCACCGAATGTAGTTGATGAAAAACAATTAGAGGAGTTGTATCTGCAGTCCACTTACCATGAAGAGTGATTCATGGAATAGAAACAGGGTTTCCGGCATATCTGGCCTGCCGGAAGCCCTGTTTGTCTGTCCGGTCCGGGGCAGCATAAGTGCATCTGTTCTGAGATAATATATAAAACATTGGTAAAAAAAATTAATATTATGTTAATTAAAGCGAAAAATCTTGTATTATGTCGAATTCTGTTGTAGAATAATTGTAGTATTGTAAGTATGAATAACACTATATTCACAATTTCCCCCTTTTTTCATTTGAAAGGTATGGTAGTAATATGATCACGGAAGATAAAAGTAAAGTTAAATCTGGCAAAATCTATGAATATCTTACATTGGATGCAGTGTATGGGCTGATACCGATAAAATTAAGACTGCATATGCAGAGAGTTGTATCATATTGTGAGATTATGACCCAGTACATAGAGCGTGACATACGCTTTTTAAAAAGCATAGACAGAGAATTTTATCAGCATACCCATGAGGTATTCCGATACCATGACCTGGGATATGCTTTTGTTCCGTGGGAGCTGTATGGAACAGATGAAGAGATCAGGGAACATGTTGACCTGGCAAAAGAAGCTTTTGAGCGGGTCATTTATCACGATTTTTCGGACTTCGTTTATAAAAAAGCCATGGAATGTGCCATTTATCATCATGAAAATTATGATGGCAGCGGATATCCGAAGGGACTGAAAGGTGAATCGATTCCTTTTGCCGCGAGAATCTGCGCGGTTGCGGACAGTTATGATCATCTGGTGATAAAGTATCCTTATGGCAGAAACGAAGGAAATTCGGAAATTATTAAAAAAATAGCGGAGGAATCAGGAAAACAGTTTCAGCCGGAGCTGGTAGAAGTACTGATAAATTGTGCCGGAAAATTCAGAAAGCAGGATTGGCACAACGGTCTCTGCAGGCAGGAAGTTCTGCAAAAATAAAATATATAGACAGGAATGGGTGATATGATGGAGCAGGCACTGACCATTCTGTTACGTATGAAGTATTGGTTTAAAGAAGTGGGGCTGGGAATCCGGAATGTATTCCGAAGAAATTCCGTTAAGAAGATTATCCGGGTATGTCTGGTGCTGATAGGAATATTATTTGTAATTGCAATTTTTTATCATCATTTAGGCAATTTTGTTGTTACCATAGACCCCTCGCTTCAAAAGAAAGGGGTATATCTTTCCACTACAGAAAAATTTAATGATTTAAGAGTAAAGCTTTTCGGTAGTGCACTGAAGGAATGCAACAATATTAATATAGCGGATATCCCTTTGGATATTGACCAATATGAAGGAACACATAACGGAAAGAATTATGTGGCTTATACATTTTACGTACGTAACGAAGGAAAAGAAATAATCAGTTATGAATATAATTTGTCTGTCGGAGACAGCAGTAAAGGGGTAGAGGAAGCAGCATGGATTATGCTGTTCAAAAATGGAAAACAGCAGATATATGCAAAGGAGCGGGCAGATAAAACGCCGGAGCGGCAATATGCATATCTGAAATATCCGATTATGGAGCAGGCGGATGAAACCGTAAAACAAAGTGTTTTATTAAGCGAAGAGGACAGAGGATATCTGACAAATGCCGATATTGAGCGTTTGGGGATTCTGGATATCGATGGTTTATATGAACTGCGGGCGAATCCGTTTATGTCCGATTCCCTGATCACAAGGGGGATTGTCACAGATGTAAAGCCAAAAGAGTATGACCGGTATACGGTTGTCATATGGCTGGAAGGAGAAGACCCGGATTGCGTGGATGCCATTAAAGGCGGATTCATTGAACTGAGAATGAGTTTCAGTATTATAGATGTGGAAGAAGAAACGGAAGAATAAATAAACGGAAAGGAAATGCTTATGTTCAATCGAAAATTAAAAAATGAGAATAAGAAATCAAAGAAACAGAAAATCATTACCAGTATCGTTACGGTATTGTCCAGTGTGGCTCTATTTACAACGGCTACATATGCATGGTTTGCACTGACCAATTCACCGCAGGTAAGCCAGCTGACTTTAAAGGCAGGAACCAGCGGAAGCCTTCAGATATGCAATACACAGAACGGAAATTTTGGTGATACGATTACTTTGGATGTTCCGGCGCAGAGTTGTCTGAAACCGATCACAACTCTGAACGGCACCCAGTTTTATAAGCCGGTATACGGACCGGACGGCATGGTGTCCGGCATTGAACCTTCTGCTCTGTCGGGAGTCCAGCTTACAGATATAAGCAATAAGACGGAAGCAAACGGCGGTTATGTGATTCAGAAGACGTTTTATTTGAGAGCAACAACGGAATCGTCCGTTTCATTATCGGAAGTTGACGTCCGGTTGGCGGCGCCTCATGGAACGACACAGGGAACGAAAATAACAAACGCGGATGCCAATCATGCGGCAGAGGCGATTCGGGTTAGTTTTACCTGTAACGGAAAAACGGTTATTCTTGAGCCGAATGCGGATGCACAGGTTCCGGGAAGAACGGCGCAGACCGCTTTATCGGGATTTGCAAATGTTTCCACAATGAAACAGTCGTCATCCAATTTTATGTTTGCGGCAGCCGGCAGCGGCACTTATGATAAAATTACATCTGATGAATTATTCAGGATACCGGTAAACACTGCAGTACCGGTGACCATGACCGTTTGGCTGGAAGGTGCGGATCCGGATTGTATTAATGCCATTATGGGCAATCTGATCAATGCCCAGATCCGGTTTATCAGTACAGATATGAGTTAATTAAAAATAAATACTAAGAGAAAGCAGGACAAGATATGAACGCATTTTTTAATTACTATTATGATCTGATCTGCGCGATTGGCAGAAATATCTGGTCAATCATCAAAAATCTTCTGGTTGGAATTGTGGAATTATTCAATGTTTCATTCTATTACAAGATTTTTGTGTCTTATAAAGAGAAATTTGGTGTTCCGGGATGGGTCATGTTTGTTATCGCAACCCTGATAATGCTTGTAGTTCTGGTTTTGCTGGGATACTTACTTTACAGGCTCATACGGAGATTTCTGAAATTTAAACAGCCGATAAAAGAAAATGAAGAATTAAAAGATGAAATAACCAGATTAAATCATGAAATGTATAAATTGAGTTATGAAAGAGATAAGATACTGGCATTACAGGTTTCCAACCTGGGAATGGAAGTTAATCGGGATTTATTACCGGTTTCCGAGGGAGATTTAAACTCTGAAAATTCCGATCTGAGTGACGGCGTACTGGTTAACCTGGATGATGATGATCCGATCAAAGTCGTGGTTGAAAGTGCCGAAGATGACACCAATATGAGATTTAACCGTCTGACACTGGTGGACCGTTATTATCAGTCCGAGAAATATCAGAAACCGGAATATAATAATGATATCAGTCTGGAAGATATGTGTAAGGATTTCCGAAACTTTTCGGCATCCAAACTGGGATTATATTACGATCTGGACCTGATTAAGTTTTTTATAGCGGCATTAGGAGCCACAAAGATGATTATTTTACAGGGTATTTCCGGTACCGGTAAAACATCCCTTGCATATGCATTCGGACAGTATATCTGCAGGCCGTCCGTTATCTGTCCGGTTCAGCCGGCTTGGAGAGACCGTACGGAATTATTCGGATATTTTAATGAATTTACAAAGAAATTTAATGAAACCGAATTTTTAAAGACGATTTATGAGGCAAATTATTATGAAGATATGCAGGTAATCGTACTGGATGAAATGAATATTGCCAGAGTGGAATATTACTTTGCGGAGATGCTGTCAATTTTGGAAATGCCCCGGGTGGAAGAGCGGGAGATCAGTATTGTTTCCTCTGTCTGGCCGAATGACCCGGAGAAACTGAGAGAGGGCAAACTTTTTATTTCTCCAAATGTATGGTATATCGGAACCATTAATAATGACGATTCTACATTTGCCGTGGCAGATAAGGTATATGACAGAGCCATTCCAATCGATCTGGATACAAAAGCGGCAAGGTTTGATGCACCGAATACGGAGCCAATGCATGTAACATATCGGCATGTGGAAGAACTGTTTGAAAAAGCTAAAGTAAAATATTCAATGTCAGAGATTAACAAAGCAAAACTGGGAGAAGTGGACGACTATGTCATTAAACATTTCAGAATGACCTTTGGTAACCGTATCTTAAAACAGATTTATGATTTTGTTCCATGTTATGTTGCCTGCGGAGGTACGGAAATAGATGCCATTGATTTTATGCTGGCGAAAAAAATATTAAGGAAATTCAGTTCTTTAAATCTTGGATATATTCGGGATGAGGTCGATGGTTTTATTGCATTTTTAAATGACACATTTGGATATGAAAATATGAATATAAGCAAGGAATACTTATTGAGGCTGAAAAAACTGGTATAAGTGAGACCCCCGGGGACAGGCAGGAAGTGTTTGTGCCGGTTTGAAATACAGACACATAGAGAAAGGCATGGAGATAGGCTTGGAAAATGTAACAGAAGAACTTTATAAAAGATTTCAAGAAAATTTTGTAGATACTGCAAAAGATAATCCGTTTTATAAATATTATTATAATCTGTTGGATACCGGAACCGTGTACAGTAAATTTTTCAATCGTAAATTATTGAAAGAAATTGATGAAGAGTGGGTAACGGCAATTGAAACAGCCCTTCCGCATATTCAGTATGTCATTGACCATCCAAGAACATTTATTGAGGAGGACAGACAGATCGTCAGTGTAGCGGTTGCAAAAAAGTTTACGGTGGAATCCATCCGTCATATGGCGCAGCATTCGGAGATGGTTGACAGAATAAAACCGGACGGAATGGTGGAGCCCAATAAGGTGTTGAATATATTTAAGGAAGAAAGTCTGAATACCTATGAGAACCGCTTTATTAACACATTGCTGAAGGAATTAAGGGACTTTGTGAACAAACGTGCGGAGGTAATCTTTGAGCGGAGCAAAAATGAAGACGGTGTCAAACTGGATATTGACGGTACCATTGATAATTATTCGGAAGTTGTCACATATAAATTGGAAATGCGTATCCGGGAAAAGCAGACGGATATGTCTAATGACAAAGATAACATGAATATATTCAACCGGGTATCTTCTCTGCACAGGCAGGTGAATGATATGGCATCCTCGGGTTTTATGCTTTCCATGATGCCTTATCCCCTTGTAAAACACCCGGTGGTAAAAACCAATGCCATAGCCAAGAATGTTCATTATAAAGAATGTTATAATTTGTGGAATTTCATTCATTCCTATGAGCGTATCGGATATAAGGTGGAACTGATCGAACAGGATCCGGTAATAAACAGAAAGTTTGAAGCAGATATTTATAATTTTATGCTTCTGAATTATGTAATCCTTCGGGAACATATGACAAATAAAGATATACTGAAGCTTGACAAAGGGTTGAAACCTAAGGAATATACGGTTAATTATATCCAGCAGTTTGTAAAGGAGCTGGTGTATGAATATGATATATCCGAATCCGATTTAAAACAGCTTCTTCTGTCAGAGCTGGTAAAAGCCCAGTCTGAAAAGCGTGAAATTATGAAAAAGGCAGAAGAGATTAAGACAAGGGCAGAAGGTAAGATTAGGGCAGAAGAAGAAAATTCCCTGGACAGCTGGAATACATTCTTAAATGCACAAAAACAGGAAACCACTGCAAAAGAAGAAACGGAAGTTTCCAGAAGCACGCTGACAAAACGGGAAAAAGACAGACTTCGGAAAGCGAAAAACCAAAAGAAGAAACAGATGCAGAAAGAGCAGGAAGAGCAGCGCAGACTGAAACAGCAGAAAGCGCTGGAGGAACGAATGGCTGCGGAAAAAGCAGAAGCGGAAGCTTCTGCAAACGTAGAAAATGATACCGGTAATAACAGAGCAGATTCTGGAACCGGAACGGATCAAAATGACAGACCGGCTAAAAAAACGGGCTGGTTTGCAAGGTTTAGAAATAAAACATGAAAAAAAGGTTTTTTAAAATATTTCATTTGTGTGTCGACATATTGTTTGTAGCATTTATGCTTACATTCGGTTATATCTTTTTTACGGTATATTACGGACAGGTTCCCAATCTGTTCGGCTATCATTTTTTAAGAGTTATCAGTACCAGTATGACGCCGGTGATTGATGAAGGTGATTGTATAGTTGTAAAAAGCGTAGATGCAGACCGGCTGAAGGTGGGGGATATCATAACCTTTCATTCGGAAGACCCGTATATATACGGATATTTAAATACTCACAGGATTGTGAGCATTGAAATGGATGAGAATGATAATCCCATATTTCACACCAAAGGGGATGCCAACAGCGGAGAAGATGTCTACACCGTAAAAGAAAAGAATATTATTGGAAAATACTGCGGGGAGCTGGCATTTGGAGAACTACTGACAAAAGGTCTTTCCTTATTATCCAACCGGAAGATATATTTTATTGTAGTTATGATGCCGATTCTGCTTTGTATGGTAAGCAGTATAGTTTCAATCTTCAGAATTATATTTGAAGATGAAACGGAAATAGAATCTATTGAGAACAGAGAAGAGCAGGGAGGTCGGAAATGATGCATTTAAAAGAAAAGGTAAAAAAAATATTTAACCAGAAGCATGTTATGATGCTGATATCCATGGCTATCCTTGTCATAATGCTAATATCGGCAACGATTGCATGGTTTGTATTGTCAAGGACTGCTTCTGTGAACAGTTTCGGCGGTAAAATATCGGAATGGGATTTTCTTATATCAAAGACATCCGGTGGTTCTCCGATTCGCCCCAACGAAACACTGGACTTTAAAGTGGATGATGTTTTAAATGTAAAAAAAGGAAAAATGGCGCCGGGAACCACCGGAACCATAGAGTTTTATATTAAGACTACTACGGATGTGGTAACGGCATACAGAGTTTATGTGGATAAATCAAAATTATCCATGAAAGTAGATGACAAGCACGACTATTCCGATATCCTGAAAAAACATATTGTATTTTACACGGATGACACCTATCAGACGGAAATATCAGAAAAGGAGCCATTTACCGGAACATTGAAGCAGAATGAAGAAAAAAAGATTGTATTATATTGGAAATGGCCGTATGACGGCAGTGAGATCATGCCGGATACTATCGTAGATGAAAAAGAAATTAAAGAATATTTAAAACAATATGATGAAGAAGATAATCTGATCAGTGAAAATAGAAATTATATATCAGGAAATATCGGAATTACTGCATATGGTGTTCAGGAAGAACCGTAAAACAGGTAGCGGCGTGTTTTGAAAGGTGGGAGAAATTATAACGATGACAAAGAAAAACGGTACCAAATCAAATAAAAATCGGAAGATGCTGGCTGTGTCCTTCAGTGTTATGTTAATAATATCTTTTACAGTCATTGCCGTTGCTAAGTTTTATAAAGAAGAAAATACAGAAACGGTATTGAGTGGTGACAATATCGCAGCTTATCATATGGAACTGGTAGGAACCGGTAAAGAAACAACTCTGACACAGGAACTTTTACTGGCGGATCTGAATCCGGGGGATACCAAGAATGTAGTATTTTTTGTTACCAATGGCAATGAAGAGAAAAAGTTATACTCGGATGTATCCATGGACTACACAATACAGATTGTACATACCAATAATATTCCATTGATTTATGAACTGTATGATGAAGCGGGTAAGAAAATAAAACCTTCCGATATTACGGAAACGGGAGAAAAATATAATAATACCGGAGTTTATATGAATTATGCGAACGACAATTCCGGGAAATTATTTACTTTAAAAACATCTTCCGAAGATTCGGACAAAGTTATCAGTCATAAGTATACATTAAAAATTATATGGCCAAAGAATGATGAATCAGCGGATTTTAGATATGTGAAGGAACTTGATTTTTTATATATCAATATAAATGCTTACGAGCATAATCCACTAAAAAATAATTAGTCAGACGGTAAGGCGGGATTGCAATGTCAATGAAAGAAAAAACAAAGGATATTTATCACTTTATAAGAAATCATAAGAGGACAAGCATACGGATTTCGGCGGTATTTACTGCGGCTGTGGTTTTCGTGTGCATTTCATATTTTTATGTGGTGAATGCCAAATATGTTACAAGTGATAGTGCAGGGAATGTCATTGGTGCAAACAGTTTTTATTTTACCAGTGATTATTTGAATGAAGCCGCATATGACGGTACCGTTTCAGAATATGTCATGCATGGCTGGGATGGAATGTTAAAGAAAAGTTTTATGTTCAATATTAGAAATTATGATAATCCGTTGTTGTTTAATAATAAAGACCAGAAGGTTAAATATCATTTTTCATATGAGATATTGGGAAATGACAGGAATCTGGTGGAAGTCAGTGTTTACAAAATCGTAAACGGAACCGAGACCGCAGAGCTGGACGGAGTGTTGGACGGAGGCGTGGATTCCTATATTGCAAATCAGTATAAGTTATCCATTGTCAGCAAGAATCCGGCGGTTCCCATTACCCATGATGTCACGGTACTGCTGAAGGTAAATACGGTGGAGTCTCCGTATTATGCGGAATTATCCACAAAAGTAACCCTGCAGTATTCACCGTTTACGGATTTTATTGCAGAGCAGGGATTTGAGCCGGCGTCCGATGCGAATACGGATAACGGCAGGGCATATGGTCTGATTTATTATATCAATACGGCGAATGAAATAAATAATGATGAATTTGAAAATACGGATATAACGTTGGCAACGGAGAAAATTCACCTGACATGGGATAATGCAAAATTGGAAATCAATGCATTTGATAAAAAACTGGCGGAAATATTTGCGAAGAAAACGGTAGAAGAAGTATTACAGAACTATGAGAAGATAGAGGATTGCAAGAATACCATTATTCTTGATGACAACGATACCGGTCATTTGTATTTTGATGCACTGGCATATTCCTCGTTTGAAATTGTATTTCATAAACGAAAGGGAATCGAGGCCGGTGATGAAATATGGAAAAACGCTAACGGTGTTTATCTTTGGGATTTAAATCCGGCGCCGCTGGAACAAGGAAATCTGGTATATGCAGAAGTAGTTAATTAGATGTTTGATTGTAGGAGTGAATGGATATGGTACAGAGAAGAAAAAAACAATTGAATCATTTTTTATTGAGTCATTCGAAGGCATTTATTATGTTGCTGCTAATGTTATCAGCTATCGGTATCGCCGTACTAAGTGACAATATCAAGGCAGAAGAAGAACCTATTAATTTGAATTTATTGAAACCTGCAGAAGAACATTCCGTGGATAATCCATATATTCTTGACAGTGTGGATGATTTTATTACACTGCAGGAATATTCCAAGAATCACACATGTGAAGGGATGTATTTCAGAGTGGGGGATACGGTAACCGCCAACACTTTTTATTATTCAGAGGATGAAGAGGATGACGAAGAAGGTTCCGAGTCCGGTATCGCATATAATCTGTCACTGGTTGGAACGCTTATTCTGGAAGATGAAAGCAGAACTGTATTTAAAGGTATAGGACAGAACTTTTCTTATCCATTTAAAGGGGATATTGACTTTAAAGGTATTACCCTTCGAATGGATACTTCTTTATTTTGTTTTCTTGGTGATGGAGCCAATATTCATCAGGTTACCCTGATTGGAAAAATTGGTACTTCAAAAATAACGGAAGTTATGGGTAGTAATGTATCGGTAGGTGCCTTGGCATCTATTGTTTATCTTAATGATGCAGATTCAGAAACCAATATAACAAATGTCAGTGTTATTCATGCTAATATCAGCGGCGGCAATAAATCCACAGCCGGTGTTATCGGAACGGTAGTAGGAAACAAGCAGAATGTGACATTAAATATCAATACCGTAACAGTAGATGCAGAGATACAGGCAGAAGGTACAGCCGGCACAAATTATGGAACCGCTTTGGCAAACGGAAAAATTTTAACAAATTATCCGGGATATTCCGGAGGAATGATTGGTGATGTTACTTCACAGAATCAGTCCTTCTATATTAATGTCAATTTAAATGGAAACTGTAAAGTTGCAGGAACCATATCAAATGTAAAAATGGGTTCCGGCGGATTGATCGGTCATGTATCCCACAGGGTTAAAGTACGGATGAACGGTAATTTTAATGTATTGGATTTATTGAAGGTTACAGGTTCCCATGCCAATTATTACAGAGGTTATCTGGTTGGATCGGCAGCATACAGTCTGATATATGCCACGCCGTCTACCGTTATACAGAAACCGACGGATGTTAATATGGCCAATTGCTCTGACCTGGATAAGGATAATCAGATTGAATATGCAACCCAGATATTTAAAAATACGGAGGACAGCTTTTTTGATCATAACATTACCATCAGCGGTAAAGGAACGGAAGCGGATCCGTATCTGTTAACAAGTGCAGAGGACTTTCAGAGATTATCTGTATTATTAATGACTCAGGGTTTATATGGAACATGGAGTGACGGAAGCAATTACCAGACATGGTTTGATGTATCTGAGGCTCCGACAAGAAATACCATTGCCGGTATTATGCAGTATATAAAAGGTGCATATTATATGGTAACCAATGATGTGAATCTGGGAGAAAAGGGAATTATCCGGTTAAACAGAGATACTTCCTGTGCTTTTTACGGTTGTTTGGAGGGAAAGAAGGGTACTTATGCCAATGGTGAATATCCCACCATCACACAGGAAACGGACACCAATCAGGCAGGTGTTGCCTTATTTATTTACGCAACCGGATATTTAAAGAATGGTGTTTCCCAGGAAAGAGTATTTAAGAATTTTAATTTATATGGAAACATAACTGCCAGAGGCGGTATTTCCGGTCTTATTTATGTGATTACAGAGGGAAATACGAATTATTCCGGCTATACATTTGAAAATATTCATATGAATCTGAATCTGGAAGCAAATGCACGGACTAGCGGTCTTATTACCGGACTGGTGGGAGAAGCGCAGCTTCATAACGTTACGACAAACAATACTCCGGTGCGGTTAAATTTTAAGGATATTACATTTAACGGAAAATTATCTGCCAATAGTAACGGCGCATACGGCGGAGCGCTTGCCGGCCGTATATACAATACCAGTAATAAGACAGGGAATCCCTGTGAAGTGAATATAGAAAATTTCCAGTTTGAAGGAAATATTGTAAATACCGGACAGGGGAACTGTATGTTATCCGCAATGATCGCCTATGTGGCTAACAATACTAATGCATCGGATTCTTACATGATAGACGGAATCGCAGTAAATTTTGTTAACCGCTTAAAAATGAATGCGGATAATATTACCATTCGAAATACCATGTTTGATAATTCTATCAATACTAATTATCAGGAAACAGGGCTTTTAGGAAATACATGGGCATTGGAAGGTTCATTGAAAAATATCACGTTTGAAAATATAGAATATAATCTTGGAGGAGGTTATGGCGCTCTGTTCCTCTATCGTTCCGATGCCATTCTGGATTTTGACGGAATAACCTATGAAAATATTACTATGATAAAACCGTCTTCACCAACTAATACATGGATTTCTACTTTAATGTATGAGAATTACGGACAGGTAAAAATCCGGAATTTTTCATCGGATAACTGTGTTATGAAACTGAATAGAAGTTATCCATGGGTAACGGAAGGTGCGGTTAATTATATCTGGTATTATAATAACCGGACGCAATATTATGGTTATCTGTGCTTTGAAGGAAATGATGAGGAAGGAAATCCATATTCGGCTGTAAATACATATAAAAATAAGTTCAGATACACAAATCTTACCGGTACGGTTGATTATGGAATCTATCATGGAGC
This sequence comes from uncultured Lachnospiraceae bacterium, assembly GCA_910583605.1. Lineage (GTDB taxonomy): Bacteria > Bacillota > Clostridia > Lachnospirales > Lachnospiraceae > Bovifimicola. The sequence goes on from CAJTXN010000002.1 coordinate 62,111, forward strand.
AAGATTATCTTATTCAACGGAAGACAATATGGGAAATTCCCTGATTCACGGAACGGGAACCAAAACGGACCCGTTTATCATTGATTCGGAAGCAAAGCTGGATATTATGGCAGCTTTTTATAATACCATTTATGGCAGAAGGGATTACTGGCTGAAATATTTTGCCGATATGGAGAGTACACTGACTGAGGCGGAGAAAAACGGACGTCCCGGATTACAGCGTTCCGCCCTGATTCAAAGAGTCGGAGAGGGATATTTTGTTTTTGCAAAGAGTATGGATTTAACGGGATATTCCTATTATCCTGCAATCGTTAACAACGGAAAGTATTACGGCTTTGATGCCTATCGTTATTATGCGGATAATGGCAACACAAATCCGACGGAAGCACAGATAAAAGCAGTCTGTGTCAATGCAATTTCGACTTTGTCCGGCGGTTCGTCATCTGTCAGTATGGAAACAGCCAATGCGTATAAACCGCAGATACATTTTGCGGCGGATACCATAGCAAACGGTGCCATACGTACAGGTACATGGGATTCTCCAAATTTTTATAATGGTCAGGCACATAGAAATATGCATGCTTCTTTGTTTGCCGGAATTACCGGAGGAATTTATAATGGCTATCAAAAAGGGATTGTAACCATTAATAATATCATGCTGGACGGAGTATTTTCTTCCGAATGTATAGGGGGTACCGGAGGAGGAGCTTTAATCTCCAGAACCAATAACTATGACGCCGTAATGGATGCGACAGTGAATATCAGCAATATTGATTACGGAGATACAAACATTATTACCAGAACCGCAACTGCAACCACTTCCACTTACGGGGCCGGTTTAATGATAGAGTCTGTTATCAGAAGTGAGATAAATGTTAATAATGTCCGGATTCTGCCGGGAAGCAAAGTCAAATGTGATGCTCTGATTGGTTATCAGGCCGGAACAAATTCCAAAACGATATTTCGTCATATTGATTTAAATGCTGCCATTGATAATGAACATCCGGAAAACGAAGTAGAGACCCAGTATCATGCAGACGGATACGGATTCAAGTATGGTTATTTCTTTTATTATTTAAAAGAAGGGATTTCCATATACTGGTATGATGAAGGTACGGATGTGGTGACGCCGGGACTACCCGATGGCGAAGGAAACCGGACAATGGCAAATCCTGAAGTACTGGAACATCAGAAATATGCCTATAAATTGCTGGCAGTTGATGTCAATCCTTTAACGTCCAATATTACCAAAGGTAAAGGCACAAAGGAAGACCCGTATATCATCGAAAATATCGGACAGCTAACGGCTTTGGGACTGTTTACCCGTTCCAAGGGAGATTATCCGTCTTATAAGGAATGGTATGTAGGAGAAAGTACGGAGAATAATTATGTTTCATCTGACGGTACTCTGAACGGATATCAGGAATATTATCCGGAGAGCTGGGCAGATAACAGTAATCTTCTCTATAGAAACAGGGATAATGCTCTGGATTCACTGTCCCAGCTTATGAAATCCTATTATAAATTAGAGGCAGATCTGGATTTTTCAAATCCGCCGAAAGGATATGAGCAGGCTGCAGGAGACTTTTTCGGACTTGGAATCGCGGATTATCCGTTTGCTGGTTCCATAGACGGTAATGGTCATACCATAACCTACGGTGATTGTCATTCCAGCTATATCAATATGTATGGATTGATTACTTACGGACAGGGATTTAAGGTAAGTGACCTGACAATAAAATCAGGAGACAAGCCGTTACTGGTCAATAACACGGGTGACGTCTATGTGGGAATGTTAGCTGCTTGCGTACTTGGAGGTGACAATGTAATTGATAATGTCACCATAGAAAATAATATAAAACTGAGAACCAACAATGTTGGTACAAATGTAATTGTAGGCGGTTATGTAGGATATCTGAGATACGGAACGCTGACGGTATCAGGAATCAATGAAAATACATTTAAAAATTTCAGAATCGGATATTCGGATGCCATGAGTCTGCCGAATTACAATGATACTTATGGAAGAAATATTTCGGCAATCGCAGGAGCCGTTAACGGTGCATTTATCATGTACCGGAATGAGGATGACAGGGTGCCGGAAACCCGGGTAGCAATTGATTCGAAAGGCGTTATAACCACAGAGGGAGATAAGCGGATCTGCCGGGTGGAGGACTTAAATTATTATAACGAATATGGAATCTCAGCCAGCAGAACCAGAGATATCTATAATCAGTCATATTTTGATACCATTGGCAGGATTAAAGTGGTGCCGGACAGCGGCGACGGGGCTTTGATATGCGAATTGGAAAATGAAGGTCAGTTATTGTTATATTCCATTGCACTGGCAAGCGGTTCCATGAGTAGTTATAATCAGTATAATAGCATTATACCATATTGTATTAAAGCTTCCTGTCAGAAGATAGATGAAGATTTTGCAGAATGGATGCAAAACGAAGGCGAAACAGATTTGTCGGATTTATATAATTGCCCATATGTATTCCGGTATTTTGATTTTACGGCGCTGTCAAACGGATATAAGGATACAATATTTAACGGCTGCAGTATGCTGAATGGTTTTGCAAGTACAGTAAGAACTTCAAGAAATTACCGGACCACATATAAGCTGACAAAGGATACGGATGTTTATGATATGAGCCAATTCGGTATGTCCTTCAGAGGAATCGGCGATCCTACTTCCTTGGCAACCAACACCAGACCTGCCTGCAACTTTGCAGCGGACTTTGACGGAAATAATAAAACCATTCTTGTGGATATGAATGTAACGTGGGATGCAGGTCTTTTTAATAATCTGAATACCGGTTCCAGTGATAATTCCAAAGCACCGCTTTTAATTAAAAACTTTACGATGTCCGGTTCCATTGAAAGTAACTGCACCGGTCATTTAGGCAGTGTTGTGGGATATTATACCTATGGATATTATACCTTTGACGGTATTAATATTAAAGATATGAAGCTTACACAGAAACATTCAAGCGGCGGTCATATCGGAGGAATTCTGGGATATGCGGTATGGAATAGCGGTACATATCTTTCTTTTAAAAACTGTATGGTTGGCGATGAGGCGGCAACGGATAACAAATCTGTGCAAATCTATACTGCAGGAGCGAATGCCATCGGTGGATTAGTAGGATACAGTTCTCAGATGACCTTTAATAATTGCGGTGTTATTCATACAACACTAGAGTCTCAAAAGGGAAGTGTGGGAGGTATGCTGGGAATAACTTCAGCGTCGTATGGTGTTAATATTGCAGCAGAAAATCTTAAATCTTCTGATTGTACACTGATTTCCCACAGTACATCAGGCTCCGGAGTCGGAGGCATTATAGGAAATCTGGCTACACCTGGCAGCACAAGCAGTTATTATGTTGCATTACATAATGTTATGGTAAGGGATAATGAATTCTTTGGAGAAGCTGCAAACATTAATTTGGGAAAAGTTGTTGGTGTTCATTCCGGATTAAGTGAGCTTACAATTCTTACTCTGGAGGACCAGGACAGTGAAGGGTTTACGGCTGCCACTACAGATAAAATATGGAATTGTGCAAGTGGTTCCGGAAGATGTTTCTATATTTATTACAATGATTTTAAGGATTTGGAAGAGGCAGAACAGAAATACGGAATTGACCGGGAGACTGAAGATGAATCCGGAAGACCGATTACCAGATATGCCGAATGTCTGGAGGAGGATGTGTTTACCAAGGGAACCGGAATTATTGATGGTGAAACCGGAGAAGAGATCAGAGAATCCATCGATTTGATTCCGGATACGCCGGAAATGGATAACACTATGGTAAAATGGTCCAGTGATGCGGGAAGTATTGACGTAGTATTAAACAGCCTGTTATCTTCACTGACCAACGGAACCGGTAAACTGAATGACGGTATTAATGATCATATATCTGTAAAAGTAACACAGATGCAGGTTAGCAATGGAGTGGTAACGGCAGTGCCGAATGCAATACCGTCCGTATCCATTGAATATAAGGGTGGAAACTTTATTATTACCAATAATAATAAATATGATACTGTTGAGAAATATGATATCAATGGAAACTATGTACCGGGCACATATTCTCTGATTGAAGTGACCTATGGTATTGGAAACAACAGATATACAGACACTATTCGTATCCCGTTTTTTGTAAGTAATATGATAAATGTGGATGTGTACTCAAAATTGACAATCGGAGAAGAATATAATCTGGATATCATGCGTGCAATTGAAAGAACCTCCAGTGATGTATTAAGGACCACAAAGGATAGTTCTTACAGTGTATATGTAGAGTATATGTATAGTTCAAACCGTTTGGAATTTGAAGAAGATGTCTATATGTATAAAGGTTTCCGGTTATATGAATCGCCGGACCCGAATATTCCGATTGGAACCAAGCTGACACTGCTGGATGTAACCGATGACAATAATCCAAAAGCATATTACTATGAAGTAAATTCGGTTATGGATTTTGTACCATTAACAAGTTTTAAAGATGAGAACGGAAATAATTATAAGGAAAGAAACATCAGAAGTCTGAAAGAATTACCGGAATATCGGACATATACTACCTTGTATGTCAATGGCAGAAAGTTTTTGAAATATAACAGAGGTGTGGAACGGTATTTTGTTTTTGTAGACTGTAGTAATGTAGAGCAGATCGGTCCGGAAAGTCAGATGTCGCCGACGCTTATGAGTGGAGTGGAATCCGGTCAGACGGAATTTATAGAAAATAAAGAAGTATTTTATGTGAAATACAGATGTTACAATACACTATCCACTTATAACGGCCGTACCATAAGTTTTGTAGACGATTCCGTATCTACAACTGGTGAAATAAATAAGAACAGCCAGTTGTCCTTAACGGCTTCTTTTAGTGACCGGGCATCGGATACCTATTGGTCTATACTTCGTGAATTTGACTATATAAATAGGGATAAATTTCTGGAAGTAGCAATTTATCTGGAAAATGAAAATGGAGATAAGATAATGCTTCCTTCGGGAACCAGAATAAAACTTGGTTCGGATGCAGATTCCGTATATGAGGCGGCAAAAAACCTGTCATCCATCTATTATTACAAAGATGGCGCTAATACCGACGGTTTCCGTCTGATTGATATAAAGGGAAATACCATAACGGATATAAATATGAGTTTAGACTTTACATTTGCCAAGATGGAACATATACCGGAGGGCAGATATAGGATTTGTCTGGAATTGGTAAGAGCCAAAAATAAGGATTTCCCGATGGGGGATGATACCCTGGATTTAATTAAATCAGATTATATACAGGTAACACCGACTGCCGAGTATGGATTCCGTTTGAATACGGATGGTATAGATACTCTGGCATTTAATAAAAACAATCCGAATCTCGTTGATGCGGCCGGTAATCTAATCCTGGATTTTGAAATCAATGCAAATTCTACACTGAGCAGCGCACTGGCGGCGAACAAGCAGCCGGTTATAACCTTCCAGCTTTATAAAAAGGATGAAGTACTGGGTGCATATCTGCCGATGGCTTCGGATTCAGTCTCTTATCCGGTATTAACCCTGCTGCAGAATGGAACCGGGAGCAATCTGGTTTTAAACGATGCTTCTGCGGACTATATGATTGATAAACTGACCGGAGCAGGAGAACCTTATGTAGTTATTCCGGCAAAGCTTTCCATTCCGGGAGAGTCGGATACCGTAAACTACAGATTAACAGCTGCCATGTATGTGGATGGAGAGCGTGTGGCAACCGACTATTTCATTTTTACAGTAGCAGATATAAAATAAGGGAAGGATATTTATGAAATTATTTATCATATATCTGATTTTCATCAATGGAGCGGCATTTTCCATGATGGGAATTGATAAGTATAAAGCGAAGCATAATAAATGGAGAATTTCTGAAAAGAATCTGTTTATGAGTGCCATATTGTTAGGCAGTGCAGGAGCGATACTGGGGATGAAATGTTTCAGGCATAAGACAAAGCATACAGGCTTTGTCCTGGGTATGCCGATTCTGTTAATAATACAAATTATGATTGCATATCTCCTGATATGGCATTAAGCCGTTTTGGAAGAAAATGCGGTATATCAGCTAAAGGATGGTATATATGAAGATGGGCTTAAAGAAACAGAAAAAACGAAACGAACATACGGATATGGAACTTAATTCCGAACAGGAATCTTTGGAAGTGAATGGTATGGAGACGGCTGAAGCAGAACTGCCGCCAGAAGAGCAGATTAAGCAGTTACAGCAGATTGCTTATTATGATACCATTACAAAATTGCCGAATATGGCGAAATTTTCGGAGGACTGCCGGAAGATGATTCAGGAATTTCCAGAAGCATTTTTTGGAGTTATTGTGTTTGAAATTGAAAATCTGGATAAAATCCGTATATTATACGGTCTTCAGGAATGTGACCGGGTGAGATGTTATGTGGCGGATTCCATGCGGGAACTTTTAAAAATGGGATATATCTATGGACGTATCCATGAGGATTTATTTGCGGTATTTGCCAATTTTGATGAAGAGGATGAATTAACCAATCTGGTTGATCTGCTGACCAACGGAATTCGGGAATACTCCAACAATGCCAAGCTGTTTTTTTCGTTCGGTATCTATAAGATAGAGGATAATTCCAAGGAAATATCAGAAATGGCAAATCTGGCGGAACTGGCAAAGAGAACCGTAAAATCGGATTCTGCAGTTAATTATGCCTTTTATACGCCTGAGCTGGAAGCCAGACTGCTGGAAGACAAGCAAATGGGTGCGGAAATGGATTATGCCCTGGAGCATCACCAGTTTGTGATGTTTTTACAGCCTATGGTAAACTTAAGAACCCATGAAATTATCGGAGCAGAGGCTCTGGTCCGGTGGGATCATCCGGAGAAAGGTATCTTGTCGCCGTTTAAATTTATTCCGTTGTTTGAAGCAAATAATTTCATGATCAAACTGGACCATTATATCTGGCGGGAAGCGTTTAAGACCATCCGCCACTGGATTGACAATAAAATTGAACCGATACCCATATCCATTAATATTTCACCGATTCACTTTGAACATCCGAGATTTGTGGAAACTTTATGTAATTATGCAGAACAGTTCCGGATTCCGAAAAATATGATTCAGTTAGAGATAGCCGAGCGTTCCTTTTCGGATTCAAAGGAAAATATGAAAGACGTTCTTTTGGAGTTAAATAAAGAGGGATTCCGGCTGTGTATCGACAATTATGGAAGTTATCAGGCACCGCTGAACGCCATAAAAGATTATCCCATATCCGTTATTAAAATGGACCGGCTGTTTTTAAATAAAAATCTGGATAACGAAGAAGGTCTGACACTGGTGCGCTACATACATGCCATGGCCAAAGAACTGGACAGGGATGTAATTGCCGAAGGTGTGGAGACCATTGAACAGGCCGGGAACCTCAGCGAACTGGGATGTGACTATGCCCAGGGATTCTTTTTTGCAAAACCTATGGCGTTGAGGGAATTCGATGCCTTTCATAAGAAAATATTGAAAGATAAGTATATACCGGCTATTACGTATCCGACGTTTGATGAGATGGATAATGATTTGCTGCCGTAGTCACATTCCGACCGCCTGCACCGCGCATACCTGCGTCCGTTTCTACAATGTACAACCACTTGCCATAATTCCACCCAAACAGTTTATAAAAAAACAGTTCCCTTTAGGATTTTATTATGGTATACTTATTGAGGAAAATTATAAAAATACATATATTGGAACGGAGGTACCATCATGTTTTCATTTGATGAAGTAAAATCCTTTGATGCTGAAGTTGCAGCAGCAATGGAACAGGAATTGGAAAGACAGAGAACCCATATCGAACTTATTGCTTCCGAGAATCTGGTCAGCAAGGCGGTTATGGCGGCTATGGGCAGCCATCTGACCAATAAATATGCGGAAGGATATTCAGGCAAACGTTATTATGGCGGATGTGAATATGTAGATATTGTTGAAACGCTGGCAATCGAAAGAGCGAAGGAGTTATTCGGATGCGGATATGCAAATGTTCAGCCTCATTCCGGCGCTCAGGCAAATCTGGCGGCATTTTTTGCAATGGTAAAACCGGGGGATACGGTGATGGGTATGAATCTTGCCCATGGCGGACATTTGACCCATGGAAGTCCTGTTAATATTTCCGGTTCTTATTTTAATATAGTACCTTATGGCGTAAATGATGACGGATTTATAGATTATGATGAATTGAGAAGAATTGCTCTGGAATCTAAACCAAAGCTGATTGTGGCAGGTGCCAGTGCATATGCCAGAGAAATAGATTTTAAGAAGTTCAGAGAAGTTGCAGACGAAGTGGGTGCATATCTGATGGTGGATATGGCACATATCGCAGGTCTGGTTGCAGCAGGACTGCATATGAATCCGGTTCCGTATGCGGATGTGGTTACGACCACTACACATAAGACTTTAAGAGGACCACGCGGCGGCATGATTCTCTGCAGTGAAGAGAATGCCAAGAAGTTTAATTTTAATAAGGCAGTATTTCCGGGTATTCAGGGAGGACCGCTGATGCATGTAATCGCGGCAAAGGCCGTTTGCTTTAAAGAAGCACTGGATGACAGTTTTAAAGTATATATGCAGGGTGTGAAAGATAATGCGCAGGCGCTTTCCAAAGGATTAACAGACAGAGGATTTAAGATTGTATCCGGCGGGACAGATAATCATTTAATGCTTGTGGATTTAACACCGATGAATGTAACAGGTAAGGAATGTGAAAAATTACTGGATGCGGCGAATATTACCTGTAATAAAAATACCATTCCGAATGACCCGGCATCTCCATTTGTTACAAGCGGTATTCGTCTCGGAACACCGGCTGTTACTTCCAGAGGAATGAATACGGCAGATATGGAAGTAATTGCGGAAGCCATTTCCCTGCTTGTAAAGGATGTGGAAACAAACAAGGGAGAAGCCATGAAACTGGTTAAGGAATTAACCGATAAATATCCGTTATACGAATAATATAAAGATTATAGACCAGGCCTTTTGAACACAGGGATTCCTGTGTTTGAAAGGCCTGCTAATTCATAGGAGAGTTGGTGCAGATTATGTCAGGTTCGGTTTTTGGAACCATATTTAGAATCTCTACATGGGGAGAATCCCACGGAACAGGAGTGGGAGTTGTGGTTGACGGGTGTCCGGCAGGGCTGGAACTCAGTGAACAGGATATTCAGATATATTTAAACCGCAGAAAACCGGGACAGTCCAGGTTTTCCACACCCCGCAGTGAAGAGGATGCCGTGGAAATATTGTCCGGAGTGTTTGAAGGCAGAACAACCGGAACGCCCATATCCATGATCGTATATAATAAAACCCAGCGTTCCGGGGACTATTCTGAAATCGCATCTTATTACAGACCGGGACATGCCGATTATACCTTTGATAAAAAATACGGATTCCGGGATTACCGGGGAGGCGGCAGGTCTTCCGGACGGGAAACCATAGCCCGTGTAGCGGCAGGTGCCGTTGCAGCTAAACTTTTAAAAGAACTGGGGGTTACGGTTCAGGCATATACCTGTGCCATTGGTGATGTGGAAATTGATTATGAACATTTTGACAGGAATGAAATTTACAATAACATGCTCTATATGCCGGATTCCAAAGCGGCAGAACAGGCCTCGGCACTTCTGGATGAAAAACGCGGGGAAGGCGACAGTGTGGGAGGAGTAGTGGAATGTGTGATTTCCGGTCTGAAAGCAGGAATCGGAGAACCGGTTTTTGAAAAGCTGGATGCGAATCTGGCTAAAGCCGTGGTTTCCATCGGAGCGGTGAAAGCCGTGGAAATCGGAGACGGATTTGGTGCTGCAAAGGCACTAGGTTCCCGGAACAACGATTTCTTTCGTATCGGAGAAGACGGACAGCCCGTGAAAGTCACCAATCACGCAGGCGGCATACTGGGCGGTATCAGCGATGGTTCCGATGTACTGCTAAAAGCGTATTTTAAACCTACGCCTTCCATTTTTAAGAAACAGCAGACCGTGAACAGAGCAGGAGAGAACATAGATATTCAGATTAAAGGCAGGCATGATCCGATCATTGTGCCGAGGGCCGTGGTCGTGGTAGAATCCATGGCGGCATTGACGGTGCTGGATCTGATGCTGATGAGTATGACTTCTGATCTGAATCATATCAGAACATTTTTTGAACGGTTATAGTTTTAATTTAAAATCTTTTCATATAACAGTCCTACGGCAAACCAGGCCGGTGCATAGTCAAGGCGTATAAGGCCTTTGATGTTGTACCGGCTTTTACTGTAATCCCATGGGCACATTTCTTTCTTTTTCAGGGCATTGCCGGTGATAAATTCAATGGCAAAGATCAGGACAGTATAGATACTGCCGCGGAATAATACATTTTTCTTTGATAAAAGATGACTGATGGGTTTGATAAAGGCAGCCATACCGTAAATCGGAAACATTAAAATGGATGTATTGGAGGTCATTTTTTTGTCAAAATGAAGAAAATTCAACATTCCGGTCCACATTACTTCCAGGCACCATCCGGTGACACCGCATTTTAAAAAATCCGTTTCCGTAGTGACAATCTGATTTAATACCTTGTGTTCTTCCTGTAATTCATGCATATTCGGTTACCATATCCTTTACTTTTTATATCAGGTGATGGATATAGTTTGTTCGAAAACATGGCCGTTTATACAAAATATAATTGATATCCTACCATTATATAAACATTTTCACAAGTATGTTATATCTGCCTTTTTTCGTATTATTAATTACGGAATCAAAAATAAATTTTCCCATTCCCCGTACGGTAACGGTATCTTCTGGTTTTACCGTATAACTGTTATTTTCGCAGAGCCTGCCGTTGACAAATACTTTCCGGTCTCTGATAATTTGCTGGCTCTGGCTGCGGGAATAATCATATACTTCACTGATTACGGCATCCAGACGCAGGGAAGCGGAATTCAGTTTTTTCTCTTTGATATTGTATAGTATGGTTTCGGGTATCTGATCCGTTTTCCGGCATTTTATAACCGTGTGTTTTACCCGGTCCAGATTGTCGATAATAAAGTCTGCCATGGAATTCAGACAGAAGACGTAAGCTTCATTTTCACAAACCAGAATATCTCCCAATGTTTCCCGTTTGATGCCAAGATTGATCAGGGCGCCCAGAAAATCCCGATGAGTCAGCGTATCTGAAAATTTTTTTAATACGGGGCGGATATGGATACAACTGACCGGATAGGGAAGGTTCAAATTGCCGAAGCGGATAATCTTACGCTCACAGTACATGGCGCCGCCAAAGGTATCCGTATCTATATAGCTGAAAGAGTTTTCATTTTTATAAAATAAATCCAGTTCGTTCAGATTTAAGAAATTAGTAAAAAGGCATATATCTCTTGCATATGCCTTTTCTGCTAATTCCTGAAACCGTTTGATTAATTGTTCCGTTTCATTCATAATTGATTGCTCCAGTCTGTACACCTGTTTCCAATCGGATATGTTTCGGTTAAATGAAATGTTCTGTCAGGCTTCCGCCAGTTTATCAACCACACTTTTACCGCGCCATCCGCCGTGAAGCCATCGGATATGAACGACTACGGCACGGACAATTTCGTCCAGAGCCATGGCGATCCAGATTCCGGTTAAGCCAAGATTGAACAGGATTCCCAGGATATATCCCAGCAGGACGGAGATTCCCCACATGGATGCCATTCCGAGATAAGTTGGAAATTTAACGTCTCCGGCGGCTCTCATGCTGTTAATGATAACCAGGTTTGTAGTGCGTCCGATTTCCAGAAAGATACAGATAAACATAATTTTTTGTCCCAGGCGGATGACAGCAGGGTCACCGGTAAAGATACCCAGAGTCAGAGGACTGATCACAAAGCTGATACATGCAATGACAACCGATATTAACAGTGCACCTTTTAATGTTTTTAAAACTTTAGAATAGGCATAATCTTCTTCATTTGCGCCCACGGCATGCCCCACAATAATGGCAGTTGCCATGGCGGCGGAAATAGAATACAGGTATGCAAAATTACTTAATATATTACAATAGATTTTTGTATTTGTAAATACGGTGGAATTGAAAGAATTAACGAATATCATTATAATAAGCTGCGCAATATTATAGGATATATTTTCTCCGGCTGTAGGGATTCCCAGTTTTAACAGTTTTTTCAGTATATCCTTTGGAAACGGAACCAGATATTTCGGTGAAACCGTTCCGTCAATTTTTATGATAAAGAATATAATCGCGGCGGCAACGGCAAAGACACGGCTTAAAGTGGTGGAAACAGCAACGCCCTTGACACCAAAATCCAGAAACTTTAACGGACCGTACAGGAAACAGTAATTTCCGACAATATTTACAAGATTCATGATGATGGCAATGATCATACCAATCTGAGTCTTGCCGTTGCTTCTGAAAATCTGGGAAAATGTATCAAATATAGCCTGTAAGAACATGAATCCGCCGACGATCATCATGTAGTCTCTGGCATAAGGCGCCATCGTATCCGGGACTCTCATGAGTTTTACAATGCCGTTGCAGCCAAGCAGAATGATGAGACTGATCACACCGCTTAAGACCAGATTAAATGTAATGGAAACCGTATATATTTCACTGAGTTTTTCTTTTACCTTCGCCCCGATATACTGGGCTACAATAACGCCGGTGGCACTGGCGATTATGGAAAAGGCGAGAGTTAAGAAACCCATAATCTGATTGGCATTGCCAATGCCGCCGACGGCCTCATCGGAAAATTTGCTGAGCATTATGGTATCAATATATCCCAGACACATTGACAGCAGGGACTGGACAAAAATCGGCCATCCCAGTTTGAATAAAGACATATTTTTTATTTCTGTATTTTGAGATACTGATGCAGACATTATTATCCTTCCTCCTCAATACAATGATAGGTATTTCATATGGACTTTTTATACTGATAACATTATAATTAGTATAATATGAAATTTCTACCACTAAATTCATGGAAATATTGTACAATCTTGCTGTTTTTTTAACAAATTAAAAATATTATAATTCGGGCAGCCGGCTGATCATTTCGATAGCTGCGAAACTTATCGTCCTAAGGTCAGAGTTTTTCAATTGTCCGGCCGGAATATGAAAAGAAAGGAAAATGCAGGATAACAGGGAGCAGACTTGTAATCTGAACAGGGATGTCTCTGACTGCATGGGTATTTCAGTGAGAAAACAGAATATACAGCAATATGAAAATAAGCAGCATGGTACGGAACTGCTGCCATACGATATATATGGAACAAAGATTCCGGAATATTATACCGTTTATCCGGTTCACTGGCATGAGGAAATGGAAATTGTGGTTGCCGTCAGCGGAAGCTGTCTGTATAGTGTGGATTTTAAACAGTATGAGGTAAAAGAAGGGGACATACTGATCATTCCTCCGGCCTCCCTGCATTCCTTTGAACGGCAGGGAGAAGAATCATTTATCGGTTTTGTGATTCTGTTTCATGCAGCCATGATAAATAATAATACTCTTGATATTTGTTCTGCCAAATATATCACCCCTATTTTTAACAATGAAATGTATCTTCCGTGTTTCATTCCTTCTGACAGCGAACACAATCAGCCGATTCATGAAATCATCAGGGAAATCTTAAAAAGTCATTTCGAAAAAAATGAGGGGTATGAACTGCTGATGAAGATTTCACTGATGAAATTCATTTATTATTTTATTGGAAATCATTTGTGGCTGAAAGGAGAACAGCGGATTTCCACAGATAGAAGTATACTGCAGATGAAAAAGATCATTCATTATATTGAAGAACATTACAATGAAAAGATTACACTGGAAACATTAGCGGACCATGCGGGCCTGAGCCAGTATCATCTGGCCCATACATTTAAGAAATGTACCGGGCAGAGTCCGATTGAATTTATTAATCATTACAGGTTATCTATGGCTGCTGCGCGGTTAATAGAGACGGATGAGCAAATAATAGAAATTGCCATAGATACGGGGTTTAATAATATATCATATTTTAACCGGATATTTAAAAAGAGATTTGGGGTGACGCCGAAGGAATACAGGAATAAGTAAATATTCAGGCAGAATCATTACGTGGGGATTGTGATTATGGCAAACGGACGCAGGTATGTCCGGGGCAGGCGGTTCGGATGTTCCACTGCAGGCAGACAGAAGTTCTAAGTGTTCTGCGGAAAGTATTCTAAGACGGACGCTACCGGCGGATATTCGGCATCCTGCCTCAAATCCGCCTTTTTCTGACCTCGTGTCAGAAAATAGCTGAAACCTTAGCAGAACACTAAGAACTTCCAATCTGCCTTCCGTAGTCACATCCAAACCGCCTGCCCCGGACATACCTGCTGTGCGTTGGATGAATTTACAATGTCAAGTTGAAACAATCTGTCTGCTGAATAGCAATGTGAAAAGAGAATGACCGCTTCTGCTGTTTTTTTGCGAGATTTCACAGAAACCTCCATTATAAATTTATTTAATATGCCAATAAAGCAGTATCAGGTTTGATAGACATGCTTAAACTAACTTTTTATTCTGAAAATTCGTTAAGAAATTTTACAAAGTTACAAATAATAATGTACTGTTCTTTCCTTTTTTGAAGAGAATACCGTTGCAGTTTATCATTGTATATTCTGCCAACGCACAGCAGTTATGTCCGGGGAAGGCGGTTTGAATGTGACTACGGAAGGCAGATTGAAAGTTCTTAGTGTTCTGCTTTGATTTCAGCTATTGGTTGACACGAGGTCAACCAAAGGCGGATTTGAGGCAGGATGCCGAATATCCGCCGGTAGCGTCCGCCTGAGAACACCTGTCGCAGAACACTTAGAACTTTCATCTGTCTGTAGTGGAACATTCAAACCGCCTTCCCCGGACATAACTGCGTCCGTCTGGCCAAATAACAATCCACCTGCAGCAACTCTGCCTGAATTGTTACAAAGATTATCATAATAGATAGCATTACGCTTGTGATTCATAGAAGTTTGTATTATACTTGACAGAGAATAATAGAAAGGATAACAGGCACAGTTGCCTGAGGATTAATATATGCTGGAAAAATTAAAACAGGAAGTGTACGAGGCGAATATGCTTCTTCCAAAATATGGTCTGGTTACTTTTACATGGGGAAATGTCAGCGGAATTGACAGAGAGCAGGGACTGTTTGTGATCAAACCCAGCGGAGTGGAGTATGACAGGCTGACACCGGATGACATGGTGGTTGTCGATCTGGAAGGCAATCAGGTAGAAGGCAGATTGAATCCGTCTTCAGATACGGCTACCCATAGGATACTCTATAAGCGGTTTAAAAACATAGGCGGTATTGTCCATACACATTCTTCCTGGGCAACCAGCTGGGCACAGGCGGGAAGGGATATTCCGTGTTATGGCACTACCCATGCGGATTATATTTACGGCTCCGTACCATGCGTAAGAAATCTGACGAAAGAAGAAATTGATGAGGCGTATGAGCGGAATACCGGTGTACTGATTGCCGATGAGTTTGAGCATAGAAATCTGGATTATATTGCAACACCGGCTGTCCTGTGTAAGAATCACGGTCCGTTCACCTGGGGAAAGGATGCGGCGGAGGCTGTTCATAATTCGGTGGTACTGGAGGAAGTTGCAAAAATGGCGGCAAGATGTGAATGGATAAATCAGGAGAATCAGCCGGCACCAAAAGATTTGCAGGATAAACATTATTTTAGAAAACACGGGGAAAATGCATATTATGGTCAGTCGGAAAAAGGGTAAATGACATAAATCATATAAACCGGAATAGAATAATAATCAGAGGAGCAGGCAGCAATTATAAGGGGGAAACCATGAGCAGCCAGAAGTATGAAAATATGCTGAATCTTGCATTGGAGACACCGGAGGAAGAACGGGCCTTATCAGAAAGTCTGAATGTGGGGTATAATGTAAATGAGGATACCTGGCAGGTAATTATCCGATATAACGGAAGCATTGAATTCTTAAGGGATTACGGTGCTTCCATTATTTATCTTATAGCTAATTATGCTATTCTTACGATACCGGAGAGCTTATTAGAACGGTTGGATACATTTAATGAAATCATATATGTGGAAATGCCTAAAAGTCTGTACCTTTCGGTGGTGAACGGAATCCGGGTATCCTGTATCAATCCGGTACAGGTAAGTTATTTTTCAGCAGGTGTCCAGTCGGGAGGCCTGTTTGGGTCCGGTGTGATCTGTGCGGTTATTGATTCCGGAATCGACTATGCCCACAGTGCGTTTCGCAATTTAGACGGTACCACCCGGATTCTGGAACTGTGGGATCAGACCATACCGGGAAATCCGCCGGAAGGATATGCGCTGGGAACCGTATATACTTCGGACACCATTAATGAAGCGCTGGCGGAGGAAAATGAGGCTGAGAGGTACAGGATCGTTCCCAGCAGGGACCTGTCCGGACACGGGACCCATGTGGCCGGAATAATGGCCGGAAATTTTGCTGTTAATAAGAATAATAATCTGGGCATTGCTACCAGAAGTCCGTTAATCATTGTAAAACTGAATACAAATACCAACAACGGATTTCCGAGAACCACGGAACTGATGCAGGCTTTGGATTATATTTACCGGGCGGCCGTCCGGCATCAGATGCCGGTATCCGTAAATTTAAGTTTTGGAAATTCCTATGGTTCCCATGACGGTACTTCTTTATTGGAAACTTTTATTGATGATATGGCAAATCTCTGGAAGATGAGCATAAGTATCGGTACCGGAAATGAAGGCAGCAGTTCCGGTCATTCGGAGGAATACTTTCTGGATGGGGAAACCAAAGATATAGAATTTAGCGTGGCCGGTTATGAAACCGCTTTGAATATCCAGATATGGAAAGCCTATCAGGACAGATTTGGCTTTGTTTTATATGCTCCGGGTAGTAATTACGGAATCGTTATTAATGACACCCTGGGAAAGCAGACGGCAGAAGCGGGAAACACCAGAATTCTGATTTATTATGGAGAACCTTCTCCTTACAGCCTCTATCAGGAAATTTATATTGAGTTTATACCAATTTCCAGAGATATGCCTTATATCAATGATGGTATATGGAGGATTGAGGTGACGGCGCAGCAGGTGGAAAGCGGAAGAATCGATATGTGGATGCCGGATTCCGCTGCATTAAACAATAATACATTTTTCTTGCGGCCAAGTCCGGATGTGACATTAACTATTCCGTCCACAACTGCCTCAGCCATATCGGTAGGAGGATACAATGCGGCAAATTCTGCATATGCAGATTTTTCGGGAAGGGGATTTACCAGACTGACCAATCAGGTCCGGCCGGATATTACGGCACCGGCCGTAAACATATCATCAGCAGCCGTGGGAGGAGGAATGACCGTGAAATCAGGAACGTCCATGGCAACACCGTTTGTTTCGGGAAGTGCGGCTTTATTGATGGAATGGGGAATTGTAAGGGGGAATGACAGTTATCTGTATGGTGAGAAATTAAAGGCGTATCTGATCAAGGGAGCGAAACCGTTACCGGGGGAGAGCGTGCCTTCGCCTAAAACCGGCTGGGGGGCGTTGTGTGTGAGGGATAGTCTGCCGGTTTGAGGTTGAGGGTAATATTTTTTCATTTTATCCGGAACCGATTTTCTGCCAGCGGCAGTTCTCTGTAAAGCTGACGGTCAACACTCTTTCATATTGCCAATAGCCCGTATCAATGCTATAATAGCTACAAAAAAATGGGAACATAAAGGATGGAATATATATGAGAAAGAGAATATATGGATTGTTTCTGGGCATTTTATGTACCGCAGTGCTTACGGGATGCGGCGTGGCAGAGAAAACGGATCCGGAGGATACGGACCCCGAAAAAGTTGAGCTGGTTGTCTGGGGAGCCGAGGAAGATACGGAACTGATGAACCAGATCATCCGGAGTTTTCAGATTAACTATCAGGGACAGGCAGATTTTCAGATTATATTCGAGGTGCAGGGAGAATCCCAGTGTAAAGACGCATTGCTCGGCGGATTGGAGGATGGTGCGGATGTATTTACTTTTGCGGACGACCAGTTAAATGCTCTGGCAGCCGCCGGAGCGCTGGACCCTATCAGGAATGAGGATGAGATCAGAGGAAGAAATCTTTCAAGCGCAGTAGACGCAGCCACAGTAAACAATCAGCTATATGCATATCCATTGACTGCAGATAATGGATATTTCTTATATTATAATAAGCAATATATCACGGAAGAACAGGTGAAGACGCTGGACGGGATATTAGAAGCCGCAGCTGCAAACGGCAGATTATTTACTATGGACTGGTCCTCGGCATGGTATGTATATTCTTTCTTTGGAAATACAGGGCTTAAAGTCGGGCTTAACGATGACGGAATCACAAACTACTGCACATGGAATCAGACAGATGGGGATATCAGGGGTGTCGATGTAGCCCAGGCAATGCTTAGCATTGCGGGAAATCCGGGTTTTGCCAGTCGTACAGATGAAGAATTTATTGAAGGAGTAAGGAACGGTTCAGTGATCGCAGGTGTCAGCGGTGCATGGAATTCCGTTGCGGTAAAGGAGGCATGGGGAGAGAATGCAGGAGCCGTCAAGCTGCCGACTTATACCTGCAACGGTCGTCAGATACAAATGGCTTCTTTTTCCGGCTGTAAACTGATCGGTGTAAATGCGTATTCCGAACACCCGGAATGGGCGGCCAGGCTTGCCGAATGGATCACTGCTGAAGAGAACCAGCGGCTCCGTTTTGAAATGCGCGGGCAGGGTCCGTCAAACATCACCGTGGCGGATTCCGCAGAAATCAGGCAATCGCCGGAGATTACCGCTCTTATAGAGCAGTCTGAATTTTCTCAGCTTCAGCGGATAGGCGGTAAGTTCTGGGATCCTGTTTCAAAATTTGCCGGAAGTATGGCGGCAGGGAATCCTTCCGGTCAGAATTTACAGGAACAGTTAGATGAGATGGCAGAAGGCGTTTCTGCACGATAGATATATATGTTGAAAGGATTTGTTAATGCAAGATGAAGATAAAACTTACCATACAACAACGTCTGATACTTCCGATCATCCTTCTGGGAGTTGTGGCATTGATTTCAAATGCCTTGTCAGCTTTCAGTATTAACAACGTTAATTCCAATGCTTCCAAAATCGTTGATAATTATATGGTAGGATCGGAAACATTACAGAACATTCGCCGTACCACCACGAATATTCATAAGATGGCGCTGTCCCATATCGTCGCAACGGACTATAACACCATGATCACCGTTGTGGCACAGATTAAAGAAGAAGAAAAAACGTTGGAATCATATTTAAAAGAATATAAAAACTATGTCACGGAAGATGAAGAAGCAATCTATGCGCAGCTTTTGGAGAACTATGATTCTTTTAAGCATGCTTTGGTCTATCTTGTATGTGCAAGTGCGGACAGTAAGACCCAGGATGCATATGCTTATGCCAATGGTGACGTTGCCCGCTTCGGCTCTGCCATAGAAAGCAATACCGATGAGCTGTATGAGGCTATAAGCGAAAGAACGGCCGGTGCAAGACAGAAGCTTTCGTTTGTATATATCATTTCACTGATCATCGCTGTCGCAACTATTTCAGCATGCCTGATATTAGTACTTGCAGCCATCCGTATAATCAAAAAATACGTGATAACACCAATTAAGGCTACGGTTGATACCCTTCAGGAAAGTTCACAAAAGCTTGATGAGGTAACAGGCGAAGTGCTGAAACGCACCCGAACATCGGGAGAAAGTGCCGGAGGCCTTTCAACCCTTGCAGGCTCCCTGTCCAGGGCAATTCAAAAGGTGGCAAATAATGCAGCGATTATAAACAGCAGCGCCGCAGATATCAAAGGGGATGTCCGTGATATGGCAGAAGAATGCAGCGCCATCATGGATTATTCCTCTGCGATGAAGATACGGGCAAATGAGATGGAGGCGGCGGCACAGACAAATACAGAAGTAATTCAAAAGAAAGCAGCCGATATTCTGGTAGTACTTGAAGAGGCGATTGAAAACAGTAAGAGCGTAAATCAGGTAAACAAACTGACAAAAGATATCGTAGAAATCTCATCAACGACCAATCTGATTGCCCTTAACGCTTCCATAGAAGCAGTACGTGCCGGCGAAGCCGGAAAAGGCTTTGCTGTCGTTGCAGCAGAGATTAAATCCTTGGCAAGTTCTTGCAGTGAAACGGCAGGGCGTATCCAGGAGGTCAATCAGGTCGTAACAAACGCAGTACATAATTTATCAAAGCATTCCCAGGATATGGCGGATTATCTGAGCGAGACTATTTTGACGGAATTTCAGGAATTTGTTCATTCTGGTAGACAATACAAAGAAGATGCCGATTATGTAAAGGAAGTGATCGATGCATTTAACAGCAGGACCGACCGTCTTAGAAATTCTATGACCGAGATAGCCGATTCTATTGAAAGCATTACAAAAGCCATTGATGACGGCGCTGCGGGGATTAACGGAGTTGCAGACAGCACGAAGAGTCTGGTGGGGGATATGGCAGATATTACGGGCCGTATGGATACAAACCGGGAGATTGTAGAAGAACTGAAAAAACAGATGGAAGTATTTGCCGATTTTTAAGAAGGAATATTATACCCTATTTGGGATTAAATGAACTTTTATACCCAAACAGGAAGACGAAAGGAACGATAATCTATGAAAAAGACAGGTAAAACAATTAAAAATATATGTCTGGCAGCAGCGTTGTCTTTATGCCTGACGGGTTGCGGAAATAAGAGTCTGCTGGATCCGGGGAATCCGGTATTGCTGACTGTCTGGCACTACTATAACGGCTCCCAGCAGGTTGCCTTTGATGCCCTGGTGGAGGAATTTAATGACACTGTGGGCAAAAAGAAAGGGATTTACATACAGAGCTACAGTCAGGGTTCGGTTTCGGATTTGGAAACGGCGGTACGGGATTCCATCAACGGAAAGGTGGGAGCGGATGCAATGCCGGATATTTTTGCATCTTATGCAGATACGGCTTATGAGGTAGAGCAGGCAGGAGCTTTGGCAAATCTGTCGGATTATCTGGATAAAGAAGAACTGGATAAGTACGTGGATTCCTATATTGAAGAAGGACGGATTGCTGCAGATGAATCGCTAAGGATTTTTCCGACAGCAAAGTCAACGGAAATCATGATGCTGAACAAGACGGATTGGGAACCTTTTGCAGAGGCCACCGGAGTTTCTCTGGAGAGTTTAAAGACTATGGAAGGAGTAACTGCAACGGCTCAGAAATATTATGAGTGGACCGACAGTCTGACCCCGGATATACCGGAGGATGGCAAGGCACTTTACGGCAGGGATGCGGTTGCAAATTATTTTATTATTGGAATGCGGCAGCTTGGAACGGAGATTTTTCAGGTTGAAAACGGCGAAATGACATTAAATGTTCCAAAGGAGAAACTGCACCGTCTTTGGGAGAATTATTATGTACCAATGGTCAAGGGATATTTTGGAGCGTACGGTTCTTTCCGCTCTGATGATGTGAAGACCGGAGAGATTCTGGCATATACGGGTTCCACGTCCTCTGCGATGTACTTCCCTGATCAGGTGGAACTGGATGACAACAGCTATGCCATTGATTATATCGTGATGGCGGCGCCGGTATTTGAAGGCGGAGAAGCTTATGCCGTACAGCAGGGAGCAGGAATGGTAGTCACCAGGTCCGATAAAAAACATGAGTATGCCGCTGTGGAATTTTTAAAATGGTTTACGGAGGCGGATAATAATCTGCAGTTCAGCAGTGTATCCGGTTATCTTCCGGTGATGAAGGAAGCAGGCTGCACAGAAAAGCTGGATCAGGTGATTGCGGACCATGAGATGACGGTGGCGCCAAAAACATATGACTGTATGACAACTATTTTTAAAGAGATGGACGGAATGACACTGTATACAAATAAGAGTTTTAAAAATGGTTCTGCAGCAAGAAAAGTGCTGGAATATAATCTTTCGGATCGGGCAGCCGAAGACCGTGCAAAAGTGGTTGCGGCACTGGAGCAGGGAAAGAATCTTGAAGAAGCTTCCGCAGAATTTGTATCGGAAGAAGCTTTTGAGGCATGGTATTCTTCATTTTGCGAGGAACTGAATAATGCAGTGAACAGGTAGGGATAAGATGAAAGTGAAAAGTCAAAAAAGAAAAAAATCAACCATATTTAGGATATTTCTGGTTCCTTTAATCGCAATAATGCTGATACAGAGTATTATAACTTTTGGAACATTAGTGGTCAGAAGAACTGCAGGAATGCTGGAGGAATATTCCGGCGGAATGATGAACCGGTTAGTGGAAAACAGAAAATTAATTCTGCAAAATGATATGAATCAGCTCTGGGCATCCGTTTATGAGCGGGAAGCATCCGTAAATGCCAGTTTAAAACAGTATCTGACAAGTAATAATAAAAATTTGGAGGAAGTTCTTGGTTCGGATGAAATGAAAAATGAACTGCTGAAATTGTTATTTCCGGAATGTCTGAATATATTGCAGAACAGTTCTACTACAGGAGTTTTTCTTATTCTGACGGGGGCTGATATGCAGGCAGCCGGAGAGTTTGACGGTTTTTTTGTCAGGGATTCCGATCCAAATACAAATCCTGCAAATTATACGGATTTATTACTGGAGCGGGGGAGCAAACACCTCTCCAGAGAATGGAATATTCCGTTGGATACAGACTGGACCACCCGGTTTCATATGGATGGACAGGGAAACAATACTTCAGATAACTATTTTTATGAGCCATGGAGAGCCGGAGTGGAGCATGAAGATGCAAACGCCGGTGATTTGGGCTATTGGTCAATGCCTTTTTCTTTGGAGAAGGGAAAGGCAGACCCTCATGAAATGATTACATATTCCCTGCCGCTTCGGTATAACGGCAGGGTCTATGGCGTGTTGGGGGTGGAAATTTCCAGTAAAAGCCTGAATGATTATTTTCCGGCGGAAGAATTAAACAACTCACAGCAGTCGGGATATATGCTGGCTGTGAAAAGAGAAGGAAGCAGTTATCATTCTCTGGTGGGAAAGGGTGTACTATATAATCAGGTTCAAGGCATGGATGGTTCATTCACCCTGCAGGAAACGGATTATGATAATCTTACACTGATGGAAGATATTCAAATGAACGGACAGAAAATATATGCAGCGGTTTTTCCTTTAAAGCTGTATAGCAATAATGTTCCTTATGAGAATACGGAATGGGTGTTTTTGGGACTGAATACGGAAAAAGAGCTGTTTGGGATGAGCCGTCAGCTTTATTTCTGGATGGTGGTTGCTATTTTGATTGGTCTGGTGTTCGGCGTATTCGGAATTTATTTAGTAGTCAGACATCTGACCAGACCGGTTCAGCGGCTGATGAATTGTATCAGCAGAGGAAGTACAGGACTTCAGGAATTTAAACCTTCCAATATTCTGGAAGTAGATGCCCTTTATGATGTGGTAAATGAACTGACAGAGAAACAGAAGGAAGCAGAAAATATTCTTCTGGAGGAAAAGGAACGTTACAGAGTGGCGCTGGAAACATCAAAAGATATCTTTTTTTCTTATAATCTGCAAAATCATATACTGGACATTGTAAACCATAAGACAATGAGCGGACAGTGGCAGTGTGAAGAATATGAGACCAGCTTTATAAAAAAGGAGTATATTTATGAGTTGGATCGTGCAGAGGCCATTAGAGAATTGCAAAGCGGATCTGATAAGATTTATTCGGAGTTTCGTTTGAAATGGCCGGAGGATTCCGATTATATCTGGGTGGCGCTTGCGGGGAATACGGTTTATGATACTGACGGCAGACGATGGAAACTGGTAGGAAGTATCCGGGATATTCAGGAACAGAAAGAACGGGAAGCCATGCAGCTCAGGAAAAATACAACGGACGGAGTTACCGGACTTTATGTTTTCAGTGCGGGCATGGAGTGTCTGGAACAGATTCGGCATAAGCGGCAGAACGGAGTCATGATTAATCTGAACTTGAAACGATTGAAAGAGACGAATGAGAAAAACGGTATAGTGTTTGGAGATATGATCCTTGAGGAAATCGGTGGTCTGATTCGCAGCAAATGTCATGAATTTACCGGAAAGACAAATTGTCAGACGGTGGCGATGCGTCTGAACAGGGAAGAGTTTATCATATGGCTGGAGAATCAGTCGGGATTACAGGCAGCGGAATTTACCGAAGGATTGCTGGGTAAGATAGAATCGGCTTTTGCGGCAGAGACTTTTAACGTTTATATGTATGCAGGTCTGGCCTGCGGCGACAGGAATCAGAATACCGAAACACTGATATGTATGGCAAAACTGGCATGCAGTCATGTGGTTGCCGGAAATGCCCGGCAGTATATTGATTATGAGAATATTCCGGAACAAAAGCGTACCGGACTGCCGTCAATACATGGTCGTGAGATTAACACTCTGGGATATGGCGAAGACGTGAGCCTTGTATCCGTGGCACTGAATTTATTTGGTAAAGGAGCCGATTTTCCGGCGCAGATGCAGCTGATGATTCGAAAAATCGGCAGGTTTTATCAGGCCGGCAGTGTTCTGGTTTCCATACTGCGGACGGACTTTAATTCGAATTATCTGAATTATCAGTGGCATGAAAACGGAGAAATAATTACTGAATGTGTGAGAAAGTATAAAGAAGAAGAAAAAGAGGTCTTTAGTAACTGGCTGGGAAAGGAAGAAGTACGCTATTTTTCGGCAGAAGACAGCCGTCAGAAGGAAATCCAATGCTTTTTATGTATTGAGCAGGGACAATCTGGTGTTTTGCTTCCTATGTTTGACAGCGGCAAATATATGGGTAATATCTGTATTCTCGGGATTGAACCGCAGATTTTGGAGAATCCGGAGGAGTATCAGAATCTTGCAGAGCTTGGCAGGGTTATCCAAAGTCAGTTAAACCAGCAGCAGTATGACATTGCCAGCAAGGCAAAATCGGAATTTTTATCCCGTATGAGCCATGAAATCCGAACCCCGATGAACGGAATCATTGGTATGACAGCCATTGCCCTGCAACAGGATCAAAGTCAGGAAAGGATCGTGGACTGTCTGCAGAAAATTCAGTCATCTTCGGATTACCTGCTGGGATTGATCAATGATATTCTGGATATGTCTAAGATTGAAAGCGGTAAGATGAAACTGGAACCTGTTAATTTTAATATATATGAAATGCTGGATACCATCCAGGAACTGATTATGCCTCAGGCAGCGGCTAAGGATATTGATTTTGTACAACAGGTTGAACTGACCCATGGCTGGTTTATGGCAGACCGTATCAGAATCAGCCAGGTGATTATCAATCTTCTGGGCAATGCGGTGAAATTTACTCCGATAAAAGGAAAAGTAGTTTTGATGGTACAGGAGACAAAGAGTTCCAGCGAGGAAGCAGTTATTAATTTTGCTGTGAGGGATACGGGAATCGGTATTGCCAAAGATGACCAGGAGAGAGTATTCCGCTCCTTTGAACAGGCATCCGGTATAAATCCGTCCAAGCAGCAGGGAACGGGTCTGGGACTTTCCATCAGCAGTCGTCTGATTCAAATGATGGGAAGCAGTATTGAACTGGACAGTGAACCGGGAAAAGGCAGTACATTCAGTTTTTCAATTTCTATAAAACTGGGGGAGAATATGGAGACTGAGGAGCAGAAAAAAGAGATTTCTTTTGATGGATGCCGGGTTTTGGTAGTAGAGGATAACGATATCAATGTTGAGATTGCAAAGTGCCTGCTGGAAGACAGGAATTTCAAAGTGGACTGTGTATTTGACGGGGCCCAGGCCGTAGAGCGTATCCGCACTACGGCACCGGGAACCTATGATGTGATATTAATGGATATTATGATGCCGGTAATGAACGGGTTGGATGCAACCCGTGCAATCCGAAGCATGGAACGGGAAGATTGTCATACAATACCAATTGTTGCCATGTCGGCGAATGCTTTTGATGATGATCTGAAGAAGTCCGTGGAATGTGGTATGAACGGACATTTATCAAAGCCTGTAGATGTAGATAAACTGTATCAGACTTTGGATGAGGTGATTCGGGGAAGCAGAAAATAAAAATATCTGTTATCTGATACAAAATGCAAAATATCCGTTGCCTTCCGTACTGAATAAGAGACTGTAATTAGGATATGTTTTATCAAATGTCCGAAGAAACTGGTCAAAGGTCAGCATATCGTTTTTTTCAAGCTTATATTCGTTTTTAAGGTTGAAATGCGTTCCTACCCGCTCTACGAATTGCTGAGAAAGAATTTTAATGGCATAAAGGACGGTTTTATCCGCCCTTTTTAGCTGTCTGCCCAGCATTTCACTGAGAGTATGGAGAGCCAGACGTTCTTCATACACCAGAAATAGCTGCAATCGTGTTTTTTCTTTTGAAAGATAGTTTAATCGGAAACAGATTTTATTTTCGTCTGAAAAATCTTCTCCGCTGTAATGTTCACTGACAAGCTGTGCATTTCTGCGGAATAACTCCTGCATCCCCTGAATAATGGATTTTTCCAAGGATACCAGTTCATTTTCTGACGGTTGATGTATCCATTTGTGGGAAGTTCGTCCGGTAATCGCATAATCTTCAATCATAATATGTCCGTTCAGCCATCCCACACAGATACCCAGAAAATGCCGGACCGATTCCACGGAATAGTTTTGAGCCTCTAATTCCTCTTCAAGCGCAGGAAGTGTTTTATCCCGCATATTATCATGCAGGCTTTTATGTATGGCATACCCTTCATAATTAATGGACTGCATATAGTTTTCTTCTTCGGCAAAATGTTTAAAAGTATAATTTTTTAAATATTTAATGCCTTCCCGGCAGGCATGCTGCTGTTTTGCAGTATCTTCATTAAGGGCAATCAGTTTACCTATAATCGAAAAAAGCCGCTGGTGCGCTTTATCAATGCTATCAACACCCAGATTAAATCGGTCATTCCATTTTACTTCATTCATTGTTCAGGTTCCTTTCTTAAATATACTTTATACTTTTTATCGGTCAACCAGATTGATCAATTCCTGCATTTTTGAAGCAATGGTATCCAGAATTTTAGCATTGTCTTCTTCCGCATTCATGGTTTCGCTGGCATGTGCAGATACCTCTTCGGAAATAGCAGAAATGGTCTGGATGGAATCAACGATTACCAGATTTGCTTCTTTTAATTCAACAATACTGCTGGTAAGGGTTTCAATGCTGTCCCGGATGGAAAAAGTATTTGTCTGAATGGAATTAAAGCTGTCGGCAGTATTTACCGTGGTTTGTTTTTCTTCATTAATACCGGAAATCATCTGGTAAATAACACCTACCACTTCGCTGATGGAGGAAGAAATATTGTGGATTAATTCCGTAATATGTAAAGTAGCTTCATCTGTCTGGGTAGCCATTTTTGAAATTTCCGTTGCAACCACGGCAAAGCCTTTGCCGCTTTCACCGGCTCTGGCTGCTTCAATACTTGCATTCAATGCCAGCAGACCGGTCTGGGATGTAATGCCGCTGATCAATTCTACAATGGAATTCATCTCTTCTATGTACTTATTCAGTGTTTCCAGCTTTTTCGCTACATCGGCACCATTCTGCACGGAGATATCAACTTTCCGGACCAGTAAATCCACATCACGGTTACCGTTTTTAAGTACGATTAAAGTTTTTTGCATATTTTCTGCAATGCGGTTTGCCGCCTCGTTTACCATATCCACTTTATTCTGGATGGATTCGGTCTGCAGAATCTGATTCTGGACGGCTTCTGCAGTATCCGTTGCGCCGGTGGATACTTCCTGCATGGCTTCTTTTGTGATTTTGGATGCATCATTCAGTTTTTCCAGTTCCGCATAAATGGTTTTAATCTCCGTTTTCATTTTAGAAGACAGATGGGAGATATCATTTAATACAAGTTCGGTCTTATTCTGTGCTTCCGTAACTTTTTCAATTTTCTGGTTCATGTTTTTGGTTAATGTTCGGGCAGCAAAGAAAGAATAGAGAGTAATAAGAATCATTATTACAATCTGTATCACTGCACAATCACGGCCTGCATAGCCGAATTTTCCGGTATTGGCTCCGGCAATGACGATTCCTACATTTTCTAAAACAGTTATGGTATTGATCAGAAGAGAATATCTTACATCATTATAAAGAGATGCAACAAGTATCATTGGAATTACAAATACGAATACCATGCTATTGGTTGCCGTGATTAAGATAAAGAGATAAAAAATACCGAATCCGGTGGCTGCAAGGTGCTTGATCACCGGTGTTTCGTGATTTTTTCTCCAGAAAATAAGTTCCACTGCCACCGGTATAAATCCCAGTACGGCAGCAATCAATGCATACAGCCGGTCCAGTGAACCGGAAAAAGACTGAAGAATGCACAATATTGTCACTACAGTTACATCAATAATATGTGCAATCATTACAGTTTTGTTATTTCTTTCTAAATCTGAGGTAATTATTTTGTCCATATGTTTATCCTTCCTTTCACTTTTCTACATTAAAAATTACTTTAATTTTACTATAAATACACGGTTTTTTCAAGGAAAAGTGTTGAGCCGCTAATAGAAGTCTGAGATTGTTTATGGTATAATGATCATAAAAACGAACTGGAGGAGTGAATGGCATGGCAAATAAATTTTATGCGGTAAAAGAGGGAAGAATCCCCGGTATTTATCTGAACTGGGAGGAATGTAAGGCCCAGGTAAACGGATATTCCGGCGCTGTATATAAAAGTTTTAGTTCAAAAAGTGAGGCACAGAGTTTTATGGAAAATCTTCAGGAAACCGTCAGTAAGAACACTCTTTGTCCCGAGTCCGAACCCGGTACGGTTACGGCATATGTGGACGGCAGTTACGGCGGCAGCGCAGATGAGTTTTCTTATGGAATGGTAATCCTGGACCATGGCAGAGAGTATAAATTTTCCCAAAAGATTGTTGATAAAGAACTGGCAGCAATGAATAATGTGGCAGGAGAAATCAAGGGAGCGGAAGCTGCCATGAAGTATGCACTGGACAAGGGGTTTCAGAAAGTTATCATTTACCATGATTATGAAGGGATTGCCCGGTGGTGTCTGGGAGAGTGGAAGACCAACCGGAAGGGAACAAAGGATTATAAAGAGTTTTATGACAGCATTAAAGACAGGCTGCAGGTTCAGTTTGTAAAGGTTGCGGGACATTCGGGAGATAAATATAATGATATGGCGGATGAGCTGGCAAAACAGGCATTGGGAATTACTTGACAGTACATTTTCAGTATGCTAGACTTATCAAAGCTTACATATATAAAATTTTATAGGACAGTTTATTTGTACCATCCTGTCCCTAAACAAAACTAGGACTGCAATATGAAATCCAAGGATTTCAGTATATAGAAAGCAGCCCTGTTTTGCGGCTGCTTTTTCAATTTTTAAATTAGAAAGGTAAGATATTTCATGTATAGTTTAACAATAGAACAGAGTTTTGATTCGGCCCATTTTCTGGCGGGATATGAAGGAAAATGCGGAAATATTCACGGCCACAGATGGAGAGTGATCGTGGAGGTGAAGTCAGAGGAACTGCGGGAAGATAAACAACAGAGAGGTATGTGTGTGGACTTTGCGGAGTTAAAGAAAGATTTGAAGTTAGAAGTGGAGAGTCTGGATCATACCTTTATTATAGAACAGAATACATTAAGGGAACGGACATTGACAGCTTTGACAGAAGAAGGATTTCGGATTATACAGATGGAATTCCGGCCGACTGCCGAGAATTTTTCCAGATATTTTTATGAACAGATGACAGAAAAAGGTTATTGTGTGGCAGCCGTACATGTATATGAGACACCAAACAATTGTGCTTCTTACAGACCAGTGTGAAACTTATGGACACAGGTCATGATTTTATAATCATCTGTAAATTAAATTGGAGAAAAGAGGAAAGAAATGGCGGAATACAAGGTTGTAGAGATATTCACAAGTATAAACGGAGAGGGGATGCGGGCCGGAGAACTGGCGGTATTTATAAGACTGCAGGGCTGTAATCTCCGATGCGGATATTGTGATACCATGTGGGCCAATGAGGCGGGGGCGGCATATACAAAAATGACGGCGGAAGAAATTCTGCAGAAAGTAAAAGATGCGGGAATCCGGAACATTACCCTGACCGGAGGGGAACCGCTGGATCAGCCAGATATCGGAGAATTAATCGAAAGGATTACATCAGATACATGGCTGCGGCTGGAAATAGAAACCAACGGAAGCATTTCGCTGGAGCCGTTTACCGGTTATCCCAATCCTCCGGTATTTACCGTGGATTATAAACTGCCGGGCAGCGGAATGGAAACAGCCATGGATTTGGAGAATTTCAACCGGTTGAAACCGGATGATACGGTGAAATTTGTAGTATCGGATTTGAATGATTTAATCCGGGCAAAGGAGATTATCGGTCAATATGAACTGACAAAACGGTGTCATGTGATACTGAGTCCGGTCTTTGGAAATATAGAGCCGAAAGATATGGTAGAATTTATGAAAGAACAGAAATTAAATGACATAAGAATGCAGATTCAGATGCATAAAGTAATCTGGGACCCGGAACAAAGAGGGGTCTAGATAGAAAGGTATGGCTATAGTATGGCAATTGATACAGAAGCAATAAAGGAACATATACGAGGAATTTTAATTGCACTGGGCGATAATCCGGACCGGGAGGGGCTAAAAGACACACCCGACCGGGTAGCGAGAATGTATGAAGAAGTATTTGAGGGGATGAATTATTCCAATCACGAGATTGCCCAGATGTTTAATAAGACGTTTTCGGATGAACTTCATTATGAAGTTGCGGGGCAGGATATGGTTATGGTAAAAGATATTGATATCTTCAGCTATTGTGAGCATCATCTGGCGCTGATGTATGATATGAAGGTAGCAGTGGCATATATACCAAACGGGAAAGTAATCGGACTGAGCAAGATTGCCCGGATAGCGGATATGGTAGGAAAACGTTTGCAGTTACAGGAGCGGATCGGTTCGGATATAGCAGAAATCCTGCAGGAAATCCTGGACAGTGAGGATGTGGCAGTCATAATAGAAGGTACCCATAGCTGTATGAGCGCCAGAGGCATAAAAAAATCGGCAGCCACCACCCGGACATATACATTGCGCGGGAAATTTAAAGAGGATAAATTGTTGCAAATGCGTTTGTTGCAGTAAGGATACATCCAATTGTGCGGTATTGTAAACAGATTTGCGACCGTATGGTTGAAACATAAAATACGAAATATGGAAATGAGGTAGAAATGAAAGCATTAGTATTATTTAGCGGCGGAGTGGACAGTACCACCTGTCTCGGAATGGCAATAGATAAATATGGAAAGGAAAATGTGACGGCGTTATCGGTTTCTTATGGGCAGAAGCATACGAAGGAAATAGAAGCTTCCTGTAAAATAGCGGAATATTATGGAGTGGAACATTTTTATCTGGATTTGGCTAAAATATTTGAGTATAGCGACTGTTCCCTGCTATCCCATTCGGATAAAGAGATACCACAGGAGTCTTATGCGGAACAGCTTACAAAGACCGATGGAAAACCGGTGTCAACTTATGTTCCGTTTCGAAACGGATTATTTCTGGCATCAGCTGCCAGCATAGCCATATCTAAAGAATGTGAAGTGATCTATTATGGCGCTCATGCAGATGATGCAGCAGGAAATGCGTACCCGGACTGCAGCAGTGCATTTAACCGGGCAATCAATGACGCAATTTTTATCGGGAGCGGGAATCAGTGCAGAGTGGAAGCTCCGTTTGTGGGACTGACAAAAGCACAGGTAGTGAAAATCGGATTGGATTTAAAAGTACCTTATGAGCTGACCTGGAGTTGTTACGAAGGACAGGAAAAACCCTGCGGTAAATGCGGCACCTGTATTGACCGGGCGGAAGCCTTCCGGCTGAATGGTATAGAGGACCCCGGAACAGTAAACGAGGCATAAGAGGAAAGGAACGAATATGCGTATGAGCGGAAGAGAACAGGAACAATCAATATCATTACTTGGAAATCAGGGAACAAAGTATCCCATGGATTATGCACCTGAAGTGTTGGAGACCTTTGTGAATAAACATCCGGACAATGACTATATTGTAAAGTTTAACTGCCCGGAATTTACCAGTCTGTGTCCGATCACGGGACAGCCGGATTTTGCAGCCATTACTATTTCCTATATTCCGGCAGAACGAATGGTGGAGAGTAAATCCTTAAAATTATATTTGTTTAGTTTTCGAAATCATGGAGATTTTCATGAGGATTGTGTCAATATAATAATGAAAGATCTGATAAAACTGATGGAACCGAAATATATTGAAGTCTGGGGAAAATTTACACCCCGTGGCGGCATTTCCATTGATCCTTACTGTAATTACGGGAAACCAGGAACCAGGTGGGAAAAGATGGCGGAAGAGAGGCTGCTTCATCATGATATGTATCCGGAGAAAGTAGATAACCGTTAAAAGCGGAAAAGCCGTGAAGCAAGAGTGTGAGAGATGGAGGATTTATGTTACCGCAGGATTTTACAAAAAGAATGAAGGACATGCTGGGCGAGGAATTTGAAGTATTTCAAAACAGTTATAATCATGAAAAATATCAGGCGTTCCGAATTAATGGATTAAAGGGAAATGCCGATATGTTTCGGCAGTATTACGGTAATATATGCAAATTGTCCGGGCAAAAGGAAGATCATTTAACAGCGGTTCCATGGTGCGGAAGCGGGTGGTATTATCCGGCAGATGTCCGGATGGGAAAACACCCTTACCACGAAGCAGGTGTTTATTATATTCAGGAGCCCAGTGCCATGGCGCCGGCAGAATATTTGGCAGCCGAACCGGGAGAGCGGGTATTGGATCTGTGTGCGGCGCCTGGTGGAAAAAGTACACAGATTGCTGCTGCCATGCAGGGACGGGGGATTTTGATCTGTAATGAAATTCATCCGGCCCGGGCGAAAATATTATCCGAAAATATAGAAAGAATGGGAGTGCGTAATGCCATTGTGACAAATGAGTCTCCTGCAAATCTTTCCCGGATTTTTATAAACTATTTTGATAAGATTATGGTAGATGCTCCATGTTCCGGAGAAGGAATGTTTCGGAAAAATCCGGAGGCACAGGAAGAGTGGAGTCAGGAAAATGTCAGACTGTGTGCAGAGCGGCAGGTGGAGATTCTGGAAGCGGCAGCAGGAATGTTAAAGCCCGGCGGTCGTATGGTATATTCTACCTGTACGTTTTCTCCGGAGGAAAATGAAGGCAGTATATCCCGGTTTTTACACAAACATGTGGAGTTTTATATTGAAGAAGTGACGTTGTATGACGGAATGGAAACAGGAAATCCGGAGTGGTGCCAACAGCCGGCGGAACATATAGAAAGAACCATACGACTGTGGCCTCACAGGGTCCGGGGAGAAGGACATTTTCTTGCAGTTCTGCGTAAAAGGGGAAGCGGGCCGCAGGAGCGTTCTGGAAGCAGATACGGGGAGGAAAAAGGTATCTCACTGAAAGAATGCAGGGAATGTATGGAATTTTGCGAAGCATATTTAAAAGAACTGCCCGAGGGAATCCCGGTCCGGTTTGGGGATACGATAAATCTTCTGCCTGCGGGGGCGCCTTCCCTGCATAAATTAAAGGTTCTGCGTGCAGGATTGCAGCTTGGCACCGTGATGAAAAAACGGTTTGAACCCTCTCATTCCCTGGCGCTGGCGCTGAAACCGGAAGAAGCGGTCTATAGTGTGAACCTGCCTGCGGAGGACAGGAGAATATTTGATTATATCAACGGGCAGACCTTTGAATTGCAGGGGGAAAAGGGCTGGCATCTGGTGTGTGTGGACGGATATAGTCTGGGTTTTGGAAAACTGGCCGGCGGAATCATGAAGAATCACTATCCAAAAGGACTAAGAAAGATGTTAAGATAAAGATTTTAAAAGAACAATGGAGGATGATTATGGAATTACCAAAAGAGAGAAATCCGCTGGGTGAAGAACGCGTGGGAAATCTTCTGAAACAATTTGCGGTACCGAGTATTATTGCCATGCTGGTAAGTTCCCTGTATAATATTGTTGATCAGTTTTTTATCGGTCAGAAGATAAAGGAGTTGGGAAATGCGGCTACCAATATCTCTTTTCCGCTATCCATATCCTGTGTGGCGATCGCACTTTTATTCGGAATCGGTGGTGCTTCCGCTTTTAATCTGGCGATGGGAAAGGGAAAAAAGGAAGAGGCCGTGTATTATCTGGGGAATGCCGCAGTATGTATGTTTGGCTGCGGATTGCTCCTGTGTATGATAACGGAGCTGTTTCTTGAGCCGATGCTCCGGTTTTTCGGTTCGCCGGAGAATGTACTGGGGTATGCAATGACGTATACGAGAATCGTGGGATTTGGATTTCCGTTTCTGATCTTTGCTACCGGAGGAGGTCATCTGATCCGGGCAGACGGAGCGCCCAAATTTACCATGTTCTGCAATCTGGCAGGAGCCATGATCAATACGGTACTGGATGCACTGTTTATTTTCGGATTTGACTGGGGAATGGCAGGTGCGGCATGGGCTACGGTCATCGGGCAGGTGGTTTCATTTCTTATGGCGGCATGGTATCTGTGTCACTGCAGAACCGTGACCATAGAGAGGAAGCATCTGGTAATCCGCCGGAAATATGTGGGAACGATATCGGCACTGGGAGCGGCGCCCTGCAGCAATCAGCTGGCTATGATGGCAGTACAGATCGTAATGAATAAATCCCTGAAATATTATGGCTCCAGGTCCGTTTACGGAGAAGCGGTTCCCATTGCCTGCGTCGGAATTATTACAAAAGTTAATCAGGTTTTCATGTCTTTTCTGATCGGTATCTCCCAGGGACTGCAGCCGATTGTCAGTTTTAATTACGGGGCAGGTAAATATGGGAGAGTAAAAGAAGCGTTTCGGAAGGCCATAATTTCCTGTTTTATTTTATCCGTGATAGCATTTCTGGCATTTCAGTTTCTTCCGAGACAGATTATTTCGGTGTTTGGTGACGGCTCCGAGGAATATTACCGGTTTGCCGTCAATTATTTTCGGATTTTCCTGTTATTTACATTTATAAATTTTATGCAGCCCATTGCATCTAATTTTCTGACATCCATTGGAAAACCAAAGAGGGGAATTTTTCTGTCACTTACCAGACAGATTATCTTCCTGTTGCCGCTGTTACTGCTGTTTCCGTTGTTTACGGGAATCGACGGCATAGTCTATGCAGGTCCGGCTGCTGATTTAATGGCGGCGCTGACGTCTATTGTTATGGTAACGGCAGAATTCAGAAGGAGTGAATACAAATGACTTTATTATTGAAACTTGCGTTTTTATTTTTTATCGGAAGTGTCACAGGCTGGATACTGGAACTGCTGTACAGACGGTTTTTATCCGACACTAATCCGGAACGGAAATGGATCAATCCGGGATTTCTGGCCGGTCCGTATCTTCCGTTGTATGGATTCAGTCTGTGTGCATTATATCTGACTTCTAATATAAATGTGGATTTTATACCGAATAAAATATTGAGGCAGATCGGATTGTTTCTGATCATGGCAGCAATCGTAACATTGATCGAATATATTGCCGGACTGATTTTTATTAAAGGAATGAAGATTAAATTATGGGATTATACCAATGACTGGGCAAATATTCAGGGAATTATATGTCCGAAATATACATTTTACTGGATTCTGTTAAGCGCCATTTATTATTTTGTGATCCATCAGAGTGTACAGCTTTCCGTAAACTGGCTGACGGAACATCTGGCTTTTTCTTTTGTCATGGGATTTTTTTATGGCGTATTTGCCATGGATTTATGTTATTCACTGGATATTGTTTCCAAAATCCACAGGTTTGCGGAGGATAACCATATTATCATACAGTATGAAGCGTTGAAAGAGGCGATTCGTAAGAAAAATGAAGAGGCGAAAGAAGAGAGACGCTTTTTGTTTTTTATGACATCGGACAGTATTTCATTTGCGGAACAGTTAAAAAATTATGCCATAAAAGAACAGAAGAAGTTTAAGGGAGCGGTAATGAGAAATATTCAGGAGACTGCAAAAAAATTCAGAAGAAATTGAAAAGCCTGTATGAAAAATGGTTTTTTTTTAAACATTGCTGCATATTATATCTTATCGGAAGTATTGGCTGTTTTCATTTTTAACAGGATAGAAAATGTCTGTGCTGACCGATAGAATGAATATAGAGGAGAGGCAGTGTAAATTATGCAGAGTTTTAATCCATTTGAGGAAAAACCGATACCTTTTGATAAAATTTATATGGATTGGAACACCATGTATCCGAAAGCATATAACAAAAATACCACAGACCCGTATACAAAAACCAGAATTGTATTAATGAACGGTACGGAGTTTGAAGCCCAATGGTTTTCAAGAAATTTTTCCAGACATTGTCCGGATAATGATCTGAGAAGAGAACTGGCTTGTCTGAGAAGAAGTGAACAGCAGCAGCAGAAACGGATTTCCTGCCTGAAGCCGAAGGATGAGACCATATTGGAGCATACCATTTCTTATGAGCAGCTAGCCGTAGACCTTACGGCTGTTCTGGCACAGAACGAACCGGACTGTAATGTAAGAAATGCGTTGGATTTTGCATTGCTGGAAGATTTTGACCATTTATACCGCTATTCGAATTTGCTGGATCTGGAATACGGGGTATGTCCGGAGAAGCTGGTTGGCGGATATACGGAAATCATGCCGGCCAGACCGACCATATCTGAACATCGGGCTCCGGTGGACAGTATTTTTAAATGTATCGATAATCATACGGCAGATATGCGTACAAAGCTTCATGTCAATATTATAACGGCGGCTGAGCAGCAGACCATGAATTATTATATGAACGTGGCGCCGTTATACTGTAAATCGGATATAGGCAGAAGATTATATCAGGAAATCGGAATGATCGAAGAGGAACATGTCAGCCAGTATGAAAGCCTGATAGATACCAGGGCTACATGGCTGGAGAGCCTGCTTATGCATGAATATACCGAATGTTATCTGTATTATTCCTGTATGCTGACGGAATGTGACAACAGAATCCGTACCATCTGGGAAGAGTGTCTGATTCAGGAAATTGCGCATCTTCATAAGGCGAAGGAATTACTGGAATGTTATGAACACAAGGATTGGCAGCAGGTGATTCCGTGCGGTACCTTCCCGGAGATTCTGAGACTGAAACCAAACATCGAATATGTACGGAATATTATTAAGACCACTACTGGAAACACACAGAAAAAGGAATGTATCGTGCCGCTTCACAGCCTGCCGAGGGATGATGCATTTTTCTGGTATCAGAGAGTGGTAAACCATGATGTGGAAAGTGTGGCAAGCCACAAAATCATTGAAAAGTATATCAGCCAGAGGGGAATGGATTACCGGTACGAAGTTGCACCAAATCCGCTGGAAGTTTTGCGGAACAGAAGATGTGACAATACTTCACTGGCAAGAATACCGGATGCAACTCCGGTTTCTACCACCACAGCAGGAAAAACATCCGATTGCAAATGTTCCATGATGTAGAATTATGAATAAATAATGAACAACAGAAAGAGTATATAATATATGCCTGTCCGGCACAAAATACCTGTCGGATAGGCATTTTTAATCATTTATATACTGGTAAAAAGTGTTTTTGTTAATAATTTGTTAATAGTTTATTAAAAATTGATATTAATTATATTTTTTATATTTTTTATTCAGAAATTATGATATAATCTATTACAATGATTGAAATAAAGTAATTCACTCTTGTATTATTTTGTATTTCAATTCAAAAGAAAAACTAATAAGGAAAGGATGAAAGCAATGTTTAAAGGAAAAAGCAAACAAAGCGGAAAGAAAAAAATTGCGTTTCTGTTATCTGCCACAACATTGTTATCAACTGTCTTTGTCGGTTGGCAGAGATTTGATGATCCTAATGTTTATGCAGGTCCGGCAGATGAAGAAAAGACCTATTATTTTGCCGAAGGTTTTGGAACAGGAGTTGATTTTTCAGAGGATAACTGGAAGATTAACACAGCCTTCCGAAGCGGCACACCGGAATCTATTACGAGTAATCCGGTAAAATATGCAGCAATTGTGGAAAATGAACATTCAGGAAACAACGAAAAAATTATAAGACTGATTAACGGAGTCCGTGGGGCTGACTTAAACAGAACAGATACCGATTACCGTGTGGGTACGGCGCTTGTGAAAGACAGGGTATCTTTGAAAGAAAGCAGTGAATTTTCTGCGAAATTTACCATATCCATGCCGGATGCATGTGTAAATATGGCGCAGACAGGCGGGGCAGAGTTTGCAAGAGAAGTCGGTGGTGACGGTATTGCGTTTATTATCACACCTACCGAAAGTATTAACGGACAGGCCGGCGCAGGTATGGGTTATTACGGAGTACCGGACAGTCTGGTTATAGAAATGGATTCTTATTTTAATGGTGCGTACTGTACCTTTGAATCATCAGGTACTGCATATGTTAACTGGGCATATGATAATCAGATTTTTGCAAATACCGGTTTGGGTTATTTACAGACCGTTGCCGATGATACAAGAAATAAAGGCCTTGATTATGACTGGGCTGGTTCTGGTGTTAGTTATTGGTCGTTTTTACGTGCTCAGGGATATGAGCAGCTTTCGTCAAGCCAGGAAAGAAGATTTGACCATGTGGGCGTTATGTTGGACGGCGTTACAAGAGATCATATTGGAATCTCTTATCTTAACGGGCTCCAGCCGGATTTAGTGCAAGGTGGAAATTATGTTAATATCAGTAATCCTTCAGCCAGCATTCCAAGCACTTCTAAGGATTGTACCACACGTTTTGCCGATGCAGGTGATGTTAATGTGATAGGCGAAGAAGTGGATAACAGACTGTTTACATTCTGGATTGAATATGATGGAGAAAACTTATATGTCAGATATGCAAACGGAAACTTTACCGATGCTGTAAGACCGGCAGAGCCTCAGATTAAACTGGAAGGTATGTCCCAGCTTGCACATAAGTTTGCAAATGATGACGTTCAGATCGGTTTCACATCATCCATCGGTTCTTCCAAAGCAAATCATACGGTACATAGTGTAGCATTTGCGAATAAATATTTTGAAAATGGAATCCAGACAGAATATACAGAGAAGTATTATGTTGAGAATCCGGATGCCACAACAGATTTTATTACTGTAAATTCAAAGAAGTATGTTCTGACTGACAGTGCGGTTGTGGAAAATGTTGAAATAGCTTCTGAGGCAGAAATCAGGGATAAATCCGCAGAAACAAAATATCAGCCATATATTAAAAAAGATTATTCCAGCAATCCGTTATATCCGGATTCCACGACATCCGTGAAAGGCGACGGTACGACGGTATTGTATCAGTTCTATGATTTACCGACCTATAAGGTTGAATATTATCTGGAAAAGGATGCCGATACTGCAGGAG
Source organism: uncultured Lachnospiraceae bacterium (assembly GCA_910583605.1). Lineage (GTDB taxonomy): Bacteria > Bacillota > Clostridia > Lachnospirales > Lachnospiraceae > Bovifimicola. The sequence goes on from CAJTXN010000002.1 coordinate 101,607, forward strand.
CCGTGCAGGTAGGCGATAAATATTATGTAAAAGAAGAAGCTCTTATAAAAACTGCTACAGGCGGAAGCAGTGTTGTCAGCAATCAGGATACCGACAAGAAAGCCGGTGTAACGGTTGATGGTACGGCAGCTGCAGATACTTATAAGAGTTATACAGATTATGAATTTAACCCGGGAGCAACCCGGACAGCGGGACATTCCGAAGGTACAGTAGCAAAAGACAATTCTCTGGTAATTCAGTTATATTATGACAAGAAGACACCGCAGAGAACGGAATATAAGGAACAGTACTGGGTTGAAGATCCGGAAGCAGACAGTGACTTTGTTGAAATTGAAGTAAACGGAGAAGTTAAGAAGTTTGTTTTGAAAGAAACAAATGATGTTACAGATGTAAATATCGGTATTGGTGCAACCGTTACAGATAAGTCAGAGGATTATGAAAATTATGAACTGGTTGAAGTTGTAATACCGGGCTATCCGTCTTCCGTAGACCAGATTAATCCGGACGGAACAACAATCGTACATCAGATTTATGTATTGAAGCCAACCTATCAGATTGAATACTGGCTGGAAGTTCCGGAGGCATCAGAAGATACGATTGAAGTAGATGGAAAGTATTATGTGATTAAGTCTGAAGAGACGATGAGTAAATATGCTTCATCCGGAACCGGAATTATCTCATCCGAAAATGCAAATGGTGCAGGTGTAAAAGCGGATGAGACGGATGTGGAAGATTCCTTTAAACAGTTTACCGGTTATGTATATAACCAGACGGCAACCGACGCTCACGGAATGAGCAGCGGTGACGTTGCACAGGACAACAGTCTTGTGATCAGACTGTTATTTGATCTGGTTCAGGAACCGGAAGAGCCGACCACACCAGAGGAAATAACTACACCGGAAGAAATAACTACAACGGAGGAGCCGACGACGCCAGAAGAAATAACTACAACGGAAGAACCTGTAACTCCGGAAGTTACTACACCAGAAACAACTACAAAGAAAGAGCCGGAACCGACGAAGACCGGAGACAGCATGAATATGACATTTGTTATGCTTCTGCTTCTTTCAGGCTGTACGGTATTTGTAGTGATTGCAAGTAAAAGAAAAAATAATGATTAATGATTTATAAGTTTTAGATTATGGACACTGTATTGGCGAAGCTGTCGCCGATGCAGTGTCTGTTTTCGTTTATTCTTCCGTATATTTTACGACATAAAAAATTGCACAAAAATATATGGTGTTGGTTGGGACAGATTTACCAAAGTTTTACGAAAAAATAAGATATTGCTTACGAATCTGAAAAAATTCTGTTAAACTATAAATAGTTTAAATATGTCTGACAGGCAGTTATGAAAGGAGATTCGGAATATGTTTGAAACGGGAGATTATATTATTTACGGAAATAATGGTGTTTGCAGGGTAGAGGATATAGGTACCCTGGATATATCCGGTGTGCAGAAAGGACAGTTGTATTATACTCTTCAGCCGGTTTATTCAAAAGGCAGTAAAGTATTTACACCCGTGAATAACGATAAAGTTATTATGCGTCCGATTCTGACGGAATCAGAAGCGAAAAAAATTATAGACGGAATCGGGGAAATAGATGAATTGTGGATTGAAGATGATGCGAAAAGGGATAGTGCATATAAAGAATCTATAAAAAAATGTGATTGCACGGAATGGATTAAGCTGATAAAGACTTTGTATGTCAGAAAACAGAACCGGATGACAGAGGGCAGGAAAATAGCAGCCGGTGACGAACGATATCTACGGCAGGCCGAGGATAATCTGTATGGTGAACTGGCCATTTCACTGCATATAGACAGGAATAAGGTTGAAGATTATATCATATCCAGGGTGGAAGGGGAAGAATGAAATAATTGTTTGCATAATTGGTGGGACAACGTGAATATATATAGAAAAGCGGCTGGCCAAATCCCCAAAACAGCAATCCACCCGCAACAATTTTGTCCGAATACCAACATTGTATTCGGATAAATGCAGTCTCAAAGTTTACAACCCCGGAAAAATGTGATAAAATATTTCATTAGTAGGGTCAATATGACTTTTTTAAACAAAATTCTAAGGAGGATATATTAATGTCTAGAGCAAAACAGTCAATGGACGGTAACACAGCAGCCGCACACGTAGCGTATGCGTTCACAGATGTTGCCGCTATTTATCCAATCACACCATCCAGTCCGATGGCGGATTTTGTTGACCAGTGGTCGGCAGCAGGTCAGGAAAACATTTTTGGCAATCAGGTAAAAGTAGTGGAAATGCAGTCAGAAGCAGGTGCAGCAGGAACGGTTCACGGTTCACTTGCAACAGGTGCCATCACCACTACATTTACGGCTTCCCAGGGTCTTTTACTTATGATTCCGAATATGTACAAGATTGCAGGTGAGCAGCTTCCATGTGTATTCCATGTATCTGCCCGTACCGTTGCTACACAGTCTTTGAATATCTTTGGTGATCATAGTGATGTATATGCCTGCAGACAGACCGGTTTCGCAATGCTGGCAGAGACAAATCCACAGGAAGTTATGGACTTAAGCCCGGTTGCACATTTGGCAGCTATTGAAGGAAAAGTTCCGTTTATCAACTTCTTTGACGGTTTCCGTACTTCCCATGAGATTCAGAAGATTGAAAAATGGGATTACGCAGATTTAAAAGAAATGTGCAATATGGATTCCGTAAAAGAGTTCCGTGCACATGCTTTAAATCCGGAACATCCGGCAATGCGTGGTTCTCATGAAAATGGAGATGTATTCTTCCAGCATAGAGAAGCTTGTAATGAAACATATGATGCATTACCGGCAGTTGTTAAGAAATACATGGGCAAGATTAATGAAAAGCTTGGTACAAACTATGATTTATTCAATTACTATGGAGCGCCGGATGCAGACCGTGTGATTATTGCTATGGGTTCCATTTGTGACGTTGCAGAAGAAGTAATTGATTATTTAACCGCAGCAGGAGAAAAAGTCGGTCTTGTAAAAGTTCGTCTCTATCGTCCTTGGGTATCTGAGGCACTTGTAGATGTAATCCCTAAGACAGCTAAGAAGATAGCAGTTCTTGACCGTACAAAAGAACCGGGTTCTCTTGGCGAGCCGCTTTACCTGGATGTTATTACAACACTCCATGAGGCAGGAATGAATGATATCGTTGTAACCGGAGGACGTTACGGTCTTGGTTCCAAGGATACACCACCATCTTCCGTATTTGCAGTATACAAGGAATTGGAAAAGGATGCTCCAAAGGCACGTTTCACTATCGGTATCGTGGATGATGTTACCAACTTAAGCTTGCCGGAAGTTAAACCGGCTCCGATTACATCTGCAAAGGGTACTGTAGAATGTAAGTTCTGGGGACTTGGCGGTGACGGTACCGTTGGTGCAAACAAGAACTCAACCAAGATTATCGGTGACCATACAGATAAGTATATTCAGGCATACTTCCAGTATGATTCAAAGAAGACAGGCGGTATCACAATTTCTCACTTAAGATTTGGTGATAACCCAATCAAGAGCCCTTATTATATTAATCAGGCAGATTTTGTTGCATGTCATAATCCTTCTTATGTAACAAACGGTTATAAGATGGTTCAGGATGTAAAACCGGGCGGTGTATTTATGATTAACTGCCAGTGGTCGGATGAAGAACTGGATAAGCATATGCCTGCAGCATCCAAGAAATATATTGCAGATAATAATATTCAGTTATATACAATCAATGCTATTGATAAGGCAATTGAAATCGGTATGGGCAAGCGTACCAATACCATTCTTCAGTCTGCATTCTTTAAATTAGCCAATGTAATGCCGATTGAAGAGGCAGTGGAATATATGAAGGCAGCAGCTAAGAAGTCCTACAGCAAGAAGGGTGACGCAGTTGTTGAAATGAACTATAAGGCAATTGATGCAGGTCTCGATGCAGTACATAAGGTAGAAGTTCCGGCTTCCTGGGCGAATCCGGAAGCAGACGCACCGGCAAAAGAACTTTCCGGACGTGCAGCTACCGTTAAGATGGTAAAAGAACTTCTTCAGCCGATTTCATTAATGGATGGCGACAGCCTTCCGGTATCTGCGTTCAAAGATATTGCAGACGGTCAGTTTGAGACAGGCGCTTCAGCATATGAGAAACGTGGAACGGCAGTTATGGTTCCTGAATGGGATCCGGAACTCTGTAAACAGTGTAATCAGTGTGCATTTGTATGTTCTCATGCAACCATTCGTCCGTTTATGCTGGATGAAGATGAGATAAAGGCAGCTCCTTCAAATATTAAGTTAGCTGACAGTAAGCTGGCAGGCGGAAAGTACAAGTTTACAATGAGTGTATCTCCGTTAGATTGTATGGGATGCGGCGAATGTATTACGGTATGTCCTGCAGAAGGTGCGATTAAGATGGTTCCTCAGGGTACACAGGCAGGCGAGCAGCCGGTATTTGATTATTTAGTTGCAAATGTAGGCAAGAAGCCTGGTATGCCGGCAGATAATACTCCGCTTGGTTCTCAGTTTAACCAGCCGTTGCTTGAGTTCTCCGGAAGCTGTGCAGGCTGTGCGGAAACTTCATACGCAAGATTGGTTACACAGTTATTTGGTGAGCAGATGTACATTTCCAATGCAACCGGTTGTTCTTCTATCTGGGGCGGTCCTGCAGCAACATCACCATATACGGTAAATAAAGATACATTAAAGGGACCGGCTTGGTCAAATTCATTATTTGAAGATAATGCTGAGCATGGATTCGGTATGTTTATCGGACAGAAGACACTTCGTGAACAGGCAATTGCCACAATTCAGGAAATCGTTGCTTCCGACAAGGCTTCTGCTGAATTAAAAGCTGCATTTGACACATTTATGGAAACCAAGGAAGATACAAAGGCAAATACACCTGCAACAGATGCATTGGTAGCTGAGTTAGAGAAGGCTGCAGCAGAAGGCTGTGAGAAGTCGAAAGAAGTTCTGGAGAAGAAGCAGTATCTTGCTAAGAAGTCTATCTGGATCTTTGGTGGAGACGGCTGGGCTTATGATATCGGATTTGGCGGCCTTGACCATGTACTTGCTTCCGGTGAGAATGTAAACGTTATGGTATTTGATACAGAGATGTATTCTAATACAGGCGGTCAGGCTTCTAAGGCTTCCAATATCGGTGAGGTTTGTCAGTTTGCTGCTGCCGGTAAGGAAATCGGTAAGAAGAGCCTTGCTGAAATTGCAATGAGCTATGGTTATGTTTATGTAGCACAGATTGCTCTGGGTGCAAACCCTGCTCAGGCTGTGAAGGCTATTACTGAAGCTGAGAAATACAACGGACCTTCCCTGATCATCGGTTATGCTCCATGTGAACTTCATGGTATTGCCAAGGGTGGTATGAACCACTGCCAGGATGAAATGAAGAAGGCTGTTAAGGCAGGATACTGGAATCTGTTCTCATTCAACCCGCAGTTGAAGGCAGAAGGAAAGAATCCGTTTACATTGACTTCTAAGGAAGGCGATGGAAGCTATCAGGAATTCCTGAACAATGAGGCTCGTTATACACGTCTGATTAAGCCGTTCCCTGAAAGAGCAGAAAGACTCTTCAGCGAATCAGAGAAGGCTGCAAAAGAGCGTTATGAGCATTTGATGAGATTGGTAGAGCTTTATAAATAATAATGGTTTTATTATTTTGATTGCTGATTAAATAAAGAATGTCAGAAAAACCTTGGAAATATGTATTTCCAAGGTTTTTTGACGATAAAATTGTGAAATTCTTTCAAAAAAATTGACATAGTAATTAAAAATGGATATATTATATATAAAGGAGGTGTCTGATAATGTTAGTGCAGTTTATGTTAAAGAATGTTTTTTCTTTTAAAGAGGAAACAATATTAGATATGACAGCAATTAATGCATATAAAGAACACGAATGTAATTTGATTGATAATGGAACAAAAGAAAAGTTTCTAAGAGTTGCAGCAATCTATGGAGCGAATGCAAGTGGTAAATCAAATTTAAACATAGCAATGCGGCTGTTTCAATTGATCATTACAGAATCATTTAATAATGCAGATAAAGATGGCAGGGTGGCAATAGAAAAATATTATCATCCTTTTCGATTTGATAATAATGATGAAAATTCGGAATTTCAGATTGTAGAAATTTTAGGAGAATATGAATATAAATATGGATTTGAGTATAATTCGGAAAGCATTGTTAGTGAATGGATGTATCGTAAAAATATTAATACAAAAAGAAATACTGTAATTTTAGAAAGGATGGGAAGCACTATTCAATTGGGTGCGTCTGTTCGAAAAGAATGTGAAGTGTATCAGGAACAAATTCCTACGGAAACACTGGCATTATCATTTTTTAACAAATTAAATTTAAAAACAGATATTTTTAATGTAATGTATAGTGGGATAATGGATATACTTGTGGCGGATGCGGATTTTTATGAGGATTCAAAGATAATTGAGACATTTCTACCGGAAGTTATTGATGAAGAAAAAGATAAATTGCTTGATTTTTTGGAAGCAATTGATACGGGAATTAAAGATATTCAGTACCTGAAGGATGGAGATGATTTTAAGTTTCTGACTACTCATTTAGGGAAAGATGAAAAGAGATATAATATTAGTTTATTTGATGAGTCAGCAGGAACAGTGAAAAGTATTATTATATATATGTATGCAAGAGTGGCTATTGTGATGAATGCCTCAATGTTTATTGATGAATTGAATGTAAAATTGCATCCGTTATTGTTAAAGTTTATTGTTGATTTATTTTATGAACAAAATACCACTGCACAATTGATTTATACAACACATGATACAACATTGATGGATAAAAAGTTTTTTAGAAGAGACCAAATTTGGTTTGTTCAAAAAGATGAGTATGGATATTCAGAATTGTCAGCATTGTCAGATTTTAAAGTCAGATCAGATGCTTCCTTTGAAAAGGATTATCTGGCAGGTGTATATGGAGGGATTCCGTTTCTAAAGGAGTTTGATATGAAAGAGGGTGAATAGATGGGGTCAGATGATTTGTTTAAAAAACGAAGAGAGGCAAGAAAGCAAAGGCTACATGAATACAAAACTCCAAAAGCAAATTCATTTCTAATAGTAACAGAAGGTAAACGTACAGAACCTTTATACTTTAAAGGAATGCAAAAGCTGATTAAAACAAAAATTGGTGGTATGATTGAAGTTATTGAGGCTCCGCATATAGATATTCATGGGGAGGGCTGTTCGACCGGTAAATTAATTGAAATTACGGAACGTATTGTGAAAGATGCAAAGATTATTTATCAGAATGTATGGGTAATATTTGATAAAGATGATTTTAATGATTTTGATCAGGCTATAAAAGATGGTATGGCTAAAGGTTATAAAATTGCCTGGAGTAATCAGTCTTTTGAATATTGGCTGTATTTACATTTTAATTATAGTGATTCAGCTCTTCATAGAGAGGACTGGAACATAAAGTTAGATGAAATTTTTAAAGAATATAATTTAGGAAACGGTACTTATCAAAAGAATTATGAAGATATATATAATATGGTAAATATTTATGATGGGGTTAATACTGCGATAAAAAATGCTAAACGAAGGATGGCGGATTTTGAAAAAGAGGGAAGAAAACCATCAGAGTATAATCCGGGTACAACGGTATATAAATTAGTGGAAAAATTAAAGTATTATTTAAGTGAATAAATATGTTTTTTGAAAAAATACCGCATTAACGATAGTTTCGCTAATACGGTATTTTTTTTATTATCTTTTATTCGTATCCGTTAATTGGTCCAGTTCTCTTAAAATTTTGTGTATATGATGTAGCTGTTCGGGAGTAAAGGTTTCCAGCAGCATAATAATATCTGTTACTTCTGAAATACATTCAATGGACGGATAGACAGTATAGTCAAATTCATTAAAAAGTTCAGAAAATGTAATGCCCAGTGCAGAGGCAATATTTTCTAAAATCGAGAGGGTGGGATTTCGCTGTCCCCGTTCAATCTGTCCAATGTAATTGGTGGTTATGTCGGCGGCTTCTGCCAGTTCTTCCTGGCTGATGCCTTTTTCGGTACGGATGTATTTGATCCGTTTTCCGATAATTTCGTTTAATTTCATTTGTATGTTCACCTCTGATAAAATTGTATGATAGGGGGGAAAAACAAACAAGATAACTATAATATTTGAAAAGACATTTATGATAATTATAGTATTGACATTTTGTAAAAAAATAACTATAATAGTAAAAAATTATAAGAAAATAGAGGAAGGATATGGGAAACGTGGTGTTAAAAAAGATATTGGGCAAAAAATGGGGAATGTACAGGGGAATGAAAAAGGCAGTGGCTTTATTTTTATTTGTTATTTTGATAGTTGCGAGTATTGATAGTGAAAAGATTATGGGATTTGCGGAAGATTCTGACGAGTTAAATTACAGTTATACGGTTATTGGAAGTCCTCAGCTTTTTGAAATTGATGATGAATCGGATACTGAACATGGATGGAATCCGGAATCAGAAGCTGACGGAAGTGGAGAAGGGATATTGGATAGCAAAATTTAATTGTTCTTCTGAGGGAGAATATGAGTTCAAGATAATTGAAAACGGAGAGATTTTTAAAACATCATATCAGTTATGCATTGGTAATCCGTCAGTTGCATGGGCAGATAATCAGACATTGTTTAAGGTGAAACTGGAAGCTGGTGAATATACGATTGTAATGAATCCGTCACAGGGAATGGTTGTTTGAACCATTGAAAGATTAGAAGGCAAAGATATGCAATACATCGGTACCGGAGATTACATCCTTCGTTTAGACAAAGAACCTGGCAAGTTTATGGATGTATTAATGGATGGCATATATATTAACCCATCAAATTATACGGTCAAAGAAGGTTCAACCATTATCACATTTTATGAGAACTATTTAAGAACACTTCAGGAAGGTGAACATATAATCAAAGTGGATTTTACTGACGGTTATGCAGATACTATGCTGACAATTTTATCATCAGATTTACCATCAAATAAGGAGTCAGCAATTTCTGAAAATAATAATGAAGCAGCAGCAAAAACCGGTGATGTAATTCCGTCTATTTTATTGGGAGTCTTGTTTGCAAGTGCAGCAACAGCCGTGATTGTATGTGTAAAGAAAAGAATATCAAATTAAACATCCTGTGGCTCAAACAGATAAGGTAAAGACGAAGTTCTTTCAATTTTTATAACTACAGAAAGATGACATAGTATGGTGAAATTATGTCTGTTAAAACATAATTCCATCATACTGCTGTTTATATATAAAGAATTAATATGGAAAACGGAGGAGAATGGTGTGAAAGAACGTCTGCAAAAAAAGAAAAACAAATTCTTATTATCGCTGATAACAATAGAATTTATGCTTATCCTGACAGCAGAATTATATGGAATGGTAAAAGCTTCTGATAACATTGAATTAAAGATTGGGGATACGATATCAGTTGACGGATTGAACTATCAAATTATCCAAAATGGGGAAGCAGAAGTTTCAGGTGTAACAAATTCAGACATAACAGTAGTGAATATTCCGGATATCGTTACATACAGAGGAAACAATTTAAAGGTAAAAAGTATAGGGAAAGGAGCCTTTGGCGGGTGCAGTGATTTGAAAAGTGTAGTCTTGCCAAATGGTCTGACAAGTATCGGCGGCTATGCATTTTATAAATGCAGCAGTTTGCCGAATATTACAATACCCGAAAGCGTAACCAATATAGAATGGACAGCCTTTTATGGCTGCAATGGTCTGGTAGAAATAAAAGTATCTGATAATAATCCAAATTATGCGTCAGATGGTGGTGCTGTTTTTGATAAAAGAAAATTGAATTTGATTTATTTTTCAAAAGGAAGAAGCGGAGAATATGAAGTTCCCTCTGGTGTCAGGAGTATAAAAGCCTATGCTTTTTATGGATGTAAAAATTTGACCAGTATAATAATATCGGAAAGTGTGGTTCTGATAGGGGAGCAGGCATTTTCATGCTGCAGTAATCTGAGTAGCATAATGATACCGGAAGGTGTGACACATATAGGAAGGTTAGCATTTAATGAATGTAATAATCTTGTTATTTATAGTACGGATAAAGCGTATGCTCATGCATGTGCAACGAAATATAAGATAAAATGGAGTCCTTCCATTGAGTTGTCTGAAACGGGTATTTCGTTAGAATATAATAACTGCACTTATGATGGTACATATAAAACACCTTCCATAACTGTGAAGGACGGAAATAAAAAGCTGATTTTAGATACAGATTATACCGTATCGTATGAAAATAATATCAGTGCAGGAACCGCTTTAATTACTGTTACAGGAAAAAAGATTTTAGGAACCGTCACAAAAGAATTTGTTATAGAAGCGAAAACCATCAGTGACGTTAAGGCAGAGCTGGCAGCCGGATATTATTCTTATAGTGGGGAACCCGTAACACCGGAAGTTACTGTAAATGATAATGGAAAATTATTAGTTAAGGATATAGATTATACACTTTTGTATGAAAATAATAAATCTATTGGAACAGCAACAGTAACCATTACAGGTAAAGGGAATTATAAGGGAAATAAAAAATTAACATTTACGATCAGTCTGCCTCAAATTGAATCTTTTCGGCAGTCAACCGCATATTCCTCAACCAGTATTAAAATGACATGGCAGAGTATTTCGGATATAGAGGGATATGCAGTGTATCGTGGAACCGGTCAGAATGGAGATTATTGGCTGTTAAAGACAGTCACTGCAAATTCCTATACCGATTTGGGATTGGAAGCTGGGAAGAAATATTATTATAAAGTGCGGGCTTATAAAACCGTAAATGGAAAAAAAGTCTATGGAGCGTACTCTGATAGTTTGTGTATGGTTACCAAACCTAAGAGTCCGTCCGGATTAATTTTAAAGGCCGGAAATCAAAAGGTAAGGGTATTATGGGAAAAGTCTGTAGGAGCAGATGGATATGAAGTACATATGTCAAACTTTGAGTATGGAATTTATATGAATATGAAAAACAGGAATGCTGATACCTTATCTTATACGCAGGAAAATCTCATAACAGGGAGGACATATTATTTTAAGATAAAGGCATATAAGGTGAATGGAAACGGTGAGAGGGTGTATTCGGATTGGAGCATTATAGAATCGGTTACGGTGAATTAGGGAAATTATAGAGGAGAAGAATTATATGAATATAATAAAAAGAGTTGTTACGGTATTATTGTTTGCGGTTATGATGATGGCAATGTCTATTATGGTATTTGCGGATACGGAGGTTACATTTCATTTTTATAATGTAAGAAACTGGGAAAATGTTGGCGGCTGGATTTATGAAGGAACGGCATTTAACAAAAATGTTTCGCCAACGGATCAGTCAGTGCTTAATGCTTCCGGGTTGGTATTATGGCCAGGGGCAAAGTGTGAAGATGAAGGGAACGGATGGTTTAAAATTACGGCTAAGTTTACATCAATGGAATCCGGTGCGGTACTTATTTTCAATAACTGGACTGCAGATAGTGAAATTAATGATACTACAACACAGGAAAATCTAAATAAGCTGGCAGAGGCGGGAGTCCGGTTAGATGCAGAAGCAAGGGAACAGTCACCCAATATTTATATAGGTATTCCAAGAGATGATTGTGTTGCGTTTGACGCTGCAGAATACTGGATTTCGTGGGATGGTGTATCGACAGCCTTGATTACGGAAGAGGGAAATGGTTTAGCAAAGACAGCTCCGGTTAATTATAGCGAAAAATGGAAATGTTTTTCGGTTGAGAACTTGAAATACAGAGTTACGGGAGCTGGAGAAATAGAAGTGGTAGACATTGTTGGAACAGGGCTAAAAGAAATCAATATTCCGGAGATTATTTCATATGCGGGAAAAAAATGGAAAGTGACAGGTATAGGAAGCGGAGCATTTAGGAACTGCAACAGTTTAAAGAGTATAAATATACCGGATACAGTAACGGATATCGGACATTGCTCATTTCAGGACTGCAGAAACCTGACAGATATAATAATACCAGAAACAGTGACAAGTATGGGTTGTAAAGCATTTGATAGATGCAGCAGTTTAAAAAGTATAAAAATACCAAAAGGCGTGGTATGTATAGAGAGTGAAGTATTTAATGGGTGCAGCAGTCTGAGTAATGTGACAATACCGGAACGTGTGACAAGTATATCGGGATATGCTTTCAATAAATGTAGCAGCCTTGGGAGTATAACAATACCGGAGAACGTTACAAAAATATCGTGGAATGCATTTAATGAATGTAGTAATCTGACAATCCATAGTACAGATAGAGCATATGCTCATACATATGCGATAGAGAAGAACATAAATTGGATTAGATTAAAACCTATAGCAATCAGCGGCATAAAAGGAAAATTGTCCGCAACCGTTTATACCTATAACGGAACAGACAAAACCCCGTCCGTTACCATGACCGATAACGGTAAAACACTGAAAAAGAATAAGGATTATACGGTATCTTACAAAAATAATAATTCCATCGGCATTGCCACAGTTACCGTAACAGGAAAAGGAATTTATACCGGAACAAAAACCTTAATCTTTAAAATCAATCCGGCAAAGACCACATCTTTTAAGCAATCAGCAACCTATACCACCACAAGCATAAAGATGTCCTGGGCAAAGGCAGCGGGGGCTGCTGGATACGAAGTATACCGGTCAGACACTAAAAACGGAACCTATAAACTGTTAAAAACCGTAACTACAAATTCCTGCACCAATTCCGGTTTAAAAGCAGGAAGTAAATATTACTATAAAGTACGGGCTTATAAAACTGTTAATGGAAAAAAGATTTATGGATCATATTCCGATGTCAAAAGCATGATCACCAGGCCGTCCGCTCCGTCAAACGTATCTGCAGCTGCCGGAAACAGGAAGGCGAAGATAACCTGGGGAAAATCATCGGAATCCAGCGGGTATGAAGTGTATATGTCAACTTCTAAAAATGGAACCTATCAGAAGATAAAAACGGAAAATTCATCAGCCACAAGTTATACAAAGACCGGATTGAAGAAGGGGCAGAAGTATTATTTTAAGGTGAGGGCATATAAAACAACCGGGACAGGAACCAAGGTGTACTCCGGCTGGAGCAGTGTAAAATCAGTTACAGTAAATAAATAAAAAAAAGGAAAGGATTAAAATGAAACCACAGTTATCAAAAAAGAGAACGTTTTTTTATATTACGATACAAAGGATAACATTCTTATTAATTATAATGATAACAACCGGAATATTATTCAAAAGTATGGCAGAAGCGGCAGAGAAATCACTGCCAAATGGAGAAGAAAAAATTACAGTTGAAGCAACAGAACAATATGGTAAAGACAGTGCTGATAATCCCGTATATGCAGCAGGAAATCAGTCCCCATCCGGCCGGAAGTTTAAAAAAATCAACAGTACAAAAATCAGGCTGGCAGCAACGGTTTATTTTTATAACGGAGTTCCTAGAACCCCGGTAGCAGTTTTGACAGATAATGGAAAAAAATTGAAAAAAGGTACCGATTATACTGTGTCCTATAAAAATAATATAAATGCCGGGACGGCTAAAGTTATTATAAAAGGTAAAGGAAACTATACAGGTACAGTTACTAAAACATTTACCATAAAGCCAAAGACTCTCAATAATATAAAGATTAAATTGGCGGCAACAGCATATACCTATAATGGCGCTTCCAAAACCCCGGCCATCAAAGCAGTAAATAATGAAAATGAATTAAAAAAGGGTACGGATTATACGCTTTCTTACAAAAATAACCAGGCAATCGGAACCGCAACCGTTAAGGTGACCGGTAAGGGAAACTATACCGGAACAAAAAGTTTAACGTTTAAAATCAATCCGGCAAAAGTAACATTATTGAAACAATCGGCCGAATCATCCTCTTCAGTCATAGAAATGTCCTGGAAAAAGATATCCGGTGCAGCAGGATATGCAGTATACCGTGGAGTATCAAAAAACGGAACTTATAAGCTGATAAAAACGGTAACGTCAAATCATTGCAGTAACGCCGGGTTAAAGGCTGGAAGCAAATATTACTACAAAATACGTGCATATAAAACCGTAAACGGTAAGAAGGTGTATGGAGATTATTCCGACAGTATAAGAATGAATACCAAACCGGCAGCTCCGGCCAATCTGTCTCTGGATACGGAAGGTACAAAGGTAAAGATAAACTGGACAAGGTCTCAGGGAACTGGGGGATATGAAGTGTATATGTCAACCTGCAGGAATACGGGATATTCGATCATTCGGACAGTAAATCCTTCAGTATCAGGTATAGTAAAGGACGGACTGGAGAAAGGAAGGAAGTATTATTTCAGAGTTCGTTCTTACATAGTATTGGCAGATGGAATGACTATTTATTCCGGATATAGCACGGTTAAATCCACAACGATAGAAAAAACCATAGAGATAGAGTGGGAAACAGATGGGAAAACGGAAGAAGAGGGATTAACCGCAAAAGGGTTATTAAAATACTGTAAAGATGCAGTAAAAAATAATGTACAGTATGTGTATGGCTGTAAGATGGAAATTTTGACTCCATCGAAATATCAAATGCTGAGAAATATGTATGGTCCCAGTATGGTAATGAACATGGATAAAGCCAAGATCGGCAGGATGTGCTGCGACTGTTCCGGTCTGATCAGCAGCTATACGGGTATTCTTCGGAATACTGCCCATTATTATGATCTGGCAACGGAGCGTGCAACTATCAGTCAGTTAAAAGCGAATTGGCAGAAGTATGTGGGGTGGGGCATCTGGATGAGAGGACATATTGGGATTGTGTCCGATACGGAAGGATATTATTATGCCATGGATGGAAGCGCCAGAAATGCGGCTCATCTGCCGATCGAAATGTGGGACTGGAAATGTGTGATAAAAATCAGCGATATAAAATACGGCTCCGGAGGATTTTCGATCATTCAGAATCCGACTTTGAATCCGGTAAAATCGGATATTAATGTATATTATCGGGTATACGCCGATTCAAAATGGTATGGCGAGGTGAAAAACTGCAGTAATACTGCTTCTTCCGGAGGATTTGCCGGAGCCGAGGGAAAACCGGTGCATTGTATTATGGCAAGACTGAGCAGAGGAACGATAAAAAGCCGGGTACATATAACAGGCGGCGGCTGGTCGGACTGGTCGTATGGTTACGATTCCACGGATCCTTCCAATGGATATGCGGGGAAAGGAGATAAGGAAATTGATGGTGTACAGTTCTGCTTAGAGGGACTGGAGGGTTATGATGTATGTTACAGGGTGTCTACAACGGCGTCTACCGATTATCTTCCATGGGTGAAAAATACAGAGGATTATGCGGGGGTATATGGAAGGCAGATTGATAAGGTGCAGATATGTATAAGTAAAAAGTAATAAAAGCGATTATTAAAATGATAGCGTAATATGAATTTTGTCTCTGGAAAGGGACAATTTAAAATACTATTATTGAATAAAGAGAGGTTAGATTTATGAAGAAAAAAATTTTGGCAGTGATGCTGGCAGTGCTTCTTGTTTTGACAGGAGCGGTACCCGGCATGACTGCAAGGGCAGGGGATTCCGATGAAGATTATGATATTACAAAGCCGGTGATTAATTCCATTGAAATCGACAAGCAAGGGGAAACACTGACTGTAGGGGATACGGTAACTATTTATGTTGATGCTTATGATGCGGGGGTTGGAATTGATTATGTAGAAATATCTTTGACAAGTGCGAATGAAAGTGGTGGTAGTGGTGGTATTATAAGATTATATTGGAATGAAAATGTAATGAAATATGAGAGCGCTATTACTATAGATACTAATACTTCAGCAGGAAAATATTATATAGACGATGTTTGGGTAAAAGATATTAATGGCAATTATGATTCTATAACGCCAGATGAGGAATTATATTGGTATAATGTTGAAAACGATATAAAAGATGAAAAAGCACCTGTGGTGGAATCGGTTCGTCTGACAAAAAATGGGATTGATATAAGTCCGGATGATGTATTTGCTAAGGGAGATATTATACACATATCAATAAAAGCAAGTGATAATGTGAAATTATCCAATACAGCAAACATAACTTTTAAACTGAAAGATGAGCCGGTAGGTTTTAAATCTCGTAATGCTTATAAATTTATATGTTTATCCTATTTGGAAGATATTCAAAGTTATGAATGGAATTTTGAAATTGATAACTATCTATATCCTGGAACATGGGAATTGGTACATGTTGGTGTTGAGGATAGTTCCGGAAATAGAACAGCAATAGGAAGAACAGATATAGAGTTTATTATACAAAATGATAATTATGATACAGAACCGCCAATACTTCAGTCTTTTTCCATTGATAGGGCAGGTGAGGTGTTGCGTTCCGGAGATTCTGTAAAAGTAACAGCAGAAATAACAGATAACAGGGGGATAAATAATGCAAGAGTTAGTTTATGTCAAGTAATGACATTTGAGAACAGTGTGATTGATTTAACACGAATTGGTGATACGAATACTTATGAAGGTATTTTTGAGATTATGGATAATACGTATCCTTGTGAATGGTATATACACAGTATAGAGATAAGTGATAGTAGTCTCAATGTGAGAGAGTACGTTAATCTTGATATGAATAAATACATATATGTAAAACAAGGAAAAAATACATTTGTAAATCCAACTTATAAAGTTAATTTAAGATATGAAGAAAACGGTAAAAGCCTTACAAAAGAACTTAAAGTTCCGCGCAGAACCACGGCAGAAGAACTGGCTCAATACTTTACACCACAGAATTCAAAATTTATAGGCTGGGATGTACCTGATTATGGTGTGTTGGACAATGAGTTAATTTATGCCCTATATGATGAAACTCCGGAAGAACCCACCACCGGCGATGAAACAGAATCCACAGAAGAATCCTCATCTGTGAGTGAACCGGATACTTCAGAGGAAATAATTAATAAGGGTGATATAGTTACAATCGGGGAATTACAATACAAGGTTATAGAAAACGAAGAAGTAAGTGTCTATGGTACACTGAATAAAAAGATAACAGATATTAATATTCCTAAAATGGTTGTTTATGGTGGAAAAGAGTGGAAGGTAACCAATATAGGAAGTTCTGCATTGAAAAATTGTAATAATCTGATTCGTATCACAATACCGGAGGGCATAACCGGTATTGAAGACTCAGCCTTTAAGAATTGCAAAAGTCTGACAGATATAACAATACCGGAAGGAGTAACCAGTATAGGAAATTCTGCCTTTAAAAATTGTAAAAACCTGGCTAGTGTAACAATACCGGAAAGTGTTATAACTATCGCAAATGATGCATTTACTAATACAGCGGCAGTCATTTACAGCACGGATAATGCTTATGCCCGTATATATGCGGCAGAACATAAAATTGAATGGAAGTCTTTAAAAGCTGAAGAGCCAACGAATACAGAAGAAATCACTTCAGACGAATCCGGCAGTACAGAAGAAACCACTTTGGAAATACCAACAGCATCTGCTGTTTTATCAGAGCAGCAGATTGTAGAAGCCGTTTCAAAAGTAACAGCAACAGAAGCCGGTTCCGCCGTTAAAATCTCCATGGGCAGGGCGACCGTAGTGCCAAAGGATATTTTAGAAGCAGCAAGAGGAAAAGACGTGAATATTATTCTTGAAATGGAGGGTTATTCCTGGACAATCAACGGAACCACTGTTTTAAGCAAAAATCTGGAGGATATCAATCTGGAAGTAACCAGACATACCAATTATATTCCAAACAGAATCGTATCCGCCTTAGCGGGCAGTAATCCGGTAGAGCAGATTTCACTGACTCATAACGGTCATTTTGGTTTTACAGCGAATCTGACCCTGAATGTTGGTAACCAGTATACCGGACAGGATGGAAATCTTTATTACTATGACAGTGACGGAAAAATGGTATTTATAAACGCAGGCACCATAGACAACAACGGAAATGTTTCATTAGCTTTCAGTCATGCTTCCGACTATGCGATTGTAATTACCAAAAAAAAGGTATCGGTTACGGACGGAACGGATACAGGGACATTACCTGAAACAGGTGATATGGTTCCAATGAAATTGTTCGCTTTGTTGGCAGTATCTGTCGGAACAATCGTCTTTGTTAACATCATGGGAAAGAAGAATAAAATCATATCAAAATCATAAACAATATGTGGCTACTACAAGGATG
Organism: uncultured Lachnospiraceae bacterium; assembly: GCA_910583605.1. GTDB lineage: Bacteria > Bacillota > Clostridia > Lachnospirales > Lachnospiraceae > Bovifimicola. Next base: position 119,828 of record CAJTXN010000002.1, read on the forward strand.
AAACCGTGCAGTAGCCACATGATTTTTAAGACAAGATATCTGCTCCACTAAAAATGACATATTAAACTGCCTGTATATTTTTTTTGCTTCCTCTGCCGTTAAATGGAATTTATCCTGTATCTTTTTCAAGATTATTTTTTCCGGCAAATCTAAATCCCGGCACATAGAGATTGCACCAAATATTTTTCCTTTTTGTAAACCCTTCTTCATACCTTTTTCCACATTTTCCAGATCCCGCATTAACAGCGTCATATATTCATGCCTTCATTCTCTATTTTGTTTTGCATCCTTTACCGCATTTTCTAATTTCTTTATAAAAGAATCCTCAGTTTTTTTGCCTGCTACATAGTCAAGAAATACTTTTAATTCCTTACTGATATCATCCAGCCTGACGCTTCTCGTATCCATATCTTGTTTAATGCTCTTTTGCAGTTCCGGATACTCAATATGCTTAATTTTTAAATGCGGCAATATTCTTCTTAGTAGTTCTACACACAATTTTGGATTCTGTATAACTTTTCCAAATATAAAATCATTGGATATTCCTAAGTTTTCCCAATTTGTTTCATTTATTATTTTATTTTGCATTATATTCCCCATTTTTCCCCTTGTATTGTTTAAAATCCAATTCTGTAAACGCATTGTGATAGAAATATTAATGTGATATAATAAAAGAAACAAATATATCGGATGATTTCTGATTGACATCTGCAGAAAAGCGGACGGCTGAAAACCATACTATAAGAAAAATATGTGATACAAGAAAGGAGGCTGTGGCATTGAATATAGCATACACGGAACAATACGAATTTTTATTGAAAAAATATGATAGCATTTTCAGACCGGAACATCGACACACATACCGATCAGAGGAATATATTCATCCGTTGAGCGAGGAGTTTTTCATACGCACCTGTTACTATGAGGAAGAACTGGATGGATTTCATATCCATGCAAGTGAAAATTTTTTGCAGAATTATTCGGGACGAACACTTTATACCTGGAGAAATTTAAATGATGCTGCGGAGTTTTCAAATCTGATTTGTCATTCCAATGGAAGACACTACCTGATTTTTCGCCGGGATTTGTATGGCTATAGTGTTTTTGAGTTAGAAACGATGCAGGAATTTCATTATATTCCCCATCAGGCCTATCCGGCAAAGGGTGAGAAGTTCAGTGAAACATTTATCTGGATAGGGGTGGAATATGATGTATGTACGAATCTGCTGGCAGTTGAGGGGTGTTACTGGGCGTGTCCGTCTTCTGTTGTTCTTTTGGATTTTACCAATCCGTTAGCAGAACATGGATGTGAAGAATGGACAGACCTTCAGGAGTTAATTGATGCAGATTATACTACTTATGAAGACATTGAATTTTCTAAATGGGATGGAGCACAGGGGAAGCTGCATATTACAGCATACAACAATACAACGGATACAAAAGACAATCTGCTTCTAAACATTTCGAAGCAGACACAGAACAAGGAGCACTTTATTACGATTGGCGGCTGGAATATAGAAAAGGCAGAACCGTAAAAAGAAATCACCAAAAGAAAGGAAAAATTGCAAAATGCCCTTTTCAGGCGGCAAAATAATTGCTTCTAATGGGCAGTATCACAAAGAGGTTTGTGATATGCATGGGTATAATATTATGAAGAAAAAAATTTTAAGTACCATTTTGGCAATTCTTTTAATTTTTGGCACAGGCATGTTACCGACATCTTTATTTGAAACCATGCGAATGTCTCTGGAAGCATCGGCAGCGGATACCAGGAGTATGACGGGGGCCGTAAAACTCGGTTCTGACACCATCAGCTATACAAGTTTGGGCAATGCGCCTAAAATAATACCATGTGAATCCCTTGGCGGTATATATTTTCTTAATGGCATTAAACTTATGTTTTATAACACGGCTTCCGGCAGTTCTGTTCCTGTCAATGAATTTAAAACCAATGGATATACATTTTCGGATGCATTTGCTGCCGGAAATTTATTATACATACTTGAAAACAGCAACAACAGCACGAACAAAGGGAGCATTGTTACGGTTTATAATCTGAATACCGGAAAGACGGAACGAACCATAAACTTTGACAAGGCGGCAAATGTGATTGGTGTAGATACATCCGGAAGAATATATTTATCCGGTTATAATGATGACGGTTATTCTATTTATCTGCTTTCGAAAGCAGGAACGTTGTTATCCACCGTCAAATCTGAACAGAGTATCTATGACTTTGCCGGATTTGACAGCACAAATGGAAATTTTTATGTTGTGGGATATATGAACTGGGTGTACTGGGGATATGACCACGATATGCATGTTCTTCGGGCAGGAAATGTAAAAAATAACACGATTACATTTAATGAAACCTATATTAAAATGATAAGTCAGAGCTATTGGTATGAGCGGGCGGAGCAGGCAGATGTTCTTGGAAACAAATATATATGCATTGATAATACGTATCAGTCCCAGCTCCAGATTCTGGATTCCAATACCTGTTCCATCAGTAATTCAACGATTAATTCGGTTTTTAGTCTTGCCAGAGATAATACAGAAGATGGAGATTTTGATGTCTATGCAAGCGCAGGGGTACGTACCATATACCGCAGCAGCGCCAATTCCGTTATTACTTTTAAAGATAATTCCGCAATTGCAGAATATGATTTATCATCAGGAAGTGAAATTGCTTCGGCAAATACTTCTTATCCGGTGTTCGCATTGATGGAATACAAAGGCGGTATTGCGGCCATTGAAAAAGACGGAGATGATTTTTATTATGAATACTTTCCGTGGACGGATGCAACCTATGTAAAAATAATCGGAAATGCAGTGAATATGCAGGTTGGTAAAACCGCAATGCTTACGGCAAAAACCGATGGTACAATCAGTCAGAATTATACATGGGAGAGCAGCAATCCCAAAATAGCAAGTGTGAATCCGTACGGAGAAGTTTATGCATGGAAAAAAGGCAGTGCAGTGATAACGGTTACAACACAAAAAGGATTGAAAGGGACTTATACGGTTAAGGTAACGGCGGATTCTTCCGTGAAAAGTCCTGCGGAAAATTCGGTTTCCATGAAAGGACAGCCGGTTTCCAACAGTTCGGCAAATAATTATAGTACCTATGGAAAAGTGGTCAATTCATATCTTATACAAAATTCGGACGGAACGATTTCCAGAGTGGAATACAATGGCAGCAGTGTGATTGTGGAAACATATTTGTCAGACGGCAGGACACTGAAAAACAGTAAGAAACTCAGTGCGGAACTGGAACTGTTCGGAGGATTTTACAGCGGAACTGATTACAATTATCTGGTATTCGGTCAATCCAATGAATTAGAAAGTGACAGCAGGGAAGTGCTTCGGATTGTTAAATATTCCAAGAACTGGAGCAGGATTTCCTCTGCTTCTGTCAAAGGAATTAATACATATATACCATTTGATGCCGGTTCCTTACGGATGACGGAAACAGATGGAAAATTATATATTTACACTTGTCATGAAATGTATGCCGGTCAGGACGGTTATCATCATCAGGCAAATATGACATTTGTAATAAATGAAGAAGATCTGACGGTATTACAATCCTATTATGATGTTATGAATATAGCTCAGGCAGGATATGTAAGCCATTCCTTTAATCAGTTTATACAGACGGACGGAACGTATATATACAGGGTGGATCACGGCGATGCCAATCCCCGGGCAATATCCATAACCAAATGTGATGTGAACGGTCAGATTACGGATGTATCCTATACACTTCTGGTATCTTTATCAAACGTAACGGGATATAATGCCACAGGTGCTTCCATAGGCGGATTTGAGCTTTCTTCCAATGAATGTCTGATTGCGGGAAATGCTGTGGATTATACCAAATCAAATGTAGAATATAGTGAGAAACGAAATGTTTTTGTAAGTATTACAAGCAAAGATTTAAAAAAGAATAATGTGGTATGGCTTACAAAGTATACCAATAGCAGCGATGTTACGGTTTATACGCCTCAGCTTGTTAAACTGAACCAAGACCAGTTTATGGTGATGTGGGAAGAATATAATGAAAGCACCAACCGGTTATTTACAAAAATAGTGACAATTGATAGCAACGGAAATTTAACCTCGAATATAATTAAAAGTGAAATGCGCCTCTCTGACTGTAAGCCGGTATTATGCAAAGACGGTTTAATAAGATGGTATGCAGGTTCCGGCAGCGCACCTGTCATGTATGCGGTTCATCCGTTTCATTTGGAAGCGGCAGCTTTTCAACCAAAATCAATCAGCATTACAAAGGCAAAACTGGCATCGACTACTTATTCCTATAATGGAACGGCTAAGACACCGGCGGTTACGGTGACGGATAACGGAATAACACTGAAAAAGAATACAGACTATACAGTATCCTATAAAAACAACAATGCAATTGGTACCGCTACGGTAACCATTACAGGCAAAGGGAATTATACCGGCGTTAAAATGCTGACCTTTAAAATTAATCCGGCGAAAGTGACATCTTTGAAACAGTCAGCAGCATATTCTACGGCAAATATAAAAATGTCCTGGACAAAAGTAAAAGGGGCAGCCGGATATGAAGTATACCGGGGCGATACCAAGAACGGAAGCTACAAGTTGTTGAAGACGGTTACAACAAACACCTGTACCAATTCCGGTTTAAAAGCGGGAAGCAAATATTACTACAAGGTGCGGGCTTATAAAACGGTAAATGGCAAAAAGGTTTATGGTGCATATTCGGATGCCAAAAGTATGCTTACCAAGCCGGCGGCTCCGTCAAAAATATCTCTATCCGCAGGAAGCCGGCAGGTAAAGATAAGCTGGGAAAAGTCTGCAGGCTCCAATGGATATGAAGTGTATATGTCAACCAGCAAAGACGGAACCTATACAAAGATTAAAACAGCAAATTTATCTACTTTTAGTTATACAAAGACAGGGCTTACAAAAGGGCAGAAGTATTACTTTAAGGTAAAAGCATATAAAACAACCGGAACAAATGAAAAGGTTTATTCCGGCTGGAGCAATGTAAAAGCTGTGACTGTAAAGTAGATAAAAAGGGTTCTCAATAATTCGATACATTCTATCTTTTGAATATGTATATAATAATAAAGGATATATTAATATATGGAATGGAGAATGACGAATGTGTACAGCACTGGCATTTAAAACTCATAATCATTATTTTGGTCGTAATCTTGATATAGAAAGCTGTAATGATGAAAAAGTAATCATTGTTCCACGAAATTTCAGACTGAGCTTCCGGCAGGAGAAAGACTTATACAACCATTATGCCATGATCGGAATCGGAATCGTTCAGGACGGATATCCTCTTTATTATGATGGAACCAATGAAAAGGGACTTAGTATGGCAGGATTATATTTCCCGGAAAATACAGAGTATAAACCCATGAAAGAAGGAAGCAGCAATATTGCACCTTTTGAATTTATACCATGGATTCTGGGGCAATGTGCCACAATTCCGGAAGTGAAGGAGAAACTAAAACATATTAATGTGGTGAATATTAATTATAGTGAAGAGCTTTTGTTATCACCATTGCATTGGTTAATATCTGACAGGGAAGAATCCATTACAGTGGAAATTGTAAAGAGTGGATTAAACGTTTATGATAATCCGGTGGGATTACTGACAAATAATCCTGTTTTTGATGTTCAGATGTTTAATTTAAATAATTATATGCATATAGCAACTACGGCTCCGGAAAATTCATTTTCGAATATGCTGAATTTAAAACCTTATAGCTATGGCATGGGTGCTTTGGGACTTCCGGGGGATTATTCTTCCGCATCCCGTTTTGTAAAAGCAACATTTATAAAAATGAATTCCGTTTCCGGAGATTCGGAATCAGAAAGTATTAGTCAGTTTTTTCATATTCTCGGAGCCGTGGCTTTTCCAAGAGGTAGTGTATGTTTGGGAGAAAAAAAGTATGAAATGACTGTTTATAGTTCCTGCTGTAATGTTGATAAGGGCATTTATTATTATATAACATATGAAAACAATCAGATCACCGGTGTGGATATGTATAGGGAAAATTTATCGGGAAACCAACTGATAATTTATCCGATGATATTAGAACAACAGGTACGGATGCAGAATTGAAATTTTATAAATAATAGAAGAAAATTGAATGAAAAGAATGGAATATATAACAGGAATATGCTACAATGGAAAACATTAAATATATAGAAAGCGACAGAATACCATGAGCAAACATTACAGATTAATTAATAAAGACGGACATGCAAAACGTGGTGAATTCACAACCATACATGGCATAATTCAGACACCGGTATTTATGAATGTGGGAACGGCGGCTGCCATCAAAGGGGCGGTTTCCACCATGGACCTGCAGCAGATAAAGACACAGGTGGAATTGTCCAATACGTATCATCTTCATGTGAGACCGGGAGATGAAGTGGTTAAGAAAATGGGAGGACTTCACAGGTTTATGGTCTGGGATAAGCCGATTCTTACGGATTCCGGCGGATTTCAGGTATTTTCCCTTGCAGGGCTTCGAAAAATTAAAGAGGAGGGAGTATATTTCAATTCTCATGTAGACGGCAGAAAGATATTTATGGGGCCGGAGCAGAGTATGCAGATACAATCCAATCTTGCGTCCACCATTGCCATGGCGTTTGATGAATGTATCCCCAATCCTTCTACCAGGGAATATGTCAGAAATTCCGTGGAGAGAACCACAAGGTGGCTGGCAAGATGCAAAGCAGAGATGGCAAGGCTTAACAGTCTGGAGGACACTATTAACAGACATCAGATGTTATTCGGAATCAATCAGGGGGGAACCTATGATGATATCCGTGCGGAGCATGCGGAGATCATTTCGGAATTTGATTTAGACGGTTATGCCATTGGGGGACTTGCAGTGGGAGAGTCCCATGAGGAAATGTACCGGATTATAGAGGCGGTCGTGCCCCATCTGCCGGAGGATAAGCCAACCTATCTGATGGGAGTGGGAACGCCGGCCAATATCTTAGAGGCAGTGGACAGAGGTGTGGACTTTTTTGACTGTGTGTATCCTACAAGAAACGGCCGTCACGGTCATTTATATACCAATCATGGGAAGATTAATTTATTCAATGCAAAATACGAAACCGATGCCCGTCCGATCGAGGAGGGCTGCGGCTGTCCGGTATGCCGGATTTACAGCCGGGCTTATATCAGGCACCTGCTGAAAGCGAAAGAAATGTTGGGAATGCGTCTGTGTGTACTTCACAATCTTTATTTTTATAATACCATGATGGAAGAGATTCGGGAGGCCATTGAAGAAAACCGGTATCAGGAATATAAAAAGAATAAACTGGCAGGTTTACAGTGCGGGCAGGAATAGTTTTAAAAGTTTAGAGAATTTTTATTGAAATATTTTCCGTTTTATACTACAATAACCAAGGAAAAATATTTAGGAGGCACTGTGAATGAATGAATTTATATCATTTTTAGCGGAAGAGACCACAGCCGCATCCGGCAAATCAAGTCCGATGTCCGGAATTGCAATGATTTTAGTGTATGTTGTTATATTTGGCGGATTTATTTACTTTTTTATGATTCGTCCGCAGAAAAAGCAGCAGAATCAGATTAATACCCTGTTGTCATCATTGGAGACCGGAGACAGCATTCTGACCACAAGCGGATTTTATGGTGTTGTTATAGACATTAATGATGATGTTGTTATCGTAGAATTTGGAAATAATAAGAACTGCAGAATACCAATGCAGAAATCAGCGATTGTGGATGTTGAGAAAGCTGCAGACGGATTTGAAAAATAAGAATTCGTAAATCGGCATTTTGTAAAACTGAATAAAGTCTTCAGGGCATGGTGGAATTCCATACCGGCGGTAAAGCCCGCGAGCTGTTCCGGATTTTTTATCCGGCAGCGGCTGATTCGGTGAGATACAGATTCAATTCCGAAGCCGACAGTTACATACCGGAATAGATAAAGTATAACTTCCGGTAATTACAGTCTGGATGAAAGAAGCAGAAAATATATGACAGAGAACGTTTGGGACTGCCAGACCGGTTTTGTGATACAAAACTTTTTACAATCCCCGCTTTCTGTTAAATATTGGAATGAAATCCTGACGGCTTTTTACGTTGGGATTTTTTAATTTGTCCTGTGTGGTGCATGCCGGAACGGAATAAGGAGGCTGAAATGAGTACGGAAAGAAGTGATGATATGGAAGAATTAAAAATCAGATATATGAGACGGGCCATAGAACTGGCTCTTTCCGCCAAAGGTCATACGTCTCCCAATCCGATGGTGGGTTGTGTGGTAGTAAAAGAGGGAAGAATCATCAGTGAAGCATGTCATGAAAAATACGGAGAATATCATGCCGAACGAAACGCACTGCTCCGTTGTAAAGAGGATACCGCAGGAGCCGAGCTGTATGTGACTCTGGAACCCTGCTGCCACTATGGAAACACACCGCCCTGTACGGAAATTATTATTGAAAAAGGCATCCGCAGGGTATATGTAGGCAGCCTGGACAGCAATCCGCTGGTGGCAGGAAAAGGGATTGAGATACTGCGGCAGGCAGGAATTCAGGTGGAATACGGGATTTTGGAAGAAGAATGCCGGAAAATGAATGAGATTTTTTATCACTATATTTCCCGGAATACGCCGTTTACGGCTTTGAAATATGCCATGACACTGGATGGAAAGATTGCCGCATACACCGGTGATTCCAAATGGGTTACATCGGAAGAAGCCAGAAATCATGTACAGCAGCTTCGCAAAGAATATTCCGGTATAATGGTGGGAATCGGGACGGTGCTGGCAGATAATCCCATGTTAAACTGCAGAATCGAAGAAGGCGTTGACCCTGTCCGTATCATCTGCGATTCCAATCTGCGGATTCCCATGGATTCCAATATTGTGAAGACTGCTAAAGATATAAAAACGATAGTGGCATTTTCTGAGGCTGACGGTACGGCAGTAAAAGATTTGTCTGAGCCTTACTGCAGGCCGGATTGTGATATAAATAAACGGGAGAAGCTAAAACAGCTGCAGGAATGCGGGATTACACTTATCGGTACCGGCAGGGAACCGCAGGTCAATCTGAATGTTTTAATGCAGAAACTTGGAGAAATGAAGATTGACAGTGTTATCATTGAAGGCGGCGGGGCAGTCAATGCCTCTGCACTGCGGGCAGGAATTGTGAATAAGGTATATGCTTATATTGCTCCGAAGATCATTATGGGAGAAACCTCCAGAACTCCGGTTGGGGGAAGAGGTATAGAATTCATGAAAGATGCCCTTTGTTTAAAACATATACAGTCGGAAATGATTGGTAAAGATTTACTGATAACCGGATATATAGAAGAAGAGCCAATGAAATGAGAGAAACCAGGATAAAAGAAAAAGATAGAGAAAGCGGGTGAATGGTATGTTTACCGGATTAATAGAAGAAATCGGAATCATAAATTCCGTTCAGATGGGAAATGTATCCGGATGCATTTCCATAAATTCATCGGTTGTCATCAATGGGACGAAAATCGGTGACAGCATTGCGGTGAACGGAGTGTGTCTGACAGTAACCGGAATCAGGGGAAATGTGTTTGAAGCGGATGTGATGGCGGAAACCTTCCGGCGTAGTTCTCTGGGTAGTTTGAAAAGCAGGTCTCATGTAAATCTGGAACGGGCCATGTCGGCTGCGGGCAGGTTCGGCGGACATATCGTTTCAGGCCATATTGACGGAACCGGAGTGATAACGGAGATTTGTACCGAGGAGAATGCCATCTGGTATACCATAAAGGCAGAGAAAGGCATATTACGGTATATCGTGGAAAAGGGTTCCATCGCCATTGACGGCATCAGCCTGACGGTGGTTTATGTGGATGATATCTGTTTTCGGGTGTCCATTATCCCACACACCAGACAGGAAACCATTTTACAATATAAGGAAATGGGAGACCGGGTGAATCTGGAGTGTGATGTGATAGGAAAATATGTAGAAAAACTTTTGAGACCGGAGCCGGAAGCTGTTTCCGGTTCCAGCGGAAAGGTTACCATGGAATTTTTAAGAGAACATGGATTTTAAGAAAATACAGTATATAACGGAGGTGTATTTTTATTATGAAAGATATCGGAACGATTGAACAGGCATTGGAAGATTTAAAAGCCGGAAAGGTGATTCTGGTAATTGATGACCCGGATCGGGAAAATGAAGGAGATTTAATCTGTGCGGCTGAATTTGCCACCACGGAAAATGTAAATCTGATGGCAAGCCAGGCAAAAGGATTAATCTGTATGCCTATGAGCAAAGAGTGGTGCGCGAAACTGGGACTGGAACAGATGGTAACTGTCAATACGGATAATCATGCCACTGCATTTACCGTTTCCATTGACCATGTGGATACCACGACGGGAATTTCGGCAGTGGAGCGTTCCCTGACAGCAATGAAGACCGTAGAGGATGGAGCGAGACCGGAGGATTTTCGCAGACCGGGACATATGTTTCCTTTGGAAGCCAGAGAGGGAGGCGTGTTAAAGCGCACCGGTCATACGGAGGCTACCGTAGATCTGGTAACGCTGGCAGGATTAAAGCCGGTGGGATTATGCTGTGAGATCATGCGGGAAGACGGAACCATGATGCGGACCACGGAATTGCTGCAGTTTGCAGAACGTCTGGGCATTACGGTCATTACCATTGCCGATCTGGTGAAGTACAGACTGGAACGGGAGAGTCTGATAGAAAAGGAGGCAACGGCAAAATTACCGACAAAATACGGAGAATTTCAGATACACGGTTATGTTAATAAATTAAACGGCGAGCATCATGTGGCGTTAACCATGGGAGATGTTGCAGACGGTGCACCGGTATTGTGCCGGGTTCACTCAGAATGTCTGACCGGAGATGTATTTGGTTCTGCCAGATGTGATTGCGGGGAGCAGCTGGAGGAGGCGATGAAAATGATCGCTTCGGAAGGCAGGGGCATTTTGCTCTATATGCGTCAGGAAGGAAGGGGAATCGGCCTGATCAATAAGCTGAAGGCATATGAACTTCAGGAGCAGGGATATGATACAGTAGAAGCAAATGTGAAACTGGGATTTGCACCGGATTTGCGTGATTACGGAATCGGGGCGCAGATATTATATGACTTAGGCGCCAGAAAACTGCGGTTGCTGACCAATAACCCGCAGAAGATTTCCGGTCTTTCCGGTTACGGTATAACCATTGAAGAGCGGGTACCGATTCAGATCAAAGCGCAGAAGTATGATTTGTTTTACCTGAAGACAAAACAGGAAAAAATGGACCATATGACAGATTATTAAGAGGTATCCCATATATGGCATATGATCAGATTGGTTGAAAGAAAATAGAATGAAAAAAGAAAGGAAATGTGAACATATGAAAGTTTTAGAAGGAAATGTAGTTGGAACAGGAGCAAGAGTTGGTATTGTAGCGGCAAGATTTAATGAATTTATCGTATCAAAGCTGATAAGCGGTGCAGAGGATGCACTGGTTCGTCATGGCGTGGAGACTGATTGTATTACTCTGGCATGGGTACCGGGCGCATTTGAAATACCGATGATTGCAAAGAAAATGGCAAAAAGCGGACGCTATGATGCGGTCATCTGTCTGGGAGCGGTTATCAGAGGCGCCACCAGTCATTATGATTATGTATGTGCGGAAGTAAGCAAAGGGATTGCAGCCGTAGGCCTTGAGACAGGGGTTCCGACAATCTTCGGTGTAGTGACCACGGATAATATCGAGCAGGCAATCGAACGTGCAGGCACAAAAGCAGGAAATAAGGGATATGATGCAGCATGTACCGCAATTGAAATGATAAACCTTGGAAAGCAGATTATGTAGGAAATACTCAGGATTCAGAGACAAAAAAGCGGAACCACTCAGGAAATTACAATGGTTCCGCTTTTCTCTGTTTTCGTGGATTTTCTTGCCAATCCCCTGTTACTGATGATATAGTGTATGTAAAAAAACATTGTTACATATGAAAGGAAAGCAGAAATGAAGTCAGAAAATAAAAAGAATCTATTAGTCATAAGTCTTGTCATCAGCATTATGCTGCTTGGCTGTATTGCCGGAATATACATATGGAGCCGCAATTCATCCGGTACAGACAGTGATAAAAACGATACACGGTTTCAAACGCAGGAATCATCTTCAACCGGAAACGATACAGAGACAACGGAAACCGGCGAAATCATGAAAATAACCGTGTCGGAAACGACTACCGTACCTGAGACCACAAACATGCCGGATTCGGAGGCACAGACGGCTCACGTTACGGAACAGGAGCCGACAACGGAAGCGCCGGAGCCGGTTACATCTTCATATATCACTGACGGTAACCATGAAGGAAAGTTAATTGCAATCGATGCAGGACATCAGCAGCACGGAAATTCGGAAAAAGAACCGGTGGGACCGGGAGCTTCCGAGCAGAAGGCAAAAGTATCTTCCGGTACTGCAGGTGTCAGTTCCGGCCTTGCGGAATATGAACTGAATCTTATGGTGGCTTTAAAGTTAAAAGCGGAACTGGAGAGAAGAAATTACAGGGTATTGATGATACGGGAGACTCATGATGTCAATATCAGCAATGCGGAGCGGGCAGAGATTGCCAATCAGGCCCATGCGGATGCGTTCATAAGAATACATGCGGACGGTTCGGAGAATCCGTCCGCAGAAGGGATGATGACGATTTGCCCGACGCCGGAAAATCCTTATTGCAGTGAAATTTATGCAGCAAGCAAACGTTTGTCCGAATCAGTATTGAATGGAATGGTGAATGTTACCGGAGCAAAAAGCAGGGGAATATGGGAGACTGATACAATGAGCGGAATTAACTGGTGCCGGGTGCCGGTGACAATTGTTGAAATGGGATTTATGTCAAATCCCGAAGAGGACAGGAAGCTGGCTTCGGAAGATTATCAGAACCGGATCGTACAGGGAATTGCCGATGGTCTGGATGTCTGGTTTAATTAATGGTTGACAAAATATTTATCGGGGTATATGATAGGTAAGGCAATTTGAAACTGAGTTTCAAATTCATGCTGAGAATTAAAAAGTACAGGCAGAGCTAACATGGATTATGCAAAAGCCTGTAAATGAGACAGATAAAAGGTGAGAGAATCAAAATGTATAAAAAAAAGAATCGGCCGGAAACAGAGAGAATTCATGGATTAACAGCAATGGTTTTAATAATCGCCATAATGATGTCTGTTTTGGGCACCATAACCGGATGCGGAACAGTGAAAAAAGAAGAAGGAAAAATAACGGTTGTTACCACTTTATTTCCGCAATATGATTTTGTCAGGCAGATTGCGGGAGACAGGGTAAATGTTAAACTGTTGTTACAGCCGGGGATTGAAGCCCACAGTTATGACCCGTCTCCCTCCGATCTGGGTGCCATCAATGAAAGTGACCTTTTTATCTATACCGGAAAATATATGGAGACCTGGGCAGCGGATATGATATCGTCGCTGGAGCGGGATGTGACGGTTCTGGATTTATCAAAAGATATAAAACTGGCTGAAGAAGAACACGGAAGGGAAGACGGGGCAGTGGGAGAAAGTTCTTCCGAAGGCTCCGGAGAGCATGATCATGTGTACGATCCGCATATCTGGACAAGTCTGGAAAATGCCAGTGTCATGGTATCCAATATAGCAGGAACCCTTTCGGAACTGGACCCGGAAAATGAAAAGTATTATATGGAAAACAGTGAGAAGTATATCGGTGAATTACGTTTGCTGGAATCACAGTTGAAAGAGATTGTGGCAAATGCAGATTATAAGACCGTTTATTTCGGCGGAAAATTTGCCATGTATTATTTTACGGAGGAATTGGGACTGGATTATATTTCAGCGTTTGATTCCTGTACGTCAGAAACGGAGCCGAGTGCCAGACTGGTGGCAAAAATCGTAGATGCGGTAAAGGAAGACCAGGCGCCTGTGGTATACTATGAGGAATTATCCAACCACAAAGCGGCGGATGCCATATGTGCGGAAACCGGGGCAAAAGCTTTGCTTTTACATTCCTGCCACAATATCTCAAAGGCGGAATATCAGGCAGGTGTTACTTATCTGAGTCTTATGAAACAAAATCGTGACAACCTGATCGAAGGATTATTTTCGGAAGAAAAACAGGAGCATTGGAGAAATTTATACCATGATAAATGAAACAGGTCTTCAGCTGGAAGCGGAACATATTACAATAGCATATGAGAAAATGACGGTGGTGGAAAATGTCAGTATATCCATAGAAGCCGGGGATTATGTCAGTATTGTGGGAGAAAACGGTTCGGGAAAAAGTTCACTGCTAAAGGGGATTCTGGGACTGGTTCCGTTGAAATCGGGAACCGTCCGTTTTTTAAACGGGATTTCCAAAAAGAATATCGGATATCTTCCCCAGCAGACACTGGCTCAAAAAGAGTTTCCGGCTTCCGTCCGTGAAGTGGTGCTGTCTGGCTGTCTGACACAGAGAGGCTTTCATCCTTTTTACAGTCAGGCGGAAAAGCGTATGGCAAAACATAATATGGAAAAACTGGGAATTACGGATTTACAGAAAAAGACATTCGGAAACCTGTCCGGCGGACAGAAACAGCGAGTGCTGTTAGCAAGAGCGTTGTGCGCCACGGATAAAATATTATTTCTGGATGAGCCCATCGCGGGACTGGATCCTATCGTAACCGGTGAATTTTATGAAATCATTGAGCGGCTGAACAAAGAAGATCATCTGACCATCGTCATGGTATCCCACGATATAGACAATGCGCTGAAATATTCCAATAAAATACTGCATATGAAAGATTTTGAATATTTTTACGGTACCAGGAAGGATTATGTGCAGAGTGAACTGGGAAAAGCTTTTTTGAAAGAGAGTGAATAAGATGAACGGATTGGCAGACGAAATCATAACAATGTTTCAATATGAATTTATGCAGAAAGCCATACTGGTGGGCGGTATCGTGGCATTGTGTGCTTCACTGCTGGGAGTAATACTTGTATTGAAACGTTATTCCATGATCGGTGACGGATTATCCCATGTGGGATTTGGCGCATTGTCGCTGGCAGTTGCCCTGAATATGGCTCCCATGTCGGTGGCTATGCCCATCGTGGTCATAGCGGCATTTTTTTTGTTAAGACTCAGCGAAAACGGAAAACTGAAAGGAGACTCGGCAATCGCGCTGATATCCAGCAGTTCCATTGCTCTGGGTGTGATTATTAATGCTGCATCGGGCGGTACCAATATGGATTTAAACAGTTATATGTTTGGAAGCGTGCTGGCCATGACCAACAGTGATGTATATCTGAGTCTGGCGCTTACGGTTGTGGTTTTAAGTTTATTTGTAATCTTTTATAACAGAATTTTTGCCATTACCTTTGATGAAAGTTTTGCAAAAGCCACCGGAATACATACGGGTTTTTACAATACCCTGCTTGCGGTTCTGACGGCGGTAACTATTGTGGTAGGGATGCGGATTATGGGTACCATGCTGATTTCAAGTCTGATCATATTTCCTGCCCTGTCTTCCATGCGGATATTTAAAAATTTTAAAACAGTGATCATCAGTTCGGCAGTTGTATCGGTGATCTGCTTTGTTGCCGGCCTGATTGCTTCTTATATTTATTCCATGCCTACCGGAGCCTGTATTGTAGTTACAAATCTGATTGTTTTTATTTTGTTTGCTGTTATTGGAAAAGTGCTTGAATAGTATACGAAGATGTTATAAAATAAAGCTTGTTTGCATCTGTATGATAGTATATTTGTAAAGATGGAAAAAATAATAAAAGAAATAACTCGCAGCCCTTTTCACGATTATTGGAAGTATTAAAAGAGGAATGGTGATATGCACAAGATGAGGTATAAGGATGAATAGGAATGACGAGACAGAAGAAAATAAAACAGAGCGGAGTCTGATGGATGAAGAGGAAGCAGATTTAAGAGACAGGATAGGAGATGATAATAATATGTTATCCGGAAATGATACGAATAACAGAGAACGTCTGATTAACCGCATGATGGCAGGCGGCGGTATTTTGATCGCAGGATTTACGATTTTTTATATAATTACTTTTTATAGTCTATTTTCCGGCGGTAAGGAGGCAAATGCTGCAGAGACCACGGAATTAATGGAAACCCAGCCGGAGACCACGACGGAAGATGATACAAATTATACTTTGTTTGAGTCTCCGTATTCGGACGAGCGGATTCCGGAGGCAGTGAAAGAATTGCTGAATCAGGCGGTTTTGGGGCAGTCTGTGATTAGCGGGATCATGTCTGTGGATAATAAGATTTCTTCCGTTTCCCGTTCCACAATGGGAAAAAATATGACACAGTATCAGAAAGTAAGGAATGCATATGATTATATGTTATATAATTTCCGGCTGAATGAATCGGACAGTCTGAATGAAGAGGAAATAGATGCATTATGTGAAGGAATTTCTTTTAAATCCGGATTTGATATGCAGACAGCATACCGGGCCGAACGGCTCCTGCGGAATTTTTCGGGAACTTCCGGTGATTATGCAGCCGCATTTGCCCTGATTCTTCGGAAAATGGGACTGGAAGCCTATTATATAGATGACGAAACGGAAACTTCCGGTGAATCCTGGGAACATGGTTATACGGCAGTTCTGATAGACGGGGATTATTATATTTTTGACCTGTATGCAGAGAAAAGACAAATGGAGAAGAATACGGGTGCGGAGAAGGTGAATCCGGATTACACATACTTTTGCGCCGGGTTAAAAACTTTGGGAAATGAGTATGTTCTGGCAGATGTGGAAGCGGCTGCGGCAAAATTCGAAAGCTTTGCTACCCTGCCGCTCATGAATTTTGAAGCAATGATATCCAATAAATCCCATTCTGTCTATGGCAGCGTAGAGCATCATTCTTCTTCCCATCTGGATGGTAATTCGGATATGGCGGAAGGCGAACTGTATGTTTCAGCAGGAGATACGGTTAACCTGGCAGGAACCGTAACCTCTACCGGCGGGGAGAATGTCTGGAAACTGACTGCTAAAATTTTTGACGGTAATATGAATTATCTGGATGAACAGGAAGTCTATGATCAGACCACTTCCTCTGCTTATAATGAGGTATCCTATACGGCTTCCGAGGGAAGATATGTGCAGTTGTATTATTCCGTAACAGATATCTATGGAAGAACATGTGTGATTACACATATATTTAAAATATGGACGGCAGATGATTATACCACGAGACCGGAGACGGAACCAATAACCGAAGAGCCGGCAACGGAACCGCAGACAGAACCGTCTTCCGGTGATATAACGGAGCCGGTGTCCCAGCCGGAACCGGAACAGACAACAAAGCAGGAGACGGAAAAGCAGACAACAACCAAAGACCCGGAACCGGAAACTTCTTCCGATGAGGAAGAAACCACGGAAGAACAGACGGAACCCGTAACGGATGAGACAACAGGCGGGGATGAAGAGACGACATCGGAGGATGGTTCAGATTCTGCGGAACCAAAATCAACGGAGTCAGAAGAGTAGAAAGGATAAAATACGGAGATGATACTAAATGTAACAGATCTGAGTCATGGATTTGGCGACAGAGCCATATTTAATCATGTTTCCTTCCGGCTGTTAAAAGGAGAGCATATCGGTCTAGTCGGAGCAAACGGAGAAGGAAAATCCACGTTTATGAATATCGTGACCGGAAAATTAATGCCGGATGAAGGAACCGTGGAGTGGAATAAAAATGTAAGAGTCGGCTATCTGGACCAGCATGCAGTACTGGAACAGGGAATGACCATCGGCAGCGTGCTGAAATCGGCATTTGCCTATCTGTTTGATATGGAACAGCGAATGAATGAAATCTGTGATAAGCTGGGAGATGCCGGGGAATCGGAAATGACGGAGATGATGGAGGAGCTTGGAACGATTCAGGATATTCTGACCAATCATGATTTTTACATTATCGATGCCAAAGTGGAAGAAGTGGCAAGGGCGCTGGGACTGCTGGAACTGTCGTTAGACCATGATGTAATGGATTTAAGCGGCGGACAGAGAACCAAGGTACTGCTTGGAAAACTTTTGCTGGAAAAACCGGATATCCTGTTATTGGATGAACCTACCAATTATCTGGATGCCAATCATATTGAATGGCTGAAGCGTTATCTGCAGGAATACGAAAATGCATTTATTTTGATTTCCCATGATATTCCATTTTTAAACAGTGTGGTTAACATTATTTATCATATGGATAATCAGGAACTGAACCGGTATGTGGGAGATTACGATAAGTTTCTGGAAGTATATGAAATGAAAAAAGCCCAGCTGGAGGCGGCATATAAGAGGCAGCAGCAGGAAATAGATGATTTGAAAGATTTTGTGGCAAGGAATAAGGCAAGGGTATCTACCAGAAATATGGCAATGTCCAGACAGAAGAAACTGGATAAAATGGATGTCATTGAACTGAAACGGGAGAAACCGAAGCCGGAGTTTCGTTTTATCAATGCCAGAGCCGCAGGAAAGGTTCTGTTTGAAACGACGGATCTGGTAATCGGTTATGACCGGAAAACGCCGTTGTCCAAACCCATTAATCTGCGGATGGAGCGGGGAGAAAAGATTGCGCTGGTGGGGACAAACGGAATCGGAAAAACCACCTTTTTAAAGAGTGTATTGGGGCTGATTCCGGCTTTGGAGGGAAAAGTAACTCTGGGGGATTACTTAAGCATCGGTTATTTTGAACAGGAGATACAGCCGGGTAACAATACCTGTATTGAGGAAATCTGGGAGGAATTTCCTTCCATGTCCCAGTATGAAGTGCGATCCGCTCTGGCAAAATGCGGGCTTACTACCAAACATATTGAAAGCATGGTCCGGGTATTAAGCGGCGGAGAACAGGCAAAGGTGCGGCTGTGTAAGCTATTGAACCGGGAAACGAATATTCTGCTGTTAGACGAGCCTACCAATCATCTGGACGTGGATGCCAAGGAAGAATTGAAACGGGCATTGCAGGAATATAAGGGAGCGGTGCTTCTGGTCTGCCATGAGCCGGAATTCTATGATGGTCTGGCGGATAAGGTATGGAATCTGGAGGAATTTTCAAGGCTGACGATATAAAAGGATTGAAACAGAGATATGATGGAACGATGTAATCTCTGTCCAAGAAACTGTAATGCGGACAGAACAAATACAATTGGATACTGTAAAGCGGGAAACGAAATCAGGGTGGCGAGAGCCGCCCTTCATTTTATGGAGGAACCCTGTATCAGCGGCAAAACAGGCAGCGGAACGGTATTTTTCAGCGGTTGTAATCTGAAATGTGTTTATTGCCAGAATTACACCATATCCCACGAAAATTTTGGGAAAAATATATCCGTGGAACGGCTGTCGGATATTTTTCTGGAACTTCAGGGACAGGGAGCCGTGAATATAAATCTGGTGACGGCGGTTATGTTTGTGCCCCTGATTCTAAAGGCCCTTGACAGGGTGAAAACAGAACTTCGGATTCCGGTTGTCTATAACAGTAGCGGTTATGAATCGAAAGAAACCCTGCGTATGTTGGAAGGATATGTGGACATTTATCTTACGGATATAAAGTATTTTCAGGACCCTCCGGCAGTCAGATATTCGGCGGCGCCTGCTTATTTTTTTCATGCGTTTGCGGCGGCGGAGGAGATGATACGACAGAGGGGAAAGCCGGAGTTTTATGGTAATGCTTCTTTTGATGATGAGACTGCAGTATTAAAATCGGGTGTAATTATCAGACATCTGGTGCTTCCGGGAATGAGGAAGGATTCCATTGCATTGCTGCAGCATCTTTCCGGGAATTTAAACCGGGAGGATTATATACTGAGTCTGATGAGTCAGTTCACGCCCCATTACAGATGTGGGGAATTTAAGGAAATTAACCGCAGGGTGACCCGTTTTGAGTATGATTCGGTGGTGAATAAGGCATTGGAACTGGGGCTTGACCAGACTTATATTCAGGACAGAGCCAGTGCCGGAGAGGAATACACACCCTCTTTTTGTCTGGAAGGATGTTAAGTACTTGACAAATTGGATATAATATATTAGAACTGCATTATACGGAATTTGGATATGGAAAATTTTGTATGGCCGGATCTGTGAAAAGTATTACTACATAGAAATAATGGTATCCGGATGGAAGAATACTTTTAACGGCAGCAGGAAAATAACCGAAAAGAGATGAAATAAGGAAGGTGGTTAACGACTATGGAACGAAAAAACGTCTGGACAACATATTCGGAGAAAGAACTGGAGGAGCTGGAACAATTAAATGACGAGTATAAGGAGTTTCTGAACAGAGGAAAAACAGAGCGGGAATGTGCGGCTGTCACCATTGAGATGGTGAAGGCAGCAGGATATAAGGATTTAGCGGATATCATTCAGAAAGATAAAAAGTTAAAAGCAGGTGACAAAGTATATGCGGTCTGCATGAATAAAACCCTGGCTTTATTTATGATCGGAAAAAAGAAAATAGAAAATGGAATGAATATTTTAGGCGCCCATATCGATTCGCCGCGTCTGGATATTAAGCAGAATCCTTTGTATGAAGACAGTGATCTTGCATATCTGGATACTCATTATTACGGAGGAATCAAGAAATATCAATGGGTAACCATTCCACTTGCCATTCATGGTGTCGTTGCAAAGAAAAACGGAGAGATTGTGGAAATTGTAATCGGAGAAGATGAGAAAGACCCGGTGGTATTTATTTCAGATTTGCTGATACATCTGGCAGGAGGACAGCTTGAAAAAAAAGGCGCCAAACTCATTGAAGGCGAGGATTTAAACATTATTGTTGGAAACCGTCCATTGGAAGGTGAAGATAAGAATGCGGTTACCGCCAATATTTTAAGGCTTTTGAAAGAAAAATATGATATAGAGGAAGAAGATTTCATATCGGCGGAGCTGGAAGTGGTACCGGCAGGGAAAGCCAGGGATGCCGGTCTCGATTCCAGTATGGTGCTGTCTTACGGTCATGATGACCGGGTGTGTGCATTTACTTCTCTGGCAGCATTTTTAAGTTTTAAAAAGGTAGATACCACGGCGTGTCTGCTGTTGGCAGACAAAGAGGAAATCGGCAGTGTGGGCGCAACGGGTATGCAGTCAAAGTTCTTTGAAAATACCGTGGCGGAAGTGCTGGATCGGATGGGCGTCTATTCAGAACTGACTTTGAGAAGAACACTGGCAAATTCCAGAATGTTATCTTCAGATGTAAGCGCCGCTTTTGACCCGACGTTTGCCGCTTCTTTTGAGAAGAAAAACGCCGCTTATTTTTCCAGGGGAATTGTGCTGAATAAGTTTACCGGCAGCAGGGGAAAATCCGGCTCCAATGATGCAAATGCGGAATACATTGCGGAATTAAGAAAGATATTTGATGAACATAAAGTAAACTATCAGACAGCCGAACTTGGAAAAGTGGATGAAGGCGGCGGAGGTACCATTGCTTATATCCTTGCTTTGTATGGAATGAATGTAATAGACAGCGGCGTGGCGGTACTGAATATGCATGCGCCGTATGAAGCGGTAAGTAAAGCGGATGTGTATGAGGCATTAAAGGGGTATCGGGCATTTTTAAAATAAGGATGTGTTGAAGTATGGAGGATGAACTTTATGATATTCAATAAAGAAAATACTTTCTGGGTGAATCAGCCGTCAGAATTCAAAATCAGTGAGAATGAAATCGTAATCCATACGGAGCCGGGAACCGATTTCTGGCAAAGGACTTATTACGGGTTTCAAAACGATAATGCACCGACCCTTCTGACAAAAACCGGTGAAAAATATTTTTCTTTTGTTGTGAAAACGGAATTTGACAGCAAACGCAGATTTGATCAGTGCGGAGTGATTCTTTATCAAAACTGTGATAATTGGCTGAAAGCGTCCATTGAATATGAAAATAATGAATTTCAGCGGCTGGGAAGCGTTGTTACAAATCATGGCTATTCCGACTGGTCAACAACGGATATTGACGTATCGGTCCGATCCATGTGGTATCGTATCAGCAGAAGAGAATCAGATTATTGTCTGGAATGTTCTGCAGACGGAGTTCACTTTAAGCAGATGCGAATCTGTCATATGTGGGAAGGCGGAGAAGAGATACAATTTGGAATCTATGCCTGTTCTCCGGAGAACTCTTCCTTTGAGGCAAAATTTACGCATATGGCTGTTACGGAATGTATGTGGCGGAAGCATGAATAATATGGAATCAGGATAAAAGGAGATTGCTGCAGATTTATTTTGCAGCAACTCTTTTTTTGATATCAATTATGTATGGAAATGCAAGCAAATGATATGAAAATCGTACTTATTTCATGAAACCGGTTGAAAGATATTTTAAATTACTGATTATATGGTACACAGGACTGTCTGTGAAATACGGAGGTATATAAATGGAAGACAGCGATATTATTGCATTATTTTTTGAACGTTCGGAAAATGCAATAAAAGAAACAAAAATCAAATATGGCAATCTAATCCGGAGCATAGCCTTTCGGATTTTAAACCATCCGGCAGATACGGAAGAATGTGAAAATGATACGTATATGGGAATGTGGATGTCCATTCCTCCCGTCCGTCCCGGAAATCTGAAAGCTTATGCCGCAAAGACCGCGCGGAATCAGGCGTTAAAGAAATATCGGTTCCAGCATGCAGAAAAAAGGAATCCTGAGGTAATGTTATCTCTCAGCGAACTGGAGGAACAGCTGGCAGACAGGAATGACGGTACAGAGAATTCTTTGTTTGAAGACGGGGAACTTGCCGATATCATTAATTCCTTTCTGGCAGATTTAAAACCCGGAACAAGGCGGGTATTTATGCTGCGGTACTGGTATTTCTTATCAGTAAAGGAAATTATGTCTGAGTGCGGCATGAGTAAGAGTAAAGTGGAATCAATACTGTTTCGTACCAGAGGAAAATTAAAAGTGCATTTGGAGAGGGTATGGAAAGTAAAATAGGGAATTGAACCATTAATTTCAAAAGAAAGGAAAAATGCGGTATCACCGGCAGGCCGGCGATTTGCATGGGCAGAGATTATGAATAAAAAAGATATTAACCGTATGCTGGACCTGGCAGATGAAGAATATATAATCGAAACAGAGCCAGGAAAAAAACATATGAAAAACGAGAAGGAAACCGGATGGGCAGAAGGTATAAAAGGTGTTCTGGCAGCAGCGCTTCTGTTTCTGGTATTTGGGGCAGCTTATCTGGCAGCAGACCGGTTGTTTCTGACACAGAAGGAGGAAAAAGAACCGGAGAGCGATTGGGGACAGACTGTTAAGGAAGAAAGAGATACAACGGAAGAGGATGATAAAAAGGAAACGGAACACCGGGAAATGAATCAGAAGTATGCATCTATTTTTAAGCCGGCAGAAAATAAAGAAATAGTCAGTCGGGATATTACTCTGCAGGCAGGTGGAGTGGAATACCGGTATGATACAATTGAAGAGTTAACGGAACTGCCGTTTGAAAGCTGGGGGTTTCAGGAGGGAAGCGGGAATATTTACTGTAACGAAACAGGAACACCAGAAAATATGTTTTTTTATCTGGCTGATAATGAGCAGCATAGAAGTATGACAATTATCATAACCGGAAGTGGTGATTTTTGTTCCTGTTATGTAATGGATGAGGGAACTCCGGTTGTATGGAACGGGATTCCGGTACTTGGCTATGAATATCCTGTGGAGACTGATACCGGAACATTATCACAGTTATCCCTGTATTTCAGGGTGAACGGAGCCGGATACAGTATGGAATGTTCCGGTATGGAATATGGGGAGGCAGGAAAAATACTGGATGAAATTATAGCAGGCGCTCTGTCAACGGATGGTTTTGATACTTCCAAAGGTATAAAGGTCAGAAATGAGTATAAGGATATTACCCTTGCAGAAGCAGGAAAACTGCCGGCATTTCAGAATTATATGACAGATTTAACCAGGATTAATGATCTGGTGCTGGAGGATTATCAATGCAGCTATACAACAGGATATGAAAATGATGTTGTGGTATGGGAAAATCTGTGGCTGGAATATAGGAACGGTGCATATGACTATATTGATGTAACGTATGGAACAGGAGATTTTGCTGGCAAAACGCGTGTAGTGAAAGTATCGGAACTGACACCGGAGTGTATAGGGGAATATAAATATCCGTCGGATGTAGAGGGAAATCACTGGTATTCGTTTACGGTGGATTTTGGAACCGGCTATATCAGTATTTTGGCTAACTGCAGGGAGGAGGAACTGTGGGAGTTTCTTGAGAGCATAAAGAAATAAAGGGAAGCCGGGGTGGATCTAACCGTCAATAGCTGTTGGTGCTGTTGGCGGTTGTTTTTGATTAAAGCAGGAATGTTGAAAAAATTATTTAAGATATAAAAAAATAATGCTATAATTGGAATACATAAAAATAAATTCTTTGATACGGAAAGGAGTCTCACCCCATTGGATAAAATACTTGTGATAGAAGACGATGAGATTATTAAAAATGAGTTATGTACCCTTCTACAATCCAACGGATATCAGACGGTAGAATCTATGCCTTGTGACTTAGCCTTATTGGACATCAATCTTCCGAGAGACAGCGGCTATGAAATCTGCCGGAAACTGCGCCTGAAGTCGGATATTCCGGTCATATTTTTAACGGCCAGGGACGGTGCGGAAGATGAACTGATCGGATTTGGAGTGGGAGCTGACGATTTTATCAGAAAACCGTATAATTCTTCCGTTCTGCTGGCCAGAATTTCCCGTCTGCTAAAAAGGAAAAATAATACGTTGAAGCAGGTCAGAGGACTGACCCTGAATCTGGAGGATATGAGCGTAACCTTTGGTGAAAATCATGCGGAGCTGACAAAAAATGAAACCCGGATTCTGGCATGCCTGATGAGCAGGGACTTATGCTCGAAAGAGGAAATTATAGAGGACTTGTGGAGTAATAATATGTATGTGGATGAAAACACACTGTATGTCAATATCAACCGTTTGAGAGGAAAACTCAGCCGATTAGGAGCAGAAGATTTTATACGAACGGTGCGTGGAGTGGGGTACCGCCTATGAGAATCCGGGATTATCTGTATTCCAAGGCTGTTACCCTGTGTTTTCTGGGAATCGGACTGGTTTTTGCGACCCTGTTTATGCGGGCGGCAGGAATGGATATAAATCTGACGG
This sequence comes from uncultured Lachnospiraceae bacterium, assembly GCA_910583605.1. Lineage (GTDB taxonomy): Bacteria > Bacillota > Clostridia > Lachnospirales > Lachnospiraceae > Bovifimicola. Next base: position 144,996 of record CAJTXN010000002.1, read on the forward strand.
TTGTGTCAGGATTTTTTTATGTCCTGCTGATTGTTCTCTGGCTGTGGGTTCAGTTTTGTCTGAATAACAGACGGTTACGGAAACTGCGGAATTTGGCGGAAGGCATGGAAGAGAAGTATTTGCTGGGGGAGGTATTAAAGCCGCCGGTAAATGCAGTGGAAAAAGAGTATTATCAGATTATGAAAATCGTATCCCGTTCTGCCATTGGGATTGCGGAGCAGGCCATTCGGGAAAAAGAAGAATATTGCGATTACGTGGAAAGCTGGATACATGAAATAAAAACACCGCTGACGGCCTGTTCCCTGATCATATCCAATGACGGGGACATTAAAAAATTAAAACGGAAGATAAAGCAGGCGGATAACCTGACGGAAAGCATACTTTATTATGCCCGTCTTCGTACCGTGCAGAAAGATATACTGATTGACCGTTTCCTGGCGTCCCAGGTAATCAATGATGCCGTAAAAAGCCAGATGGAACTGCTGATTGCAGCTGGTATCAGTGTGGAAACCGGTGGGGATTTTTCGGTCTGTTCGGATGCAAAATCCTTACTATTTATGCTAAAACAATTACTGATCAATTGTGCAAAGTATTGTCCTGGCTGCCAAATCTGCATAACTGCGGACAATGGAAGAATTATAGTAGAAGATAACGGCATCGGCATTCCTTCCCATGAAATATCAAGGGTGACGGAACGGGGATTTTCAGGTACCAACGGCAGAAATGCCGGAGGAAGTACAGGCATGGGTCTTTATATTGTCAGGGAGCTGTGCAGCCGTCTGGATATGACGCTGCGGATTGAATCAAAACAGCAGGAATATACCCGTATTGTGCTGGAATTTAATGTTATAACCGGTACGAAGCTTTAAATTTGGTTTTGAATATTAAAAAACCTTACAAAACTGTAAGGAAAACCATAGGGATGCGTTAGAACAAAAAACTCTGCTTCATGTTATATTAATACCGAACAAATTATTCTGAACTGGAGGATTAATATGAATCAGATTTTAGAGGTAAAAAATGTAACCAAATATTATGGAAACGGAAGTATAGTGACTAAAGCGCTGGACGGCATTTCATTTTCCGTAGAAGAGGAAGATTTTACGGCAATCATGGGAGCTTCCGGTTCCGGTAAAAGTACGCTGTTAAATGTTATTGCCACCATTGACAAGGTCAGTGCCGGGGATATTCTGATAGAAGGAAGAAATCTTGCGGATATGAGAGAAGAACAGTTGTCCGGATTTCGCCGGGATAAACTGGGATTTATATTTCAGGAATATAATCTTCTGGATACATTAACAATAGGAGAAAATATAACGCTGCCGCTGAATCTGAAAAAAGTGGATGCAGAAACCACTGCTGGTGAATTAAACAGGGTAGCAGAAGCCCTGGGTGTGGCAGACCAGATTGGAAAATTTCCCTATGAACTTTCCGGTGGGCAGAGACAGAGAGCTGCCTGTGCCAGAGCCATAATAACCAATCCGGCGCTGATACTGGCGGATGAGCCTACCGGAGCTTTGGATTCCGCAAATTCCAGGAATCTGATGAAGACATTTGTACAGATGAACCGGTCCCTTGGCTCTACTATACTGATGGTAACCCATGACGCAGTGGTGGGTTCTTATGCAAAAAGAGTATTGTTTTTAAAAGACGGAAAAATATGGAGTGAAATACTCCGGGGGGAAAGAAGCAGACAGGAAATGTATCAGGAAATACTGTCGGTCATGTCCGCATTAGGAGGTGATACTGATGTTTGCTAGACTGGCTTTTCGAAATGTAAAACGCCAGATTGGGAATTACCTGATCTATTTTTTAACGGTGACCCTTACGGTGGCACTTATGTTTGCAGTAAACAATCTGATCTTCAGCAGTGAACTGAAACGGTTTTCGGATATGAATCAAAGTTTAAAAGACGGTCTGATCTTGATGTCCATGTTTATTGCACTGATCGTATCCTTTGTTCTGGGATATGCAACATCATTTATGCTAAAACTTCGGAAACGGGAATTTGGGACATGTCTGACCATGGGTATGACCAGAAAAAACATACTTTCCATATTTGTTTTGGAAACCATGATTATGAGTATTGCGGCTCTGATCATCGGAATCATTCTTGGATTGTTTATCTATCAGGGAGTCATGGCGGTATTTTCAAATCTTCTGGAAATAGAATTTGAATTTTCCGCATATTCTTCCAAGGGACTGGCATTTACCATTGTTCTGGTATGCATCATATTTTTATTGGCCTCGGTAACATCGGCCGTTTATTTGAAGAGGGTTAGTATTTACAATCTGATATATGGTGAGAAAAAGGTTGAAAAAGGTGTCAGATATCCGGCTTTGTGGTGGCTGGTTGCAATTTTTTCTTTTGCCGGTCTGCTTTTTTGTATGTATTATTTTAATAAAGGCCTTGATTTGTCGTATACAGATTTAGACCGGTCTTCAAGAAATATTTTCGGCAGTCTGGCAGGAGTTGCGGTCTGTCTGGTTTTGTTTCATATTGGCATGGCAAGAAGCGCCGTTCATTTATTTATGAAAAATAAGCGGTTCTGCTGCCGCGGAACAAATACATTTACAGTCAGACAATTATCCGGAAAGCTGGGTTCCAATTCCGTTATTATCGGAATACTGGCATTTCTGATTGGATTTGCGGTGGTTTTAGTAAATGTGACCTTTATTCAAAAAGTATCGGAACGGGTGGAATTGGATAAAAGATATCCCTTTGATATCAATGCCGCAGTGCAGCGGGATAATAATCAGGCAATCCCAATTTCAGATGGAATCAGGATTATAGAAAAATACCGGAAGATTAATACAAGTATTGAATATCAGACATATTATAATGGAAGCGATTATTTTTATGGATTTACGCCCTGGTCCGGAGAAGGATATGAAGGAATAACTGACGTTTATATGAAAGAAAGCGATTATAACAACCTGATGGAGGCATTGGGCCGGGAGCGGATAGAATGCGGAGACGGATTTTATCTGCTGGCATCGTCTCCGCATATTGCACAATTTGACTTTTCAAAGGCTGTTATAGAGCAGGAAGGAAAGGAATATCATTATCTGGGAATCATAGAGGATGCCCCGTTTAATTATTGGGGATATTTTATTGTTCTGGTCCCGGATCGTCTGGTGTCTTCCATGGAGGTGGAATCAGATTGTGCAGCTATCGATTTGGAAAACGGTTCTTTTGATGTCCGGTCGATGAATGATGAATTATCGTATGTATATGATCAGACGGGAAATGATGAATTTGCTTATTATAGAAGTGATTTTGATATTAAGGAATATGTCCGGGTATCCCGAAATGAGACATCTGCAGTTTTAGTGGTAGGAGCCATTTATATGGCGGTAATCTTTGTGTTTCTGGCAATGGCGGTTCTGGCATTAAAAACACTGGCAGGTTTATCAGAGGATAAGCGGAAATATGAAGTGTTGTTCCGGCTGGGAACCGGTGAACGGCAGCAGGAGAAAACATTATTTTGTCAGATTTTCAGTTTTTTCTTTTTACCGTTTGCATTACCGTTGCTCTTAAGCATACCTACAAGCTGTTTTTGTGCCAAGATAATGCATATGGCGGGACATGAAGGTCATTTAAAAGAAATATATTTCAATACCGGAATGATAGCCGTGGTTCTTACGGTGGTTTATCTACTCTATTTTCTTGCGACGTATCTGATATCAAAAAGAAATACGGTTTATAGGATTTAGTTGTGCGTCAGGAGGGGGTGCTTTATTTAGCACTCCTTTTTGATTGTAAAAAATCAGGAAGGAATTTCCTCCAGAGTTTTATCCGTCAGTTTTTTCAATATATGATCAACATCCTCACGCCTGTATATATGATTTTCAAAACAAAACCTTAGAATCAGATCGGTTTCGCTGGAATTGGTCAGGGCATATCCGGCAGTTTCCAACAATGCTTTTGTATGTGCCATATTTAAATTCAGTCCCAGACATATGGCTGCAGCTTCCCATTTTTCAATGGAATGAAAGGAATTTTTATGTACGGTAAAACAGGAGGAAAGAAGGCCGTAGTCCTGCAGAATGTCTTCCATGGAAATATTGGATTCTTTCATATATAAATGAACAATTTCCTGAAAATTATCAGGATTTCCGTGTCCGGCATACCAGTTCTTACATTCTACCCTGTCAGGGTCTGTTTTTAATTTCAGTGTATTAAATGCGTATTTGCCGCTGCTTTTTTCACGGACATAATGAACCTGAATAAAAATTTCGGCATCCGTACAAAATTGTTCCAGCTTTTTTCTGGATGTTTTTTTGTTTCGTTTAAATAAAATAGACAATACAATCACCGCTTCCCTATTATTTCTCAGAATATTATATCATATCTCCCAAATATATCTTCTTATATAATACCACAAATTTAATTAACATGGAATAATAAATTGAAAGTAGCGGCACCTTATGCTATAATGCAGATACTATTCAGAATGGAAAAGGTTTAGGAAGGTGGCACACAGATGGCTTTAATCAATCAGGATAATATAAGAAATTTTTGTATCATTGCCCATATTGACCATGGAAAGTCAACACTGGCAGACAGAATCATTGAGAAAACAGGATTGCTGACCAGCAGGGAAATGCAGGCACAGGTTCTGGACAATATGGATCTGGAGCGTGAGCGGGGAATCACCATAAAAGCCCAGGCAGTAAGAACCGTATATAAGGCAGCGGATGGTCAGGAGTATATTTTTAATCTGATAGATACACCCGGACATGTAGATTTTAACTATGAAGTTTCCAGAAGCCTGGCGGCCTGTGACGGCGCCATACTGGTGGTAGATGCCGCCCAGGGTGTAGAAGCTCAGACCCTTGCCAATGTTTATATGGCTCTGGACCATGATCTGGATGTGGTTCCGGTCATTAATAAGATAGATTTACCTAGTGCGGAGCCACAGCGTGTGATTGATGAGATTGAGGATGTTATAGGTATTGAGGCACAGGATGCGCCGTTGATTTCTGCGAAAAACGGAATTAATATTGAAGAAGTACTGGAACAGATTGTATCCGGGATTCCGGCACCAAAAGGAGATGCAACGGCGCCATTGAAGGCGCTGATCTTTGACAGTATATATGATTCCTATAAGGGAGTGATCGTATTCTGCAGGATCATGGAGGGAAGTGTCCGGGTAGGTACCCCGATTAAAATGATGGCAACCAATGCCCAGGCTAATGTAGTAGAGGTGGGCTATTTCGGTGCCGGTCAGTTTATCCCGTGTGATGAATTAAGTGCGGGAATGGTTGGTTATATTACTGCAAGCATTAAAAACGTAAAGGATACCAGTGTGGGGGATACGATTACCAATGCAGAACAGCCATGTGACGAGGCATTGCCGGGATATAAGAAAGTAAATTCCATGGTATACTGCGGTATGTATCCGGCTGATGGTGCAAAGTATCCTGATTTAAGGGATGCATTGGAAAAACTGCAGTTAAACGATGCGGCGCTGAATTTTGAAGCAGAAACATCCGTTGCTTTGGGATTTGGATTCCGATGCGGTTTTTTGGGACTGCTTCATTTGGAAATCATTCAGGAACGGCTGGAGCGGGAATATAATCTGGATATTGTGACGACGGCGCCGGGTGTTATCTATAAAGTGTATAAAACAGACGGCACAATTGTGGAGTTAACCAATCCCTCCAATCTTCCGCCTGCCGCAGAAATAGATTACATGGAGGAACCTATCGTAAAGGCAGAGATTATGGTGACCACCGAATTTATCGGTCCGATCATGGAATTATGCCAGGAACGCCGGGGTTCTTATAAAGGCATGGATTATATAGAAGGAACCCGTGCGTTATTAAAATATGATTTACCGTTGAATGAAATTATATATGATTTTTTTGATGCCTTAAAATCACGTTCCAGAGGATATGCTTCTTTTGATTATGAAATAAAGGGATACGAACGTTCTGAACTGGTGAAATTAGATATTCTTATAAATAAAGAAGAAGTGGATGCATTATCATTTATTGTACATGCTTCCACTGCTTATGAGCGCGGTAGAAAAATGTGTGAAAAACTTAAAGAAGAAATACCGAGACAGTTGTTTGAAATTCCCATTCAGGCAGCAATCGGCAGTAAAGTAATTGCCAGGGAGACAGTAAAAGCCATGCGGAAAGATGTATTGGCCAAGTGTTATGGCGGTGATATAACCCGTAAGAAAAAGCTGTTGGAAAAACAGAAAGAGGGTAAAAAGCGCATGCGTCAGGTGGGCAATGTAGAAATCCCGCAGAAAGCATTTATGAGTGTTCTGAAACTGGATGATAAGTAGGTGGTATTGGTATGGCTGCAGGCATATATGTTCATATCCCTTTTTGTAGAAAAAAATGTCTCTACTGTGATTTTGCTTCGGGTGTGGCAGATGAGCAAAGAATGTTGCAATATCATAAGGCTCTTTTATTTGAAATTACACATACGGATATGAAAAAGGAAAGTGCGGACTCTTTATTTTTCGGAGGCGGAACACCTTCCATTTATCCGGTTTCCTTTATGGAAGAGCTGATATCTGCACTGAAGCCGTTTTTGCATAAAGAAAATACGGAAATAACACTGGAAGCAAATCCCGGTACCCTAACATATAAAAATCTGCAAAAATACCGAAGCATGGGATTCGGGCGCTTAAGCATGGGATTACAATCCGCAGACAATGAGGAATTAAAAACCCTGGGACGGATACATACTTACGAAGCCTTTGAACAGTCTTTTAATCTGGCGAGAAAAGCAGGATTTACCAATATAAATGTGGATATTATTTCCGCTGTTCCCGGGCAGACCTTTGAATCATTTCAAACTACATTACGGAGGGTACAGGAATTAAATCCGGAGCATATTTCCGCATACAGTCTGATTGTGGAAGAAGGAACCCCGTTTTATGAAAAATACGGAGAAGGAAAACCATATGAGAATCTGCTCCCCGATGAAGAAACGGACCGGGCAATGTACCATTTTACCGGAGCATTTTTAAAATCAAAAGGGTATGGCAGATATGAGATATCCAATTATGCAAAACCCGGTTATGAATGCAGGCATAATCTGAAATACTGGTCCATGGAGGAGTATTACGGATTCGGACTGTCGGCAGCTTCCAAAGCGGGAAACAAACGTTATGTCAACACATCGGATATGGAATGTTATTGTATGCTGCCTGTACATGGCAGGATAGCAGATATCAGGGCAGAGGAGCATATACAGACTGAACGGGATGAAATGGAAGAATTTATGTTTCTGGGACTGCGGAAAATGAACGGAATATCGTCAGAGGGATTTACGAAGAGATTCGGGGTCTCATGCAGACAGGTATATGGCAGCGTGATTGACCGGTTTGTCACGGAGGGACTGCTGGAAGAATCCGGAGAAGGGCTGAGACTGACAGAAAAAGGAATTGATGTCAGTAATGTGGTATTTTCGGAATTTATCTTTGGATAAGGGGGGAATAATTTGCTGGCAGGACTCAGTTTCTTTTCCTTGCCAGCATACAGCGGATGTTCCGGGGGACGCCTGCGTCCGGCTAGTCATACAATAAAAAAAATATAAAGTCCTTGTTACATCATACCATATTTAGTATAATTGATTCAGTCAATGATTATATAAAGTATTACCGCCTGTGAAACAGAGGCAGAAAAGGAGGCTCCGAAATGGGAGACGTATATCATGAATATTTAATAAAACAGAAAATGACTGCTGTAGGAATAATGTTAAGGGTATTCAGTATTATCGTGTGTATTGGAGGATTTTGTACATTATTTATAATCGGTTCGTTGGGAGCATTGATAGAGTGTCTGCTGGTTTATTTGACCATATGGGTATTTAAAAGAACCGATGTTGAAATTGAATATTGTTATCTGAGCGGGGAATGTCAGTTTGATAAGATATTCGGACGCAGTAAACGAAAAGGATGCGGCAAATTAGACATAAATCAGATGGAGATTATGGCATTGGAAGGTTCTCCGGAATTGGAATCTTTTGAAAAGGAAAATTACAGGGTTCGGGACTTTTCCACATTGGAAAAAGGCGCCAGAAGGTATGTGGCATTTGTCAGGAAAGATTCTGAACTGATCAAGGTGATTTTTGAGCCAAATGATGATATTCTGGAATCCATGCAGATGGCAGCTCCGAGAAAAGTACTGATACCGAGGGAGATTCCTTCCCGGACTTGAAAAAAGAGTTTGACATCCCCATCTAATTTTGATAAAATTGATAAAATTTAGAGAAAGTGAGGACAAGAGAAAATGGGACAAATTGTTGGCGATGGAATAACATTTGATGACGTGTTATTGGTACCGGGTTATTCAGAAGTTACTCCGAATATGGTTGACTTATCAACATATCTTACTAAAAGTATTAAGCTTAACATTCCGATGATGAGTGCAGGTATGGACACAGTAACAGAACATAGAATGGCGATTGCAATGGCCAGACAGGGTGGTATCGGAATTATTCATAAGAATATGTCCATTGAAGCACAGGCAGAAGAAGTAGATAAAGTAAAGCGTTCAGAAAACGGAGTGATTACCGATCCGTTTTATTTATCACCGGAACATACATTAGAGGATGCTAACAACCTGATGGCGAAATTCCGAATTTCAGGTGTTCCTATTACAACAGAGGATAAAAAACTGGTAGGTATTATTACAAACCGCGATCTGAAGTTTGAAACGGATTTCAGTAAGAAAATCAAAGATTCCATGACATCAGAAGGTCTTGTAACGGCTAAGGAAGGAATCACACTGGAGGAAGCCAAGGCAATTCTTGCAAAAGCCAGAAAAGAGAAGCTTCCGATCGTTGATGATAACTATGTGTTAAAGGGCCTTATTACTATAAAAGATATTGAAAAGCAGATTAAGTATCCGTTATCTGCAAAGGATTCCCAGGGCAGGCTGCTCTGCGGTGCGGCAGTGGGTATTACCAAAAATATTATGGAACGTGTGGATGCACTGGTAAAAGTAAAGGTTGATGTAATTGTTATTGATTCTGCCCACGGACATTCCAAGAATATTATTGATACGGTTAAAATGGTAAAACAGACATATCCGGACTTACAGGTGATAGCAGGAAATATTGCCACAGGTGATGCTGCAAAGGCATTGATCGAAGCAGGTGTGGATGCCGTTAAAGTCGGTATCGGACCGGGTTCCATTTGTACCACACGTGTGGTTGCAGGTATCGGAGTTCCCCAGATTACGGCTATCATGGATTGCTATGAAGTGGCAAAAGAGCATGGCATACCTGTAATTGCAGATGGCGGTATTAAGTTTTCCGGCGATATGACAAAGGCAATTGCGGCCGGCGCCAATGTCTGCATGATGGGAAGCATCTTTGCCGGATGTGATGAAAGTCCGGGAACATTTGAATTATATCAGGGACGAAAATATAAGGTATATCGTGGTATGGGTTCCATTGCGGCAATGGAAAACGGAAGTAAAGACAGATATTTCCAGACCGATGCAAAGAAACTGGTTCCAGAAGGCGTGGAAGGACGTGTGGCATACAAGGGAACCGTGGAAGATACCGTATTCCAGCTTGTAGGAGGTATCCGCTCCGGTATGGGATACTGCGGTGCGAAGGATATAGAAACGCTTAAAAAGGAAGGGAAGTTTGTTAAGATTTCGCCTGCTTCGCTGAAAGAGAGTCATCCGCATGATATTCATATTACAAAAGAGGCTCCAAACTATAGTATTGATGTATAAAATGTCCTCTGAAAGAAAAATTAACAAAAATGAAAGAAAATATCAGTTCATATTATTGTATGGACTGATATTTTTTTGTATAATGGAAAAGATAGAAAGCATAAAATAATCAGGTGGGAGAAGATGAACATGGTCAGCAAAATCAGATTTGGAAATCCGGTTCCAACAGGAGCGGTGGAGAACAAAACAGCAGATGTTAATGGGGAAGCATTGCTCAGGTATTTTGAGAAAACAGAACGGGGATTCCGGTACCGGATGGGGAAGAACGACGCGGTCTATGGTCTTGGTGAGGCAAACCGCGGTATTAATAAACGGGGATATCAATATGTAAGCTATTGTACTGATGATCCCAATCATACGGAAGAAAAACTGTCGCTGTATGGAGCGCATAATTTTATTGTTATAGATGGAGACAGCTCTTTTGGTGTATTTATTGATAATCCGGGCAAAGTTACTTTCGATATCGGTTATGAAAAGACGGATGAACTGAATATTATACCGGAATACGAAGAGTTGGACTTTTATATAATAGAAGGTGATGGAATAAAGGATATTGTCAGACAGTTCCGGGCGTTGATCGGACAATCTTATATTCCGCCGAGATGGGCATTTGGATACCAGCAGTGCAGATGGAGTTATATGGATGCCGATGCCGTTCGGGAAGTGGTGGACGGATATGAAAACTGTGGGATTCCGTTAACTGCGGTTTATCTGGACATTGATTATATGGAAGCCTATAAAGATTTTACAATCAGTGATGAGAGATTTCCGGACTTCGGAAACTTTGTAAAAGAGATGAAGGCGAAGAATATTCATCTGGTTCCCATCATTGATGCAGGTGTTAAAATTGAAGAAGGATATGACGTCTATGAAGAAGGGGCAGCAGAAGGTTATTTTGTGAAAGACAAAGAGGGAAAAGATTATGTGACTGCCGTATGGCCGGGACTTACGCATTTTCCTGATTTTCTGAATTCGGAAGCCAGACGCTGGTTCGGATTAAAATACAAGACGCTGACAGACAAAGGAATTGACGGATTTTGGAACGATATGAACGAGCCGGCAATTTTTTATACGGAAAGGGGTATTGAAGAGGTAAAGGGGCTTTTAAAGCCGGAAGCCGGAAAAGAGGATATTTCCACGGATAAACTGATGGAGTTAAAATGGAAATTAAATGAATTAGCCAATAACGACAGTGATTATAAAGCAATGTATCACAATATGGACGGTCAGCTTGTGAATCACGACCGGGTACACAATCTGTACGGATATAACATGACAAAAGCGGCAGCGGAAGGACTGGCGGAACTGCGGCCGGGAGAACGGACACTGTTGTTCTCGCGTTCTTCTTATATCGGTATGCACCGTTATGGGGGAATCTGGATGGGAGATAACCAGGCATGGTGGTCCCATATCCTTTTAAATTTAAAAATGCTGCCATCTTTAAATATGTGCGGTTTTCTGTATATTGGTGCGGATATCGGAGGATTTGGAAGCAATACCACCAGAGAACTGCTGCTTCGCTGGCTGGCACTGGGAGTATTTACACCGCTGATGCGGAATCATGCGGCGCTGGGAACCAGACTGCAGGAGTGCTTCCGGTTTGAACATACTGAAGATTTTAAGTCTGTAATCAGCTGCAGATATCGTCTGCTGCCGTATCTGTACAGTGAGTACTTAAAATCCGTATATGAAAATGAAATGATGTTCCGCCCGCTGGCATTTGATTACAGCGGAGATGAAATCTCAGGAAATGTGGAAGACCAGCTTATGCTGGGAAATGAGGTTATGATTGCTCCGGTATATACCCAGAATGCTTCCGGAAGATATGTATATCTGCCGGAAAACATGACCATGATCGTCATGCATGAGGACGGAGAAGAAGAAAAGGCCATGGATAAAGGCATTCATTTTGTGGAAATGCCGTTGAACAGGGTTGTATTTTTTGTAAAAGCAGATGTCAAAATTCCGGTTGTGAGTACGGATTATGGCAGGAACGTATGTAATGGTACAATGGAAAACATTGCTGTTTCTGAGATATCATGGCTGGGTAAAAAAGATAAAAGATACCGGATGTATATGGATAACGGACATTCCCAAAATAAAAAGGACGATGTTTTGGTTATGGAACTTTAAAGGATGGTAATAGAATGTCAAATGATTTAACAAAAAATGATATAAAAAAAATAGAAGAAGAGATTGAATACAGAAAAACAGTGGTACGGAAAGAGGCTATAGAAGCTGTAAAAGAAGCAAGGGCACACGGAGATTTAAGTGAAAATTTTGAATACTATGCGGCAAAACGGGATAAGAACAAGAACGAAAGCAGAATCCGGTATCTGGAGCGTATGATTAAAACGGCCCATATTATTGAAGATACATCGGCGGAAGATGAAATCGGCCTGTATAGCAAAGTGACATTATATTTTGAAGAAGAGGAGGAAACAGGGGAATATAAAATTGTAACCTCCATTCGGGGAGATTCACTGAAAAATCTCATAAGTATAGAATCTCCACTGGGAAAAGCATTGCTGGGGCACAAGGCAGGAGACCGGGTATATATTCCGCTGAATGCTGCTGACGGATATTATGTTGTGATCCGGTCAATGGAAAAGACCGTGGATGATGGTACGGATGCCATACGCAGTTATTAGGGAAGACAGTATTTACAGATATGCAGAAGTGCGGACACAGCACAGATGGGAGAAGATATGAAAATTGAACATAAAGAGTGTATTGAAAAGCTGATTGAGGAACTGGCAATGGACCGGAAGAATACAAAGAAGTGTTTTTTTAAACACTACAGTTCCTTTGAGTTATATGAAAACGAAATTCTGGCATTGCTCCATAAATATTCGTCAGAATATAATTTTGTGTTTTATGAATTTGCCGGAGATATTTTGCAGGATGCTTACTGTCCCTTTTTAAACCTGATTCGTGACTTATATTATGAACATTATGCGGATAAGGATATTAAACTTTTTTTAAAGGAGTGCAGTGTCTATCCGTTGCAGAGGACTTTATTTGAGAGCTATATAAAACATGGGTTATGCAGACGGGAAGAGGATATCATCCCAAGGGAAGGCGGGTATGAGCATGAAAGATTTATCCAGTCCGTGTGTAATATTCTTGAATATATGACACAAGACCATAAGCTGATACTGATATTAAATAAACTGCATTTGGCGCAGATGTCCACACTTCAGCTGTTGCAGGAACTGGTTTGGCATAGGGACTTAAATAATATGGTATTGGTGGGTACGTATAATGAGTCTTTTAACGTAAGCATATATATGCTTAAAGACTGGCTTCGCTTTAAAGAAAAACTGGATGAGAGTGATTTTATCATCAAATGTGATGATGAAGAAGTATCCGGAATGGATAATGATATAACTGCGGTATTTGAACCGGATATCGCAGAAATTAATACATACATAAAAAAAATAAATGATATGATATATTCACTTGCATTCCGGCAGGCAGACTATTATATGGAGATTATTTATCATGCCATTGAAATTAATAAAATGGATGTAGGCAAGAAAATCAGAATCCGAATTTTACTGATGTATGCTGCGGTGGCTGTATATAACGGACAGAGTAAACATGCTTATGTATTATGCAAAAAAGTACAGGATTCGGATTATTTATATCAGGATATTGATTCCCAGTATAATTATTATTGTGTTCTTGCACTTGTGCTGCTGTATTCCGGTCAGCGGAAACAGGCATTATCCGCAGTGGAGAATGCCAGGGCAATGGCCAGAAGTATGGACGGGAAAGAAAAACTGATTCAGGTTGATATGCTGGATATACTGGTTTTGTTAAACGGATGTCAGGACACCTTTGTATGGGATGTATCCATGGAAATACCAAAGGCAATCTTAACCGTTGCGGAGCAGAATAACCAGAAGAATCATCTGGCATATGCATATCTGTTTGGCTTTATTGATATGGAAACCATGAAATCAGGTTCCATGGAAACCGTTAAATTAGATCATTCAGATTATTTCATTAAGGGAATTCAGATAGCGAAAGAGATTGACAATATTGAACTTCAGTTACTTGCATGGCAGAAAAATGCAGTGGCGGCTTCTGCTTCCGGCCGGTTTGAAGATATTATCCGGTATTATAACAAGTGTATGGAGATTATTGAAGGACTGGAACGGCCCTGGGATGAAATACAGATTTATAACGGAGTCGGTTACAGCTGTATCTTAAATGAAAAGTATGATATGGCAAATGAATATTTTAAAAAGGCGCTGAGGATTTCATTGGAAATGGAAAATTCCACGATGATAATAGAAGCGATATATAATATGTCGGTAAACGGTATTGCCATGGGAGATTATAAAGCCGTCGTACATTACATAACAACAGAACTGAAAGCAATGGAAATCCTACGGATAGAGAGAATACGAACCTGTAATAAATCAAAATTGTATGGAATGTTAATATTTGCATATATTAAACTTGAAATGTTGTATGATGCAAAATTATATTTTGATAAAATGAAGACCACACTGACACCGTTTCTGGAAGATGAGAATATGAACTGTGACGGTTGGGAAGATGATATTTTCCTGTTCCATCTGGTACGGGGAATGCTTTATAAAGCAGACGGTCATTACAGGGAAGCCAATGATTCTTATGTTAAGGGAAGATTTATCTGGAATAAGGCGCGAAGCAAACAGGAATATGTTTATGCCAGATTTGTTGAAGAAGAAGCCAAAATCCATGAAATATTCGGGGAAGAAGAAAAACGGAAAAATATACTGGAAAACGGAATTGCTTTTTGTACAAAAAATAAACTGTTGAATAATGCAGAACGGTTGCAATTCCTGCTGGAAAACAAAACTTTTGAGCAGGAAGTATATGCGAGCGCGTTAACAGAATCGGATTTACAGCTTGTAATAAAAGCAATTTCCGTATCCGGTCTGAAACAGGAATTAAAAAACAGAAATAAAATGCTGGATTTCTTCGAATCCTGGGTAGAAGTTCTGAATCAGACCTGTGAATCCGTGGAAGAACTGATTTATGATTCCCTGAATATGCTGCAGAATAGTTTTAACATTGATAATCTGATTTATATTGATGTGGTAAATGAGAATCCGGTCATCCGGTTTAAAGATAAAAACATGGATTTTAATCCTGTTCAGGCCAGGTTTCTGCTGGATTATATGAAACGGAACCGAAAGAAGCTCATTGTTTCCAGATTTGAAAAATCATTTACCATCCATGAGGAACTGATATCTATTTTTGCGAAAAACAGTATTGCCTCCATGATCGTGATACCGTTTTTGAAAAATGATAAAATAAGAGGAATTTTTGTTACCATAAGCGGCAGATATGCCAATTTTACCGAAAATGTAAATGTATTTTCGGAGGATGATGCCAATGCGTTCCGAACCGCTTTCCGGGAACTTCTGGAAGCAGTTAACAGGGAAGAGATTAAGAAACAGTTAAAGTGCAGTTCCATAACGGATACGCTGACCGGTCTGAACAACCGGCAGGGATTGAAGCAATATTTTGAGGAACAGTTTCATACACCGGAGAAATTCAGAACGCGGCCGGAACAGAAACAGTTTACCATTCTTTATATGGATTTGGATAATTTTAAATATTGTAATGATCATTTCGGACACGATGCAGGTGATGCAGTTATTGTTGCATTCTCCCGGTTATTGGAAAGTTCCGCCGGAAAGGAAGACTGTGTGGTGCGGTATGGCGGAGATGAATTTCTTATCATTCTGAATAACCGGACGGAAGACTACGGTGTTCATATC
The DNA here is from genome assembly GCA_910583605.1 of uncultured Lachnospiraceae bacterium. GTDB lineage: Bacteria > Bacillota > Clostridia > Lachnospirales > Lachnospiraceae > Bovifimicola. The sequence continues at coordinate 160,496 of CAJTXN010000002.1, forward strand.
GCACAGAAAATTCTGGAACATATTGATGAAAACCAGGGATTTAAGTCAACGATAGAAACAGTCTGTGAAAAGGAAACCGATATACCGAAAGTTCATCAGATCAGTTGTTCCATTGGCATTGCGGCCGGGAAAACAGGTTCTTTTTCGGGAATATCCAAAATATTGAAACATGCAGACGAAGCTTTATATCATGTAAAGAAGACGACAAAACATGATTATTTTGTATGGAGGAAAACGGATTGAAGGAAGGAATTGGAATAAAAGTTGATCTGGAGGAAAATATAAGACGTTCGGTTTCTCCTTATCATACAGTGGAAAATGTAGGAACGCTTTATCGGAAAGAAGGATTTATGGAATTAAAGCCGGGGGAGCCTTTTTCGCTTCAGCCCGGCGGCAGATATTTTGTGTCTGTTTACGGTTCCACCCTGGCGGCGTTTGTTATCCGGACACCGGATGGAAACAGGGAGCGGCCGAACCTAAGGATTGCCTGTTCCCATACAGATGTTCCGACTTTCAAACTGAAACCCCGCTGCGGGATTCCGGCGGATATCGGAGGAGACAGGGGATACTTAAAATTAAATACCGAAGTATACGGCGGTCCGATTCTGAATACCTGGCTGGACCGGCCGCTTTCCTTAGCGGGACGGGTGGCAGTCAGAGGCAGGAATTGTTTTTCTCCGGTAATGATACCCGCAGATTTTAAGGAACCGGTGCTTACGATACCAAATCTGGCCATTCATATGAACCGGGATGTAAATAAAGGGATAGAACTGAACCGGCAGAAAGATATGCTTCCTCTGGCGGCTGTCCGGGAACATATAAAAGAAGGGCTGCCTCAGGCGCTGTTTCAGGAAAAACTGCTGGAGGCGGTAAACCGTCAGGCGGCCGTCTGCCGGAACGGCGGTAAAGCGTTGGAGAAGGAGCGCTTTGAATGGGAAGATATTCTGGATTATGAATTATTTTTATATCAATGGGAATCCGGCTGCCGGATCGGGCTGGATTCTTCCATGTATTCTTCCCCGCGCCTGGACAACATGACGTCCGTATACGGAATTACGGCGGGACTGTTAAATGCCTCTGCGGGTGTCTCAGAGAAGACAGGAGATACAAAACCGGAGCAATGCGGCATTGATATAGCAATGTATTTTGACAATGAGGAAATCGGCAGCCGGACCAAGCAGGGAGCCGGTTCCAATGTGCTGCTTCTGCTGCTGGAAAAGATATATCTGGCTTTGGGAAAAAGCAGGGAAGAAATGATAAATGATATTTTTAACGGATTTATGTTATCCGTGGATGTGGCGCATGCCGCACATCCCAATGCCATGGAAAAATCTGATATTACCAACCGGGTAATGCTGAATTCCGGCATTGTCATTAAGGAATCTGCCAATCAGGCATATGCAGGAGATGTGGCAGCTGTTTCAACGATAAAACAGATGTGTGAGGAACAGGATATTCCATATCAGGTGTTTGTTAACCGTTCCGATATGGCAGGCGGTCAGACGCTGGGCTCCATTTTATCCTCCTCGGTTCCTGTCAGAACCATAGATATCGGTGTTCCGGTGCTGGCCATGCATTCTGCCAGAGAACTGATGGGAGCAGAGGATCAAAAAAATTTAGAAAAACTTTTGACAGTATTCTACTCTTAGAGTATTATAGTAGTATTAGCTTTTTTAATGAAAGGATTTACAAAGATGGAAAACGAGATGATTTCAAAGAACTTTATTGAGCAGATCATAGATAAAGATTTGGCAGAAGGACATTATGACCATGTACAGACAAGATTTCCGCCGGAACCCAACGGATATCTGCACATCGGTCATGCAAAGTCCATTTTGCTGAATTACGGACTGGCAAAAAAATATAACGGCAGATTTAATATGAGATTTGATGATACAAATCCTACAAAAGAAAAATTGGAATTTGTCGAGTCTATACTGGCAGATATCAAATGGCTAGGGGCGGATTGGGAAGACCGGTTATTTTTTGCATCCAATTATTTTCAGCAGATGTATGAAGCTGCCGTGAAGCTGATTAAAAAGGGAAAAGCTTATGTCTGTGATTTATCGGCTGACGAAATCAGGGAATACAGGGGGACGCTTCAGGAGCCGGGAAGGAACAGCCCTTACAGGGACAGGACCATAGAGGAAAATCTGGAATTGTTTGAGAATATGAAAAACGGGAAGTATCAGGACGGGGAAAAAGTACTACGGGCCAAAATAGACATGGCTTCTCCGAATATCAATATGAGAGACCCGGTGATTTACCGGGTTGCCCATATCACCCATCACAATACAGGCGATACATGGTGTATATATCCGATGTACGATTTTGCACATCCTATTGAAGATGCCATTGAAGGCATAACACATTCTATCTGTACGCTGGAGTTTGAAGACCACAGGCCGCTGTATGACTGGGTGGTAAAAGAACTGGGTTATCCGCAGCCGCCGAAACAGATTGAGTTTGCAAAGTTATATCTGACAAATGTAGTGACCGGCAAACGTTATATCAAGAAGCTGGTGGAGGACGGTATTGTGGACGGATGGGATGACCCGAGGCTGGTAACCATAGCAGCATTGAGAAGAAGAGGGTTTACACCGGAATCCATTCAGATGTTTATTGAACTGGTAGGTGTATCCAAAAGCAATAGTTCCGTGGATTATGCAATGCTGGAATACTGTATCCGTGAGGATTTGAAAAACAAGGCGCCGAGAGTGATGGCTGTACTGGACCCGATCAAGCTGGTTATTGACAACTATCCGGAGGATAAAGTAGAATATTTTGATGTGGTGAATAATCCGGAGGATGAATCTCTGGGAAGCAGAAAAGTTCCGTTCTGCAGGGAATTGTATATTGAGCGTGAGGATTTTATGGAAATACCGCCGAAAAAATATTTCAGATTGTTTCCGGGCAATGAAGTCAGATTGATGAATGCCTATTTTGTAAAGTGTGAAAGCTTTGTAAAAGATGAAAACGGAAATATTACAGAGGTACATTGTACATATGATGAAGAAACCAGAAGCGGCAGCGGATTTGAAGGAAGAAAAGTAAAAGGGACTATCCACTGGGTAAGTGCAAAACACGGTATTCCGGCTGTTGTGCGGTTATATGAGAACATTGTGGATGAAGAAAAAGGAAAACTGAATGAGGACGGAACACTGAATCTGAATCCGAATTCTTTAAAAGTTTTAGAGGGCTGCTATCTGGAAGAAAGTATGGCAGATGTAAAGAAAATGGATAAATTTCAGTTTGTCAGACAGGGATATTTTTGTGTGGATGCCAAAGATACCACGGAAGAACAATTGGTTTTTAACAGAATTGTATCTTTGAAGAGCTCATTTAAACTGCCTCAGCAGTAAACTGCGGCATAGTTTTTTAATATATTAAAAGGAATAAAAGAAAGCAGGTGCTTGTATGGGTTTATTTTCAGGATTAGACAAATTAGGTCTTGGAAACATGTCAAATATGGATGTATTTGAAGCAGAGGAAAAAGAAAAGAAGGAGACTGAGGAAAAAACGGTGCATACGCTTACCGAAGAAGAAGTTTTATATGATAAATCGTATAAATGCCCGGTATGTGAACATGAATTTAAAAGTAAATCAATTCGGACCGGAAAGGTAAAACTGCTTTCGGTAGATACCGACCTGCGTCCGAAGTATCAGACTACGGATTGCATCAAGTATGACTGTGTGGTATGTGAAAAGTGCGGATATGCGGCTTTGACCAGATATTTCACTACGATAACATCTTCTCAGGCAAAACTGATCAGTCAGAATATTACGCCTTCGTTTAAAGGAATTGATTCCGATGCGGCTACATATTCTTATGAAGAAGCCGTTTTAAGATATCAGCTTGCACTGGCTAATGCTGTTGTGAAAAAAGCAAAGGTCAGTGAACGGGCATATATCTGCCTGAAACTGGCCTGGCTGTTAAGAGGTATGTCGGAGAATCTTTCGGAATCCGACAGTGATTATATGGAAAAGAAGGAAGAACTGGAGAAGCAGGAGCAGCAGTTTATTTCAAATGCTTATGAAGGATTTAAAAATGCCGTGAGTAAGGAAATGTTTCCGATTTGCGGTATGGATGAATATACGTTTATTTATGTTACGGCGGACCTTGCAAGAAGATGTAAGGATTACCAGACATCTTTGCGGTTTGTGTCGGAGATTATCACTTCCCGTACTGCCAGCAGCAAGGTTAAGGACAGAGCCAGGGAATTAAAAGAACTTATTAAACAGGAGACACAGTCAGGAGTTTAGAGTTGTTTGAATTAACCATTAATTTAAAACTAAACCAAAAGACTCCGTTATATGAGCAGATATATGAATTTATAAAAGAAGAGATAAAAAATGGAAGAATCGGGTGTAAGTCAAAACTGCCGTCAACGAGAGCGCTGGCAAAGCATCTGCAGGTTAGCAGAAGCACGGTTGATTTGGCTTACACCCAGCTTGTATCGGAAGGATATGCGGAGTCCAGACCGAACCGGGGATATTTTGTATCCGATATTTCGCTTCTATATCAATCCCGAAATATTGAGCTTCCGGAAGAATCAAAGGAAGAAACTGTGGATTCCCACTATGCGGTGGATTTTTCACCCTGGGGTATTGAACTGGATTCTTTTCCGTTTAATACATGGAGAAAGATATCAAAGAATCTGCTCAGTGCGGATAATAAAGAACTTTTTTCTGCCGGACATCCCAAGGGGGATATTGAACTGCGGAAGTCTCTCTGTGAATATCTCTATGAGGCCAGAGGCGTACACTGCAGCCCGGAACGTATCGTGATCGGAGCCGGAAATGAACATCTGCTTATGGTGCTGAATCATATGCTGGGTGATAAACCCAAAATAGCCATGGAGAATCCTACCTATATGCAGGCATACCGGTTGTTTGTACAAAATGGAAATACGGTTATTCCGGTTCAGATGGACAGGCATGGTATGAAGATCAAGGAACTCAATGAATCAGGGGCTTCCCTGGCTTATGTCATGCCGTCACACCAGTTTCCCATGGGAATCGTCATGCCCATCAGACGGAGGCTGGAATTGCTAAACTGGGCGAATCAGGAGCCTTCCCGGTTTATTATTGAAGATGATTATGACAGTGAATTCCGGTATCGGGGGAAACCCATTCCGGCCCTTCAGAGTGTGGACGGAAATGAAAAAGTGATTTATCTGGGTACTTTTTCCAAGTCCATTGCTCCGGCAATCCGGATGAGTTATATGGTGCTGCCGAAACCGTTGCTGCAGTTATACGAAAGGCATTCCTGTTATACCCAGACGGTGTCCAGAATTGACCAGATGGTAGTGAATGAATTTCTGCAGGGAGGTTATTTTGAACGGCATCTGAACCGGATGCGCTCCATATACAAATCAAAACATGATTTTCTGCTGAATGAACTGAGAACCTGGGGGGATTCCGTAAAAGTATTTGGTGAAAATTCCGGTCTTCATGTACTGCTGATGGCGGACAATGGCATGACGGAGGAAAAATTAGTCAATATGGCCGGAAAAGCAGGAGTAAAAGTATTCGGAATATCGGAATATTATATTAACCGTCTGGAAAACTATTATAAGCCTACGGTTTTGTTAGGCTTTGCAAATCTGTCGGAAGGTGATATACGGACCGGACTGGCATTATTAAAAAAGGCATGGAGGATATAGGCTGATGAAGGAGCAATTATATACAATACCGGTAAATGATGCATTTGCGGTGGATTGTGAATGTCCCATCTGCGTAATGTATCAGGAACTGGAGAAGAATGCGGTAGAATTTACCATGGGACCAAGTTATATGGAGGATGATATCCGGGAGGTTACGGATAAGACCGGTTTTTGTACGGAACATATCCGTCAGATACTGGGTATGGAAAATAAACTGGGAGTTTCTCTGGTGCTTCATTCCCATATGGTGAAAACCAATAAGGATATTGCAGGTCTGGCACAGGCGGCAACCGGAAAGAGCAGTTTATTTAAGAAAAAAGATATTTCTCCCCTGACAGATTATCTGGATAAACTGAATCATTCCTGTTTTGTATGTAATCGTATAGAAGATACATTTCGTCGGTACATACGGACCATTCATTATCTGTGGGAAAAAGAAGAGGGGTTCCGGAGGAAATATGCGTCTTCCAAAGGATTCTGTACCCCTCATTATCAGGCATTGATCACACAGGCATCCAATAATTTAAGCGGTCAGACATTGGATGATTATCTGGCCGAAACCAACCGGATTTATCTGGATAACATGGAACGTGTGACTTCGGAACTGGAATGGTTTATTGATAAATTTGATTACCGGCATAAAGACGAGCCCTGGGGAAATTCCAAAGATGCGTTGCCGAGAGCGGTTGTTAAGACCAATACCGTGGAAGGAAACCGGACGGATTTTAAGAAAAAGTAAAAGTTTCATTAGGAACATAATAAAAAACAGTTGAAAACTTTAATCTCCGGATGAATAGTATCACAGGTCTGTTTTTAACAGAGGAGAAGATGTGTTTTCGACTGTTTTTTATTTAGAAAAAATAATCTTTGCCGATATCGCCGGCAGAAAAACCGGCAGGCAGACAATTATAATGTTTCAGCGGTGTCTGCTGAGGCAGAAGCGGATAAATCTTCATCTGCTTCGGATGAAGCATCGGACTGAATGGTAACTTCTACATTGACCGGACTCTCATCTGCTTTGGCACTGTCTTCCGATTCACGAGGGATGGAAACATATTCTCTGTCAGAATCCTTTGTATCCTCCTCGTCTGCAATGTCATCAAAATCATCATCGTCATCAAAATCGAAAGAATCATCATCAAAATCATCACCGGATGCCTTATACTTGTTATATAATGCCATGCCTCCTGCAACGGCTGAACCGATAAGTGCGGTGCAGAGCAAAACCTTACCTAATTTTTTTGCCATAGTAAAATACTCCTTTCAAGTCATAATTAAGTGCAATGAAAAATTTTCCATTTTTCTGCGGTATCTATATTGTAATACGAAACCCTTTAAAAATAAAGTATAATTGTATAAATTTTCTTAAAATTTTATATTGTGCTGAAATTATGATGTTCCGTTTCAGAAATTTATTATATGCAGGTTTTTGGTATTTTATGCATAGGAAAAGGAAATTGTGACAGAATGTAAAAAGGCAGGAAATCCCGCTGGGAAACTGTCTGTTTCCACGATCACGGATTCATGGTATAATGGGAAAACGGAAAGCGTAAGTATGTGTAGAGTAAGCATAATGGAAAGAAGGTATAACTTTTCACATGCTGTAATACACTAATAAAGCACAAAGGAGATTTATGTATGAAGAGAAAAATAATATTCTTTGATATAGACGGAACCATTTATTCATATAAAACCGGAATTCCGCAGGATACTGCAGAGGCGTTTTCGCTGTTGAAACAGGCGGGCCATATTCCGGTGATCTGCACAGGGAGAACCAAAGCAATGATTTTTGAAGAAATGTTCCGGCTCAATACCAATGCATTGATTGCAGGGGCAGGAACTTATGTGGAAGCAGACGGAACCGTTATATATCAATATGAAATGGATTCTGAAGAAGCGGAAGAAATTATTGCCTGTATGAATGAATGTCATATTATGCCTATAGCGGAGGGGATACATCATTTATATTATCCTCTGTCGGATATGAATGCAGAGTATCAGAAGGTGTTTCGAATTTATCAGGAGAAGATACCGGATAAAATACAGGATATACAGAGGTGTGAAAGGATTGTGGTTTCAAAGATCAGCGGCAGACTGTCAGAGGACAGCAGGCTGGACCGGCTAAAGGAAAAATATCAGGACAGGTTTAACTTTGTGATTCATGGCGGAGTGCTGGCAGAGATGATACCAAAAGGCTATTCCAAAGCAGTGGGAATCCGGAAACTGATAGAGTATTTCAACGAAAGAAACGGGGATATCATCTCTTTGGATGATACCTATGCATATGGTGACAGCATGAACGATTTTGAAATGCTGAATTATGTCCGATATGGGGTGGCCATGGGGAACAGTGATTTTGATTTTAAACATAACATTAAGTATGTAACGGAAGATTTTGATCAGGGAGGAATCCGTCTGTCTTTAAAACGGTTCGGACTTATATAGGAATCCGTCTGTTTAGAAAAAATTTACAAAATTTTGAAAAAACGAGAAAAAATGAGAAAATAAAAGAAAATTACAGATATCTTTAGAAAATTAAATGGTATATTAAAATAATTCCTCTTGCATTATTAAAGCAAAGGAATTATTATATAAAACATGAATTAGCACTCGATGATGAAGAGTGCTAATAAACAGAAACAGGAGCCTTATGGCGGAATGGAGGATTTGAACATGAAATTAGTACCATTAAATGACAGAGTTGTTTTAAAACAGTTAGTGGCCGAAGAAACCACAAAATCAGGAATCGTATTGCCGGGCCAGGCAAAGGAAAAACCGCAGCAGGCAGAAGTAATAGCAGTGGGACCGGGCGGAATGGTTGACGGCAAAGAGATAAAGATGGAAGTAAAGACCGGAGACAAGGTAATTTATTCCAAATATTCAGGTACAGAAGTAGAAATCGAAGACGAAACATATATCATTGTAAAACAGAGCGACATTCTTGCAATTGTTGAATAATAGGAGGTAAACTGAAATGGCAAAGGAAATTAAGTATGGAGCAGAAGCCAGAAAGGCTTTAGAAGCAGGTGTTAATAAATTAGCAGATACCGTAAAGGTTACTTTGGGACCAAAGGGAAGAAATGTAGTTCTTGATAAATCCTATGGCGCACCATTGATTACAAATGACGGTGTTACAATTGCAAAAGAAATCGAATTGGAAGATGCATTTGAAAACATGGGCGCACAGCTTGTAAAAGAAGTTGCTACCAAGACAAATGATGTTGCCGGTGATGGAACAACAACAGCTACCGTACTGGCACAGGCTATGATCAATGAAGGAATGAAGAATCTGGCAGCAGGTGCAAATCCGATCATTCTTAGAAAAGGTATGAAGAAGGCAACCGAAGAAGCAGTTCAGGCAATTGCAAAGATGAGCAGCAAGATTACCGGCAAGGATCAGATAGCAAAGGTTGCTGCAATTTCAGCAGGAGATGAAGCCGTTGGAAACATGGTTGCAGATGCAATGGAAAAGGTTTCCAATGACGGTGTTATTACCATTGAAGAATCAAAGACCATGCTGACAGAACTGGATTTAGTAGAAGGTATGCAGTTTGACAGAGGATATATTTCCGCTTACATGGCAACCGATATGGATAAGATGGAAGCCGTACTGGATAATCCGTACATTCTGATCACAGATAAGAAGATTTCCAATATTCAGGACATTTTACCTGTATTGGAACAGATTGTGCAGTCCGGTGCAAAGCTTTTAATTATTGCTGAAGACGTGGAAGGAGAAGCTCTTACCACATTAATCGTTAATAAATTAAGAGGTACCTTTAACGTAGTAGCGGTGAAGGCTCCGGGATATGGTGACAGACGGAAGGAAATGCTGAAAGACATCGCAATCTTAACCGGTGGTCAGGTAATTTCCGAAGAACTTGGTTTAGATTTAAAAGAGACTACCATGGATATGCTTGGAAGAGCAAAATCTGTTAAAGTTCAGAAAGAAAATACCGTGATCGTTGATGGCGAAGGAAATAAAGAAGATATCGCAGCAAGAATTTCACAGATTCGTACACAGATTGAAGAAACAACTTCTGATTTTGATAAAGAAAAATTACAGGAAAGACTTGCAAAACTTGCAGGCGGTGTTGCAGTTATCCGCGTAGGTGCAGCAACAGAGACAGAAATGAAAGAAGGAAAGCTTCGTATGGAAGATGCCCTGGCAGCTACCAGAGCAGCTGTAGAAGAAGGTATCATAGCAGGAGGCGGTTCCGCATATATCCATGCTTCCAAAGAAGTAGCAAAACTTGCCGCAACACTGGAAGGCGACGAAAAGACCGGTGCAAACATAATCTTAAAGGCGTTGGAAGCTCCGTTATTCGGAATTGCAATGAACGCAGGACTGGAAGGTTCCGTTATTGTTAATAAAGTAAGGGAATCAGAAGTCGGTACAGGATTCGATGCATTAAATGAAAAATATGTAGAAATGGTAGAAGCAGGAATTCTTGATCCGGCAAAGGTTACAAGAAGTGCACTGCAGAATGCAACAAGTGTGGCATCTACACTTCTGACAACAGAATCCGTTGTTGCAAGCATTAAAGAAGACACTCCGGCAATGCCGGGAGGCGCAGGAATGGGTGGAATGATGTAAGAATTGCCTGCCTGTGAAGGACGTGTAGAGTGAAAAAATCGATATAAATAATATGAGGCAGGCATAGCCGGAGGATAGTTATTCCGATTATGCCTGCTTTTTGTAGTTGCCGGGCAGGACGCTGAGAACATTCAGGCTTTTCATATCACTAATAAATGAAACATTTGTGCCAAATTCCCCCATGATTTTAATTGACAAACCCACCCAATCAAGTTATGATATCAGTGTATCTGTCAGATATTCCAACCCATGATCAAAACATGGGATTTTTTTACGGGTATGGTTATCGGAGAGACACGGAATAATTCAAATATAAATTGCTTATGCTAGAGGATATAAGCAGAAAGGAGCACTATGGACACTGGTTCGGGAAGCGGAAGTAAGCCGCGGGGGATGTTTTGCTGACGGTATAGATTTAAAATTCAAACTCTTTTGAATCTTACATGTATGCCGTCAGCAAAAGGTCGTCCGCGATATTGCTTCCATACCATTTTATAAGTAAGGAATTTATAAAAAAGAAAGGTATGGTACTTTGATGTGGAAGAAAGAATCACGAATTTAGATGAAAAGATTTTAGAGCTGCTGGAGGAAAAAAGATATCCGGATATTAAATCGATTCTCTGCAAAATGAATTCGGCGGATATAGCGGCATTGTTTGAAGACTTAAATATGGTCAAAATTCCATTACTGTTCCGGCTGCTGCCCAAGGTACTGGCAGCAGAAACTTTTGTGGAAATGGAACCCAATGCACAGGCAATGCTGATTCATGGATTTAGTGATAACGAATTAAAAGAAGTTCTGGATGAATTATATCTGGATGATGCGGTTGACATTGTGGAAGAAATGCCGGCAAATGTGGTAAAAAGAATCCTGTTCAATACGGACCCGGATACCCGGAAGATGATAAATGAGATTCTCAAATACCCGGATGACAGCGCCGGAAGCATTATGACCATTGAATATGTCAGCCTCCGGCCATCCATGAGTGTGGAGGAAGCCATCAAGCGAATCCGCAGGACCGGTGTGGACAAGGAAACGATATATACCTGTTATGTAACGGATGATAACCGGGTCCTGCTGGGGACGGTTTCGATTAAAGATCTGCTGCTGTCGGAAGAAACGGAATTGATCAAAGATATTATGGATATGAACAGTATATCGGTTCATACCATGGAAGACCAGGAGCAGGTTGCGAATAAATTTAATAAATATGATTTGCTGGCGATTCCGGTTGTAGATGATGAAAACCGGCTGGTGGGTATCGTAACTTTTGATGATGCCATAGATGTCATGCAGGATGAGGCAACGGAGGATATTAAAAAGATGGCTGCCATCATTCCGTCGGATAAGGCATATTTCAGAACAACGGTATTTGAAACATGGAAGGCCAGAATTCCGTGGCTGCTGTTACTAATGATTTCCGCCACGTTTACCGGAATGATCATTACATCCTTTGAGGATGCGCTGGCGGTTCAGGCGGTACTGACAGCATTTATCCCGATGCTTATGGATACCGGAGGGAATTCCGGCGGGCAGGCTTCCGTAACGATCATACGTGCTCTGTCTCTGGGAGAGGTGGAATTTTCGGATATCTTCCGGGTAATCTGGAAAGAATTCCGGGTTGCGCTGGCATGCGGGCTTACATTATCGGTCTGCAATTTTGTTAAATTACTGATCATTGACCGGGTTTCCATGTCTGTTGCGCTTGTGATATGTCTGACATTGATCGCTACGGTAATCATTGCCAAGTTTATAGGCTGTACCCTTCCGATTCTTGCCAAGAAAATCGGCTTTGACCCGGCGGTTATGGCCAGTCCGTTTATTACCACCATCGTAGATGCCATATCATTATTAATATATTTCAGGATAGCTACGATTGTTTTGAAAATTTAAAGTTGTCTGTGCCGGCAACTGCAGGAAATGGAAGGCGGGGTGAATCAATGAGTGAAAATGATAATTCCTATACAGCATTAAAAGAAATATTGAACAATCTGGGAAGCGGTATTTTTGTAATTGATAAGGCAACAAGGGAAATTTTGTTTCACAATGAAATAATAGCAAAATTGGCAGGGCGTGATATGGTGGGATGCCATTGCTATGATTTTCACTATAACGGAATAACAGAACAATGCAAATACTGTATACCGTTAAAGCATAAGAATTATTTTACCGAAACCTTTGATGAAAAGATGGAGCGCTGGTATGAGGTTAAATATAACGATATCACATGGGTGGATGGAAGGGAAGTATCCCTCTGTAATGTGACGGATATCACCGATAAGAAAAAATATCAGCAGAGGATTGAATTTCAGGCAAATAATGATTTTCTGACAGGTCTGTTTAACCGCATGAGGTGTGAAGAGGATTTACAGATATGTATCATGGAAGCGCTGAGTTCCAAAACAAAAGGGGCAATCCTGTTTATTGATCTGGATGATTTTAAACATATTAATGACGGATTGGGACACCAGTATGGAGATGTTCTGCTCAAAATGATTTCCGTGGGTCTGCAGCAGATAAAGGGCATTGAAAAAAGGTGTTACAGGGTGGGAGGAGATGAATTTATTATCATCATAGAACCTGCAGTATATTCTAAAATGGAGGAAATTATTTCAGAAATACAGAAATTATTTTCTAAACCCTGGTATCTGGGCGGAGCAGATTACTACTGTACCATGAGTATGGGAATAGTGACTTTTGCAGATAACGGCAGTGATGTGAATGATTTAATAAAAAAAGCAGATATTGCCATGTATGAGGCGAAAAAGAGCGGAAAAAACAAATCGGTCAGGTATAATAAAGGAGGGGATAAGAATTCTTATATAAAGTTAGACATTGAGAAAAATATGCGTTCGGCGGTGGCCTCTCACTGCAGTGAGTTTGAAATTTATATTCAGCCCATTGTGGATGTGGAAACGGAGCGGTGTGTAGGTGGGGAAGCGCTGATCCGATGGAACAGCCGGAAGCTGGGATTTTTGTCACCGGGAGATTTTATTCCGCTGGCAGAACATATGGGACTGATTACGCCGATTGGTGAATATGTATTAAGACAGTCCTGTATGCTGAACAAAAAATGGAGTGATCAGGGGATTGATCTGTATATCAATGTAAATTTATCAATTGTACAGCTTCTTTCCAACAGTATTGTAGAAAATATAGCAGATATCATATCCAGAACCAGTGTAAAACCGGAAAATCTGGTACTGGAAGTTACGGAAAGTCTGGCAATTAATGATATGAGCCGGATGAAAAAAATAATAAAAGAGATTAAAGCGCTGGGTGTCAATATTGCACTGGATGATTTTGGTACTGGTTATTCATCTCTTAATTATATTAAGCAAATGGATCTGGATATCATTAAAGTGGACCGGACGTTTATCCGGGATATTGCAGAAGATGACTATGCAAAAGCGTTTATTAAGCTGATTGCGGAATTGTCCACCCAATTAAAAGTGCAGGTCTGCGTGGAAGGAGTGGAGGATGAAAAACAGCTGGCGGTTTTAAAAGAACTTAACATTGATATGATTCAGGGATTCTATTTTGGAAAACCAATGAAAGTACAGGATTTTGAGAGAAAATATCTTTGTTTATAAAACAGATATGGGATGAAAGGATTTTAGGAGATGAATATTATAATAATTGTTTTTGGAGTTTTGGCAGCTTTTTGTATGGGATATTATGTGTTTGCCGCATCTTATGCGGGACTTGGTTCCGCTTTTTTGTTTTTCTGGCTGCTAGCGGCAATTGGATTTGCGGGAATCATGGTGATAGCAATCCTGCATAAGAAGAAACATATTCTGGATGTTATACCGAAAGCTGTAAAGATAATCGTTCTTACCCTGTTTTTGGCAGGCGTGTTGTTTTTTACCGTTATGGAGGGCATGATCATCAGCGGTATGAGGAAAACGGCAGATGACGGCGTTGAATATCTGATCGTTTTAGGAGCACAGGTGAAAGGAACAAAGGTGACAAAATCCCTGGCAAAACGATTGGATGCCGCAGGGGATTATCTGATGAAGCATCCGGATGCAAAGGCAGTATGTACCGGCGGACAGGGGCCGGGAGAAGATATAACGGAAGCTCTGGCCATGAAACAGTATCTTGTTCAGGCAGGAATTAAAGAAGACCGGATTCTTCTGGAAGAAAAGTCTGTGAATACCTACGAGAATTTAAAGTTTGCTTTGGATATTATAGGAGATACGGAGGCAGAGGTTGCGGTGGTTACCAATAATTTTCACGTATACCGGGCCATGTATCTGGCAGAACATGTGGGATTTAAAAATGTACAGGGAATCGCAGGAAAGTCGGATCAGCGTCTGCTGTTAAATTATATGGTGAGAGAAGGTCTTGCATTGGCAAAAGAACTAGTGCTCCGATAAAAACAGATATAAAAATGAGAGCCGGAAAATTTTACAGTGTGCTTGACAAATAATTTTAAAATGTTATACTTATTATCAGGTTAATAATGAAATGCGTGGATGAGACGAGTAAGTGATACAGAAGGTTCAGAGAGAGATATGATTTGCTGGGAATATCTTACCGGAGTATTGCTGAAGACTACCTCGGAGTGGCCCTAATCCGGCCCGTTGATTACGTTATAATCATAATGAGCAGGTATCTGGTATAGGTACAATGCAGGGTGGAACCGCGGAATATTCGTCCCTTGCGTCAGTCGTTGGCTGATGCAGGGGATTTTCTTTTGGAATTATTAACCTGTATAAGATTTAAGGATAATTACAATGGATTACTTTTCATGGAGGTTTCCTATGGCATTACAGTTTATACCCGTTGTCACGGATGAGCAGATTCATCAGCTGGCATTTATGGCCGATACTGTGTGGCATGAATGGTTTAGCAGTATTTTATCTGCGGAACAGATTGATTATATGGTGAAAAAGTTTCAGTCTTTTGCACCCATGAAAAAACAGATGGAGCAGGACGGATATGAGTATTATTTCTTAAATGCAGGTGGAATTTATGTGGGTTATATCGGAATCCATACGGAATATGAAACCGGAAAGCTGTTTTTAAGCAAGATATACATTCTGAAATCATTTCGCAGAAAAGGGTATGCCGGTGAGACGTTTGAGTTTTTGGAAGGCCTTTGCCAGGGGATGGGATTAACAACCATATGGCTGACGGTAAATAAACATAACGATAATGCCGTCGGAGTATATACAAAGAAAGGATTTCGAACCATACGTTCGGAAGTAACGGATATTGGTTCTGGATTTGTAATGGATGATTATGTTATGGAAAAAGAAATATAAAAAGCGATAGAAAGGATCATTAATATGAAGATTACATTAAAGGACGGTTCGGTTAAGGAATATGCAGAGGCAATGTCCGTGATTGATATTGCAAAAGATATCAGTGAGGGACTGGCAAGAATGGCCTGTGCCGGAGAAGTAGACGGAGAAGTAGTGGATTTAAGGGAAGTAGTGGACAGGGATTGTGAGTTGAGTATTTTAACTTTCAATGATGAGAAAGGAAAGGCGGCATACCGCCATACAACCTCCCATGTTCTGGCAGAAGCAGTTAAGAGATTATATCCAGAGGCAAAACTTGCCATCGGCCCGTCCATAGATACCGGATATTATTATGATTTTGAACATGAGCCGTTTTCCAGGGAAGATTTGGATAAGATTGAGGCTGAAATGAAGAAGATCATTAAAGAAAACGCAAAACTGGAAAAGTTTACCCTTCCGAGAGCGGAAGCCATCCGGTTTATGGAAGAGCAGGAAGAGCCGTATAAGGTAGAACTGATTCGGGATTTACCGGAGGATGCGGTTATTTCTTTCTATAAACAGGGAGAGTTTACGGATTTATGTGCGGGACCGCATCTGATGACTACCGGCGGGATTAAGGCTTTTAAACTGATATCTTCTTCCGGAGCATACTGGAGAGGCGATTCCAATAAGAAGATGCTGACCAGAATTTACGGAACGGCATTTACAAAAAAAGCGGACCTGGAGGAATATCTGGTACATCTGGAGGAGATTAAAAAGCGTGACCATAATAAGCTGGGACGCGAGATGGAATTATTTACAACCGTGGATGTGATCGGTCAGGGACTTCCTCTGCTGATGCCAAACGGTGTGATAATGATTCAGGAACTGCAGAGATGGATTGAAGATGAGGAGACCAAACGGGGGTATGTGAGAACAAAAACTCCGCTGATGGCAAAGTCAGACCTGTACAGGATATCCGGACACTGGGATCATTATAAAGAAGGAATGTTTGTATTGGGCGATGAGGAGAAGGACAAAGAAGTATTTGCTTTAAGACCGATGACCTGTCCGTTCCAGTATTATGTATATAAGGCAAGCCAAAAGAGTTATCGTGATCTTCCGCTGCGTTACGGTGAAACTTCTACTTTATTCCGAAATGAGGACTCCGGCGAAATGCACGGACTTACCAGAGTACGGCAGTTTACTATATCCGAGGGACATCTGATCGTAAGGCCGGATCAGATGGACGAAGAGTTTAAAGGATGTCTGGATTTGGCAAGGTACTGTTTACAGACTCTTGGGGTGGAAGAGGATGTTACCTACCGCCTGTCGAAATGGGATCCGAATGATCAGGAAAAATATATCGGTTCTGCCGAGGTATGGGAAGAAACACAGGACAGAATCAGGAATGTTTTAAATGAACTGGGAATAAAATTTACGGAGGAAGACGGGGAAGCGGCATTCTATGGACCGAAAGTGGATATTCAGGCAAAGAATGTATACGGCAAGGAAGATACCATGATTACCATCCAGTGGGATGCATTGCTGGCAGAGCAGTTTGACATGTATTATATTGACCAGAACGGCGAGAAGGTAAGACCGTATATTATCCACAGAACTTCCATGGGCTGCTATGAAAGAACACTGGCATGGCTGATTGAAAAATATGCCGGATTATTTCCGACCTGGCTGTGTCCGGAACAGGTAAGGGTTCTGCCGATTTCTGAAAAATATCAGGAGTATGCGGAACAGGTGGAAAAAGAACTGAAAGCAAACGGAATCCGGTGTAAGATTGATGACCGTTCGGAAAAGATTGGTTTTAAGATTCGTGAGACCAGACTGGCAAGGGTACCGTATATGCTTGTGGTAGGACAGAAAGAGCAGGAAGAGAATAAGGTTTCGGTAAGAAGTCGTTATCTTGGAGATGAGGGACAAAAGAATCTGTCTGAGTTTATTGATGATGTATGCAGGGAAATCAGAACAAAAGAAATCCGGAAGATTGAAGCAGAAGAAAAATAATAACAGGTATGGATGTGAGTAAAAAAACAAAAATAACGATAGCCATCATTTCGTTAATCTTAATTTTTGTAAACGGAGCTTTGGTTATTAAACTATCGCTGGAGGATAGAAATATGAACATTCCCGCTGCAGAAAATAATACGGGTGACAAATTGCAGACAGAGACTGTTCCCGGTATCCGGGTAACCTGTGCGGAAGGGTTTTATTATGAGCCGCTTTCCGAAGAGATAAAGGTGAAAATATCCGGAAAGTCTTTTCGGGAAAATGATCTTATTGATTATAGTGATTTAAGACTGGTGACGGTCCGGTATATCGGCTTTGACGATATGGAGCATGAAGGCATGCTGATCGTAAATGTTCAGGTAGCGGATGATGTGGCGGCTATTTTTAAGGATTTATATGATGCACGATACCCGATTGAAAAAATCCTTCTGATTGATGAGTATAATGCGGATGATGAGGCATCTATGGCAGACAATAACACATCTGCATTTTGTTTCCGGCAGATTGACGGACAGGAGACCATATCCGATCACAGCTATGGAATAGCCGTTGATATCAATCCTTTATATAATCCTTATGTCCGCTCAGGGTTTGGAGAACGGAATGTGCTACCGGTAAATGCCGGAACATATGCGGACAGAACCGTGGATTTTCCTCATAAAATAGTACCCGGTGATGTGTGTTATAATGCATTTGTCAGCCGTGGATGGAAATGGGGAGGAGAATGGGATTCTCCAAAAGATTATCAGCATTTTTATAAAGAAATATACTGAAAGTTTGATTCATGCATATCCTTAAATCCTTTGGAACATAATATTTTTGTAACCATAAACAGGATTCACCAGGAGGTAAGGAATTATGCCGATATTAAATTGTACGGTAGGAAATTGTCATTATAATAAGGATAATTTGTGCTGCTTGGACAGTATTAAGGTGGAAGGTGATAACGCAAAAGTATCAAATGATACTGCCTGCGGAAGTTTTAAGGAGCGTTCCCGGGATAGTTATACCAGTGCCGTAGAAACATGCGGATGTCCTACCAGCACATCGGATATTGACTGTAAGGCAGTGCATTGTAATTATAATGATGAATGTAAGTGCAGAGCCGGTCATATTCAGGTATCCGGGCCGAATTCCCATGAGTGTTGTGATACGGAGTGTTCAACATTTACGGACAAATAGTTAATTTGTAAAATGAAATGCGATAAGGGCAGTTTTGTTCCTCTATCGCATTTCTTTTTATTTATTGACTTTTTGATTGAACTGCCGGATGAAATTATTTTACGTTTTCAGGTCCGGTTTTGTTTTTTTCGGTTTTTACCGGATATCCGTTACCCTGGATATCAGTGGTAATATCATTTGGGTTCCAGTCATTATTCCGTATGGAGCGGTTTGTGGCGCCGGCTTCATAGGCGCCGTTGGGAATGGTATTTACGGGATTATCTTTTTCTGCTTTTTTCATGGAATTGCCTCCTTTTTCCTGATACTTTAGTATGCTCCGTCAGCAGAAATATTATGAAGTGATATATTGGAATAAAAAAGATATTGACAATATAAATAAATGATGGTAGAATATCAGAGTTGTAAATAAATGAAGCAGAGTATCCACTCTCACCGTGGCACGCTTGAGTGACCAATGGTTAATATTTCAGGATTGTGTGGCAGTCTGTGGAATTGCCGTTTGAAAGTGGATAGTCTGACTATCCACTTTTTTTATGGAGGTGCACTACTATTAGCGAATTAAATATTAACGAACAGATTAGAGACAAAGAAATTCGTTTGATTGGAGAAGAAGGTGAACAACTGGGTATCATGTCTGCCAGAGATGCCATGAAGCTGGCAAGAGAGGCCGGACTTGATTTGGTGAAGATTGCTCCGACAGCAAAGCCGCCGGTCTGCAAGATTATCGATTATGGCAAGTACAAGTATGAATTGGCCAGAAAAGAAAAAGAAGCCAAAAAGAAACAGAAAGTAATCGATGTGAAAGAAGTACGTTTGTCACCAAATATCGAAGAAAACGATATGAAAACAAAAGCTAATATGGCTAGGAAGTTCCTGGAAAAAGGTGATAAGGTTAAGGTTACACTGCGCTTTAGAGGAAGAGAGATGGCTCATATGGGCAGCAGCAAGCATGTACTGGATGATTTTGCTGAATTGCTTTCCGATATAGCTGTTATTGACAAACCTGCCAAGTTAGAAGGCAGAAGTATGCAGATGTTTTTAACTGAAAAACGATAATCGTTTATTATTGTTTATTAGATGTTAAAAAATAGATGAATTTAAGGAGGACGTAATAATGCCAAAAATGAAGACAAGCAGAGCAGCTGCAAAACGTTTCAAAAAAACAGGTACTGGAAAATTAAAGAGAATGAAAGCTTATAAGAGCCACATTCTTACAAAGAAGACAGCTAAGAGAAAGAGAAATCTCAGAAAAGCTACTATTACTGATGTGACAAACGTTAAGAATATGAAGAAGATTTTACCTTATTTATAGGATGAAATAATATAGGAGGATAACGGAAATGGCTAGAATAAAAGGCGGAATGAACGCTAAAAAGAGACATAACAGAGTATTAAAGCTTGCAAAAGGTTACAGAGGAGCCAGGTCAAAGCAGTACAGAGTAGCAAAACAGTCGGTTATGAGAGCTTTAACAACTGCTTATGCAGGCAGAAAGCAGAGAAAAAGACAGTTCAGACAGTTATGGATTGCAAGAATCAATGCGGCTGCAAGAATGAATGGTTTATCATACAGCAAGTTTATGTATGGATTAAAGGTTGCAGGCGTTGATTTGAACAGAAAGATTTTATCTGACATGGCAATTAACGATGCAGAAGGATTTGCTAAGTTAGCTGAACTTGCAAAATCTAAAATTGCATAGGAATTTAATAGTTAAGAGAACATAAAGTGAAAAATCGCTGATTGGGAAACTGATATGATACCTCTAAAGTATACAGATAAAATATAAAAATCTGTTACTTTGGAGGTATTTTTCATGTTAAGATCAAAACACTCACCTGAATTTAGAGCTATGGTATCGCAAGAATATATTGATTTGGCAGGTTCTGCTAACTTTCTTGCGGCTAAGTATGGTATAGGGTGTTCCACATTAAAAGGATAGGCTCGTAAAGAAATGGCAATTGAAACAGATGAGAAAACCGCACTTCTTTGGTTAGAGTCGCAAAAATAAAGGAATCTTATTATGTCTGAAAATGTATAGAAATATGAAAATTGGTGTGCCATAACAGAATCGGACTATGTAACTACTCTTAAAGGGGGTTAAGAATTAGCGGATTCCTTAGACATATTCAATTTTTTCTTTTTTAATGGGTGCATTGGCTACCTTGAAAATAATCTCGTCAACGCAGTTCCTATATTTGCCTTGCTGTATGAGATGATTTTTCAGCTCCACAAGGCTATGTAAAAGTAATGTTCTTTCTTGGCTTCATTATATATAACAGTAATTCGTCTTACAAAGGTACAAAACTTATGTAGCAGGAATGGCACAATAGAGTTGATTTTACGCTGAAAGCCTTGTCCAATAACAGTAGGTTGCTCGGCATATGTATAGTAATTGTTTTTTCCGAATCTTATAGGCTTGTCCTTTGCTGTAAACCACCCATCCAAAAGCCTATAAATAGCGGCTGTTCAGGCGATTTTTGGAAATGGAACATTTCTGCTGCTCGCTTTTTTATTCTTTCTAGCACACGTTTCTCCATAGCCAAGCGGAGCAAAGCGTAGTCTGCAGTTGAAAAGGCATCGTACATCAGTAGGAGTATTCTTGATGACAAAATTAAACGAATGTTACGCAAGGATGTGGAACGGGGAGCAGTTTCAAAAAAATAACCTAAAAGGTATGAAAAAGTCTTTGATATTTTGTTTCTGGATTATATGATATATTCATTTTGGAAAATATGTTGACAAATTAAATAGTTATATATAATCCTAAAGATTAATTTGATGGAGGTTAATTATGAAGAGAAGATTTATTGCATCTATTTTTATGGTATTTATTGTTGCTAGTATGTTTGCTGGATGTAGTTCAGAGGAGAAAGGAAATATAAGAGGAAGTTATTATAGGTTGGAAAATAATCATAATAATTATTATATCAAGATTTATTCAAGTGGAAGAGTGAATTGTAAAAATGTATATCTTGGAGTTTTGTTAGGAAGTCAAGGATGTTATTTAACAGGGGAAGGAACAGGAGAGGCATCACAATATAAAACGACCACACAGGCAGCATATTATCATTTGAAATTAAAAACTAAAAATTATAAAGTTAGAAATTATAAGGGTACAATTATTGACGATGGAGAAATATTAGGAAAATCATTGTTTTCTGCTAGTTTAAGTAAGGATTGTAAAGTAATAACTCGTAATTCAATGAAATACAAAAAATAAAGGAGAAGAATAATTGAAAAAGAAATTACATATATTTGTTTTGACAATGTTATTTTTTGCGGTAGCTGTTGGAATCTTTTTATATGTTTGGAATAATAAAGAAGATATTGATATTTATGGAACCTATGTTTCGGAACAAAATAAATTATCCATTGAAATATCAAACAAAGTTATTTCTATTATTGAGACTGAACAGGGTTATCTACAAGATTATTTGTATTCTACATTATATAATGATAATATGGATAAAAGGGGATTTGAGAATTATGTAGAAAATTTTATAGAAAACATGAAAAATGGTATAGAATATGAGAGAGATTTGGATACATTTTATTTTTGGCCGGTAGAGAGGGATGCTGCTAATTTTAGTATTACTTTGCTGGAAGATGATAGTATTTCTTTTTTGAATAAAATATACGAAAAAGCAAATAAGTGATAATATAGGTATAAAAATTATTATGAAAAAAGACATATAATTGCAGTTGTAATAATTATTTTCCTGGCAGTTGTTGGGATATCAGCCTTTATGATACAATGGGAAGAGTATAAAAACATCAATGTTATATATTACAGAAAACCAGAAAGATTATCTCTATCAATGTATTTATAACAAGATGTTTAATGAAAATATGGATAAAGAAGCTTTTAAACATTTTGTTTAGCGGTCGATTGCCAACATGAAACAAGGAGTGGAGTATGTAGAATGTACGGATTTGTTACGTTTTTAGCCAGTAGAAGAGGATGCGGTAAATTTCTGAATAGAATTACTGGACAAACATAGTATTTTTTAAAATAAGATTTATAATAAAAAGTTTGCGAAAACAGAGAAATAATTAAAATAATATAAAGTTTATTGATTTGAATAAGTAAAAAATATGTTGACAAAAAAAATAGAACATATAATTAATAAAAAATAAAGAAATGGGGTATATCATATGAAAAAGAGATTGTTTGCATGCATTATGTCTGTTGTTTTGCTTGCAAGTTTATTTTCAGGATGTAATTCTAGTGAGAAAAGAAAAATTCAAGGAAGCTATTATAGATTAGAAAATAATCATAAAAATTATTATATTAAGATATTTTCTAGCGGCAGAGTTTCATGTAAAAATGTATATCTTGGGATTTTATGGGGAGGACAAAGTTTTTATTTAACAGGAACTGGAACGGGAAATGCTGAAAAATATAGGGTAACGACGAAAGAGGCGTATTATAATTTAACATTAACTACTTCGGATTATAAATTAAGAAATTATAGGGGGCAGATAATTGGAGATGGTAAAGATTTGGGAGAAGATGAGTTTAGTGTTAGTTTAAGTGAAAATTGTAAAGTAATAACTAAAAATGCAATTAAGTATAGGAAGTAGTGGAAAAGAATGAAAAAGAAAATATGTATCTTAATTTTAATTATATTCTTATTTGGAACAGGTATTTTTATGTACATATATTTTCAGCCAAAAGCAAAATCTTATGAAGGTATCTATTATTCCGAAAGCAATGAAGTAACAATAAAAATTATGGATGGAATGATATATATTACAGAAAACCAGAAAGATTATCTATATCAATGTATTTATAACAGGATGTTTAATGAAAATATGGATAAAGAAGCTTTTGAACATTTTGTTCAGCGGTCGGTTGCCAACATGAAACAAGGAGTGGAGTATGTAGAACGTATAGATTTGTTGCGTTTTTGGCCGGTAGAAGAGGATGCGGCAAATTTCAGAATAGAATTACTGGACAACCATAGTATTTCTTTTTTTAATAAGATTTATAATAAAAAGTTTGCGAAAACAGAGAGATAATTAAAATAATATAAAGTTTATTGATTTGAATAAGGGCAAATGTCAAGAGTAAATGCGAAAAAAATATAAAAAATTTTAAGCGGGCCCCAAAATAGCCGATAAATGCGCCTGAAATAGCCGATCCGCGGTCATGTAGCCGAGGATTTTCCGCGGGTAGTTATTGATCCAGACGGTGACGGCCTCGATCACTTCGTCGGCGATCTCGTCAAAGTTTGTCCCCTTCGGCAGCCAGCGCCGGATCATCTTGTTGAGGTTTTCGTTGCTGCCGCGCTCGTATGAGCTGTACGGGTGGCAGTAGTAGAGCTTAGTCCGGGAGCCGTCGCCCAGAGCGCTGCGCTCCATGCTGGGGCAGTCGGCAAACTCGCTCCCATTGTCCACGGTGATTGTCTGGAATACCAGAGGGAATTTGTCGCCCCACTCACGCTCCAGATTGTCGAGAGCTTGCACCACGCTGGCCGCGCTTTTGTCTGGGAGCTTGGCCGTGATTTCTTCGCGGGTGAGCCGTTCGGTGAGCACCAGAATGGCAGCCTTGCCCGGTCTGGCACTTACAACGGTGTCCATTTCCCAGTGCCCGAAGGTGGATCGCTCGTCGATTTCCTCCGGGCGCTTTTCTATGCTCTCACCCTTCGGCGGGCGTTTCTGCGCCTTAACTTTATGATATGCGCGTTTTTTATCACCTTTTTGGGGGAGGCTGCTATTCGTGAGCCGCAGAAAAACGCCCTTTTCTATGTAACTGTATAGGGTATTGACGCTGATCGAAGTCTTGAAGCTCATTCCGTTGGCCTCGATTTCGCCCAGAACGGCAGCAGGCGAGAGCTTGTCGTCAGCGATCCGGTGTTCGATATACTCGGCCAGCTCGTGATCCTTGCCGAGCTTTATGTCCGCGCCCTTCGCCGCGAGATTGGCGCGGTATTTCATTTCGCCGAGGTCTGAGCTGTACCGGGTTTCTTCTGTGTAGTCGCTGTTCCGGTGCTGATACTCTCCGCGCTTCTTTTCGCGGTATATTGTGGAAATGTGGACGCCGAGGATCTCCGCGATCTCTTTCGGTGTCTTTTTGTCCCTTAAATGGGCCTCCATGCGGAGCCGATCGGTTTTGCTTAAATGTTTGAAGCGTCTCATGGTTTACCTCCTGAAAATAAGAAAAGGGGACGGCCGAAGCCGCCCCTCCATAATGTTTGTTGGTGCCTTATTGTTCGTATTCTGCCAGTAGCTCGGACGTTTCCGTGTCGGTCACAATGTCCGTGAGCTTGCAGCTTAGAGCCTTACAGATCCGCAGCAGGGTGGACAGCTGCGCCTTGCTGATGTCCCGGACTCCTTGCTCGTAATTCTGATATACTCGGACGTTTACGCCTGCCGCTTTTGCAAGCTGCGACTGAGAGAGGCCAGCAGCCTGCCTAAGCCTTTGCAGGTTATCGTTTTTATAATTTACCTTTACCGTGATCTCCATGTCTCGGCCTCCTTCTTGACTTTGTGCGCTTCGGCGGATATAATAAAGGCGGTGGGTGGGAATTTCCCACCGCCGGAGCTTTAGGACTGCTTGGGTTTTTGGTTTGGCTTTATGGTTATTGTGATACGTTCCACCGCTTCACTCCGTAGGGCCTTCTCCAAAACTTCGAGCAGTTCTTTTGTTTGCTGCTCTTTGTCTTTGTCCACCGGTTTACCTCCTTTCCTTCGGTTTGTGCCTCCTTTCGATTTACTCAGGTTTTCCCTTACTTTGTACCCTTATTATACATCTTTAGATGTATAATGTCAAGCGCATTTCGCATTTTTTCGCAAAGAAAAAGGGCGGTTTCCCGTCCTCATTCATCAGCAGGCAGCAGCTCGCAAATTTGCACGTTTAGCACCTTCGAGAAGTAGAGAAGCTCGAAGTCTGGCACGACGCGCTCGCCGGTTTCGATCCGGCTTATTGCTTTCTGGTTCAGGTTCAGCCCGGCGAGCTGGAGCTGGGCCGCGAGTTCTTCCTGAGATAGTCCGGCAGCCTCTCGGCGCTCCTTTATTTTTTGGCCGGAGGCGTTGGCTCTGCCGTCGGTGTATTTGTATAGCTTCATGGCGTTGCGCCTCCTTTTTTATCCCAAAGATAGGTAGATAGCATATTGACTTTAGCATGTTTCACCGTTTATAATTATCCCAAACATGACTAACGCGAAAAAACGCAAATAAAAGTCATGGAAATGGAGGTTGATTTTTACATGAGTAAATCAGAGAAAAAAGCCGGGCCGGGCGAGGGAAAAAACGGCAAAAAGAAATGGATTATTGTTGGCGTTGCGGTAGTTTTGGTGCTGGCCGCTGCTGTCGGAGGGAATAAGGGCAGCGATCAGACGGCGGGGACTCCGAGCTCGGAGCCGCCCACTCAGGCAAGCGCCCCGGCAGAGTCGGAGCCGTCCGCAGCAGAGCCGGAGCCGAACACGAGCGCGAAGGTGGATGCGCTGGCACGCGAAGCGAAGGACTCCGTGGCAGAGGGCGTCACGGAGGAAATGCGGGACGAGGCCGTGGCTTTCATTGTAGAGCATTACCCTGATTATTACGGCGATAACGAAACAATGGAGCAGGCCATGTTCTACGGCTTCTGGCTGGAGTACGCATACGACGGAGACGAGGCAGCCCGTGGTTATTACAATCTCGGCATGGATATGGAGCAGGCCGTGAAGTATGTGTACCGTGGAGCAGAAAAGGCAGAGGACGAGGCGACGAAGGAAAACCTCGCCCAGATCAAAGAGTCGCTCGAAGCAATCGGTCAGACTGTTGAATAAGACACAATGAGACGCAAAAAGAGGCCCGGAGGGTAAAACTACCCGCCGAGCCTTTTTCGTTGCTCTGGGAGCTTGCGTGAAGCTCTCAGGGCCTTTTTATTCTGCGGTTGTCTCCGGCGCTGCTGCCGGTACTGCTTCGGCTGCGATCTGCTGCACGGCCGTGGCTGCGATCGTAGTCGCTACGCTGGCAGCTGTCGCCGCTGCGGTTGTCGCTGCGGTTTTGTCAGCCTCCGGCGTCTTGATTTCGCGGCATACCTGCTCGATCTTGGTTTCCACCCATGTGTCAAAGTCGCCGTAAATTTCGCCCAGTGCATTGACGGCAGCGTCGCCGAGGATCTCCAGCGTTTTGTCCTTGGCCTTGTTGAAGGCTTCGATCTGCTTCTCCTTGGTGAACTTGCCCTCGGCTTTTAGTGCGTCGGTGAAGGTCTGGGCTGTATAGGTGACGGCCTGCGCCACTGCGTCGGCTGCCATGTTCATGTACTTGGCCGCGGTTTCGTTGTCGAGCTCCTTCTCGATCTGGGCGGTGCGCTTTTTCAGCAGCGCCACCAGATAGGCCCCGCCCGCTGTGATGAGCAGGCAGAGGACGGACACACAAGCGTTCACGATCTGCTGCATTGTTTCATTCATGGCGATCCCTCCTTAGATTAGTTTATTGACAATTTGCTGCACGGCTGCGTAGTTGTAGCCCGCTGCCTCCAGCCGCTTTCTGCGGTCGGCTCCGTTGCCCCATTTACCGGCGATCACTTCCTTGGCGATCTCGGTGTTGGACTTTTTGGCCTTCTGGCCGGAGAGTTTCGCATTGACGGCACTCTGCACGGCGTCGTAGTCATACCCGGCGGCCGTGAGGCGGCTCTTGCGGTCGGGCCCGTTTCCCCACTTGCCAGCCAGCACCTCGTCTGCCAGCTGCGCCACGGTCTTTTTGCTGGTGCCCCCGGCGGGCTTGCTGGTGGTATTTCCAGAGCTTGCCACGCTGCCCTTGAATTTCGGCAGGCCGTAGCCGCGAATATACCGGCCATTCACCTGCATGGTGCGGAGGCCCACGGCGTCGCTCATGTTGCCCTCGATCACCTTCATGGTGGAGCCGTTCACGCTTTCCACAATGCCGACGTGATCCGGCCAGCCGGTATTGTCGCCCGCGCCGGAGTCGTCCCAGTCGTAGAAGATAACATCACCGGGCTGCGGGGTATGTGCGTCGTTTTCCTGCCATGCGCCGAGCTTCTGGAAAAGCTGGATCATTTGCCCGCACCCGCACTCGGTCGGGATAATGTCGGTCAGGCCGCACTTGATCGCCATGGCAGACACGAAGGTGGCGCACCATGCGTCCGTATATTTCACGGCGTAACCTCTGGCGAGGGGCTTGTGTCCGTTGTAAATGTCAATGATCTGCCGGTGGCTCCCGTCTGCTTCCTTGCAGCCGATAAAAGACGCCGCCGTGTTTACAAATTTCTGTCTGTCGCTCATATTGCCTCCTTCCTGCTTTCCGGGTGCTGCTGTGCTCCCGGTGTAGCCGTTGAGCTTGTTTTTCTTGATTTCTGCCTCATAGTCCACAAAGGCGGTGTCCATGTCTACGTCGCCGGAGATACCGGCCACGCGGCCCTTGCTGGAGCTCTGCCACATGTTGAAGGCGTGGCCCGTATAAGTGGGCGAGGCCGTCCACTGGGCCAGCCAGAAGTCGAAGCGGGCGAGCGCCTGCATGTCCAGACGATTGCGGGCCCAGTCTGCATTACAGTAAAAGCTCGCATAATAGCCCGCAGCCTCCAGCGCGGAGCAGAACGCCGTCACCATGTCCGTGAGGGTTTTCTTTCCGAGCCCTGCCTGCGTCTTGTCCTCAATATCGAAGGCGATCGGATAAAGGATCTGGCCCTTATACCGGGCGAGCTGCTGGATCACAAACGCCGCCTCCTTCTTTGCGCCCTCGACGCTCAGGGCGTAGCTGTAAAAGTAGCAGCCGACGGCGATCCCGTTCGCAAGAGCGCCCTCGACGTTTTTCTGGTAGAAGCTATCGACGCCGCAGGCCGCGCCGTTCTTCCCTCCATAGCCGAGCCGGATCATGGCAAACTTTACGCCGTCCCCGGCCACCTTGGCCCAGTCGATCGCGCCCTGCCACTTGGAAACGTCGATCCCTTTGATTTTTTCCATAGTTCTGTTACCTCCTATGTGTCGAAGTTGTGCGCCTCCGGCTGTACGCCAGACAGCGCCATGAGCTTGATTTTGTTTTCTGCCTTGGCCTTCGTATAGTAGAAGCCGGTCGCGCTCGCCATTTCAGCGAACACGGCCGGTATCAGATAGGCCAGCGCCGAGGTGTCCATGGTGAGCCAGATCATGCGGCAGGAAAAGACGGTGATCGCTATGGTGACGATACTCACGCCCAGAAAAACGAGCTTTGAAAACTCCACTTTTTTCTTCGCTGCTGCAGCAGCTTTCAGTTGCCGGATCTGCTTCCTGAGCCGCCGGTTTTCCTCTTTGAGCTGCTCGATCTGTATCTGCGGATCCTCGGTTGTGCCGGTGCCTGCGGCTCCCGGCGTTTCATATTCTCCGCGCATGGTTTCCACCTCCCTTAGTCAAACAGTGCGCCGATCCCCTGCTCGGTCAAAAAGTCCTTTTGCTTGTGCTTTACCTTTGCCGCATATTCCAGCGCGGCGTGCATGTCGCCATTACAGTGAGCGTCAGGGATCCGCTGCACGGCCTTGGCGGTTGCCTCTCCGAGAGCGATCGCGGCTCCGATACCCTGCACCAGAAAAAGCTCTTGCTGCTCGCGCAGCTTTTCGCGCTTTTCTTCGGCCTCGCGGCGCTGTTTTTCCTCGTCCTCTTGCTTCTTTGCACGTTTCTGGAGTCTCTGCTCGATCAGCCAAAAACAGAAGCCCGTCAGCGCCGAGGGTATGCTGGCGGCGATAATGATTGCTGTTACGTCCATGTGTTCACCTCCTGAGACAGATCGCTGTCCCTCCGTTTGAAAATAATATTTTTCTCGATCCACTTCTGGAGCCCGCGGGTAGCACAATGCCCCAGCATACCGAAGTAGCTCTGCATGGTTGCGTCCACCGCGTCGAAGTCAATCAGCCCCGCCTCGTATTCCTTGGCTATGTACCGCATACGGGCCTTCATTTTCTTGACGGCCTGCGGCGTCGGCTTGCGCCTGCCGGGATAGATCCGGCAGCCCACAAACGTGATACCGCGGCAGACGAGGCCGATCGTGGTCTTGCTGTTCAAGTCGAGGTGCAGCACGTTGTTGAGGTAGTCCTCTATAAGCTGCCGCCACTCGTTCAGCGTTTTGGCGTCTTGGTGCAGCAGCACCATGTCGTCCATGTACCGGACGTAAAAATGCGCCCGGAGCTCGTGCTTGATGTACTGATCCAGCTCATTGAGGCAGACGTTCGCAAGCAGCTGGCTGGTGAGGTTGCCGATCGGCATACCTACCTCGAATAGCCGCTCAGACGGCGGCACCTCGTCGGCGCTCTTGCCCGGAGGCAGGCCGAACGGCGTATGATCGCAGCATACGATCACGCGCATGAGCCAGAGAAAACCGTCCTCGCCCGGATATTTCCGCGCTAAAATACCGAGTAGAACATTGTGATCCACTCGGTAGAAATATTTTGAAATATCCAGTTTGAGGTAGTGCCAGCGCGGGCCCGGCTTTCTGTTCACCTGCTCGGCCCAGTATTGCAGCCGGTCGGCGGCTCTGGTTGTTCCTTTGCCGACACGGCAGCCGTATGAGTGGTAGATCATGCCATTGTCGAGCTCTTGGTTTACTTGCAGATATATGGCCCACTGTACGACGCGATCACGGAAGCCCAGCGCCATAATGAGACGGCGCTTCGGCTCCGAGACGTAAAACTGCCGGTACCGGCCCACGGTGTAGGTGCGCCACATGAGGTCGTTCTGTATGCCGATCAGGTTTTCCTCCAGATTGGCCGAGAAGGCCACCACGTCGCTGCGGTACCACTTTTCGCTTGCTGCCTCGTGGTATGCGTTCAGCAGGTTCTCCCACGAGTATATTCTCTCCAGAAGGGAGGGCCGGTTTGTTGTTTCCATGTCCTCGCTCCTTTACTGTCAAAATAATGGCCCGCGTGTGACACTCCTTGGCGTGTCCGTTCCCCTATGGCCGCCACACCATAGGATCCCGGCAGCCTTCACCCGCTTGCGAGGGAACGGCCAGCCTCCGCGGTTTGCCCGCCGCCTCTGGCGACTTTCACCAGCAGGCTGCGCGAGCGCTGATCTTTGGCCTTGTCGGCCGGGAAATGCGTCCCTTTTGCCTTGCTGTTTCTGCTGAGCCGTAGCCCGCAGACAATAACGAATAAGGCGAGAGCGGAGCGGAAGCCCACGTTCCAGTTCACATTCGCGCGGGAGTTGTTGCCGTTGAAGTAGAACACACCAGCGTTCGCACCGTTGTTCCAGTTGCCCCCGCGGATCACGCAGCGCCTCCTTTTTTCTCGACACATTCCCCACGGGCTCACTCGTTCGACTTTTTCCAGCCGCCGAGCATACGCCCGATTTCGTTCAGTTCCTTGCTCCAGACTTCGTGAAGCCCCGGCGAGATCAGACGATCCTCCGGCGAGACTGCCGTGTCCACCAGAGAGCGCAGCACGTCCAGCTTCGTGTCCATGCGGTTTTGCAGCTCCAGCCTTTTGTTGCCCCGCGAGCGGTTGGCCTCAATGCAGAGCTCCAGCATTTGCATGAAGGTGTCCGTCATGTGCCTGCGGTACTCGAATTTCTCCGGCTTTCTCATGTTTGCGGTGCGTTCGGCCACCCGGATCATGCTCCGGGTGATACGCTGCCGCAGCTCTAAATTGTCCATACTTACTCCTTAAAAGCGGAGGGCGGCCCTTGGGTGGGGGCCGCCCTTGCCAGATTTTCAGATTGCCAGATTACCCGATATTCGGGATATAAGCGGAGCGGAAGCCCACGTGCCAGCCCACAGCCGCGCGGGAGTGGGAGCCGTGGAAGTAGACCACACCAGCGGACGCACCGTCGGCCCAGTTGCCCCCGCGGATCACGCAGCGCTCGGCTACGCCGTTATTCAGCCAGTAGTAGTCGCCCTCGTAGTCGGCCTCAGTTGCGCCCTCGTCAGGCAGCAGCGCCAGAGAACGCAGCAGCACCTTGGTGGCCGCGCCGATCGCAGCGGTGCAGGTGACATTTGCAAAGAGGCAGCTCCGGCTCTGGTCTGCGAGGCTGGAAATGGTGGTGCTGTATGTCCACTTGCTGCTCACATAGTCCAGCTTCACGGTATTACCGGAGAGCTTCGCGGAGCCGGAAACGGTACACTCAGGATCCACCAGAGAGCCGTCGGCGGCGTTGATTGCCTTCCAGCATACGCTCGTTTCATTCTGCGGGTTGTCAGGATCCGCAGCGTCATTGTTGGCAAGGATCTGGAGCTCGCCCCATACGAAGCGGATCCCCGCCTGCCATTCCCACACGTTACCGTTCAGATCCCAGATCCCGCTCAGCGTCTTGTCGTGGCTCCATGTGAGCGGGCCGGTGCCGGTTGCTACGCGGCCGGTGCGGTTGTTGTCGGTTGACATGGGGATCGCCTTGTAGTTGCTCTCTCTGGTGTCCTTGCCGTAGTTGTTGTTGCCGTAGGGCATGAAGCCGTTCTTTTTGCACCAGAGGGCGATCGCGGCCCACTCCGCATTAGTGGAGAGGTGCCAGCCGTAGCCCTTGGCCTCGCAGCGAGCGCGGGCGGTGTCAAAGTCGATATTTACGGCCGGATCCTCGCCGGGCAGACTGTACGCTGCCGTCACATTGTAGCCCTCGGTGTTGGTGACTGCATGGACGACGTTCTGGTACTTGGAGTAGTAGAAGCCGGGGATCTGGACGCCATTCACAATAAAGGCGGGGTGGGTGGAGTCGTTGCCTCCGGTCAGCACGTCGCTGTTCTTAAATGCCGGGATATACACCAGCACGGAGGGGAGATCGGTGTCGTCAACCTCGATCGTATTGTTCGGGCACACGCTTTTGAGTGCCAGCATGGAAAGATCAAAATTTGCCATTGTCATGTCCTCCTTGTCTTATTCAATGCTCCAGAGAACGACGGTCACGTCGCCCATGTCGAGCGGGTTCTTGTCTCTCTGTACGGTGGTTTTCTGGTTCATGCCGTCGCCTTCGGCTGCGTCCTCGGCCGCCGGAGCCTCTGCCGGTTCCTCTGCTTCGATTTCCGTCTCGGTGTAGGTTGCGGCGGGGATCTCCACCTGCGCCACATAGCGCAGCCCGGAGCCGGTGCCGATCGTCAGGTTGCCGGACTTATCCCGGCAGACGTCCACCTCCACGTCCCAGTCCTTTTGATACTTTGCGGCGTTCAGCATGATCTCGTCGTCGCCGAAAATCAGACGGGTGCCGCTCTGCTCGAAGTCGATTTTCTGGCCCGCGTTCTTTTCGATCACGGTCACTTTGTTGGTTTTTGCCATGATTACATTCCTCCTTTAATTCTCAGTTTTACGGTTGCGGTTTTGGCGCTGCCGTCGTAGGCTACCTTGAAGCCATTCAGCATACGGTCGAAGATCCTCACCTCGCCGACGTTGCCCTCATGGTCGGTGATCTCGGCTTCCACGGTGTAGTCCGTGAAGTTTCTCACGGTGCTGAGCGCGATCGTCTGGGTGGAGCTGTTGAACGGGTAACGCTGGGTATTGGTGAGCGTGACCGTCTTTTCCTCCGTTGCCACCTGATCGGCCGTGAGCGAGCTCTGGATCACCAGCAGGGCCGCCGCCAGATGTGCGTCGCTTATGCCGTGCTCCATGTTGTTGAAGTGTCCGGCGCTCTGGTCGGTTCCTTCCTGAATGAGCTCGCCGGTGTCAATGTCTTTCACTTCGTCGAGCCATTGGGTATTTCTGTACATGTGTTTTTCCTCCTTTCTTTCAGGCTGTTGTTTTGTCGAGCGGGATCACTTCGTAGATCGGGATTGTGAGTTTTACCATGGTTCCCTGCCCGGCCACCTTTTCGACGAGGCGCTGCTGGTAGGCGGCCACCTCGCCGCGCACGTCAATGAGACGGGACGCCGTGATATTACACTCCACGGAGTCCAGCGTCGGAAACGTCGCTAAAATCACCAGAGTGTCGCCCTCGATCCGTTTCTGGTTAATGGTGCCGCGGTGCCATGCTGCGCCCACCTGCACCTCTACGGCATGGATCGAGCGGAGCCACTGGCTTCTCCGGTGGCCCATGAATGTGTCGGAAAAATAAGCCATGCGCGTGCCCTCCTTTCGTTTATTTATTCACCGCAGCGTCTCGTCCCGCATTTTACGAAGCTATACGCCACGCAGGCGAGGCTTGCCGCTGTAGCTGCCTTGTTGGTTATGGCTGCGCCCTTTGTCCCGGCCCCCTTTGTCCCGCACTTTACGAAGCCATACGCCCCGCAAAGCAGCCGCGCAGCCGTGGCCGCATTACCCGCCAGAACGACGCCCAGCGCCAGCCTCCGGGGATATGTGCCGCAGGTATGGGATCCGGCCTTTTCGTACCCGTAGCCGGTGAATTTTGCCTCCAGATTGGAGCCGATCGGGTTCTGGAGCACACGCCCCAGAGTGCCGGGCCGCGGATAGGTGCCACAGGTGATTGTCCCGGCGCTGGTGAAGTCATAGAGCAGCGGATCCGTTTCCGGCGCTGCCTTGATGTGACGCCCTTCGACGACTCCCAGTGTCACGGGCCGCGGGTAGGTTCCCGCCTGCCGGTTGAAGTTGTACCGGATAGCTCCGGCCGTGCCTTCGGCGGCGATCTTGTGCTTGTCGGCGGCTCCCAGAGTGCCGGGCCGCGGATAGGTGCCGCACTTGATTGTTCCGGCATGTGTGAAGCCGTAAAAGAGCAGCCTCGCCTCCGGATCCAGCTCAATGCTCGGCTTTACGATAAAGCCCACGGTTGCGATCCTTGGACGGGTGCCGCACTTTACGAACTCATACCGGTGCAGCTTGGTGTCCAGAGC
This sequence comes from uncultured Lachnospiraceae bacterium, assembly GCA_910583605.1. GTDB lineage: Bacteria > Bacillota > Clostridia > Lachnospirales > Lachnospiraceae > Bovifimicola. Next base: position 194,870 of record CAJTXN010000002.1, read on the forward strand.
GTACTCAATGCCGGGATCCGGGCCCTGCTGCCAGAAATAGAAAACGCCCGCGAGGTGCGAGCGTGCGTTCTTTGCTGCTTTGACGGCCTCCACGAACTTCTCGAAGTTGTGGGCGTCTGTGTGGGTGTTGGTAGTCAGGGCCACGAAGGTGTACGGGGTGCCGTACATTTCGTACCACTCCATAACGTAGCCCTCACCAAAGTATGCGGAGATCAGGCGCTCGACGGCCCACTTCGTCCCGCGCTTGCGTTTTATCTGCTGGGCGAGTTTCAGCGTCTCCCGTTTTTCCTCCAGACTCATGCCGGTGGAGTCGTACCAGTCAACGTCAAGCTCCCACGCCAGCTCGTCGAGCTCAGCCTCGCTCATGTTGTCGATTTCGTCCCACGTTCGGATCGAAGGGATCCGGCTGCCGGGTTCGCTTATGAGCTTATTCATGGCTTTGCTGAGTGCGATCGCCGCCTCGTCGTCCCGCATGAAGGCAGGCAGCAGGCGCAAAAAGTCCAGTTCAGACACTTTCATACCGCCCATGTTCTCGCCTCCTTTCTTAGTCCTTTACAACGTGCTGCACGTTGATTTTGCCGGAAAACTTCGCCACGGTAGTGCTCGGCAGCTCTTTGTATTCCGGCTTTGTGATGATAACGCGGGTAGCTCCGATCGGGTTCTCTACCCAGTGAGGGCAGAGGATCAGCTTCCTGAGCTCGTCGGGGTTTATATCCTGATCCAGCGTGGAGCCCTGCCAGTAAATATACCGGTTGATCGCTCCGTCCGGGCCTTCCACATTCTTGACGACTTCGGACTCGTTGGCCTTGGTCGTGTAGTAGGTGAGCTCTATGTCGTAAAGCTCGGTGGCCGGAGCCTCCACCTGCACCTTGTCCGTGAGCGGCCTCACGTCGTCGGCTGCGCAGCTTTTCAGCACGTCCTCCAGAATATCCTCGTCCGGCAGCTCGCCACCGGCGCATATAGGCACGATTTTGACGCGCCCGTACATATTACGGGTGATCCTGATATTGACGGCCTCAGCGGCCGCCAGAGCGCCGGAGAGAGCCAGCGTCAGCAGCTCGTCGTCGTAGCTGGCCGTATAGTCGGTACCGGCCACGGCTTCGCCGCCGCCCGGCAGGTACACCACCAGCGTGTCCGGCAGCAGATTGGCACCGCCTTGGAAGGCGTGCCCCGCGTAGGTTTGCAGCGTCCGGATGATCGTTTCCTTTTCGGACTCCACCACGGCGTCGGTGACAAGAGGGTTTGCACTCAGCGCCCAGTATTTGTAGGCTTTGGCCGGGCCCGCGGTGCTGAGCTTGTTTTCTGCCTGCCGGATCCTTTCCCGGTATTCTTCGTCCCCTTCACGGTCGCCGCCACCTCCGGTGGCCTCGGTGTTTGTCACATAGTCGATCAGAGGCACGTCCGACACGTCAACGATCTGGGAGAGCTCCCCGATCGCCATGTCGTTATATTCTGCGCCCCCTTTTTCGGCGGTGGCCCCCACGTCCACGGTGAGGGCCCCGGCATATAGCACGACGGTGGCGTCTGTCAGGAAGTAGTGAACGAAGTCGCCAGTCACCCGGAGCCCGGCCGGTATGATGATATTTGACGCCATGGACTCGGTGATACCGAAGCGCAGCGTCGTGGTGGCGTAGGTCGGATTGAGACGCGGCGTGTCCCGGTTTTCTCCCAGCGCGTCCAGAACGGAGCCGCGGGCATATCGGAGCATTTTCTGGCGGCAGGCGTCGTTCACGCTGTTATAGACGGACACGATCACCTGAGCCAGAGACTCGCCGAAGATCCGGCGCTCGTCGCCGGGGTATAGCGGCTCCCGGACTCCGTTTTCCAGATCGCCCAGTATGGTGTCGTACACCTTCCCGGCGTCTGTTTCAATGAATTTGAGATCACTCACCGTCCTTTTCCTCCTTTCTTCTGGTTATGTCCACAATAGTGTCAAAGTCGCCGCTTCGCGCTTCGGCGTCGGCAGCGACGGCCTCGCCGTCCACCCGTGGCTCATAGGTTTGCAGCAGCCACTCCACGTCTGCGGCCGCTTCGTCTGCGGCGTCCGGCTGGTCGATCAGGGCACCGTCCCGTCCCCTGATCCGGTCGTATGATACCTCACCCCGCGTGATTTTCAGCAGATTGGTGGCGCATACCTCCGGGCGGCCGTTTCCTTTTGCTTGCATGGCCTCCCTCCTTTACACGAGCGTGACTTCGCTCAAAAATACCCAGCTGTTGATCCCGTCAGGGTGGCCGAGCAGTACCTTGTTCTGGCTTTCCTTGATCTGGCTCACCTTATGGCTGCGCTCTTTTACCCAGCCGGGGATTGTCTGGCCGGTTGCGTATTTTTGGCCGGTTGGCCTTACATAGCAGCCGACGGTGATTGTTTTTGTTGCCGCCTTTTCCACGGCTTTGTTCTCGGTCTTTTTCGCAGACTTGGCCGAGGTGCTGGCTCCCACTTTCAGAGCTGAGGTGCTCACTTTCACGCTGGTGGTGTCCGAATCGTACTCTTTGAACTCGAAGGATAGCGTCGCCAGCCTCATGCGGCCGAAGTCGTCGGTCTTGACGTTGTTCACGCTTACCTTGCGGAGCTGGAGCTTCGGGCCCAGCTTTTTGCCGCCCAGATAGAAATAATTTACTTTTGTAACGAGCTTTTTCCAGCTCTCAATTTCGGCCCTCACGTCCACGCCTGCGCCGCTATGCAGCACGGTGGTGAAGCTGAGGGGGAAAAGGTCGGTGCCGCGCTCGTTGGTGGTTTTCTTTTCCTCTGTGCTGGTGTTGTTATCTGCTACCTGCGAATAAGAAAAGGCCAGCCCCTCCAGAGCGACGACTTTCTGCGGTGTTACGGCCCATGTTTTCGGGCCCCATTTTGCCATTGTCGCCATGTGATCCCTCCTTTTAGTTCGGCCCGCTGGTTTCTCCATGCACGCCGGTGTGGGTGTGCTTTCTCAGGCTTATGCCTGCGGCCGTCACGTCGCCGTCTGGCACGGCTGCGGTTATGGTTCCGGCCGTCAGCTTCGGCAGATACTCGCCCCACTCGCCGTCGGCACGTCCGAGCAGCAGCCCGGTGGAGTCGTCAAAAACGACGTACACCACGGCCGTGCCCTTCTGGAGCTTTCCGGTGTCACCACGGAGGTGCCACGGGATCACGATCTTGGCGGTCGGCTTTGCGCTTGCGTCCGAAGGCACCACGCGGGCGGTGTTTCCCTCAATGCCCGCGATCGTCCCTTTGTTTATTTGTCCCATTTAATAGCCCTCCAGTAGATCCCTGAAATAAACGGTTGACTTGTTCCCCACGAAGTCGTGCCGGACTTTATGTACAAACACAGTGCCGTCCCACATGCCCGCCTTCGCGGTGCTGATTGTCACCAGACTGGCCGCAGCGTAGCCCGTCATTAGAGCCTTGGAAAACTGGCCCGTTCTGCCGTACTTATTGGCGTTCCTGAGCAGCCCCTTGGCGAAGCGGGCCGCCTCGGCGTTGCTGGTGGCTTTGATTGCGATTTCCGGCCGCAGCACGGCGCTGTTTGAAGCGTCGGCCACGAATTTGCCGGAGAAGCTGCCGCTTGCGATCTCGCAGGATCCGTACATGGTTTCGCGGTCGTCCGCGTACTGAAAAACGCCGTTTTCGTCGATCTCCATACTCCCCGCCGGTGCCTGCCCCTCAATGTATTGCTCATTGTAGGCCAGCAGGGCCCCGTCAAATATGAGCATTTGGCAGCCCTCCAGCGTGCAGAGGCGGGAAAAGAGGGCGAAGTCGCTCTCATTTTCCTGCTGTATGTACGGGTATAGCTGATCCTCGCAGCCGTAGTTTTTGAAGTCGAGGCCGTGGCCTGCGGCAAATTCATTTGCCAGCTGTAAAAAGCGCACGCCCTCCCAGCTTTTTGACTTTCGGATCTTGCCGGTCTTTGGCATTGACATGGCCCGGATCGTAAAAAGTCCGTTTTCGGGTTTCATGGAGTGTATGAACATTTTCCCGGTGTCGCTTGCGCCTTCTTTGAAGCGCACCGTGTCACCGGCTGCCGGTTGCCATTTACTCCACACGCCCTTGGTGTCGTTGAAACGGATCACGAGCGTGTCGGCTTGCTTTTCTGCGAACATTTCATGCACGCAGTAGTTCACCGACACGTCGTTGTATATGTCCGTCCCGTTGTAGAAAAAGTTCAAGTGTCGCCCTCGTCGTCAGCTCCCCGACGCCACGGCGGCAGAGTTTCCGGCGTCTCTGCGTCCTCGACGATCGGCAGCCGGAGGGCCACGTTCGCGTCGAAGATTATCACGTCCGCATAGTCGGGGTTAAAATCTATGATATAGTGGGCGAGCTTTTCGTCGCCGTACATGTCGAGGGCCAGCGCGTCGAAGGTGTCGCCCTCGCGCGTGGTATATTCCTTGTAGGCTGTTACCCTACGCATATTGCGCCACCTCCCGCATTTGAATAAATTCCTCCAGCCAGTCGAAGAACTCGGCCTCGTGCGCCCTGAGCTGTGCCATAAAGTCGTCTGTGTCGTCGCCGGTGTTTCCCGTCTGGATCTGTGGGCTCCATGTGAAGCCGGAGAAGTCGTAATAGATCACCGTGCTGGCGTCGTTTGCAAGACTTCCCAGAGAGAAGTCGTCCAGCGTGAGCAGCTTCCCGGCCGTGCTCGTTAGCCCTGCGCCTTCCCCGGCAGACGTGCCGAGGGTTCCGAGCATTTGTCCGGCTCTTTCCCAGATTGCCACGTTTTCGTCGTGGTATCTCTTATCGAACGAGATCACCGCCTCCATGCCCGCCTCGCCTGCGATTGATACGCCGTCGGTAAAGCCGCCGCTTGCGAGCATTGGTATGGTGGGGATATTGATCCCGAAGGTGTTGCCGCCTACGACGGGCACCCAGTCGGGGATTGTCACGCTCACACTGTTGAGCGCTCCGATCGCCTTGTTAATCAGGCCGATCACGGCGTTGATCGGTGCCTTTACAATAGCCACGAGGCCGTCCCAGAGGCCGCCGAACACTTGCACGATCCCGTTCCACGCTTGGCTCCAGTTCCCGGAAAATACGCCGGTGATGAAGTCGATCAGCCCTTGGAAAACAGAGGTCAAGCTCTGAATGATAGGCTGGATCGCCTGAATGGCTGCACCGAGCACTGAGGTGATAACATTCGCCACGGCCGAGAGGATCGGCATAATCGGCTCTAAAATGGTGGAGATTAGCGTTGCGAATATCTCAATAAGCGGCTGGATCGCTGCCATAATGAGGTTCAGGATCGGCTCCACCAGTGAAATGATGAGGTTCAAAATAGGCTGCAAGAGTGAGATCACCATGTTAAGGATCGGTGTCAGCGCGTTGAGGATTTCCACGAGCACCGGCAGCACGGCGCTGATTATCTGCGTTATGATCGGCAGTATCGTGTTGATTAGCTGGATCAGGACGGGCAGCACGGCCTCCACGATCTGAGTGATGATCGGGAGAATGGCCTGCACGAGCTGGAGCAGCACCGGCAGCACAGCCTCGATTATCTGCATAACGAGCGGCAGCAGTTGGTTGATAACGTCCACCAGAACGGTGAGCACGCTCTCAATAATCTGCGTCAGCACGGGGAGCAGTTGGTCGATCAGACTGATAATAACCGGCAGCAGCTCAGAAATAAGCTGGATCAGGATCGGCAGCACGGCGCTGATTATCTGCGTTATGATCGGCAGTATCGTGTTGATTAGCTGGATCAGGACGGGCAGCACGGCCTCCACGATCTGAGTGATGATCGGGAGAATGGCCTGCACGAGCTGGAGCAGCACCGGCAGCACAGCCTCGATTATCTGCATAACGAGCGGCAGCAGTTGGTTGATAACGTCCACCAGAACGGTGAGCACGCTCTCAATAATCTGCGTCAGCACGGGGAGCAGTTGGTCGATCAGACTGATAATAACCGGCAGCAGCTCAGAAATAAGCTGGATCAGGATCGGCAGCACGGCCTCGGCTATCTGCCCGAAGGCGGTCAGGACGGTGCTTGCTATTTCCGAGATCAGCGGCATGAGCTGGTTCAGCATGTCGCTGATTTTGCCGCCCAGCTCCGAAAAGCTGCCTTGCAGTTCCTCCCATACGGCTGTCACATTGTTGCGGAAGTCCTCGTTTGTTTCCCATAGGTACATAAAGCCAGCAGCCAGCGCGGCCACTATGGCGATTATTGCCAGCACGGGGCCGGGGATAGCAGCGATCGCAGTCTTGAAGCCTGAGAAAGCCCCGGAGATTTTGCTGATCTGCCCCACGATTGAGCCCCATTTCATAGCAGCGATCACGGAGCCGATCGTTCCCAAAATTATGCCGACTTCTGGCAGGTGGGAGAGCAGCCATTCGACTGCCGGGCCCACGCGCTCGTTGACGAAGTTCACGGAGTCTTTAATGGCAGGCGTCAGCTTTTCGGCGATTGGCTGCACCACTTCGGCCTTGACAGTCCGGCCCAGTTGGGAGAGTGAGCTCTCCAGTGTATCGTAGGCGGCGCTGTCCATTTGTGCCATAGCGTCCGAGGCGCTGTTTATAGCCCCCTCCGTATTGGAGAGGGCGAGCACCGCCTCTTGGCCCAGATCCTCGTACATGGTGCCCAGCAGGCCCACGCCTATGTTGTAGCCTTCGGTTGTGGTTTCGAGCCCGTCGAGCTCGTTCACCAGCATGTTAAACACTTCTTTGGCGCTGTCGCCGCCTTTGCTCCAGTCCTCTGATACCTTTTCCCATGAAAAGCCGAGGGCCTCCACGGCGTCCTTTGCGGATCCGTCGCTCATTCTTATGTTGAACTCCTTCACCGCGTCGCCGAGCTTATCGACGCTCCATGTGCCGGACTCTACACCGTTTGCCAGCATGTTGAACATGTCGTCGGCGCTGTATCCTGCGTTTTTGAATTGGACGCTGTACTCGTTGATCGTGTCCAGAAGGTCGTCGTTTTGGTTGAGTCCTTTCTGCGCTCCCTGCACTATGAGGTTGAAGGCTTGATTGGAGGTTATGCCGAATTGATCCATGAGGCTATTCACGCCCCGCATACTTTCCATAATGTCGAAGCCGAACACGTCCTCCAGTGCGATCGCGTTCTTGGTTACGTTCGCCAGTGAAGCGTTGTCGAGGTCGTCCGTCATTTGGATCACGGTGCTGAGCTTCTCGGAAACGTCGCCGAGGCTCTCACCATAGTTGGCGTTGTAAACCTCGTACATTACGTCCTCGAAGCCTTCCATTTCGGAGGACGTGGCCCCGGTTCTTGCCTCCAGCATAGCCAGAGCGCTGTCGCCCTCGGTTGCCAGCTCCTTGAAGGCGTCCACCGCCTTGTTGATTGCCTCCGTTGCAAGGTTGGCAATAACATTTTTCAGCACGGTGTAGCCTTCGCTGGAGTCCTCGGCCTGCTGCCCGGCGTCCTCCATGGTGTCGCCGAGTCGGTCGGCTGCCCGCTCTGCGTTTTCAAGCTGCTGCCGGTTCTCGCCCAGCTCTCCAGACAAGCGGCCGATCCGGCCTGCGAGCTCTTGGGCCTCGTCGGAGCTTTCGCCTTGTTCGAGCACGAGGTTGGCGTATTCTCTTTGAAGTGCTTCGAGATCGTCCTGCTGCTTGCTTATGGTGCGCTGCAGCGCCTCGTATGCGTCGGCGGTGTCGTCCTGCGCGTCGATCAAGTCTCTGGCGGCACGTTCGGCCGCTTCGAGGGTGTCCCGGTTCTCGTCCAGCTCGTCGCTCAGGTCTTGGATCCGGCTGGCAAGTTGGCGGGCCTCGTCGGAACTTTCCCGGCCGCTCACGATATAGTCAGCATATCCACGTTGCAGGCTCCTGAGCACGGACTCCTGAGCGCCGATTTCGTCGGCCAGCCTTGCAGCGGCACCAGCGCTTTCCAGTGTTTCCTCGCTCATTTCCTCCAGCCGGTCAATAGCCTGCCGGATCGCCTGCTGTAAAGAAGGACTGAGGGTACCGGCGATTTCGATTGTAGATTGTAAAGTCCTGCCCGCCACGTCCTCACCTCCGTTTCACATGCTTGGGCTTTCGTCCTATTGGCGGCCGCTTTTTCTCTTGGCGTTTCCGTTCCTCCGCGAGATCCTCGGCGGCCTCTGCATATTCCAGAATAAAGTCGGTTACTCTTTTTCTTTCGAGGTCGGACGTGCTGGTGTGGTAGACTCTGGCGTAGTCTCGGTAGGCTCGTCGGAGTCGTTTTCCTGTTGTTCCTGCTCCGATGTGAGAATAAAATTTCGGCCGATCGCCATTACCTCCACAACGTCGCGCCCCTTGATCCTCTCCACGTCGGAGAAGTCATAGGACGGGTTCACGGCTATGATCGCAGCGAAGCCGAGGTATAAGTGCAGGCCCACGTCAAACTCGGCCGCCGGGGTGATCGTGGTGTTTTTCATGCCTGCGGCTGCCTTTTTCTTGGCCTCTGCCGTGGCGAAAAGGATCCCGTCGATCTCGTTCGAGTCGTAGGTCACTTCCTTGACTTCCTTCCCGTCAATCATTACCGGGTTTTTGAGCGGCAGCGTGCCCTTGAAATAGTTCCTTTTGTCTTTCTTTTCTTTCATGGTTTGGCTCCTTTCAAAAAATCAGGCCCGCCAGAGAGAAGTCCGGCGGGCCCGTTGGTGTTTGGTTTTACTTATAGCAGGCTGTTGATCTCGGCCATGTAGTCCTTGCCGTTAATGCGGAGGATCTGGCTGAGCCTATCCACGCACATGTACTCGGTGCCGTTCGCGTAAATCTGCTGGCGCGTCACGTTGTAGGTGTTCTCTGCCTCGGTGGCGGATCCCACTTCGACGCCCAGTTCCGGCAGCGCTCCCGGCAGGGTGCGCACAAACGCCTTGCAGCCTTCGTTCGTCTGGGAGCCGTCGGACTTGACGACGTTCTGTACCCAGCGAAACTCAAGATTTTGCTTTTCGAGCTTACTCAGGCGGCTGAGCCCCATGTCCACGCCGATCTTCGTGATCGCAAGCTCCATATTTTCCAGAAGCCCGATCAGCGGCACGGTCAGGTTCCCCATGGCCTGAACGTCGGCTGTTAAAAACTCAATGCCCGGCAGCGTGAAGGTCACGTCCTTGGCTACCAGAACGCCGCCGGAGTAAACGGTGTCGGCCACTACCGGCCCTTTAATATCTAACCATTGTCCCATTCCTTTGCACCTCCTTATTCATTCCCGAAAAATGCGGCGAAGCCCTCGTCGGTGTAGCATACGCGGGCGGTGCCAGATTTGAACGGCGGCGTGTTGGTGACGGCGAAGTCCCAAACGAAGTCGCCGTTCATCATGTTGTTGGTGGGGTTGCTGCTCTCCAGAAACTCCACGGACGGGGTGCCGATCAGGGCACCGATCCCGCAGAGGGTGTCGAGCTTTTCCTTCTCGAAGTTCAGGATCGTGTCCTTGTCCTGCGGAGTCATAGGGCTGTCGATCTCGGTTCCGTGATCCAGCTGGAAGCTGTTCGTAATGTGCATGAGCATACGAATGTTCACGTCGAAGATCGCGCGGGCGTCCATGGATCCGTTGTACTCATAGGCAGCCGTGTGAGGCCCCCAGAGCACCCACTGGCCGCCCCAGAAGCAGGCCGTTGTGATGCCTTTTTCGTTCAGGGTGTTGGCCGTCTGCTGGTCGAAGCCTTTACTCTTGGCCCCCTCTCCGAAGTATTGGCAGGTTGCCATGATCTCCTTGTTGGACGGCGACTCAAACGGCACGGCGTTGTGGCTCTGGTCTACACGCAGCATAGTGGCAGCGCCCACTGTGGAGAGGTGGAAGGCCCGGCCGCTGCCGTCCTTTACCTGCGGCCAGTAGACTTTGCTCCGCTCGCTGTTGTAGCCGTGATCCTCGGCCCACTTCTGGGCCTTGGCGATTGTGTCGATCTTGCCGCCCTTGTCGTCTACCAGAGGAATGTCCGCATGTACGAAGCCGTCCCAGTGTCCGTTGAGCTTCTGGACAGTGCTCACCATGGCCCGGTACACTTCGGGATAGTGGCTCCAGCCGGGTGCCGTCAGGGTATTGAGTACGGCGTTGAAATTGGTATAAATCAGGGCGGTGGCGCTCAGGCCGGTGTACTCGCCGTCCTCGGTCTGCTGGCCGATAATATCGGCAGGAACGACGGCCGAAGCGTCCACGGTGTTATAGGTGCAGCTGATACTTTCCGCGGTGCTGTCTTTGAGAAGCTGCACGACGACGGCCGCCTTTGCGTAGTTGTAGCTCAGGGAGTAGTCTACGCCCTCGGCCATGTCCGCGATCGCGAAGGTGTCCAGAATAATGTCGGAGCTTTCAAACTCTGCCCGGTTGTTCTTAAAGGTCAGCGTCTTGGTGGCCTTTTCAGTGTCTCTATGGACGGCGGGATCGAGTACATTCACGACGTAGATCGGCCCCACGTTCCCCACGGTATTGTCGAAGTGCTCCGCGAACACTTCGCAGAGGGTGAAGTCCTGCCAGTTGTCAGAGTAGCCGAGCTTGGTCTGGACTTCGCCCATGTTCTGAATTTTCAGCGGCATGTTGACAAGATCCTTGTCTGCATAGTCCCGGATCAGGTTCACCGGAGCCGTGCCGATATAAACGGCCACGGCGTCGGCCTGCTGCGCCGAGTTGACTTTGCTGTCGAGGATCTCGCCGTATGCGCCATGTAAATATGCCATAGTTTTGCCTCCTTGTTATAATAAATTTTCGTAGCTTTTCGGCGTTGCAGCCGTCACGCCAGCCTCCAGCGTGAAGGTGATCCAGTTGTGCCAGTAGGGGTAGTAGTCCCAGATATTGCCGTCCTCGGTAAAGAGCCCGAACTTGATCCCCTGCTCCTTCACAAGCCGGTGGCCTGCGATATATTCCGCGCTTTCAATCTCGCGCAGTACGAGGTCGGCGAAGTTGAACGAGTCCCTCCAGCCTTCCATATTGCGGGTGTATGTCTGCGCGGCCTTGCCCGTCAGGCGGTAGTAGGAATACCCGCCGAGGGCCGCTTCATTCTTGCGGGGGTGTAAAACCTCCCCGCCGTGCTCTCCGGGGTTCCAGCAGGCGAGACAGAGCCGGATCTGGAGCCTCCGCTGCCGTTTGAGCAGGTCGTCGCTCCCTTCGGTCAGTTGGACGCAGACGGAGGGGATCGGGGCCCGCACGTTCGGCGGGAGCCGGTCTTTCCCCGGAGTGTAAAGAGGGAAGGCGGCGGGCTGCACATACTCCACGGCGTACTCCTTGTCGTTCTTGTAGTCGTCCGGGAGTTTGAGCTGGATCTGGCTGCACACGTTTTCGTTCAGCCATGCCACCACCTTGTCAATGCTTTCCACCAGTAACATGCTGCACCTCCTAACCGGTTCTGTTTTGGCGTAGCGCCACCTCAATGAGCCCCATGTCAGTGCCAGAGCTCGAAACGATCAGCTCCCTGCCGTCCATGTTCAGCAGCCTGCCCGGCTCCATGTCTGCCGGAAAGTCGGACTCCTTACCCATGAGCAGCAGGTCGGCCTCCACGAGTCCGAGGATCTGCCCTTGTTTGAGCTTTACCAGCTGATCGTTGTCCACCACGACGGGGATCTCTTTCCCCTCGATCCGGTGGAGCTCGGCGAACTCGTCAACATTGAGGAATACGGCGTCAAGATCCTGCCGGATCTGGTCTTTGAAGCTCACCAGCTTATTCCTCCGGGGCTTCGGAAGGCCCGGCTTTCGCCTTTTCCTTCGCGGCCTCGATCAGCTCGATCACTTCTTTTTTGCTCCGGCACTTGCTGGCGTCTACGCCATACGCTGCAGCAGCCTTGCGGAGCTCTGCCATTTTCATGATACTGTACGCCTTTTCCTCTGCGGTTTCCTCCACATAGGCGGCTACGCCAGCCTTCACGAGCTCGGCCTCACGGTCAGCAGGAAGCGAGAAGGGGGCCGAGTGCTTCGTCATGGCCTCCACGGCTCCGTTCACTTTCAGCCCGTAGGTACCCTTTGTCATTCTGATCATTGTCTTTCCTCCTTACTCCGGATCGGCAGCGCCCAGCTCCGGCAGGTCGTCGTCCTCGCTGCCGTCGCCTTCGTCGGGATCCGTATCGTTGCCGGGTTCAACCTCTGCCGCTGTAATGGCGGCGATCAGGTCGGCCTTTTTCTTGCCCTTCGGAGTCACGCCCATGTCGGCCGCGAGCTTTTTCAGCTGGTTATAGTCCCAGCTTTCCAGCTCGGCCGCGTCGAGGTGGCCTGTTGCCTTTTCCGGTTCCTGATTGCCGGGATCCGTGTCGGCGTCAGGATCCTGCGGCACCTCCGGCGCTTTGCCGGTTACATAGGCAGCCACGCCCAGACGGACGAGGCGCTCTGCCTGAGCTTCGTCACACATAAAAGGGCCGTCCTCCGGCGTTTTCAGCGCATGGCGCTTGGTGCCGTGTTCGTCATTGTAGGAAATGCCGCAGCCGCCGCGGGTTACTCTAATTTTAATCATGCTTTCCGCTCCTTTCTGCCGGTTGGCTTAGCCCTGCGTCACCACCGTGGCGGTGATAAACGGGTTTTCATTGTTCGGCATACATAACGGCGCAGAGCTTAAAGTCAGCTCGCGGACGTTGTGCTTTGCGTCGCTGAGGTACTTCGGCACGTCCACGCCGGTGTAGGTGTGAAACTCGCCGTCGGACTGCTCCACCTGAGTGATCGCGCCGTAAACAGTGCGGCCAGCAGCAGGAGCGCCCACCGCGATCTTGCCCTTCGGGATAAAAGGCACCACGGAGCCGTCCACCTCGGTGTAGGTGTCCTCATAGCTCAAAACGTCAACCATGTGGCCCTTGATATTCAGGCGGCAGATCTTGGTTGCGCCGGTCGGGAGCGTTTCAGGATCCACGCCGCCGATCTGATAGTTGCGGTTGTCGAGCAGCTTCAGGATCCACTCGTTCGCCAGAATAATGTCGGCCACGTCAGGGGCCACGAGCACGTCACTGGCAGGCAGGCCGCGGGAGGTCAGCATGGAGATCATGGCGGCCATGTCGGAGATCATCTGCTTGCCGGACGCCTCGGTGGTGCTCCAGTTAGCGGACGGGGTATAGATCGCCGGGTTGCTGCTGCCGTCGTAGTAGCGCACCTCGCGTTCCTCAAAGGTGTGCAGGTCGTCCACATACTCGTCCATAATGCAGCCGTTGGTGAAAATCACCTGCGAAGCCATGGCCTCCTTGCGGCGCTTGTTCATGCCGCGGAGCTCGTCGAGGTCGCCCAGCATGATTACGCCCTGCCTCTGCTCCGGCGTCAGGGTGCTGTAAAGAGCCTCACCGAAGCCGCGCTTTTTCAGCTCGTCAATAGTGAGGGGCCGCCTCGGCGCGATATAGGAAGGCGTGAAGCGCTTCATGGTGTAGCCGTCGCGCAGGATCGTGATCCCGCCCTTACGGGGAGCTACGAACGGGGACGCCTTCTTGTGCCCCTTCTTGTATTCCACCAGCACGTCGTCGGTGGAGAAAATGTCGGTCGCTGCATTGGTGGGGAAGTAGCGATCCAGCAGGAAGGTGTGAAGCGGTGCGAGCTGCTTCACGGAAGCCAGCAGCGTGTGAGTATCGTAATAATTAAAAGCCATTTGTCTGTCCTCCTTCTTAGATTGTCACGGCGTCAGAGAGCAGGATCCCCGCGGTGCGGAGCGCCTCTTTGTCGGCCGCGCTCAAAGTGTAGCTTGCTGCTACGGTGAGCATGTTCTCGTTAAAATGCCCGGTGCGGTATGCGATCGCCACGGCGTCGGCGTCGGTGCCGACTTCTGTGTCCTCAGCGAGCACACAGTTGGCCGTCAGCACCTCGTCGGCGGCACCGCTCGTCTTGTGCGGCTCCGTTCCGAGGATCACCATTTTGCCGTCGGCAGCGGTGCCGCTGGCAGAGAGGGCAAGGACGGTGCCGCGCTTGTAAACCGTCGCGGCCGTCGCCTCCTTGCGGATCTTTACCGTAAAGGGATCAGCGGGCGGGTACATGTCGGCGATCAGGTTGTCAGGGCCCACATAGCCCAGATTTTCGTCAAGTCTTTTACTCATTATTTCGCGCCTCCTTTGGTCTGGTTGTAGGCGGCGACTACCGCCTGAATGTCTGCCGCGTCCTGTTCGGCCTGCGTGGAAGGTGCGCCGCCGTTGGGTGCTGCGCCCACGTTGGCGGCACCAGAGGCCGCTCCGTCTGCGGTGTAGTTGGTGAGAAACTGCTGGCCCGCCGCTGCGCTCTGCTGCATAACGCGGAAGCAGAGCTCCTGAGCGGTGCAGGGATTGTCGCCGTACTTGGCGTCGTGTACCATTTTCTGATCCGGAATAGAGGCCGCGATCGAGTCAATGGCAGCGAGGCGCTGGCGTTCTGCCGTCACCGCGTCGGTGGTCTGAGCCTTCGCCGCGTTGGTTGCGGCCTGCTCGATCTGGCTCACCAGATCAGGCTCCTGAGCTTTCAGTTCGTCGAGTGTCATGTGGTTTTTACCTCCTTCTGAATTTGCCGCCTTATTGGTCGGCCTTTTATCTGCGGCCGGTCTTGCGGCCGGTTTCGCACTTTTCTGGATCGGGATTGTTCCCGGTATGTTGCGCAGCCCTTCGACGTTGTGGCCTATTCCGTTGACGTAGAGGACTTTCCGGTCGCGGCTCATGCTCATGCTGGGATCGTCCTCGTCCTCCTTGATTGCGTCAGCGAAGCCCTTCTCCAGAGCTTCCCGCCCGGTCATCCACGTTTCCTTTGTCATCATGCTGCGCAGGGTGTCCACGCCGAGGCCGGTCTTTCCGTCGTAGATTTCAGCGACGGCCCGCTCGCTGGCGTCCATGCCCTTGATTAGCTGCTTCATGTCCTGAATGTTCAGGGAGTCCCAGAGCAGAACACTTACACCGTGGATCATAACGAGAGATCCGGGGTAAACGGTCACGGTGTCACCGGCGCACATAATCACGCTGGCGGCACTGGCCGCGATCCCTTCTACGACGACGTTCACCTCTCCGGTGAGAGCTTTCAGGGCGTTGTGGATAGCGATCCCGGTGTAGAGGTCGCCGCCGCAGCTGTTCAGCTTGACGGTGACGCGGCCCTTGTCCTTGACGGTCGCCAGATCCTCCATGAAGCCCTCCGGCGTGATGTAGAGGCCGGGCTCCGGTTCTCCCGTCCACCAGTCAACGGGCTGCTGGCTCATTACGTCGCCGTAGAGGGTGATCTCGCCCTCGTCCTCGCCGACACTCGCCATGTTCCAGAACTTCGTCGCGGGCTTTGCCTGCGGTGCCGGTGCCGGGCCCATGCGCATGTTGCTATGTTTTATTTTCATTGGCTTGCCCTCCTATGGCTTGTTTTATTTGCTCCCTTATAACGAGGTCGCGTAGGGCATGAGCGCCCCGTCTGCGGGCCGTTTCGGGATTGTGCGGGTTATTGTCCCCCTCGGTCGGTTCGTCGCCTTCCTGCGGTTCCTGCGGGCCTTCACCGCCGCCTCCAGACTGGTGCGGATCCGGTGCCTGCCCTCCGAGCTTCTCGTTTTCCCGCTGGAGCTGTTCGACGTTGGCGTCCCACTGGCCGCCGTTGAGTCGGATCGTGCTCTGCTCATGCGTCGAGTAGCCCTCGCTGCACGCGAGGATCTCCGCGGTGATTTCCTTCACCGGATCGAGCTGCCCCTGAGACGGGCCCAGCCACTCGCTGCCGAGGTATGCGGCGCGGATCATTGGATTGGTGAAAAAGCCCGGCGCATAGATACGCCCGCGGGCCACGGCCTCGCTCATCCAGATTTCGTAGCAGGGACGGCAGAAGTCGTCAGCCAGCCACTCACGGCGCATTTTGAAGGCTTTCCACGCTTCCAGAAGGGCCGCCCGGCTTGCGCTGTATGAGCTGTTGAATTGTTTCAGCAGCAGATCGGCCGGGACTTCCAGAGCCGCGCCCACCTGAGCACTGATCGCGGCCGCGAACTTGTCGAAGCTGCCGTTCGGGTGCGTCGGGTTTGCAAACTCCACGTCCTCACCGGGGCCCATGATGTTGACTTGTCCGGGCCCCATGCTGTACTCGTTGGGGCCTTTCGGTTCGCCCGGCATGTCGGGATCCGTCTGGTTGAACGGGTTCTCGTCCGTCGGTGCCTGCGTCTTGATGAAGGCGGTATAAAACGACTCCACCACCGCAGCCATGAGCTCGGACTCCGTATAGCGCCGGAGCTGGAGCAAGGGTTCGATCACCTGCGCGAGATAGCTCACGCCACGGTATTGATCCGGCCGCTCCGTGTCAATCACATGCAGCACGTTGGGAAGTCCGGTGTGTTCCTGATATGCCAGCACGCGGGCCCATGTTGTCGTCGGTGCTCCGATCTCAAAGGGGTAGTTGCTGCGTATATGGTAGGCCACCACCATGCCGTCCGCGTCAACCTCCACGCCGTCGTATATCGTGTTGCCGGTTTCTGTGTTCTTTCCGGTGGTGAAGGTTATCGAGCCTCCGGCACCGTACCCGCCCGGCGTTGCGATCCGGTCGGACTCAATCAGGTGTACCCGCAGGGAGTAGGGGAGCAGCGGGGTGGTATCGTATTGCTTGATAATGCCTATACAGTCACCAGAGAGCAGCCACGAAACGAGCGCGAGCTGCTGGAGCCCGTAGAAGTTGTTCATGCCCGTGGCGTCGCAGGCTCTTTTGTCGCTGGCCCAGAGGTTGAACTCCCTCTCGGTTGTTTTCTGCCAGTCCTCTGCCTGCTCTGCGGTGAGGCCCAGAACTTCACGATCGATCCTGCTTTTCAGACGCAGGCCGACGCCTACCACGTTTGTGCGGTTGGTCTTGATCGCGGAGGTGGCGACGGGCGCGGCCATGTATAACATGCGGGCTCGCTGCCTCATGGTAAAGTTGTTGAAGTCTATGTCCTCATGTGCGGATCCGCTCGGAGCGTTGAAGCCTTTCACGGCCCGCTTTCTCCAGCTGGCCCCGGCCTCCCCGTAGCCTTTATTCTGCGGGCGCACACTGTCAGGCAGATACATTCCCATTTTCTTGTCGTACCTGATTTTTCTCACCTCCTTGTATGGAATAAAAAACGGCAGCAGCCGAAGGGATAAAGGAGCGAAAACTCCCTCCGGCCGCGCCGTAGTAAAGCCGGGGATCCCAGCGTTTACCCTTACCAGTCATGCGGGACGACTCCCAGCGCACGGCGGGCACTCCCTCCCGCCAGTTCAGCCTCCAGCTCCCGGATCCGGGCGCGGAGCTTCTCGATCATGTCCTGAATATCTTTCAGGGCCGTGCTGTAATGTTGAAGATTGCGGGAGCCGATCCCATAGCTCTGCACGCCGTTTTTGTCCAGCATGTCGGCCTCGCGTTTCAGATAAAGGGCCAGACGCTCGCGTGTCTGCGTGAGCTCGGCCTGAATTGTTTCTCGTTGCCTCATGGCGTTGCCTCCTTACCATTCGTCAAATAGTTGCGCCGCTGCATTTGTCCGGCGCTGCTGCGGTGCTGCAGCACGTTTCGGCCGCGGCTGTTCTGGCAGGCTTTTGAGCCTGCGCTCCACGGCCTCCATGTCGGGGTTGATGATCCGGAAGCCGCCCAGTGCATAGTTGCGGCAGTCGAGCGCCTCGTTGCGCTCATGGCCGGGGATCTTCACCCACGCCCAGCTATTGCCCCGCTTTGTCTGCGTGAGCTCCAGCTTTTCAGACAGCAGGCCGTTGAAGTAGTACGAGTCGTAGCCGTAGGACTCGCCCCGCGGGAAATGGCAGTATTTCGCGCCGGGTTCCTGCACCCGCACGTTTGACATGATCGCCTCTTTGCCAGCGTCCACGCCGAAGGTGTAAAGCCAGCACTTGCCGATCACCTGCTCATTTACCACAATTTTGACTTTCGAGGGTGGCGTCACGAAGGGGATCCCGTCGCCGCCTTTGCCCTTGATTGCAAAAACGCGCTTATTTTTCCGGGCCCGGCAGCGCAGGCGTACCTCTTGGGTATAGTGGCCGCCTTCGTCCACGCAGGTGATTGAGATCCGCAGGCCGCGCTTGCTGTCCTTGAAGCGGTACACATGCTCGATCACGTCGTCGAGCTGCTGCCATACGTCGTCGGTGTCCGGCTTCCCCATGATGTAGCCTTTTTTTATGCCCCACGTTTCGCCGTAGTAGCCGTGGCCCACGACTTCGTACTCCAGCCGGTTGTCCTGCGTGTCTACTCCGCAGGTGAGCACCAGCACGCCCTCCGGCAGCTCCACCGGGGAGCCGTCGGCATTGGTGCCGTAGTCCTCACGGCGGGCCAGCATGGTGTCCTCGTCGATTGTGCCGCCGCGATCCTCCCAGAGCTCGCCCAGCTTGGTGTTGTAGACGACTTTCAGCTTTTGCGGGTTGTCCTTGGCTCCGAGAAATTCAAGAACGATTTTCTCCCACGGCGTCCACGGGGACGAGAAGGCGTTCAGCCAGAAGGAGCGCACGCCGGTGGCGTATGCCTCCGGGTTCTCGGCGATCCACTTCGCAGGCTGCCGCCGCATGGTTTCCTCCGGTATAATGCAGCCGCAGTTAGGGCAGGCCCATGTGATTGGGCCGTTTATGGTGTAGGTTTTCTTCCCGCGCACCTTTTTGACGGTGTGCTCATAATGGATCCGGTCAAATATGATTTCGCCATACTCTCCGCACTCCGGGCACTGGTGGCACCAGCGCTCTTGTGTGCCCTTATAGTAGCTGTCCTCAATGTTCGAGGCTCCCTTTATTGTCGGGGTTGATACCTCGACGGCCTTTGCGTTGTAGAATGTGGTTTGTCTGGCCTCTGCCAGCGCCCACGGATCGCCCTCGGTTCCGGCGCTTATGGCCCAGCGGTCGCGCTCGTCGCCTATGATGTAGCGGGCCGGAGTAGAAGCCAGAGCGGAGGCGCTGTTCGATCCGGTGATCGTCAGCATACCGCCGGGAAAAGATTTTTGCAGGATCGTGTTCCCGGAGTCCCTCGTCTTTACGTCCGACACTTTCGCCCGCAGCGCCCGGCTGTCCCGTATCATGGGAGCGATCCGGAGGCGTGAAAACTTTCGGGCGTCCTCCAGCGTCGGCTGCACAAAGAGGATAGAGCCCGGATCTTGGTCGATAATGTACGCGATTATGTTCAGTTCAAGCTCAGACTTTCCCACCTGAGAAGCCGCCACCATAACAATTTTTTTCACCTTGGGATCGGTGAACGCTTCCATAGGCTCCCGGAGGTAGGGCGTGCGCGAAGTACGCCACGGGCCTGCCTCTGCGGAGGTTTCCGGCGATAGGCGGCGGTGTCTATCGGCCCATTCTGCCACCGTCAGATCCTCCGGCGGCTTGAAGTTCTGGACGGCCGGAGCTATGGCTGCGTTGAGCTTCCTTGCGGCTTTTTTAGTCGTCGGCTTCATCTGCGAGCGCTTCGCCCCAGCCTTCGCGATCCCTTACCCGCCGCTGATAAACTTCGGGATCGTATTGATAGCCCGCGAGCTCGTTCAGGATTTTGTGACACTCGGCGCGGATCAGTGCTGAGGCTTCGTTCGCGGTGGCTGCCTGCGCAACGTCCATAGCGAGACGGCCGGGCAGGGCCATTATCATGCTGCGGACGGTGTAAACGAGGTCATTTGTCACGGCCTCCACGTCCTCGCTCCGGTGCATTTTCCCCTCCAGCTCTTTGAGCTGCATTTCTGCGATCTTGGCCTTGCTCTGTTTCAGGTCGGCCTCGGCCCGCAGCTTGTCGGCCTCAGCCTTCGCGGTGTCCGCGGTCTTGGCTTCCTTGCCGTTGGCCTTCTCCCGCAGGTGCTTTATGTACGCCTTGACGGTTGGCAGCAGGTCGAATTTGTACGGACGCTGCGACGCCGCAGGAAGGACGCCAGACTTTGCGAGCTGCTGTACCCGTCGCTCGTCGAGGTCAAAAAGTTTCGCTATTATTGCGGTGGTTTGCAGGTTTTGTTTCGGTGCTTCGGCCATGGCGTCACCTCCTTTCTGCGCAGCTGGCGAAACGAAACGCCCTGAAAAAAATTTTTTGAGTCTGCTCGTCTTTTGGGCTCGCAAGCACCGCAGGGCTTTTGCGGGCTTCACAGTACCTTGCGCGTCCGATCGGCGCGGGCTCGTTTGCTGCCTCGGCTTTGCGTGCCTCGTGGCGGCCTCTCTGTGGCCCTCTGGCGGTCTTTGTGGCCGGTGGTGTGGCTCTGCTTGCCCTCGGCACTTGGTGCCCGTGTGTGGGGCTCTGGCGGGCTTGTGCGGGGTGTCTTGGCAGGCTATCTCATGGCCCGCTCTATGTGGTGGTTGAAGCGCTCGCCCAGCTTGGTGTTGATTGTCTGCTCGATTGTCTCGCGGGCTCTGCCGTCTATCATTTGAGGCACGGACAGAGTGCGCACGGCCTCGATCGGCTGGCGTCCGTCCCCGCTCTTTTGGTAGGGCAGCACGACGCCCCCGCGCCCGGCGGTCAGGAATGTGTCGCTGCCCATGGCTGAGCGCTGGCCCTTAATGATTGTCGCCTTTACGGTGTAGGGCTTCGGCGGCCGTATCATAGCCACGGGAGATCCTGCGGCTATAAGCTGGCCGGGGATCCGGATCGGGTTCTTCTGTTTGGTTGTGGGGGCCTGCTTCGGGCTCATTTTGAAATGAAGCGGCGTCAGGGTTCTGCCCTTATACTCCAGCGTTGCCCCGTCCACGGATATGCCCGCGACTCTGATTGAGGTATGTCCGCGGCTTGGCCGTTTGGCTGCTTCCTTTATGGCGGCAGCGTCCACGCCGTAGTGCTCGCGGATCCCCTTTGATACCCAGCCGGGCCCTCTTGTTGTGAAGTCCGACACGGTGCGCTTGATTGCTACCTCGCCGCCGTCCCGTAGCTTCTGGAGCTTTTTCATAATGTCGCCCGCTCCAGAATGAGACACGGTAAAGCCGCCCCTTGTGTGCCGAGCTGGGCCTGCGTTGAATAGGTCGCTCATGGTGCCCGCCTCCTTTTCTGTGCATGTGAAAAGCCGCCCAGAGGCGTGAGTGCTCTCCAGACGGCTTTCGCTATTGTATAGGGTAGCACTTTGGTTTTATCCCTTTCAATCCCTTTTTATCCCCTTTTATCCCTTTTTGTCCCCCAGCTTTTCCACAATGCTGCCGGGTGATGTGCATAAAAAGGCCCGCCTCCGGCCGTTTTGTGGCTTTTGGCGGGCTTTCTTACTCGCTTTCTTTGGTCTGGGCGTATATTTTCGCCAGAGCTTGCAGGGCAGAGCCGTGGAGCTTAAATGTCCGTTTCAGGTACTTGTCGGCCTTCTCGTCGTAGTCCGGCTCCCCACTGAATAGGGCGGCGCATATCGGCCACCACTTCACATGGTCGAGATAGTGCATTTCTATGACGGTCTGCTCGTCCGGCCGTTCCATTTGCTCGATCATGTCCTCCAGCTCTTTGCGTTCTGCGGCTTCGTCTGCGATCATGTCCCGGATCGCTTGCTGGAGCTCCAGCTTTTTGAGGACTTGCCGCTCGGTCTTGCTGGATCCGTCGCCGCCTCCGCTCGGTTCTCCGGAGAGGTTCGGGCTCGAAGGTGCGCCCATGACAGACTCCAGATACTCCAGCCGCTCGATCTGGTTATCAATCCGGCGCTGGAAGGCCGCGTAGTGCTCCAGCTTTTGCTTGATCGCGTCGGTTTCCTTTGGCTTTTTGGTCTGGCTCATGGGCTCGCCTCCTTTCTGCTGCTATTCCGTGAACACTTGGTCGAATTGCTCACGGGCCAGCTCCTTGCCCTTCCTGATTAGCCGGATCCCGGTCGTTTTCCCGGTTGTCTTTATGTAGCGGCGCACGATCACGTCCACATACCGGGGCTCCATTTCCATGATGAACGACGCTTGCCCGACACTTTCAGCAGCGATCAGCGTCGTGCCTGATCCCCCGAATGTGTCGAGCACTCCCTTGGCCCAGTCCGTATTGTCCAGCAGCTTCTCCAGTATCTCCACCGGCTTTTGCGTCGGGTGAAGCTCATTCCCGGAGCGGGTGGCCTCCAGTACGTTGCCGTAGCCCTTGTGATTGTCCCATTTTGGCTTTGTCCGGTGCGCGAACATAACGAGCTCATGCTGCGTCCTCCAGCCGTTCCCCATGCCGGGGCTTTTCTTGTTCCAGACAAGCATATTCCGAACGCCGAGGCCGGAGCCTTCCACGAGGTCAAATAAATACACCCACATGCGCCAGTCTGTAAAGAGGTAGGCCACTTTCACGTCAATGGCTCCGAGTATGGCCTTCATTAGCACCTGATAGCCCCGCGTTGAGAGGTTGTCGCTGCTGATCGTCGGCGTGGTGTAGCCGCCTTGGCCGTCCGCTTGCTTCGTTCCTATGGATCCGGTAACTTTCCCGGACTCTTGGAAGCCGCCGGAGCAGTAGGGCGGATCGGTGAGCAGGATCTCCGGGTGTGCGCCGTCCAGCAGCAGCTCCCGATCTTTTTCGCTGGTGGCGTCTCCGCAGACGACGCGGTGGCGGCCGAGGATCCAGAGGTCGCCCTTCTGGGTGACTGTCTGATCGGGTTCTGGCGGCTCCGGTATGTCGTCCGGCTCGTGGAGGTCGTTGTGCAGGGCTTCTGACAACGCGGTGACGAGGCTCTCCACCTCGTCCTCCGTGTACCCGGTCAGCTCCATGGGGATCTCGCCGGTGTCAATCTCCGCGAAAATATCGGCCAGCAGCCGGTTGTCTGTCTCTGCCAGCTCTGCGATCCGGTTGTCGGCCACCAGATCGGCGTATTCCTCGGCCTCGGTGGTGTAGTTCTGATAGTCCACCGGGGCCTCTTTCATTCCTTCCAGAAGGGCAGCAGAGAGGCGGCCGTGTCCCTTTACTATGAAGCCGGAGCGCTTCGAGACGGTGATCGGCTGCCTCCAGCCGGTCTGCCTGATTATGCGGCCGAGTAGCTGGATCTGGTTGTCTGGGTGCTGGTTCGGGTTCTTTGGGTTCGGTATTAGCTTTGCAACGTCCACGATCGCGTCGTGTGCGCAGAATACCGGCACGCCGTCGGCCCACGCTTTCGGCTCTGCTTCTGTTTGGTAGTCGCTCATGTTGTCCTCACCCCCTCAATAGTTTTTAGGATCCGCTTGCGTAGATCGTTGTCGGTTTCTCCGGGTTTCCGGCGCAGGTTGTACATGCTGGCTGTTTTGTCCAGCATTTTGCCATGGATCAGCAGTTTGAAGTCTTTTCGGATCCGGTTCACCACGCGCCGGGTGCGGTTCCAGCGGTGCAGCTTGCAGGCCAGTATAACGGCATTTGCCAGAAGCACGCAGCAGAACATGAGCGAGCACATGATCCACGCATAGCCGAGAGCCACGCCCGGCCAGCTCCATGTCAGCCGCCCGCTCACTTTGCAGAAAAGAAGCAGCAGGGCCGCCAGTGTTGCGATCACGGCCCACGCTCTGTTAAATATGCGGCTTGTGTTATTTCTTCCTTTCACGGTTTGCCCTCCTTCTTTGAGCCCGGTTTCCGGCCGGGTTTGGCTTGTTTGTCTGGTAGGGGCTTAAAAAGCCCGCTTTGACGGCGCACTCAGTACAGAGAAGCTCTACGCCCTGCGCCTCTTTGAGCTTGTCGGCCTCCGGCATTTTCCAGCACTTGCGGCCGCAGTTCGGGCAGCTTATCGGCACCCAGTCCGGGTGCTTCGCCTGCACGTCGCCGTTCAGGTTTTTGTCAAGCGGCAGGCAGAGGATCCCGCCCTTGTCGCTGTATTTCCTCGGCGTCAGATCGAAGCCTTTCGCCCGGAGCTGGTCGCGGGTGTCGTTCTTGACTTCCTGCTGCAATACTTCGAGGACTTCCACCTGATCGAGCTCCAGACAGAACGCACCCTGCGGCTCCCACTTCTTTGCCTTCCAGTCCTTTGCGAAGTCCTCCAGCGTGTCGTAGCAGCAGAGCCCGGCCTTTTCCTCGGTGATGAACATTGTCTCCATTACGGCCTCGTCGTCGGCGTCGTCCCAGCCGAAAAGGTGCCAGCTGTCGTAGTTGTCATAGTCCCACTGGGAAAAGTGGAGCGTGTGGCCGTCAATCGGCCAGCCGGTGCCTTTTACGGTTCCCTTGATGATCTTCGGTTTGTATTCCATGTTTTTGCCTCCTTATTTGAAAAGCATTTGCTTTTTATGCTTTTATTTGCTTTACTGTGCTTTGCCGTGCTTTCTGAATTTGTCCGGCGCGTCGCAGGTGCTCCAGTGTGGCGTATAGCCCCAGCCCGTTGCCTCTGCCGGATCGTCCACCGGTTCGCAGCTTATCACGTCCCCGGCGGGCGTCACCAGCTTGGTGCTGCCTCCGGGCTTTGTGCGGTAGTTCACCGGCTTGGCGTCGCACGGCATTGAACGGCCGGAGCGGGTACGGATCCAGAGGATCGGCTTCCCGCAGCTTTTACATGTTCTTATATTCATGTGATCGCCTCCTTACCATGTCCATGTGTCGCGCTCCGGCAGGAATACCACCGGCACGCCCTCGTATTTGCTCATGTACTCCATAGGAGTGTCCGGTTCGCCGTCGAAGGCATTATACAGAGCGCTGCATAACTTTGGCGCGTTGTCGGCCCTCGGCTCAACGTCTTTCCAGAGCTTCCCGCTTTCGTCCTCATAAACCGGACGATCCCAGCTGTCGCGGCCTTTATGCCTCAGCAGCAGGCACGCCTCCCAGTTCCAGAGCCCCTGCCTGCCCTTTGCCGGTATCGGCTCCGGCAGCTTTTGGACGTTTGCCAGCTTCCACGCATACCGGCCCGGCGTATAGTCGCCGAGGGCCAGCTCGTCCGGTGTCAATGTGGTGATGTACTCCGGCGTTATCCTGATACAGTCCACGAGCTCGGCGGTGGCGAGTATGCAGCCTATAGGGAAGGTTGCCGGGCCGTCGATTGTTTCCGGCAGCTCCAGCCGCCTGCATATTACCTCCCGCGCCTTGTCGTCCATGTAGAGATTGCTCCATGTGTGCTGTATTGCCTTCATGGCAGAGTGGATCGCGATCGGGCCGCGGTATTTCGTGGCCCAGCTTCGCGTCTCGTTTCCTTTGATACCGGCAGCCAGAGCCCCGGCCCATGGCTGCCATACGGTGATCGCTTTCATTTATCCCTCGCTTTCTGCCGTCCAGATAATAGCGGAGCGCCCCGTCACGCTGCACGCCCGCTTTCCGGCGTTTCTGATTTTTCCGGCCGCCTGCGCTTTGGTGAGGATCGGGCCCACGTCGCTGCGGCTTACCTGCTGCCCCCGATCTGCCAGAACGGCGGCGATCTCGTTTGCCGTCATGGCCTCGCCCCGGATCAGCTCCAGCACCATGTCGCGGAGGCTCTGGCCCATGTCCGGGCTACGCCACACAATAACGGCAGAAGGGAAGGGGGCGGAGTCTTTGGCGTTGCCGTCCTCGTCCGTGAATTTGAGTCGCCCGCGCAGGAAACGGATCTCGGCAGCTTTCCCGTGCAGTATGTAGTCGTGGAAGTATGAAGTGTCCGTTCTTGCTGGTATGAGCATAACAACGACGGTACCCGGCTTCTGGCTTTCTTCGTAGCCCTTCCTTACCCATTCGCTGATATTGCGGCCGTATGGAGGATTGCAGAACACACAAGATCCCCCCCCAGCTTTCTTTCAGGCCGTCGTCGGCCGGTGTGAAATATCTCGCGCACTTGGCGCTTTTATCGGTAGCGGCCGGATCGAGGTTGAAATGAAACTCCCGATCCAGCTCTGCGAAAAAGTCGGCCGGAGTACACCAGTCCAGCTTTTTGCTGCTTAACAATGCCTCATTCATTTGTCTGATCTCCTTTCTGTTCACTGTCTGGAGCGTCGAGCTCCACGCCTTCCAGCAGTTTGAGCACTCCGGCGATATACTGCACCCGGTAGGGCTCCAGCTCGGCCAGCTTCATGTGCTTGTGGCCGTATATGTCCTTCATGTCGCGCCAGACTTCCCACGGCACCCGGAAAAAGTCTTGCAGGCCCACGCTCACCAGAACAAAGGCAGCAGCGCCGAGGCCGTGGTGGGTGCTCAGGCTTTCCACCTGCTCGTCGGTGAGGCGGCTCTGTTCGATCCGGTCGCTGTCGGTGTGCTTTGCCTCGAATACCACGGCGCGGCCTCCGGTGAGGGTGCCCTTAAAATCAGGCTGCCCGGCCTTGATGTAGCAGGCAAGAAACTGGCCTTGCCGGTTCGGCGGCCGGAGAGGACGCATAGGCTCCGGCGTCTTTTCGACGTAGGCCACGCCCTTGTCCTTATACCAGTTCAGGCTCGCGGCGATCAGGTTCTCGAAGTGTTCCCCGGCCCGCTTGCTCTGGAGTCCTCGCTGGCTGCGCTGGATATTGGAGAGGGCGGTTGCTGCTGTTGGATCCGGGTAGCCCTCGCGGTTTTTCCCCGGCACCATGTCCCAGCTCACGCCTCTGCCTCCATGGTTATGTCGTGGCCGGGGTGCTTCCTGAGCTCGTGGGCCAGCTCCACGACGGCCTCGCCAGAAATCCGCACGGTGGTGGACTCCACGGCCGCGATCCCGTTCAGGTTGCCGACGTGAGAGGGGAGGACGATCAGGGCGTCGCCCAGCTCAGTGTCCGGCGGTTCCTCTCCGGTGTGCTGGTAGACTTCCACGGCGTCGCGGACGAGGATCCCGTGCTCCGTCGCGTATTCGATCTCGCGCTTCATGCCCTCGCTTGGGTTTTCCATGCCATACACCCAGATTTCCGAGCACATGCTCAGCAGGGCGATCCCCATGTCCATGCCTGCGGCCCGTTCCTCCGGCTGGGTGTCGTCAAGAAACTGGGTGCAGTAGACGTGCGGCGCGATCGGCACCACGTCAGGGAAAAGCTGGGCGGCCTCCCGGCAGTAGCCCTGCGCCTTGGTGATGTTTTTCTCCATATCTCCCCGGCACGGGGAGCAGATATAAATAAACCTTGTTCTCATGTTGTCACTCCTTCCTGAGCAGCTTCTCGGATCCGCCGCTCGCTCATTTTGCTATATTCCGGGTTGATCTCTATCCCGATAAAGTCCCGGCCCTCCTGAATTGCCACCGCTCCGGTAGTCCCGCTCCCGCAGAACGGATCCAGGACGGTGTCGCCGGGCCTGCTGCCTGCCAGTATGCAGGGCCGCACCAGATCCTCCGGGAATGTGGCGAAGTGTGCGCCCTTGTAGGGCCTTGTGGCGATTGTCCAGACGGTGCGCCGGTTCCTTTTTCCGGTTTCGTTCGGCGCGAGGCCGTGGCTTTCTCTTTCCACGCTGGCGCTATTTTCTGCCGCCCGATCGTGTGTATAAGCACCACCGCCTCTGAATGTTCGGGAGTTGCCTCTGCGTCTGGCGTTTGGCTTCCCGGTTCCTTTGCTCCCAGCTGGTGCGGCATTGTAAAATCCCACGGCGGGCTCCTTGACGGCCTCGGCGTTATAGAAATACCGGGCACTCTTGCTTAACAGAAAGACGTACTCGTGGGCCCGCGTTGGTCTGTCTTTCACGCTTTCCGGCATGGCGTTGGGTTTCTGCCAGATTATGTCGGCCCGCAGGTACCAGCCGTCTGCCCTGAGAGCGAAGGCGAGCAGCCACGGGATCCCGAATAGGTCTTTGGGCTTGTAGCCTTCACATGTCGGGGCTTTTGAGATCTTCCCGCTTTTTTGCCCGTGGCTCTCTTTATCAGGTGTTTTGTTGCTGTGCGTGCCGTCGGCGTTTCGGCCTTTTCCGCTCCCTGCGTAACTGTCGCCGATATTGATCCAGAGTGTGCCGTCGTCTTTCAGGACTCTGCGCACCTCTCGGAAGATAGCCACCAGCCGCTCAATGTACTGATCCGGTGTTTCTTCGAGGCCGATCTGTCCGTCTGCTCCGTAGTCTCTCAGCCCGAAGTAGGGAGGGGAGGTCACGCAGGTGCTGCAGCAGCAGTCCGGCAGCTCTTTTATAACTTCCAGCACGTCGCCGGTTATAATTTGCATGATGTGTTCACCTCCTTGTCAGTTGTGACTCCAGC
Source organism: uncultured Lachnospiraceae bacterium (assembly GCA_910583605.1). GTDB lineage: Bacteria > Bacillota > Clostridia > Lachnospirales > Lachnospiraceae > Bovifimicola. The sequence goes on from CAJTXN010000002.1 coordinate 222,488, forward strand.
GTATTTTCTGGCCGTCCGGGTACTTTTCCAGTGTCTCGCGTCGTCTGCTCGGAGCGTCCCAGCCTTTCGGCCTTTTTGATGTTGTGCCCTCTGCTGTGAAGCCAGCAGCTCGAAGGCTTGCGCCGCCTTCCTCTGGCAGCGTGTAGGTGATGATCTTTGTATAGCCCATGGCCTTGCAGGCTCGGACGGCTGCGCCGTATAGCTTGCTGTTAGCGTTTGGGTTTCCCTCCAGAACGCACACGCGCAGCACCTCGGCCGTCTTTCCGTCGTCGCTATACCTTGCGATCGGTCGCCCCACAATGCAGACGCCGATCAGGATCCCGTCTTTCTCCAGCCCTATGCTGAATTTATGGCCCCGCGGCGCTATGTTGTGCCGGTGGTGCTCATTGACGAACGCCTGCGCCTGCCTTAACGTGATCGGTGTCAGTTCCATGTCGGGCCTCCTTCCAAAAAATCAAATATTGTGAGCTGGGCGTCCTCCCGTGCGAAGCGCTCGTCAAATTCTTTTACCGTTGAACGCTGGGTGAAGCGGCACGGGCTCACGGCGTCGAGTTCCAGAAGTCGGGCCCAGAGTTCGGGGTGTTCTTTTCTCAGTTGTTTATAGCTGGCTATCTTTTGATTGTGGCAAAACCAGCAGCCCAGCCGTTCGCGCCCGTCTCTGTATGCCGGAGAGAGGCACCCCCCCTCTTTGCAGATTTTGAAGGCGTCGGCCTCGACGATCCCATATTCCACCAGCGGCAGAAAGTTGTCTTTTTCACCCTTTCGGTGGATCCGCTTTTCTTCGTCTGCGGCTATTCCGACAACGGCGGTATATTCTCCGGCGAGCTTTTGCCATTTCCTGATCGGCCTAACTTTTAAGTGTGAATTACACCACGGCCCGCAGCGCATAGGAAAACCGTATATTTGCCCCTGCTTTCGGCTCCGCTGCTTATATACCGTGAAAAAGCGGCTGCAATATGTTTCTTTTGCCTGCACAATGGTGGTTTTTATTCCGTACCGGCTTTTCAGAAGCGGGATCGCTTTGCTGTGAATAAAGTCCTCATGTTCTGGCAGTTCCGCGCTGATTGTGTCGTCGAACATGATCCGGCAGTACACGGCCTCGTCTATGTGGATCCCGTGCGCCTCTGCGGTGATGATAGCGGCGAGGCTGTCCTTCCCGAAGGAACACGAGGCGATCAGCCTTTTCTCGGCGTTCACCGGGCCCTCCAGCTCTCGCCAGTGGTTACTATGGCGGCGCACATTTCCCGGAGCCGGTCGATCGTGGCGTCTGCCGTGGTCGGATCCCCGGAGTCCTTCGGTGTCAGCCTGCGGACGAGCTCGGCGTCCGTGTAGTTGGTGGTGATGATTGTCGGCATGTATGCCTCATACCGGGCGTTGATTATGGCGTAAATCTTGGACACGGCCCACTCGGTTGCCGGTTCCTTCCCCATGTCGTCGATAATGAGCAGCTGCACGCGCTTGTAGGTGTCCAGCACGTTGCCCTCGCTGATTTCCCCGCCGTATTGCCGGTTCTGCTCGTAGGTGCGCTTGATACGCTCCAGCAGGTCGATCATAGTCATGCAGATCACCGGCGTGCCCTGCTGCATGAGCTGGTTCGCTATGGCAGCAGCGAGGTGTGTCTTTCCGGTTCCCTTCGGGCCGGTGATGAATAGGCCGTTGCGGCCGGGCTCCGCATTGTTGCGCGGCAGTTTATCCTTGAAGGCGTCGGCGTATGCTGCACATACCCGGAGGGCCTTCTGGTTCTCGCCGGTGGGCTGGAATGTGTCGAAGGTGCGGCGAAGGAAGCGGGCGCTCATGCCGCTGTCGCCTATGATACGGCGCACGCGGCCGCGCATTTCCTCGGCTTCCTTGGCTTCGCGTTCGGCCCGTTCCTTTGCCTCCCGTTCGGCTGTTTCCTGCTCATACTGGGCCACGGCCTCCGGGCAGTCGCAGCGCTCCGGCCCATACGGGGCCCACATGATACGCTCCCCAAACTTGAAGCCCTTCGTCAGCCGCGGCTTACCGCAGTATTCACACGGCACCGGCTCCGGCGGGTTGTAGCCCACGGCCTCCGGCGAATTGCTGAGGATCCACGGCTCCGACTTCTGCGCCTCCGGTTCAGCTGTCTGCCATTTGGAAGCCGGAGAGGGGCGTCTCGTCCCGTTTTCCGGCGTCGCTGTTCTGCCCGCCAGAATGTCCGCTATTATCTCCATGCCCTTGTCCTCCTTTCGGTCTGTCGTTGTCGTATTTCCCCTCCAGCACCTTGCTCATGTTGGTGGGCCGGATCAGCCAGTCAAAGTCGGCCGCCCATGCGTTGTCATTGTCGCCTTTCAGGAAGGCCGAAGCCTCGGCTCTCTCGAATAACTCCCGGAAGGCTTCGATCCCGCCGTATTTCTTCCAGCGGGCCGCAAGCTGTTTTTTTCGGTTGCCCTCAATGGCCCGTAGCTTTGGGTAGCTGGTGCATATCGCGTGATAGAGTTCAACGATCTGCGTAAAAGGGACGGGCTGCTGCTGGCCCCCTTTAGGGGGTAGGGGGTGATCTATATCTGTTTCTGTATCTGTTACTGTCTCTGTATCTGTTACTGTATCTCCTTTTTTTGGTTCGCTTTGCTTTTCAGAAAAAGCATTTGCTTTTTGTGCTTTTGAAGGTCTGCCGCCCATTTTCCCCGCTTCGCTTCGTTTCTTGACGGTTTCGGCGTACTTCTCGGCGTCTCTGTCCATTTGTGCCTGAATGAAGGAAAAAGCCATAAGGGCGGCCCCTTCGAGCTCTGGCTGGGTGCCGTGTTCGCCATAGTCCAGCAGAGCCATGAGCAGCTTCCCGCGTTCCTCGTCGTTCAGGAGGGCGAGGTGCTTTCGGTAGTCGTAATAAAGCAAAAAGCCTTTTTTTGCGTCCTGAGCCACGGCTCTGCCTCCTTTCTGTTATCCTGAATATCCGTCTCCATAGCCGCCACCGCCAGACTCCTTGCCGTCGGCGAAGTAGATCCGGGAGGCGTTGACTTCCACGACTTTGTGCCGCTTGCCGTCGCTGCCGTCATATTTCCGCGTGGAAATGCGGCCCTCAACGACTACTTGGCGGCCTTTTGTCAGGTATCGCTCGCAAAACTCGGCCTGCTCCCGCCAGCACACGATCGGTATGTAGTCCGGCGGCGTGTCCTTGTCTTTGCTCGGCACCTGAACGGCGAGATCGAAGCTCACCACCGGAGTGCCGCCCTGCGTGTATCTGAGTTCGGGTTCCTGAGCCAGACGGCCCAGAAGTGCCACATGATTAAACATTTGCAGTTCCTCCTTGCTGTTTTCTTGCCTCGGCGTCCAGCAGCTTGCAGATTTCGTCATACTGGGCCCGCGTCATATTGTGCGGATCCTGTTGCCCGTAGCTCTTGGCTATTTTCTCATTGATCTGCGCCTGCGTGATCCCGGCGTCCTCACCTTTTCGGTACATGCGGGAGAGCTGCGCGTCAGATAGGGGCCGTGAAGCGCCCGTGTGCCCGTTCTGGGCGTTTTGCGGCTGCGGCCCGGTATTTCTACCCGCGGCACCGTTTTGAGGCGCTGTGGGGCGATTTTGGGGCGGTGGCGGTGCTTCGCTGCCGTGGTCGTTCATGTCCGGATCGTCGTCGCCCTGATCTATGCCGAATTTCTCAAAAAGATAATATTTAAGGCAATATGTCCACGCGGAGCCCTTGGCCTTGTCCGGGCCGCCGTCATTGGTGCCGATCGCGTGGAGTGTCACCTCCAGCTTATCCTCCGGATCGTCCGCGTTCGTCCAGCGGATCGTTATGTCTGCCTCATATACCCACACGATCCGGGCCCCGTTGCGCGTCTGCTGCTGGTAGGTGTGATAGTACACCTCGTCGCCGTTCTCCGCGTGTCTGGTGGCCTTCTCGGCCACTATGTCGAAGTTGACGCCGTACTGGTTCATGGCCGGGGTGAGAAGCTCATACACGTCAAAGATTTTTGCAAACTTATACTTTACGCCGTCGCTGTGCTGCTTCTGGGAGATAGACGGCACGGCCTCCCGCAGCTTGATGAATTTTTCTTGAAGGCTGAGAGCCTCGCGTGGAGGCGCTTCTGCGGCCTTCGGCTGCGTGGCTGCTGCAGCAGTCTTGCTGGTACTTCCTGCCATGTCTGCCTCCTTATACGTCCACCGTGAAGGTGTCCGGCTTCGTTTCGACGGTCACGCCTTCCACGATCTCGCCGGTTTCCTTGTCCACGACGCTGCCGCCCATGATTTCAAGCCGCTTTTTGAAGTCGCCCCACCTCGGCTTTTCCTCGGTCTTGATAAACTCCAGCTGCCCGGAGTTTTTGAGAAACTGCACGAGCTTCTCGTCGTCCTGCTTCATGGTGGTGCCGCCGAATTTGCGCGTCAGGGTGCCAGACAGCAGCCGGTAGCTTGCTTTGGTCTTGGTGGTCTTGTGCGGCACCGTCTCGAAGTATTCCGCGAGCTTTCCGGTGAGAAAACGGGTGCCATTCTGGAAACGGCGCTCAGCTGCGGCCACCTTTTCCTCGATCTTCTGGATCTGGGCGTCTGCCAGTTCCCGGATCCGGTCAAGCTCGGCCTTTTCCTCTGCGATTTTGCGGCAGGCCCAGTCTGCGCAGCCGTCGTCGGTGATCCTCCACGCGGGGCGCGGCGTGTCCTCGGTTTCTTCCTGCACCCAGAGAGCGTCGTCCATGCCCTCCAGCTCGTCCAGCGTGACGGCCGGGGCCTGCGGTTCTTCCTGAGTAGCAAGGGCCGCCATGGCTGCGCCTGCTTCGGTCAGTGCCTTGCCCGCTTCGTCGGTGGTGATACCGGCAGCAGAGGCCGCCGTGGTGTTTTTGGTTTCTGCGGCGAGCTCTTTCGCCTTAGTGATTGCTTTCCCCATGATCCTGATCTCCTTTCTGATTGCTTAACGCTTCCCGGAGCTGCCGCCGGGTTTCTTGGTGTTCTCCGATCTCCGCGTGCAGTTTTGCCTCTGCTGCTTTGAGCTCCGCGTCTTTACGCTGCCAGTTGTTGTACCACTCGTCCGAGGACTTCTGGGCCTCGTCCCTCTGGCGTTCGGCCTCGACGGCCCGCGCCGTCATAATTGCCAGAAGCTCAGTCACAAGCTCGATCGGGCTCTTGGTTTCCTTGTCCATGCTGCACCTCCTTGAAAAATCTGTGGTTGTTTATTGTCATTACATACACCTGCGACTCGTGCCAGAAACTCGCCACGAGATCCGGCGCGTAGAAATACTTGATCGGCTCGCTGGTGGCGACGTGCCCGAAGTCGAACACGGCCTCCACGGCTGCCAGCGCCTCGTCGGTAGGCTCCGGCCTGCGGGTGCTGTATTTGTACCTTGTCAGGGCCTCGATCGGCCGGATCCCGTCGTCCTCACATGCTTGGAGTATGCACTGGGCCACGGCCACCTTGCCCGCGAAGGGTTCGCCGATTGCCTCGGCGGTGATTGCAGACGCCAGCTCGTATCGTTCCTCGTCGGTGATGATGTATCGTTTCTCAAATCCTGCCTCTGCCGCCCATGCGTCCGTCATAGCCTGCATATTTACCGGGCAGCCCTCGCCGTATATGAACACATAGGCGGGCGGCTGCGTAGGCTCCGGCGTCGGTTCCGGTGCCTCTGTGGCCGTTGTCTGGGCCTTGTCCTCTGCCTGCTGCCTGCTGATCCCGGTCGCATAGTACACGAAGGAAAAGAGGGCGAGAAGTGCGAGCACGGCAGGGAGGATCCAACGCCAGTTCAGGCTCTTGCATTTTGCCGCCAGCCGGTGTAAAATAGGCGTAGGCTTTCGGCGTCGGTGCTGATAGCTCACCGAATGGCTGCCCGGTTGCGTCGGGCGGCCGTTCTTTTTTTCTGTCATATTGCTGCCTCCAGTTCATAGCGTTTTATGGTGTAGCGGGAAAATCCCCGCTCGCGGATTGTGTCGGCCGTCAGCAGCGCGAGGTAGTTCTCGCCGTAGCTGTCGCCGGTGCGCAGCTTATTGAGTGCCAGCTTCCTGCGGGCGTATGCCTCGCACTCCCGGAAAAGGTCGGCCGGGGTACACCAGCCCAGCTCTTTGTCTGTTCTGGCTTTCAGGGCGTCGCTGCGCTTGTCCTCGGCCCGCCTGATTGCCTGCCGCCCCCGGTCTGCCGTAGAGGCTGCGGCCCGCCATGTATTCAAGCCCAGCGCTTCGGCGATCTCCCGGTATGTGTAGCCCTGCGCCTTCATGGTGAGGACGGCGAGCTGCTGCTCCGTCAGGACTTCCAGCAGCGGCATGTATTGGGCCGCCACCACTTCGTCCTCTTGCTGATACGGCAGAAACTTGGGATCCCCGATCAGGCCGTATAAGGTCAGGCCGTCCTCGCTTAGCTCGGCGTCGAGGCTGAGGGGCTGGATCCTGCGTCGTGCCTTCCTGCGCTCCTTGTCAATTTCCGAGCTCATGGTCTTGCCCGCTATGGTTGTAAAGGAATAGCGCTGGAGCTCCGGCCGCTCGGTGTAGAGCCGGACGGCCCGAAGGTAGCCGAACACGGCCACGTCGTACCACTCCGAGGCGTCCAGCCTTTTGCCCCGGAGGTATGAGTATATTGTCTGGTGGTGCCGGGCGGCGAGTTCCTGCTGCTCCGGTGTCAGCGGGGTGTTGTGGTTCATGCGTTTACCCCCCCCGCGAGATTTTCGCTTCTTTCCATGGTTCTGCCTCCTATTTCTTTTTCTTGTTTATCAGACTGAGCGCGATCAGCGTCGCGCAGATTATCAGGGTTATAATAACGGCGTTGCTCATGCCTTCGCTCCTTTCTTTGCCAGCGCCGGGAGTGTATAGTCCGGCGACTGCATAAACTTGTTGAAGCGCTGCGGCCAGTAGGTCACGCCAGCGAGGCGGCGGCCTGCGACGCCGTACTTCGGGTTGTAGCCGAAAATGTTCACATACTCCAGAAGATCGGCCCGCTCGTCGTCCATGGCCCTGCATACCTCGAAAAGCGCCGCCACGTCGTCGATCGCCCGGTGTGAGTTCTGCACCTTGTCCTCCAGCTTGTAGGCTGCGATCGCGTTCGCCAGCTTGTGAGGATATGGCCGCCGGTCTTTATACACGGTCAGGGTGTCGAGGTAGTCGGCGCGGGCCAGAAGCTCGGCGCAGGGCTGCGCGTAGCGTTCGGCCATGGTTCCGGCAAACTGGAGATCAAACTGGGCGTTGTGCGCTGCCAGTAGCACCGGCCCGGCTGTGTCGTCGAGCAGTTCCTCGAAGTCGTACACGGCGTCGTTCTCGTCGAGCCCTTCCTTTTCCAGCATTTCGTCGGTGATCCCCGTCAGTTCGGTGATCTTCTCCGGCAGTTTTTCGCCCTCCGGCAGCCTTATGAAGTCGTCGAAGGTTTTCGCCACCCGGAGGGTGCCCCGGTCGGTTTGCTCGATCCGGATCGCCACCAGCTCTATGATCTGGCAGGTGTCAGCGTCCAGCCCGCTTGTCTCGGTATCAAAGAACACGACGGCCGCATATTTCTGGAAAACTTCGCGGAGGTCATTCATGGTCGGCCGCCTCCTTCCCGATCGTCAGCGTCAGGGTGTTGGCAATTTTGAGCTGCTGGCTCACGTTTCGGTAGAGCTCCACGGCCGTGTTCACCTGAGACAGCGGCAGCGAGAGGGCCGCAGCCTGCTGGAGCTCCTTGTCGGTTGCCGTGCTTGCTATGCGCTTGAAGCCTTCGGGATCCTTGCCGCCCGTCGCTTCATAAAGGACGGTCAGCTGGCGGGCCAGTATGAGCCGTACAAGCGTGGGTAACTGCACGGGGCCGGACAGCGAGTCAAACGACGGCGCGGCGTTTTCTTCTTTCGGTTCGTCTGCCTGCTTGCCGTCTTTGCTGTCCAGATTATCCAGATCGCCAGAGTCGCCAGAGTACCGAACTAAAGCGGAGCGGAAGCCCACGTACCAGTGCACACCCGCGCGGGAGTAGGAGCCGCTGAAGGAGAACACACCAGCGTACGCACCGTTGCCCCAGTCGCCCCCGCGGAACACGATCCTTTCGCCGTCAGTGTCCAGCCAGAAGTAGTCCGTGCCCTCATATCCGGGCGCAGGGTAGAGGCCGAGCTCGATCAGCTGATCTGGTATGTCGATCGCCGATCCGTTCAGTTCCCTAAACTCCACTCCGTCGTAGTCCTTGCTGTCCGGTTCTACCGGCCGGAGCCCGATCCTGCCGTCCTCTACGTCGTAGTAGATTGTGTCACCGTCGGCAGTATAAAGCGGCGTCCACTCCTTCGAGTCTTTGGACTGATCCGCGCCTGCTGCGGCTTCATTGTTGGGGATCACCTGCACCTGCCCGTTCACGAAGCGGATCCCGCCGACGTGCTCCCAGATATTGCCGCACATGTCGGCGACTCCTTCGGCCGTGTGGTCGTGGTTCCATGTTATCGGGCCGGATCCGGTCAGGGTTTTGCTGCTGCCGCTGCTGTCTTTGTATGTAGTGCCGGTTTCCTCCGGGTGGCTGTGGCTCTTTCCACGGTCAGTGTTCCCGCGGGGGAGGGTGCCGTTTTTACGGCTCTGGTGTGCCAGTGCGGCCCACTCGTCATTTGTCATAAGGTGCCAGCCGGGCCCCTTGCTTTCGCAGAGCCGGATCGCTTCGTCGTGGTTGACATTGACGGCGGGCTGCTGGTAGGGCATGGAGTAGGGGACGCCCCCGATCAGAGTGTTGGGGTACTTGCTGATCGCGTACTCCTTCACGGCCTTGCCTCTGATTTCTGCCGGGAGGCCCAGCTCGTCCGGCGTAAATACCACCATAATGTCAGGGATCCCCCTGCTGTCAAAAATAACCTCGTTTCTCATGTGTTCGCTCCTTTCGGTTGGATCCTCGCGGCTGCTTGTACTTGGCCCGGCACCGCGGGCAGAGGTAGCCATACCACGGGATCGTCGCTTGTTTGCTTACATTCCATTCCAGCCCGCACTCGCGGCATGTCTCATACCGTGCGCCGGTCATGCGCCGGGCATGAGTGCGAGAACGGGCTCGCGCTTGTCCATGGTTGCCGGTTGAGCTGCCAGATCCGCGCCCAGCTCTGCGACTTTCTGCTCCTTGCGATCCTCGCAGTCGCAGCGCTCGCCATGGTCTAAATGTGCGCCGCATTTAGGGCAAATTCTGTACTTCATGTGTCCACCTCCTATCCAGAAGCGGCGGCCAGTAGTTTGTCATAAAGCTGCCGCTCCAGCCGTCGCCGGTATTTCTTGCGCACGCGCCACTTCTTTGCGTGCTTGTAGTAGTGCCACCATTTCGGGTGATCGTTGGCTGTGCAGAGCATAGCGTCCACAAATTTGCCCGCCAGATCGGCCACGATTTCCGCTGCTTTTCTTGCCACTTCCATGAGGGCGTCCCATGCTTTCCTTGCTACCTCGGCAGCATACTGGACGGCCCGAAGCAGAGGCGGTGTTATTGCTTCCAGCAGCGCGGTGGCTGTTTCCGGTGTAAAGGTGAGCGTCAGCTCTGCGGTGGTGGGGACTTCTGGCGGGGAGTTTTCCTGCTGCTGGTCAGCCTCCATGTTCTTGTGCATGAGCTCGAAGTCCTCCGGGCTCATGTAACCGTCGTAGACGTAGGGATCCGGCTCTGCGCTGGTGGCCTTGCCGTACCACGGAAGATCCGCCGGAAGGTCTGCCGGGCGTTCCATAGGTTCGGGAGGAAATGCTGTCGAGCCGTCCAGCAGGTTGTAGCCGTTCTCGTAGTGCCAGCGGATCCCTTCTGCCAGCTCTGCCACGGTCATGTCCTCGCCGAAGCGCCCGCAGTAGTAGCCGTTCAGCATAACGGCGTTCGGATCCTGCTCCAGTATCTTGCGGGCCTGCTCCAGATCCTCCGGCTCGAAGGTGTCGTCGTCGCAGTTCAGCCATACCGCCGTAGCGTTCCAGCTCCGGCCGGTTTTCCAGACGATTACCCACGCGATCCCGTCGCGGAGCTCGTCGGCCCAGTCCTTTGCTATTGTGTTTATTGCTGCCATGGTGCTGCCTCCTTGTCGATATGCACGACGGTGAAAAGGTCGTCAACCTCGTGCCGGGTTATGTAGGTGTCCGTCCCGTCCATGCCGAGAAACTGGAGCAGAGGCTCGAAGCCGTCGAGCATATAACTGGTGACGGCCACGGCGTTGAGCCGGTAAACTGATACCTCCACAATGCAGGGGCGGCCGCCGTCCTCCAATATGGCCGGAAACGAAGCCCGGCATAAAAGGGTGGCGTCATATTTGAATGTGTTCGAGTTGTCCATGTTGGGCCTCCTTCCTTGCGGGTTATGTGCTGATAGCTTCAGGATCCTTCTGCCCATCTTTGACTTTACGGCCTCTGCATTTGAAATTTTTCTGGAGCCGGAGCTGGGCCAGCTTTGCGCTGTACCCCTGCCGCATGTTGCGGTCAACATCTCCGGTGTCGCCCCGTTTAAGCTCTTTGTAGATGGTTGCTACATGCACGCCGAGAGCGTCGGCTATATCCTGCGGGCGTTCTCCTTTGAGATAATGGGACTCCAGCGCCTCACGATCGGCCAGCGTCAAATATCGGTAGTTTCTCACGTTCTCACCTCCTTGTGGTGTTGGTGCATACTCCGGCCATTTTGTAAAATCTGCATTTTCGGGCGGGCACTTCTTAACCGGCCTCCCGCGCTCCGGCTGGCGTCTTTTTCTCTGGGCCGCCTTGACCGTACCGGCTTTCACCTTAAAAGCCGGAAACTTGTTGAACGACATGGGGCCTTTTTAGGCGTTGCTGCTCTCCACCGCCGCCCGGTTTTCACCTTAAAAACCGGACTTAAAACTTGTTATCCTTCACCGATAAATACAGACTTTACAAAATGGCCGAGGGGCCAGTGTTGCCCGTTTTGTGGTAAAAAAATAATGCGTCGGGAGGCTTTCGCTTCCTTTCGCATTTAATGTTACAATTTTCAAGGGGAAATGTCAAGAGTAAATGCGAAAAAAATATAAAAAATTTTAAGCGGGCCCCAAAATAGCCGATAAATGCGCCTGAAATAGCCGATCCGCGGTCATGTAGCCGAGGATTTTCCGCGGGTAGTTATTGATCCAGACGGTGACGGCCTCGATCACTTCGTCGGCGATCTCGTCAAAGTTTGTCCCCTTCGGCAGCCAGCGCCGGATCATCTTGTTGAGGTTTTCGTTGCTGCCGCGCTCGTATGAGCTGTACGGGTGGCAGTAGTAGAGCTTAGTCCGGGAGCCGTCGCCCAGAGCGCTGCGCTCCATGCTGGGGCAGTCGGCAAACTCGCTCCCATTGTCCACGGTGATTGTCTGGAATACCAGAGGGAATTTGTCGCCCCACTCACGCTCCAGATTGTCGAGAGCTTGCACCACGCTGGCCGCGCTTTTGTCTGGGAGCTTGGCCGTGATTTCTTCGCGGGTGAGCCGTTCGGTGAGCACCAGAATGGCAGCCTTGCCCGGTCTGGCACTTACAACGGTGTCCATTTCCCAGTGCCCGAAGGTGGATCGCTCGTCGATTTCCTCCGGGCGCTTTTCTATGCTCTCACCCTTCGGCGGGCGTTTCTGCGCCTTAACTTTATGATATGCGCGTTTTTTATCACCTTTTTGGGGGAGGCTGCTATTCGTGAGCCGCAGAAAAACGCCCTTTTCTATGTAACTGTATAGGGTATTGACGCTGATCGAAGTCTTGAAGCTCATTCCGTTGGCCTCGATTTCGCCCAGAACGGCAGCAGGCGAGAGCTTGTCGTCAGCGATCCGGTGTTCGATATACTCGGCCAGCTCGTGATCCTTGCCGAGCTTTATGTCCGCGCCCTTCGCCGCGAGATTGGCGCGGTATTTCATTTCGCCGAGGTCTGAGCTGTACCGGGTTTCTTCTGTGTAGTCGCTGTTCCGGTGCTGATATTCTCCGCGCTTCTTTTCGCGGTATATTGTGGAAATATGGACGCCGAGGATCTCCGCGATCTCTTTCGGTGTCTTTTTGTCTCTTAAATGGGCCTCCATGCGGAGCCGGTCTGTTTTACTTAAATGCTTGAAGCGTCTCATGCTTATGCCCTCCATAAATAAAAATAAGGGAGCAGCCGTAGCCGCTCCCGCTTTCCTGTCCCTTAATCATTTTCTTGCAGCGTTCGTTTGAGTATGATATACATTTCCCGCGCAAGCTGTTTCTCGTCGTCGTATGGAGTCAGGGCCCGGATCAATTTGATTGCGTTCAAAAATGTGATATTTTCCAGCTTAGTATCCCCGGCCTCTAATTTCTGCACCCACCTGATATTTACGCCGATCTGTTCGGCCAGCTGCTTCTGTGTCAGCCCTTTGTCTTTCCTCATTTCTTTGATATTCATAGTATGCCACCTCCAAAATGCGCCCTTATTGGCGTATTGTCAAGCGCCTTTCGCATTTTTTCGCAAAGAAAAAAGGACGGTTCCCCGTCCTCATTCATCAGCAGGCAGCAGCTCGTAAATTTGCACGTTTAGCACCTTCGAGAAGTAGAGCAGCTCGAAGTCTGGCACGACGCGCTCGCCGGTTTCGATCCGGCTTATTGCCTTTTGGTTTAGGTTCAGCCCGGCGAGCTGGAGCTGGGCCGCGAGTTCTTCCTGAGATAGTCCGG